>NZ_VWNA01000001.1:0-600000 GCF_009600605.1 Segnochrobactrum spirostomi | reverse complement strand
GCCGCCGGCGAAGTGGGCGAGCAGATGAAGCCACGGCATGTCAGACATTCCTTGCATCAAGCAGATCGACGATGTCCTGCGCGGTTCCGGTCTCGCCGAGACGGGGGAACACGCTGTCGATGCTGTAGCGGTGTGCGACCGCGCGCCGGTCGGTCATGGCGTCGATCGCCAGCGTGACGTTGTAGCCTTGCTCGAAAGCTTGGCGCGCAGTCGCCTCGACCCCGGCTCCGGTCGCGACGCCGCAGACGACCACCTGGGTGATGTCGATGGCCCGCAGCCGCGCATCGAGGTCCGTGTTGGCGAACGCGCCCCAGCTTCGCTTGGTGACGACAATGTCTTCCGGCCTTTGGCCCAGCTCGGCGACGAAATCGGTGAAGCCCTCCGGGAGCGAACCGCTGAAGCGCGCGGGCTCATCGGTGCGCCCTGGCGCGCCGCCTGCGACATTGATCAGCACCACCGGCAGAGCATGCCGGCGGAACGCGTCGATCAATGCGCGCACACGGTGGAGCACCTCGGGCATCGAGGGCACGTCGTCGCTCAGGTCGGCAGCGGCAGAGCGCACGATTCCCTTTTGAAGATCGACGACCAGCAGGGCCGTCCTGGCGTCGAGCATCGTTACCGGCATGACTTTGTTCTCAAGGATTGATGAGACGAAGGAATTCAGCCGTCGGTCAACCGCGCCAGCAACGTGACCGCGCGGCCGACGACGTTCAGGTCCTCGGCCGAAAGCCGGGTCTGCAGAGAGTTGCTTAGCCAATCCTGCCGCGCCGCACGCCCACGGCGAATCCATTCACGGCAGGAGTCGGTGAGAGAGAGAAGGATACGCCGACCGTCCGTGGGGTCCGGCTGGCCCTGCACCAGGCCAGCCGCCTCGAGCGCGGCGATGACCGTCCCCATGGATTGGGGTCTCATGCCTTCCGCGCGCGCAAGGCTCGATGCGGTGGCGGGGCCCTCCCGCTCCAGGCGAAGAAGTGCGGAGACCTGCGAAGGGGTCAAATCACCGATATCCGCCTGGTCGCGCAGCCGACGTCGGAGTTTACCGAGCAGCGCGCGAATTTCGGCCGCCAGGGCGGCTGCTTGTGCTGCGTCGGGAGGCGGAGGTTGATCCATACCCCCACATAGCAGACCGCCGGCAAACTATGAAGACAAACTTATAAGTTTTTCTGTCTAATCTGGCGCGTACCCATGGCACGCTGGACGAGGCGATCGCGTGCTGCGGGGGCGACGACCGCGCGACCGTGCGCGCCGGGCAGCGGTTCTCGCGTGCGTTATGTCTCGCGTTCAATTCGGCGTCGTTGGGATAGAGGCGGCGAGGCGGGGGAAAGGCGCGCGCGGAGAGTGTGGGGCGGGAGCGTCGGCCAGAGCGCTCGCACCGCTGCATCAATCAGTGAAATCGAGAAATTTCCGCGGGGCCGTCAGAGGTCGCGCATGGAATCGACCTTCCGCAGCGCGGGGAAGAGCCGCGACCACAGGACGGCGACGAGGATCGTGCCGATGCCGCCGATCACCACCGCCGGGACGGTGCCGAACAGTGCCGCCGTGGTGCCGGATTCGAACTCGCCGAGCTGGTTCGAGGTGCCGACGAAGAGGAAGTTCACCGCGCTGACGCGGCCGCGCATGGCGTCGGGCGTCTCGAGCTGGACGAGCGTCGAGCGGATCACCACGCTGACGACGTCCGCGGCGCCCATCAGCGTCAGGGCGACGAGGGAGAGCGGGAACGAGGTCGAGAGCCCGAACAGGACCGTGCCCGCGCCGAACACGGCGACGGCGGTGAACATCGTGACGCCGACGCGCTTCGAAAGGGGACGGCGGGCGAGGAGCAGCGAGGTGAGCAGCGCGCCGACCGCCGGGGCCGCCCTGAGCGCACCGAGCCCGAGCGAACTCGTGTGCAGGATGTCGCGGGCATAGATCGGGAGGAGGGCGGTCGCTCCGCCGAGCAGCACCGCCACCATGTCGAGCGAGATGGCACCGAGGATGATCGGCTTGGCGCGGATGAAGCGGAAGCCGGACAGGAGATTGTCGAGGCTGACCGGCTCGCGGCGCGCGACGTGGGGCGCGGCGAGCTTGATCGACCAGATGCACAGGCTCGCCGCCGCATAGAGCACCGCGACGATGCCGTAGGCGATCTTCGGGCCGGCGAGATAGAGGACGCCCCCGAGAGCAGGGCCGAGGATCGTCGCCGTCTCCATCGCCGAGGCCGACAGGGCGACCGCGCGCGGCAAAAGCGGGGTGCCGACGACGCCGGGCAACAGCGCCGCCATCGCCGGCAGCTCGATCGTGCGGCAGGCGCCGAGAATGGCGGCCGCGGTGAAGATGAGGGGCGGGGAGATCGCGCCGGTCGCCGAGGCGATGCACAGGCAGGCCATCGTCGCCCCCTCGACCCATTGGCAGAGCCGCACCACCGTGCGCCGGTCGAACCGGTCGGCGATGTGGCCGGCCGGCAGGGTCAGCACCAGCATCGGCAGGAACTGACAGAGGCCGACAAGGCCGAGATCGAAGGCGCTCGAGGTCAGTGAATAGAGCTGCCATCCGACCACCACCGCGGCGATCTGGAAGCTCGCCGAGGTCAGCACGCGCGCCGACCAGAACGACCAATAGCTCGTCTCGGCGAGACGGGCGGGCAACGCAGTGTCGGAGGGGGACATCGGTGGGGCCGGGAACGCGATACGAGGGCGATCGCGCCATTAGCATGCGCGGCGAGCCGAAGCGAAGCGCAAAGGTGTGATGGCGTGCCCCCGATGTCCGTGCCGGGTCAGCCGGCGAGCCCCGCGAGATCGGCGAGGAGCCCGTTGCGAACCTTGCGGCCATTGAGGGCGTCCGACGGGTGGTCGAACACCTGCCGGCGCGCGAACACGACCCGCCGGCCGCCCTTTTCGGCCCAGCCGACGAACCAGCCGAGCGGCCTATTCTGGGCCGGTTTGCCGTCAGTTCGCTGAGCCCGGCCGCTGCCGGTCTTGCCGTGCACCGTCCAGCCGCCGGCGGCCTGGAACTCCGGCATGGTCTCGGCCGTCATCGCATAAGCGTGGCCGGACAGCCCGAGCTCGCGGCCGAGCATGCGGCGGAGGAAGGCGACCTGTTCGTCCGCGGAGATCTGGAGCGAGGAGACGAGCCACGCCCTGGTCAGGCCGTCGTTCGCGCCCGGATTGCCGGACACGTCCATATTGCCGTAGTGGAACGCATCGACGAAGCCCCGGAAGCGCGCCACGCCGAGCTTGCGGGTGATCTCCTGCGAATACCAGACGACGGAATCGCGGAGCCAGGCGGTCGGGTCGATCGCGCCCTTCTCCTCCGGACGGCTCGCGGGCAGGTCGGGCCGGTAGGTCCACACCGGGTGGGTCGGGTCTTCGAGAATGCCCGTCTCGAAACCCATCAGCGCGATCGGGATCTTGAAGGTGGAGCAGGGACTGGCGCGCTCGGCCGCCGGGCCGCTGCGGGCGAGGACACGGCCGCTGTCGGCGTCGGCGACGACGGTGGCGACGCTCGGATCGGTCGGTCCGGCGATCGCCGCGGTGCGCGGCAGGGCCACGAGACCGGCCGCCCCGGCCATCAGAAGCCCTAAATTGAATTGACGTCTGTCGAGCATGAGCTGCCTCCTCGTTCGGGTAGCCCACCTCTAAAATCGCCCAGAGGCGGGCACAAACGACGATTGCTCGGCCGAGAGATTAGTTTTTCTAGGGGTCACATGGTTCGCCCGCATCTGCCACTCAATGCCCTGCGAGCGTTCGAGACGTCGGCCCGCCACCTCAGCTTCACGCGCGCGGCGATCGAGCTCAACGTCACCCAGGCGGCGGTCAGCCATCAGGTGAAGGCGCTCGAGGCGCGGCTCGGCGCGCCCTTGTTCCGCCGCCTGCCGCGCGGGCTCGCCCTCACCGACGAGGGGCACGCCCTGCTGCCGGCCCTGCGCGAGTCCTTCGATCGCATCGGCGATCTCCTCGAACGCTTCGAAAGCGGCCACGTGCGCGCGATCCTCACCGTCGGCGCGGTCGGCACCTTCGCGGTCGGCTGGTTGATGCCCCGGCTCGCGGCCTTTCACGAGGCCCATCCGTTCGTCGACCTCAGGCTTTCGACCAACAACAACCGCGTCGACATCGCCGCCGAGGGCCTCGATTTCGCCGTCCGCTTCGGCGACGGCGCCTGGCACGGCACCGAGAGCGAGCCTTTGATGGAGGCCCCCCTTTCGCCCCTCGCTGTCCCGGAGATCGCCGACACGCTGCGCGAGCCCGCGGACCTCGGCCGCTGCGTGCTCCTGCGGTCCTATCGGGCGGACGAGTGGCCGCATTGGTTCGCCGCGGCCGGCGCCGCGGCGCCGGCTGTTCGCGGCCCCGTCTTCGATTCCTCCTCAACCATGATCGAGGCGGCGCTTCAGGGCTTCGGCGTGGCGCTCGCACCGCCCGCGATGTTCGGCCGGCAGCTTGCGGCGGGGATGCTCCGCCAGCCTTTCGCGACCGCGATCGACAAGGGGCGCTATTGGCTCACATGGTTGAAATCGCGGCCGATGAGCCCGGCGATGGACGCCTTCGCGACTTGGATACGCGGGGAGGCGACTTAGATAATCGAGGCTGCGCCGCGGCCTCGCCCGTTGGCCACCCCCGATCCGCATGCCGTCCTTGGTGTCGTCCCGTGGCCGAGCGCCGGCGGATTGGGATCGCCTCCCGAAAAGAGCCAGCCGAAAGGAAGCCCGCCATGAACGAGCGCGACATCGTACGGATCGGCGCCTGGGTGGTCGCGCGGGGCCTCAAGGGCGGCGACGAATCCGTCCTGCTGCGGCAGTTCTGCGAAATGTGCTGCGAAGCCGGCCTGCCGGTCGACCGCGGCATCGTCGTCATCGACACCCTGCATCCGACCTACGAAGGCCGCGCCTTCCGCTGGCGCAGCGACACCCTCCTGGAGGAGCCGCTCATCCGCTACGGCAGCACGCGCGATGGCGAGGCGGCGCTGAGCTGGCAGCGCAGCCCGCTCTATCACCTCTTTCATGCCGGGTTGTCCGAGCTGCGCCACCGCCTCGATCCCGGCCTCGACCTGCCGTTCCCGATCCTCGAGACGATGCGGGGCGACGGGATCACCGATTATTACGCCATGATCCAGCGCTTCGGCCGCGCCGGCATCATCGGCGAGATGGATTGTGTCTTCTCCCAATGGACGACGAAACGGTCGGGAGGCTTCACCGAGGAGGATCTCGAAGCGTTGCGCCGTCTCGTGCCGCCGCTCGCGCTCGCGGTCAAATGCGCCTCGCTCGCCGACATCGCCGAAACCCTCGTCGAGGTCTATCTCGGCAAGGATGCCGGCCGGCGGGTGCTCGACGGCCGCATCACCCGGGGCGTTTCGGACCGCATCAGCGCCGTGCTCTGGTTCTCGGACCTGCGCGGCTACACCCGCATCACCGACACGGCGCCGCCGGACGAGATCATCCCGCTCCTCAATGATTATGCCGAGGCCGTCATCTCGGCGGTTTACGAGGCCGGCGGCGACGTCCTGAAGCTGATCGGCGACGGCACGCTCGCGATCTTCCGGGCCGACGATCCCGCCGAGGCGTGCCGGTGCGCGCTCAAAGCCGAGGCGGACCTTCGCCGCCGGGTGCGCGAGCTCAACGCGCGCCGCACCCGGGAGGGCCGGGCCCAGACCGGCGTCTATCTCGGCCTCCATATCGGCGAGGTGCTCTACGGCAATATCGGCAGCGAGAGCCGGCTCGACTTCACGGTGGTGGGCCCGGCGGTGAACGAGGTGAGCCGCATCGCGTCAATGTGCCGGTCGGTCGATCGCGAAGTCCTGTTCTCAGCCGCCTTCGCCGCCGCGACGCCCGATCCGGAGCGCGTCCGTCTCGTCTCGGTCGGGCGCTACGCGCTGCGCGGCGTCGGCCGGGCGCAGGAATTATTCACGCTGGACCCCGAACTCATCTGAAGCTTTCATTGGACCGACGCGATCATCGGAAAAGATAATCGTCGAAGCCAGCCCGGAGGCGCAGATGATCCTGATCGGCCAATATGATTCCCCGTTCGTGCGGCGCGTCGCGATCGCCCTCAAGCTCTACGAGATCCCGTTCGAGCATCGCCCGTGGTCGGTGTTCCGCAATGCCGACGAGGTTGCGCGCTTCAACCCGCTGCGCCGCGTGCCGACCCTCGTGCTCGACGACGGCGAGGTCTTGATCGAGAGCGGCGCCATTCTGGATTATCTCGACGAGCATGTCGGGCCGGAGCGGGCCTTGATCGCCCGTGAGGGGCGGCTACGGCGGCATGCGTTGAAGGTTGCCGCGCTCGCCACCGGGCTCGCCGACAAGGCGGTCTCGCTCGTCTACGAGAGGGCCCTGCACGAGGAGACGTCCGCCGCCTGGACCGAGCGCTGCGAGGGGCAGGTCGGCAACGTGCTCGCGATCTTGGAGATCGATCGGGCGGGGCGCACGACGCCGTTCTGGTTCGGCGAGGAGATCGGCCACGCCGACATCGCGCTCGCCTGCGCGCTGCGCTTCACGAGCGAGGCGCATCCCGAGCTTTTGCCGGCCGATCGCTACCCGGCGCTGGTCGCCCATTCGCAGCGTTGCGAGGCGCTTCCGGCCTTCCAGGAGATCGTGCAGCCATTCGGGATCTGATCAGACTTCGTCGATCTGATCACGCCCCCGGCTCCGTCTTGACGAGCCGGCTCGTGATCAGCCGGCGGATCGGCAGGGTGACGAGGCTCGCGAGCGCGATCACCACGATGCCGCCGAGAATGCCGAACATGCGGCTGCTCGCCTCGCCGAAATCGGTCTGCGGGATCGGTTCCTGCACCATGGTCAAGAGCAGGCAGAGCGCGACCTGCGCGCCGGTATAGGCGACGTTCGTCTTGCTGTGGGCGATCTGCATCGCGAAGAACAGGCCGCCGGCGAGAAAGATCGCCCACACCGCCCCGATATTGCCGTTGGCCGCCACGGCGGCGAGACCGATCGCGCCGCCGATGAAGCAGCCGCCGACCCGGTTGATCGCCTTGGCCGTCGATCCGTCCCGGGCGGCCGAGATGATGATGAAGGCGGTGATCGGCGTCTGCACCAGCCCCGGCAGGTGCAGCGTCTCCCAGATTGGCGGAATCGCCGCGATCGCGACCGCCGCCGACAGCGCGTGACCGACGAACTCGGCGTCGAACTTGCCGACGAGCTCGCGGAAGAATTGTGGAACCGAGCGCAGCCGGTCGAGCAGGTGCGCCGACGGCGGCGCGGGCAGGGGGTTCGCGATGTGGCCGCGGTCGATGCCGATGAGGTCGAAGGCGGTCGCCACGAGGACGCCGGTCAGGATTTCGAGCACGCGGTTGATCGTCACCGTGCCGACCGAGCCGGGATCGGCGAGGGTATCGAACACGATTAGAGGGACGGTCAGCCCCAACAGGACGAAGGCGTAGGAGTAGCGGCTTGTCGCCTGGAGATAGACCGCGAGGCCCGAGACGAGGGCGACGACGACGACGAGCGCCGGCATGCCGAGGCCGCTCCACTGCACCAGACCATAGGCGACCAGCCCGCCGCCGACGGTGCCGAACACCCGCTGCACGCCGCGCCGGAGCGTGGAATGGGAATCGTTCTGGAACACACGGACGACACTGATGCCGGCCCAGGCCGGGTTCTCGAGGCCGATGAGGTGCGCGATCGTCACCGCGAGCAGAATGCCGAGCGTCGCCCGCGCCGCGGCCCGAGCGTGCGCGTCCGTCAGCCGCATGGCCCGGATGGTGGTGCCGAGCGACACCAGATAATGCGGGAGCATCTCCATTTTCGGCCGCAAGTCCGTCACGTTCGTCCCCGGTCTCGGTTGTCTCGAACGGTCCGAGTAGCGCCACGAAAGAACCGAAGAATCAATGGTCTTACACTTCAGTGCTCCACCTATATTAGGCCCCCGGAACAGGCTTGCGACGCTACGCCCGCCGCGATGTGAAAGGCGGCGCCACATTGGTGCCGCATTGACGCTCGATCTCGGCACCGTTAACGTTCGGTAATGCGCGTCTTCGGGGCGCGTTAACGAATGATACTTCCGGCGCTTGCCAACGGGTCGGCACATCCGGATGATCGCGCTGCCTCGCGGGACGATCCCGGGAGGACTTGAACGGACATTCTGGGGGTGGGCCTACGGGGCTGCCTCGGGAGCTGAAGCGGCGGTCCAGCGCGGCCGCACCAACCGGTACCAGGGCGCAGGCCCGGTGCCGCACAGGCGAGGTGGCATGGCAAGGGCGACGCGCGAACACGGGCTGAACCAGCTTTCCACCGAATCGCCGGCGGCGGCGGTCGATCAGCCTTCTCTCCACGTCTCTCCCGAGGATTGTCCTCCCGATGCCGCCACGGCATCGCCTGTTCCGGCCCGTTCCCGCACTTTCAAGGCCGCGATGATCGGCGGCTCGCTCGTCGCGGGTTGCCTCGCGGTGTCCGGCTGCATGGACAAGAGCGATCAGGTCGCCTCGGTGCCGAAGCCGAGCCCCCGCGCGGTCGCCTCCACCGACGGGTCGGACGGCTACAAGATCGGCAAGCCCTACAAAGTGCGCGGCAAGTGGTACAAGCCGGGCGTCAATTCGAAATATAAGGCGATCGGTCTCGCCTCCTGGTACGGCTCGGGCTTCCACGGCCGCCGCACCGCGAGCGGCGAGAAGTTCGACACCGGCTCGCTCACCGTCGCCCACCCGACGCTGCCGATGCCGTCCTATGTGCGCGTCACCAATCTCGAGAACGGCCGCTCGATCGTCGCCCGCGTCAACGATCGCGGCCCGTTCAGCCCGGACCGCGTGGTGGACGTGTCGTCCCGCGTCGCCTCGCTGCTCGACTTCAAGCGCAGCGGCACGGCTGAGGTGAAGGTCGAATATGTCGGCCTTGCGCCGCTTCAGGGTGACGACACCCGCACGCTGCTCTCCACCCTTTCGACGCCTGAGAAGCCGGAACCGCCGTCGACCCAGGCGCAGACCGTGATGGTCGCCTCGGCCGGTGCGGTCGCCGCGGCGGCGCAACCGGCGCTCCAGGGCACGGCCGGCACCGCGACGATCGCCGGCGAAGCGCCGCAGACCTCCGCGCTGCCGGGTGTCTCTTCGTCCGCCCCGGCCCCCGGCGGCGCCGCTTCGGTCGCGGGCACCGCGCCGGCCGGGGTCGCCGCCGAGGGCGGCATGCCTCTGCCGGAGCCGCGCCCGGGCGCGGTCGATGGAGTCTCGACGGTCGGCGCCCTCGCATACGGCAGCGCCGCGACCCAGGACCCGAACGCTGAAAGCGTGATCGACGCCGGGTCCACGATCCCGTTGCCGCCGGTCGATCCGACCCGCGCGCCGCCGGCCCCGCTGGCGGGCACCGAAGGCGCCGCGACCCAGCAGGTCGCCTCGGCAGAGATTGCCGCGCCGCAGGCCGCTGCCGTGGCACAGGTTGCCGCGGCGCCTCGGGCAACCGCGCCGATGCCGGTCGCCTACCAATTCGCCGAGTCCCGCGGGGGCATCATCCGCCCGGGTGTCGCCGCCGCGCGTCTCGCCGAGGCCGCGCCGAAGCAAACCGCCAACGTGCAGGTCGCCTCGATCACGCCCGCGGCGCCGGTCGCCACCGCAACGACGACGATGGCCCCGGCAGTTGCCGCGCCGGCCGTCGCGAGCGCACCGGAGGCTGAGCCGGCCGCCGGTTCCGTCCCGGTTCCCCAACCGTCGCCGCTCACCGCCGCCGTGCCGGTCGAAATGGCTCCGGTCGCGACGCTTCCGGTTGCTGCGGCGTCGCTGTCGAGCGAGCCTGGTCTCCGGCTGCCCGAGCCCCGCCCGGTCGCCAACGGCGCCCCGACCGCGCTCGTGCCGACCGCTCTGAAATCCGCCAAGGCCGCTCCGCTGCCGCTTCCCGAGCCCGCAGCCGCGGCTGCGACGGGAGCCCAGCCGCTGCCCTCCTTGGTGCCGCTGCCGGTGCCGTCTCCGGTCTCGTCGTCGGCGATGAACGAGCTGCCGACCCAGTCCGCGCGATCTTTCGCCGCGCTCGATCAGAATGCGGTCGTAGCCGCCGCCGAGCGGTACGCCGCGACGACGGCCGGCTGGCGCGCGAGCGCCGACGCGCAGTGATCGCGTGCCTGGCCGAGGGGAAGACCCCGGCGCCTTCACGGCGCTGGAGCAGGCCCTGAGGGCTTTCGGTCGATCCTATCGCGGACGTGGGCAAGACGACGCCGGAGATGTCTCCGGCGCGACGCGCGGTCGTTTCGTCACCTTCGAGGGCGGTGAGGGGGCCGGCAAATCCACTCAGATCAGCCGTTTGGCCCGGAGACTTACCGCGCTCGGCCGTGACGCGCTGCTCACCCGGGAGCCCGGCGGCTCCAGCGGTGCGGAGATCGTCCGCCATGTGCTGCTCTCCGGCGCGGCCCGCGCGTTCGGCTCGGACGCCGAGGCCATGCTGTTCGCGGCCGCCCGCATCGATCACGTCGATCGCCTGATCCGTCCGGCCCTGGAAGCCGGCCGTTGGGTCCTGTGCGACCGCTTCGCCGATTCGACCCGGGTCTATCAGGGCACGGGCGGGACCGATCCGGGCCTCATCGACGCCCTGGAGCGCATCGCCCTCGAAGGGCTAAAGCCGGATTTGACCCTCATCATCGATCTGCCGGTAGAGATCGGTCTCGCCCGCGCCGCGGTGCGCCGCGGCGCGGCGGAGACCGACCGCTTCGAGGCCGACCACGTGGAGATCCACGAGCGGCGGCGACAGGCTTTCCTCGCCATTGCCGCGGCCGAGCCGGAGCGCTGCGCGGTGATCGACGGCACCGCGACGCCGGACGCGGTCGAGGCGGCGGTGTGGGCGGCGGTGCGCGGCCGCTTCCCCGAGCTTGCATCGGCGCTCGGCCCGCCGCACTAATCCCCGATCCGGCACGCGACCCCCGCACCAGATTGCAGCACGAGGACGAGGCATGGCCCGGGCGCCGGCGCGCGAAGAGGCATTTCCCGACGATTTCGACGCGATCGACGGCCTCGCGAGCCCGGCCGCGCAGATCCATCTGGTCGGGCAGTCGGCGGCGGAGCGCACCCTTCTCGACGCCTACCGCAGCGGCCGGCTGCACCACGGCTGGATTCTCGGCGGCCCGCGCGGCGTCGGCAAGGCGACGCTCGCCTTCCGCTTCGCCCGCTTCTTGCTCGCGAACCCCGATCCGAACGCACCGACCGTCGCGGCGGCGCGCGATCTTTCCGTCCCCGCGGGGCATCCGGCTGGGCGGCTCGTTGCCTCCGGCGCCCACCCGGACCTGCTGCACCTGCGCCGGCCCTGGGACGACAAGGGCAAGCGGTTCCGCAGCGAGCTCACCGTCGACGAGGTGCGGCGCCTGACGCCGTTCTTCGGCTCGACGGCGTCCGGCGGCGGCTGGCGGGTCGCGATCGTCGACCCGGCCGACGATCTCAACACCAACGCCGCGAACGCGCTTCTGAAAATGCTCGAGGAGCCGCCGGCGCGCGGGCTGTTCCTGATCGTCAGCCACGCGCCCGGCCGGCTTCTGCCGACCATCCGCTCGCGAGCCCGGCGGCTCGCCCTCGCGCCGCTCGGCGAAGCGGACCTTCTCGCCGCGCTCCAGGCGATCGGCGTCACGGCCGAGCGCACCCGTCTCCTGCGCGCGGCCGCGGCGGGGGAGGGCAGCGTCCGCCGTGCGGCGCAGCTTGCGACCGGCGGCGCCGTCGAGATCGAAGACCTCGTGAAGCCGGTGATCGCCTCGCTCGGTCGCGATCTCGATCGACGCGCGCTGCATGCGCTGGCCGACGCGCTCGCCCAGCGCGATGCCGAAGACGCCTTCGACCATGCGCTCGGCCTCGTGCAATCCTATATCTCGGACAAGGTGCGCGCCGGGAGCGCCGCCGGCGAACCCTTGGCGAAGCTTGCCGCTTGGCCGGAGGTGTGGGAGAAGATCGACCGCGCCGTGGGTCGCGCCGAGGCGTTCAATCTCGACCGCAGGCAACTCGTGCTCGGCATCTTCCGGGATCTCGCCGAGGCCGAACGACGCGCGCGCGCCTAGAAGACCCTGCCGATCGGCGCGCGTCCTCCCGCCGCCCACGGCGGTTCCCGCATGCGAAGGAAAGACCCGGCCTCATGAGCGAGACGCCGAAATATTACATCACGACCGCGATCGCCTATCCGAACGGCGCGCCCCATGTCGGCCACGCCTACGAGGTGATGGCGACCGACGCGCTGGCGCGGTTCAAGCGGCTCGACGGTTATGACGTCTTCTTCCTGACCGGGACCGACGAGCACGGCATCAAGATGGTGCAGACCGCCGGCCGCGAGGGGCTCAAGGCGCAAGAGCTCGCCGACCGCAACGTGCCGCTATTCCAAGCGATGGATGCGGCGCTCGGCATCTCGAACGACGCTTTCATCCGCACCACCGAGGAGCGGCACTATCGCTCGAGCCATGCGATCTGGGAGCGCATGGAGGCGGCCGGCGACATCTATCTCGATTCCTATGCCGGCTGGTATTCGGTGCGCGACGAGGCGTTCTACGCCGAATCCGAAACCGTCGTCGGTGAGGACGGCGTCCGCCGTGGCCCGCAGGGCACCCCCGTGGAGTGGATCGAGGAGGAGAGCTATTTCTTCCGCCTCTCCGCCTATCAGGACCGCCTGCTCGCCCATTACGAGGCGAACCCGGACTTCATCGGCCCGGATGAGCGGCGCAACGAGGTGGTGAGCTTCGTCCGCGGCGGACTGAAGGATCTCTCGATCTCGCGCACGACGTTCGATTGGGGCATCCCCGTGCCCGGCAATCCCCGTCACGTCATGTACGTGTGGGTCGACGCGCTCACGAACTACATCACCGGCGTCGGCTATCCCGATGTGGATTCCGAGCAATTCAAGCGCTACTGGCCGGCCGACCTGCATGTCATCGGCAAGGACATCGTGCGCTTCCACGCGGTCTATTGGCCGGCCTTCCTGCTCTCGGCCGGCCTCGCGCCGCCGAAGCGCGTCTATGCCCACGGTTTCCTGTTCAACCGCGGGGAGAAGATGTCGAAGTCGGTCGGCAACGTGATCGACCCGATCGGGCTGATCGAGACCTACGGCGTCGATCAGGTCCGCTATTTCTTCCTGCGCGAGGTGCCGTTCGGCCAGGACGGCAACTATAGCCACGAGGCGATCGTCGGGCGGATCAACGCCGACCTCGCCAACGATCTCGGCAACCTCGCCCAGCGTTCGCTGTCGATGATCGCCAAGAACTGCGACGCCGCCGTGCCGGCGCCGGGCGCCTTCAGCGCCGCGGACGAGGCGATGCTCGGCCGTGCCGATGCGCTGTTGCCGCTCTGCCGCACCGCGATCGACCGCCAGGAGATCCACACCGCGCTCGGCCATGTCTGGGCGGTGGTGGCGGAGGCGAACCGCTATTTCGCGAGCGAGGAGCCCTGGGCCCTGCGCAAGACCGATCCCGCGCGCATGGCGACGGTGCTCTACGTCACCGCTGAGACGGTCCGGCAGGTGGCGATCCTGGCCCAGCCGGTGATGCCGACCTCGGCGGCGCGCCTGCTCGACCTGCTCGGTGTGGCGGAGGGCGACCGCGGCTTCGAACGGCTCGGTGCGGTCGGACGTCTCGCCGCCGGCACCGCCTTGCCGACCCCGCAGGGCGTGTTCCCCCGTTATATCGAGCCGGAGGCGACCGCCTGATGCTCGTCGACAGCCATTGCCATCTCGACTTCCCTGATTTCGAGGCGGAGCGCGACGCCGTCGTCGCCCGCGCCCGGGAGAACGGCGTCGGCCACATGGTGACGATCTCGACGCGGGTGCGCCGCTTCGACACCATCCGCGCCATCGCCGAGCGCTATGACGACGTGACCTGCTCGATCGGCACCCACCCCCACAGCGCGGGGGAGGAGGACGGCATTCCGGTCGAGGAGATTGTCCGGCTCGCTGCCCATCCGAAGGTCGTGGCGATCGGGGAGGCGGGCCTCGATTATCATTACGACAAGGCTCCGCGCGACGCTCAGATGCGGGGCTTTCGCACCCACATCGCGGCGGCGCGCATCACCGGCCTGCCGCTGGTGATCCACGCCCGTGCCGCGGACGAGGACGTCGCCGCGGTCTTGACCGAGGAAATGGCGAAGGGGCCGTTCAAGGCGCTGCTCCATTGCTTCTCGTCGGGGCCTGAACTGGCCCGGACGAGTCTTGCGCTCGGCCTCTACGTTTCGTTCTCGGGCATCCTGACCTTCAACCGCTCCGAGGACATCCGCGCGATCGCCGCCGAGGTACCGCTTGACCGCTTGCTCGTCGAGACCGACGCGCCCTACCTCGCGCCCGTTCCGCACCGCGGCAAGCGCAACGAGCCGGCCTTCGTCCGCCACACCGCGGACGTTCTGGCGAAGGCGAAGGGCGTGACGCCGGCGGCCATCGCCGAGGCGACGACGGCGAATTTCTTCCGCCTGTTCTCGAAGGCGCCGACGCCGGCGACCCCGACGGGCGCCTGACATGACGAACGCCGTTCTGGAATTCGTGATCCTCGGGTGCGGATCGTCGGGCGGCGTGCCCCGCATCGACGGCGAATGGGGTGCCTGCAATCCCGCCGATCCGCGCAACCGCCGCCGCCGCTGCTCGTTGCTGGTGCGGCGTATCGGCGACGAGGGGGTGACGACCGTCGTCGTCGACACCGGGCCGGACGTCCGCGAGCAGCTTCTGGCAGCGAACGTGCGGACGATCGACGGCGTGCTCTACACCCACGCGCATGCAGACCATGTGCATGGCATCGACGATCTGCGAGCCTTCGCACTGACCAGCCGGCGCCGTGTCGACGTCTACATGGACGCATCGACGTCGGTGCGGGTGCACGAGGCGTTCGGCTATTGCTTCGCGACGCCGCCGGGTTCCAATTATCCGCCGATCCTCACCGAACACCGCATCCGCGCCGGCGAGCCGGTGACGGTCTTCGGCCCCGGCGGCCCGATCACCGCGCTGCCCTTCCTCCAACATCACGGCGAGATCGATTCCCTCGGCTTCCGCTTCGGCGATCTCGCTTATTCGAGCGACGTGCACGATCTGCCGGCCGCCTCGATGCCGCATCTGGAAGGGCTCGGCGTCTGGATCGTCGATGCGCTGCGCTATACGCCCCACGGCAGCCATTTCTCGCTCGACGAGGCGCTCGAATGGATCGCGCGGGTGAAGCCGGCCGAGGCGATCCTCACCGACATGCACATCGACCTCGATTATGACGTGGTCGCCGCGAGTGTGCCTGACGGCGTACGGCCGGCGTTCGACGGCATGACGATCGTCCGCCGCTTCGACGACGGGCTCGCCGGTGCCGCGCGCCGCCCGGCGCAGCAGGATCAATAGCCGTTTCGCTTCGGCGCTCTTTCCGTCCGTCCGTGGTTCGCCTAAAAGCGGTCGCCAGCGGTGCCGGAGGACGTCATGCAGTTCATCGAGACCTTCGAACTCACCTCGTTCCTCGACACGACCATAAGCCTGACCGCGGCGTTCGCGCTCGGCACGGTGATCGGCGCCGAACGGCAATATCGCCAGCGGTCGGCGGGTCTGCGCACCAACGTCCTGGTGGCGCTCGGCGCCGCCGCCTTCGTCGATCTCGCGATGCGGATCGCCGGTGCGGACGGGGCGGCGCGCGTGATCTCCTACGTCGTCTCCGGCATCGGCTTTCTCGGCGCCGGCGTGATCATGAAGGAGGGGATGAACGTCCGCGGTCTCAACACTGCGGCGACGTTGTGGGCCTCCGCGGCGGTGGGCGCCTGCGCAGGCGCGGACCGCGTCGCCGAGGCAGCGCTGCTCACGGGGTTCATCCTCGGCTGCAACACCTTCCTGCGGCCGCTCGTCAACTTCATCGACCGCATCCCGATTTCGGGTGGCGAGACGGAGGCCTCCTACGAAATCCACGTCACCTGCGAACTCGTCGCCGCCGCGGCGGTGCGCAAGGCCGTGGCGAGGATTTTGCGCGAGGCGCACTATCCTGCGGCCGATACCGATCTCGAGGCGCGTCCGGACGGCCTCGCCGCCCTCGAGATCAGCCTCGTCACCACGAGCGTGAAGGATTCCGACATGGATTCGCTCGTCACAGCGATCGGCCGGATCGGCGGCGTACGCGACGTCGTGTGGGAATCGAGCGCCACGGATTGAAGGGCGTCTCCTACCGCGCCCGATCCTCGAGGGCCTGCAGCGCCAACACGGCGGCCGAGGCGCGGTTCTCGACGCCGAGCTTGGCATAGATCTGTTCCAGGTGCTTGTTCACCGTGCGGTGGCTCAAGCCGAGGATCTCGCCGATGTCCCGGTTCGACTTGCCGCGGGCGATCCAGAGGAGCACGTCGGCCTCGCGCGCCGTCACAGCGAACTTCTCCCGCAGCACCACCGCCGATTGACCGGGCTCCTCGCTCGTCAGGCGGAACAGATATTCGTCGGTGCCGCTGCCGCCGAGGAAGCTCAGTTGCAGGTTCTGCCCGCCCTCGAGCGCGATCGGCGGCACGCCGGGGCCGGATTTCAGGCCGCCCGCCCGCAACTGATCCCGCACCGCTTCGGGCAGCGCCAGCCGGCCATCGCGGGAGGGGAGGGCGGTGGCGAGGAGCCGCAGCGCCTGAGGTGTGGACCAGCGGATGATGCCGTCGGAATCGGTCGCGAGCAGGTAGCGCCCGGTCGCGTCGAGCGCGACCCGCGCGCTCTGGGCGGTGCGCGCATTGGCGAGGTGGACGCGGATGCGGGCGAGGAGTTCGTCGATGACGATCGGCTTCGTCACGTAGTCGACGCCCCCGGCCGCGAGCCCCTGGACGATGTGCTCGGTCTCGGTGAGGCCGGTCATGAAGATCACCGGCACGTGAGAGAGGGCGTTGTTGCCCTTGAGCCGGCGGCAGGTCTCGAAGCCGTCCATCGCCGGCATAACGGCATCCATCAGCACGATGTCCGGCGTGATGCGTTCGACGAGGGCGAGCGCCTGCGGGCCGCTCGTGGCGACCAGCACCATCGCCCCCGAGCGATCGAGGGCGTCGGTGAGCAGGCTCAGGGTCTCCGGGCTGTCGTCCACGACCAGGATGATGTCGCGGGCCTTGGTCGGCTCAGTCATCGGCCACCCCCTCCAGCACCGAGAGATAGCGGCGGAAGTCGAAATTGCGGATGTGCCCGCGCAGCACCTCGACGAAGGGGGCGTTGGCGGGATCGCCGGCGAGGGCGTCGAGCTTCGCCTCGATGCCGCGCACATAGCCGATGTGCCCGAGGCGCATCAACTCCTCCACATGGTCCCGGCCGGGGCTCGCGAGCGGGGCTTCGGCCGCCGCCGGCGCCGGGGCGAGGGGCGGCGGCGCATCCTCGATCCAGGCAAGGTCGAGGAAGGATTGCAGGCGATCGAGGAGCTGGCGCAGGTCGAACGGCTTCGGCAGGCTGTCGTCGTGGGCGTCGGCCTCGGCCGGCGCCGGGTGGCTCTCGCCGATATTGGCCGAGAGCATGATGATCGCGGCATCGACGTGCCCACGCCGGCGCAGCGCCTCGGCGAGCGCCCAGCCGTTCATGCCCGGCATCGAGATGTCGAGCAGGAAGAGATCGGGCTTGATGCCGTCGACGATGGTCAGGCATTCGGCGCCGTCGCTCGCGGTGAAGACGATGAAGCCGAGCGGCTCCAGCGCCTCGCGCATCAGGTCGCGGTGGTCCTGGTCGTCGTCGACGACGACGATGGTGCGCCGCCGGCCCTCGTAGCCGCGGATGCGGGGCGGGGTGGCGGCGAGCGCCGGGTTGGCGACCGCGGAGAGCATCAGCCGTACCTGGAAGCGGGAGCCTTTGCCGATCTCACTCGCGACCGCAATGTCGCCGCCCATCAGTTCGGCGAGGAGCTTGGTGATGGTGAGCCCGAGCCCGAGGCCAGGGGCGGCGAGCCCGTCCGCCCGCGCCCCGCGGTCGAACGGCTCGAAGATGCGGGTGAGGTCTTCGCGCGGAATGCCGATCCCGGAATCCTCGACGACAATGGTCGCGATCTGGTTGCGGTAGGCGATCTGCAGGGAGACGAAGCCGGCATCGGTGAACTTGATGGCGTTCGACAGCAGGTTGATGAGGATCTGGCGCAGCCGCCGCTCGTCGGTGCGCACCACCTCCGGCAGGGCGTCGGCCCGGGCGAAGCGAAAGTCGAGCCCCTTCGCCTGGGCCTGAAGGCGGAACATGTCCACGATCTGGTCGAGGAAATCGGCGATCCTGACTTCGTTGCGGCCGAGCTGAAGGCGGCCCGCCTCGATCTTCGAAATGTCGAGGAGGCCGTCGATCAGGCCGGAGAGATGTTCGGCGCTACGGCGGATGACGCGGATGCCGCCCGGGCTCGTCTGTTGGCCGTCGGCCGCATCCCGTTCGAGAAGCTGGGCATAGCCGAGCACCGCATTGAGAGGCGTCCTGAGTTCGTGGCTGAGGCCGACGAGATAGCGGCTCTTGGCGAGGTTGGCGGCCTCGGCGACCTCCTTGGCGCGCTGGAGGGCGATGTCGGTGCGGCGGTGCGCCTCGATCTCTTTCAGGAGCAGCGTGTTCTGGCGCGCCGATTCCTCCTGCGCGACGCGCCGGCTGTCCTGGGCGAGGACGAAGAACCACGCGACCACGCCGCCGACGATGACGAGGATGAAGAACGCGGCCCAGAGGGCTTGGCGAATGATCTCCGCATCGTTCCCGGCGTGGGACACGACCTGAACGTCGACGAGGAGGAGGACGAGGCTCAGGACCGCCGTGAAGAGTGCCAGGATGCCGAGATAATAGCCGAGCCGCGGATCGAGCCGAGCGACGAGGGCGCGCGGCAGCACCCGCGACACGGCGCTCATGAACTGCGCCTCCATCCGCGCCTTCGGCTTGCAGAGATCGTGGCAGCGGGCGTCGAGAGAGCAACAGAGCGAGCAGATCGGAGCCTGATAGGCCGGGCAATAGGCGGTGTCCTCAGGCTCGAACTCGTGCTCGCAGACGCGGCAGGTGATGCCGGTGCGCGTCAGCCAATGGGCGCGGGGCTTGCGGGCGAGGTAGTAGCGGCCGCGCGTCGCGAGGGCGATCGCCGGCGCCGTCACGAGCGCGAGCCCGAGCGCCACGAACGGGGCGAGGGCCTGCATCTCGGCGCCGAACGTGCCGGTGGCTGCGAGCAGCGCGACGATCGCCGAGATCGCCATCGCCCCGACACCGACCGGATTGATGTCGTAGAGGTGGGCGCGCTTGAACTCGATGCCGGGCGGGCTCAAGCCCAGCGGCTTGTTGATGACGAGGTCGGCGACGATGGTCCCGAGCCAGGCGACCGCGACGACGGCGAACAGGCCGAGGGTGCGCTCCAAGGCCCGGTAGATGCCGAGCTCCATGAGGAGGAGCGCGATCGCCACGTTGAAGACCAGCCACACGACCCGCCCCGGATGGGAATGGGTGAGCCGCGAGAAGAAGTTCGACCACGCGAGCGAGCCCGCATAGGCGTTCATCACGTTGATCTTGAGCTGCGAGACGACGACGAAGGCGGCGGTGAGCGCGAGCACCGCGTCCGGCCAGGGCAGCACGTAGCCGAAGGCGACGCGGTACATCTGGGCCGGCTCGGCCGCGTGCTCGGCCGGCACACCGTGGCGCAGGGCGAGCACGGCGAGGAAGGAGCCGAACAGGAGCTTCGGCGCGCCGAGCACGATCCAGCCCGGACCGGCGGCGATCAGCGCGAACATCCAACTGAGCTTCGGCTTGCCCTTCACCGCCGGCAGGAAGCGCAGCACGTCCACCTGCTCGCCGATCTGCGGCATCAAGGCGAGGATGACCGAGGCGGCGCCGCCGAACTTCAGGATGTCGAACGAGAAGCCGGTGCCGCCGGCGGGCGCGCCGAGGCCTGGAAAATGGGTCCACTGCCCGAAGGACGGCCAGTCCTGCACCAGGATGAAGCCGACCGGCAGGATATTGAGCACGATCCACAAGGGTTGGGTCAGAAGCTGGAAGCGGCTGATCCAGGTGATGCCGTGGGTGACGAGCGGGATCACGACGACGGCGCTCACCACGTAGCCGATCGGCAGCGGCACCCCGAAGCAGACGTCGAGGGCGATCGACATGATCGACGCCTCGATGGCGAACAGGATGAAGGTGAAGGTCGCGTAGATCAGCGAGGTGATCGTCGAGCCGATATAGCCGAACCCGGCGCCGCGGGTGAGGAGATCGATATCGACGCCGTAGCGCGCCGCATAGCGGCTGATCGGCAAGCCGGTGAGGAACAGGATGACCCCGACCACGAGGGTCGCGACGAGCGTGTTGGCGAAGCCGTAGCTCAGCGTGATCGCCCCGCCGATCGCTTCCAGCGCCAGAAAGGAGATGGCGCCGATCGCCGTCTGGGCGACGCGCGGCGCCGACCAGCGGCGCGCGCTCTTGGCGGTGAAACGCAGTGCATAATCTTCGAGCGTCTGGTTGGCGACCCAGCGATTGTAATCGCGCCGGATCGGTAGAATGCGTTGCCGCCCTGCCATCGCTCGGTTTCGTTCCCCAAAAGGCGCTGCGCCGTCCGCCGTCCAGCAAGTTTGATGCCGCGGTATATCCTCTTAGCCGCGACGGCGCCGTCCGGGTACGTCGATTAGCGCTCCGCCCTACGTCAATCGACGTATAGCCGCGCCCGGGTCCCGCCCGCACTGTGGCGGACAGGCGGCGAAAGCGCGCCGCTCGACCTCCCGAGACATTTCGTGACGACAAAAAGGGGAACACCATGTCGCTCAGCATGAGCCGTGCTTGGCGTGCGTTTGCACGTCCGGCCGAGGCGTTGGGGCTCAAGACCGTGAAGCGCGCGGGACAGGCGCTCGCCGTCGCAGCCGCGCTCACCGCGGCCACCGGTCCGATGAGCCGCGCGCTCGCCGACGACGACACCATCAAGGTCGGCATCCTGCACTCCCTGTCCGGCACGATGGCGATCAGCGAGACGACCTTGAAGGACGCCATGCTGATGCTCATCGACGAGCAGAACAAGAAGGGCGGCCTGCTCGGCAAGAAGCTCGAACCCGTCGTCGTCGACCCGGCCTCGAACTGGCCGCTGTTCGCCGAGAAGGCCCGCGAACTCCTCACCAAGGACAAGGCCGCCGCGGTGTTCGGCTGCTGGACCTCGGTGTCGCGCAAGTCGGTGCTGCCGGTGTTCGAGGAGCTCGATGGCATCCTGTTCTATCCGGTGCAGTACGAGGGTGAGGAATCCTCGCGCAACATCTTCTACACCGGCGCCGCGCCGAACCAGCAGGCGATCCCGGCCGTCGATTACCTGATGGAGAACGAAGGCGTGCAGCGCTGGGTGCTGGAAGGCACCGACTACGTCTATCCGCGCACGACCAACAAGATCCTCGAAGCCTACCTGAAGACCAAGGGCGTCAAGGACGAGGACATCTCCATCAACTACACGCCGTTCGGCTTCTCCGACTGGCAGACCCGCGTCGCCGAGATCAAGAAGTTCGGCTCGCAGGGCAAGAAGACGGCGGTGGTCTCGACCATCAACGGCGACGCCAACGTGCCGTTCTACAAGGAGCTCGCCAACCAGGGCATCAAGGCGACCGACATCCCGGTCGTGGCGTTCTCGGTCGGTGAGGAAGAACTCGCCGGCATCGACACCAAGCCGCTCGTCGGCCACCTCGCCGCGTGGAACTACTTCGAATCCGTCGACACGCCGGAGAACAAGGACTTCATCGCGAAGTGGCACGCGTTCATCAAGAACGACAAGCGCGTCACCAACGACCCGATGGAAGCGGCCTATATCGGCTTCAACATGTGGGTGAAGGCGGTCGAGAAGGCCGGCACCACCGACCACGACAAGGTCATCGACGCGCTGATCGGCGTCTCCGTGCCGAACCTGTCGGGCGGCTACTCGACCCTGATGCCGAACCACCACATCACGAAGCCGGTGCTCATCGGCGAGATCCAGGACGACGGTCAGTTCTCGATCGTCTCCCAGACCCCGGGCCTGCTCGTCGCCCAGGAATGGTCGCCCTACCTCGAGGGGTCCAAGGACCTGATCGCCGATTGGCGCCACCCGATGAACTGCGGCAACTTCAACGTGAAGACCGGCAAGTGCGGCGGCAGCGCCGAGACCGCCAAGGCGAACTGACCCAATTCGGGTGAACGGACGCCGCCCGAGCCTCCGCCCGGGCGGCGCGTTGGAAGCCAGACTTCCAACCACGACGACTTCCAACCACCTGGCGGCATCCGCCCCTTCACACCGGATGCCGCCAAACGGAGCGTCGGCAGGGTCGAGCCCTCTGCCGGCGCTTCCGCCTTCGCCCTCCGAACGCCTGCTCCGAGGATGGCCCCTTTGTTTGACCGACCGATCCCCGTCGATACCGGACGCACGCCTTCGGCGCCACGTCGGTTCGCCCGGTTCGCCGCCGCCTGTCTGATCGCGCTCGCCGCCTTGTTCGCCGGCTTGAGCGCGGCTGCGGCCGACCCCGCCGGCGACGCGCTCGCTGAGCTCGCGAGCGACAAATTCCCCGAGATCGAGAAAGGCGTGACCGCGCTCGCCGCGAGTGGCGATCCGAATGCCGCCGCCATCCTCCAGGCGATGTCCGAGAACCGGCTGATGGTGCAACCGGCCGACAAGAGCCTCTTCATCAAGACGGCGGACGGCGCGTTCGTCGACGCCAAGACCGGCCAGAAGGTCGCCGAGGCGCCGTTCGGGCTGAAGCCCGTTCGCCTGAACAACCGGGTGCGCCGCGCCCTCGAAGCCTCGATGGGCGCACTGACGCTTTTGTCGCCCGACCCGGCGCAGCGCCTCTCCGCCGCGGACGCCGTGTTCAAGTCGCGCGATCAGAGCGCGGCCGGGGCCGTCGATGCGGCGCTCGCCAAGGAGACCGACCCGGGCATCAAGTCCGCCCTCGAATCCGCCAAGGCCGCGATCGTGCTGACCTCGGCGAACGCCGACGCGGCGGCGCGCAAGGCGGCGATCGACCTCATCGCCGCCCGCGGCGACCAGGACGCCATCGCGCTCCTGCAGGAGGCCTCCGCCAAGGTGCCGCCGGCCGACAAGGCCGATTTCGACGCCGCGCTCACCTCGATCAAGGACCGGCTCGCCATCGCCGAGGTGTTCCAGAACGTCTGGTACGGCATTTCGCTGGGCTCGGTGCTGCTCCTCGCCGCCATCGGCCTCGCCATTACCTTCGGCGTGATGGGCATCATCAACATGGCCCACGGCGAGATGGTCATGATCGGCGCCTACACGACCTTCGTCGTGCAACAGATCGCCCAGGCCTACGCGCCCGGCTTGATGGAATGGTCGCTCCCGATCGCCATTCCGGCCGCCTTCATTGTGACGGGGCTCGTCGGCGTCCTCATCGAGCGCACCGTGATCCGCTATCTCTACGGCCGGCCGCTCGAGACGCTGCTCGCGACCTGGGGCGTCAGCCTCATCCTCCAGCAGGCGGTGCGCTCGCTGTTCGGCCCGACCAACCGTCAGGTCGACGCCCCGTCCTATATGTCGGGCGCGTTCGATTTCCACGGCATCTCGGTCACCTACGGCCGGATGTGGATCATCCTGTTCAGCTTCGCCGTGTTCCTCGCTTTGATCGGGATGCTCAAGGCGACGCCGTTCGGCCTCAAGATGCGGGCGGTCACCCAGAACCGGAAGATGGCGGCCTCCGTCGGCATCCGCACGCCGTGGATCGACACGCTCGCCTTCGCCCTCGGCTCCGGCATCGCCGGGGTCGCCGGGGTGGCCCTGTCGCAGATCGACAACGTCTCGCCCAATCTCGGCCAGGGCTACATCGTCGACAGCTTCATGGTCGTGGTGTTCGGCGGCGTCGGCAACCTCTGGGGCACGCTCGTCAGCGCGCTCACCCTCGGCATCGCCAACAAGCTGCTCGAGCCCTATGCCGGCGCCGTGCTCGGCAAGATCCTGATCCTGGTTCTCCTGATCCTCTTCATCCAGAAGCGTCCGCGCGGCCTGTTCGCGCTCAAGGGAAGGGCGGTCGAAGCATGAGCGCGTCTCGCTCTCCCCGCGTGCCCTTCCTCGTCGCGCTGCTCGACGGCAAGGGCCGCATCTTCCTCGGCATCCTCGTCGCCGCCGCGATCCTGGTGCCGCTTTCGAACCTCGCGCTGCCCGACACCTCGCCCTTTCACGTGCCGAATTATGCCCTGGCGCTCATGGGCAAATATCTCTCCTACGCGCTGCTCGCGGTCGCCCTCGACCTCGTCTGGGGCTATTGCGGCATCCTCTCGCTCGGCCACGGCGCCTTCTTCGCGCTCGGCGGCTACGCGATGGGCATGTACCTGATGCGCCAGATCGGTTCTCGCGGCGTCTACGGCAATCCGGTGCTGCCGGACTTCATGGTGTTCCTGAACTGGCCGGAGCTGCCCTGGTACTGGTACGGCTTCAACCACTTCGCCTTCGCCATGCTGATGGTCGTGGTGGTGCCGGGCCTGCTCGCCTTCGTGTTCGGCTGGTTCGCCTTCCGCTCCCGCGTCAACGGCGTCTATCTGTCGATCATCACCCAGGCGATGACGTTCGCCCTGATGCTCGCCTTCTTCCGCAACGACATGGGCTTCGGCGGCAACAACGGGCTGACCGACTTCAAGGACATTCTCGGCCACGACATCCGCTCCGAAGGGGTGCGTGCGGGCCTGTTCGTGGCGACGGTGATCGCGCTCGGCGTGGGCTACCTGATCGCCCGGGCGATGACCGTCTCGACCTACGGCAAGGTGCTGATCGCGATCCGCGACGCGGAGGCGCGTACCCGCTTCCTCGGCTACCGGGTCGAGCACTACAAGCTGGTCGCCTTCACCGTCTCCGCGATGATGGCCGGCGTCGCCGGCGCCCTCTACGTGACCCAGGTCGGCATCATCAACCCGTCGGAATTCTCGGCCGCGAACTCCATCGAGGCGGTGATCTGGGTCGCGGTCGGCGGGCGCGGCACGCTCGTCGGCGCGGCGCTCGGCGCGGTCGTCGTCAACTTCGTCAAGACGTGGCTGACGGGCGCGCTGCCCGAGGTGTGGCTGTTCGCCCTCGGCGCCCTGTTCGTCGTCGTCACCCTCTATTTGCCCAAGGGGATCGTCGGCACCTTCGCCCGCCTGCGCCGCCGCCCGGCGCGCCCGGCTCCGGGCGCGGATGCCGATGGCTCCCTCGAGGCCGACGCACCGGCGGAGTGAACCATGACGCAGGAAGCCCTGACCTCGAGCCTTCTCTATCTCGACGGCGTGCGCGTGTCGTTCGACGGGTTCCGCGCGCTGAACGGCCTGTCCCTGGTGGTGGGGCCCGGCGAGATGCGCGCGATCATCGGCCCGAACGGCGCCGGCAAGACGACGATGATGGACGTCATCACCGGCAAGACCCGCCCCGACGAGGGCACCGTGATGTTCGGCGGCAGCGTCGACCTCACCGAACTCGATGAATCGGCGATCGCCGAACTCGGCATCGGCCGCAAGTTCCAGAAGCCGACGGTGTTCGAGACCCACACCGTCGAGGACAACGTGCGCCTCGCCTTGAAGGGCGAGCGGAGCCCGTGGTCGGCTTTGTTCGGCGCGCGCAACCGCATCGCGACCGAGCGCATCCTCGAGGTGCTCGAGGTGGCGCGGCTGGTCGAGCATCGACACCGGCTCGCCGCCGACCTCTCCCACGGGCAGAAGCAATGGCTCGAGATCGCCATGCTGCTCGCCCAGGACCCGAAGCTCCTCCTCGTCGACGAGCCGGTCGCCGGCATGACCGACGCGGAGACGGTGGAGACGGCGCGGCTGTTGCGGCGCATCGCCGAGGACCACGCCGTCGTCGTCGTCGAGCACGACATGGCCTTCGTGCGCGATCTCGATTGCAAGGTGACGGTGCTGCACGAGGGCGCGACGCTCGCGGAAGGCACCATCGATGCCGTCTCCGCCGACGAGCGGGTCATCGAGGTCTATCTCGGCCGGTGAGGCGCGTCCGCGGGCCGCGGCTTTGGCGGTCGGCCGGGCGGGGGAAGCTTAAAGGGGAGCGTCATGCTCGTCGTCGATCACATCGATCTTCATTACGGCGCGGCGCAGGCGCTGCGCGACGTCTCGGTGCTCGCTGAGCCGGGCAAGGTGACGGCGGTGCTCGGCCGCAACGGCGTCGGCAAGACCTCGCTGATGCGGGCGATCGTCGGGCGCGAGCCGGTCTCGCGCGGGGCGATCCGCTTCGAAGAGCGCGACATCACCCGCCTCAAATCCTACGACCGGGCGCGGCGCGGCATCGGCTTCGTGCCCCAGGGCCGCGAGATCTTCCCGCTGCTGACGGTGAAGGAAAATCTCGAGACCGGCTTCGCGCCCCTGAAACGCGGCGAGCGCTTCATCCCGGACACCATCTTCGACCTCTTCCCGGTCCTGAGGGACATGCTGGGGCGGCGCGGCGGCGACCTGTCGGGCGGGCAGCAGCAGCAGCTCGCCATCGGCCGCGCCCTCGTCACCCGGCCGCGCCTCCTCGTGCTCGACGAGCCGACCGAGGGTATCCAGCCCTCCATCATCAAGGACATCGGCCGCGCGATCGACTTCCTGCGCCGGGAGGGCACCATGGCGATCGTCCTCGTCGAGCAATATTTCGAATTCGCCCGCGACCTCTGCGACCGTTTCGTGGTGATGGAACGCGGCTCGGTCGTCCTCTCCGGCACCCGCGAGGAGATGGTCGAGACCGAGGTGCGCAAGAAGCTGTCGGTGTGAGCGGCCGTGTTTGCGGCGGACCTCTGCGTGGGAACGAAGCGGGCAGGGGCGAAGGAGGGCAGGGCGAAAGCGCGCTGAGGATGAAAGCCGGTGCCGGCGAAGGCATGGCACGGATCCTGACGCGAACGATCATCGCCCGATCGGCGATCCGACCCGCCGCCGTCTTGGACGAAAGTGACGGGGGTGGTTTGGCGCCTCGCTGGACCCCACCCCGCCGGCCTTCGGCCGTCGACCCTCCCCCTGGCAGGGGAGGGTGGGTGCGATACGGTAAGCTCTTGGCATACCGCGAAAAACGGCGCCAACCCAAATAGCGGCGTCCTTCACCCTCCCCTGGAGGGGGAGGGTCGCCGCGCAGCGGCGGGGTGGGGTGAAAGCCGCGAGCGAGATGCTCCCGTTCTCACCACGACGCCCTGCGCAACCCGCCGCCCGCTCGGAACGCCCCCGGGGAGACGCCGGTGCGGGCCTTGAAGGCGCGGTTGAGGTGGCTCTGAAGGACGCACACAGCAGTGAACGATGCAGGCAGGGTGAGGGACGTCTTCACCCTCCAAACATCTGGGCGTCCCTACGCGCCCTCGGATGTCCCTGTGGGGCGTTCCGTCCCTAGCACAACTCCCTTCGCCGTCATTGCCGGCCTTGTGCCGGCAACCCAGGGGCGGCCTTCCAAGCCTCCCAGCGTCGCGGCGTCCCGACACAAGCGTACGCACCATCGACGTCCGCTCCCAGTGCGCCCCAGCGCCCCCACAATCTCGCGCCTTCCAGTGCCCATCCCTAGGGCCTGCCCGCCAGCGCTCGCCCTCCAAAGTGCCTTTTCCCCCGTGCTCTCTTCCTCCCTCAAAAAACACCGTTCCACCCGCACTGGCATTGACTGACCGTCAGTCAGAAACCTATCATGCCTCATCCTCATGAGGCGAGGACGCGCGGGGATTGCCCGGCCAAGGGCGGGGGTCGGGTCGAGCAGGTCGCGCCGAGACGGGTTTCGACTGGGTCGTTCCGAGGCAGACGAGCGAATGCGGAGGTGGAGATGACGGCCCATCGGCTTCTGACGTCCCTGATCCGGTACAAGGCGACGGCGGATGACGAACTCATCGCCGCGCTGGAACGGGTCGATGCGGCCGGGGAGGGCGGGTCGGCCGCGTTCCGCGCGGCGCTTCGCGTTTTCAGCCACGCCCACATCGTGGACCGCATCTTCGCCGCCCATCTCGGCGGCACGCGTCATCCCTTCACGGCGAGCTGGAGCGACGAGCCGCCTCCCTTGTCCGCGCTGGCGGCGGGCGTGCGGGAGACCGATCGTTGGTATGTGGACTTCATCGATCGCGTCGCGCCGGACGACCTCGCCGTCGAGATTCCCTTCACCTTCACCGACGGGGCGCGGGGGCGGATGACGCGGGAGGAGATGCTCGCCCATGTCGTCACCCACGGCGGCTATCATCGCGGCGAGGTCGGGCGGCTCCTTCCCGCGATCGAGGAGACGGCAATGCGCGATGTGTTCACGGGCTTCCTCCACCGAACCGAGCCGGGCCGGCGCGGCGAAACCGCCTCGCTATGAGCTCTTCCGTTTCCGGCAAGCCCGCCGCAAAGCCGCGGACGAAGCCCGCGGACGAGCGGCGCGACGATCTTCTCCGGGCCGCCGAAAGGCTGTTTCTGGCGAAGGGCGTCGCGGCGACGACGATCGACGACGTCACCCGGGCGGCGGGGATCGCCAAGGGCACGTTCTATCTGCACTTCGCCTCCAAGGCCGACGTCCTCGATGCCCTGCGCGACGGCTTCGTCCGCACAGTGTCCGGCAGGATCGCCGGCGCGGTCGGCCACCGCTCCGCCGACGATTGGACCGGCCGCCTTCAGGCCTGGTCGGACGCGTTCGTCGAGGCCTATCTCGACTTGCTCGCGCTCCATGACCTCGTTTTCGTCGAGGCGCCGCCGGCCTCTCGCGCGGGCCTGTCGAAGAATCCGCTGATCGACGATCTCGCCCGGCTCCTCGCGGCCGGAGACGAGGCGGGGGCGTGGCGGGCCGTGTCCCCGGCCTTCACGGCGGCCTTTCTGTTCGGCGCGCTGCACGGCCTCGTCGCCTCGGGCTGGGTCGCCGCGCAGGAGCGGTCGGCCGCGCTCGCCGCCATCCGCGCGCAGATCCTGAATGCCGTGGGCGCGACCGGCGAAGATCGGCGCCTGCCGCGCTAGGGGCTGGACGCGGGCGGTCCTGCGGTGTCACATCGCGCCCGTCCGCGTCCTGTCCGAGAGGGTGATCGATGAGCGCAACGGCAGCCACCTCCACGGTTCTCGTCACCGGCGGCACCTCCGGCTTCGGGGCCGCGACGGCGCGGCGCTTCGTGGCCGCGGGCTGGCGCGTGATCGTCACCGGCCGCCGGGCCGACCGCCTCCAGACGCTCGTCGAGGAGCTCGGCGCCGACCGGGTCCATCCCGCGGCGTTCGACATCCGCGACGATGCTGCGATCGATGCGGCGCTCGACGCCCTGCCGGAGGCCTTCCGCGGCATCGATCTCCTCGTCAACAATGCCGGCTTGGCGCTCGGCACCGCGCCGGCGCAGAAGGCGAAGCTCGACGATTGGCGCACCATGATCGCGACCAACGTGACCGGGCTCGTCACCATCACCCACCGCCTGCTGCCGACCCTGATCGAGCGCAAGGGCGCCATCATCAATCTGAGCTCGGTCGCCGCGACCTATCCCTATCCGGGCGGCAACGCGTACGGCGGCACCAAGGCCTTCGTCCGCCAGTTCTCCCTCGGTCTGCGCTCCGACCTCCACGGCACCGGCGTGCGGGTGACGTCGGTCGAGCCCGGCCTGTGCGAGAGCGAGTTCACCCTGGTGCGCACCGGCGGCAACCAGGCGGCCTACGACGCGCTCTATGGCGGGGCGCATGCGCTGCAACCCGCGGACATCGCCGAGACGATCTATTGGATCGCGACCTTGCCGCCGCACATGAACATCAATGCGATCGAGATGATGCCGGTCAGCCAGTCGTTCGCGCCGTTCCAGATTCACCGCGACGGAGTGTGAGGTCTAGCCTCCGCGAGCAACTCGGCGAGGCGGTCGAGGAGCGGGCGCTGGCTGACGAGAATCATCTCGGCCGCTTCGTCGAGCGGGAACCAGCGCACGGCGTCGATCTCGGGGAAGGTTGCCGTCCGGCCGCTTCGGGGCGGCCATTCGAGTTCGAACGTGTTGCTCGTCAGCCCGGCCGGGTCGAACGCGCCTTCGAGGGCGAAGGCTTCGACGCGCTTGCCGCCGCGCTGACGGATCTCGCCGAGCGGCGCGAGCGGCCCCTCCGCCGGCCGGCCCGTCTCCTCCTGCCATTCCCGGCGCGCCGCCGCCTCCGCCGTCTCGCCTGGCTCCGGTCCGCCCTTGATGATCATCCAGGCGCCGCGATCCTTGCTGCGCCAGAACGGCCCGCCGGGGTGGGCGAGCAGCACCTCGATCACGCCGCTCTGCCGGCGGAACATCAAGATACCGGCGCTGAAGTCTGACATGACGTCCCCATGGCGTTCGGGCGGGCCGGATTCGGCGTTCAGCGGTCTGCACCGACCGCGCATCGTTCATGCCGGTGCGGCGCAGAGGCGCGTCTTTTCTCCCCCACATCGTCCACCGTTTGACTGAGAACAAGGATCGAAGCCGGCGAGGCTGGCTTTCTAGCGGGCACGGGGAGAGCGTGTTCCAAGACGCGGGGCCCTTCGTGGGGCCCCGCAGGACGGAGATGTGACGATGGCTACGACGATGATCGCCTTTCTCGCTTTCGCGGCGGGTCTCGGGGGCGCGCTGACGCTGGCGCGGCGCACCGAGTCGCGCCGGGTGCCGGAAAAGGCGAGGAGGCGGGAGCGGTGATCCCGCTCCCTCTGTCCGACGTCTACCGCCTCCTCGAACCCGGCCCCGTCGTTCTCCTGACCACCCGCCACAAGGGCGTGGCGAACGTCATGACCATGTCCTGGCACATGATGGTGGAGTTCACCCCGCCGCTTGCCGCGTGCGTCGTCAGCAGCGCCGGCCATTCTTTCACCGCGCTGCGCACCACCAAGGAATGCGTGATAGCCATTCCGAGCGTCGAGCTCGCGCCGAAGGTCGTCGCGGTCGGCAATTGTTCCGGCCGGGACACCGACAAGTTCGCCGCGATCGGCCTGACGGCTCTGCCGGCGGAGACGGTCGGGCCGCCGCTCGTCGCCGAGTGCTTCGCGAACCTCGAATGCCGGGTCGCGGATACGCGGCTCGTCAACCGCTACAATCTGTTCGTCTTGGAAGTCGTGAAGGCGTGGCGCGATCCCACCCAGGGGGATCCGAAGACGCTGCATCACCGCGGCTACGGTACCTTCGTCGTCGACGGCGAGACGATCCGGCTCGACTCCCGGATGCCTTGAGCGGCGGCGCGTGTCGCCGCCGATAGGGGCCGCGCGGCCCGGCCGTGACCGGACCGCGCAAGCTTTGGTCGCGCGTCAGCGCGCGGCGACGACGACGATCTCGACGTGATATTGCGGGGCCGCGAGGCGGGCCTCGACGGTGGCGCGGGCCGGGGTCGCGCCGGGCACCACCCAGGCTTCCCACACCGCGTTCATCTCCGAGAACGTCGCGATGTCGGTCAGGTAGATCGTGGCCGAGAGGAGCTTCGACTTGTCGGTGCCGGCGGCGGCGAGCAGCGCTTCGATCTGCGCCAGCACGGAGCGTGTCTGCTCGGTCACGCTTTCGCCCGCCACGTCTTCGTGGGCGACCTGGCCCGCGAGATAGACGGTGTCGCCATGAACCACGGCCTGGCTCATGCGGGGGCCGGTCTCAATCCGTTCGATCGTCATGTCGTGTGGCTCCTTGATCCCTCTGCGGGGCGCCTTCTCATCCCTGGGCGGGACGAAGGGGAGCGATAAAGGGTCGGCGCGCGCCTGTACAGCGGCACGCCGCCGCGCCGACATGTTCAGCGCGGAACGGCGATCAACGCGTCGGAGGAGGCGATCTCGGTGAGCCGTCCGTCGGCTCCCGCGAAGGGCGCGAGGGCGACGCGGATCGCCGCCTCGAAGGCGTCGATGCGGGCGCCGAGCTTCGCCGGGGAGGTGGTCGACATCGACAGGGCGCGCTCGACGAGGGCGTCCACATTGGTCGTCCGCGTCGACAGGACGGACACCTCGCCCTCGACGCGGAACGGCGATCCCTCGAGGGCCGGCCCGATCCGATCGGCGAGCCGGCTGAGACGGCGCACGGCGCCTGTATCGTCGGGCGACTCGAACGCCTTGCGCGCGCGCTCCCAGGGGCCGTGCCAGTTGTTCTCCGGGGCGTCGGTGATGCGGTCGCGGATGAAGGCGAGGTGGCCGTTCGGTTCGATCACCCGCTTCATCGCGGCGAGGGTGGCGGCTGGGTCCATCCAATGGAACGAGCGGCCGAAGGTCGCCAGCCGAACCGGGGCGAGATCGGGCCCCACATCCTCCGCGCGGGCCTCGATCAGGCGCAGCGCCACCCCGGCGCGCGCGGCCTCGTCGCGGGCGGCGGCGAGCATGGCCGGTTCCGGATCGAGGCCGATCGCCTCGCCGACATGCGGCGCGAGCCCGATCGCGATGAAGCCGGGGCCGCAGCCGAGATCGAGGAGGCGGCCCGTGCCGTCGAGCCCGAGGCGCTCGGCGATCGCCGTGTAGAAGGCGGTCGGATAGCGCGGGCGATTGCGGACATAGTGGGCGACATTGCTCTCGAACCGACCCATGGCAGGCCTCCCGCGCGAACGATCCTCGCATGTCCGCCTACGCGCCGCGTGCGGCTCAATGATGACGCCGGCCGCCGTCGCGGGCGGCCGGAATCAGGCCGCTTCCCGCACCGCCTCCGAGCAGAAGGCGGCGAGGATGTCGGCGAGGTCGCGGGCGAGGGGTGGGGCACCCGGGGCGAGATTGAGGGCGAGCTCGGCCGGCGCGACGTCGGGCATGCCGTCTTCCGGTCCGAGGATGCGCAGACCGGGCGCCAGCGTCCGCTGCTCGAGGAGCGCGACGCCGAGCCCGCCGGAGATCGCGGCCTGGATGCCGAGGAGGTTCGGGCTCTCGTAGGCGATCCGCCAATCGCGGCCGGCCGCATCCAAAGCGTGGATCATCCGCGCGCGGTAGACGCAGCCTTGGGGGAACACGACGAGGGGCAGCACGCCCGTTCTTTGGAGGGGATAGCGGGCGCTGGTGATCCAGACGAGCCGTTCCGGCCACACCGCCAAGGCCGGCGCGCCGACCGGCTCCCGCTTGGTCAGGACGACGTCGAACTCGCCCCGCTCGGCGCCGGCCGCGAGCTCGACCGAGAGGCCGCAGCGCACCTCGAGCCGGCAATGGGGCTGCGACCGGGCGAAGGCCGAGACGGATTCCGTCAGTGCGCCGATCGCGAGGTCTTCGGGAATGCCGAGCCGCACCACCTCGGTGCGCGGGGTGGCGACCGCCTCGCGGGCCTCGGCCTCCAAGGCGAGCAGCCGGCGGGCATAGAAGGCGAGCTTGCGGCCCTCTTCGGTCAGCTCGACCCGGCGCGCGTCGCGGAGCATCAAGGTCTTGCCGACCGTCTCCTCGAGCTTGCGGATCTGCTGGCTGATGGTCGATTGGGTGCGGTGGACCCGCTCGCCGGCGCGGGTGAAGCCGCCGGCATCGACCACCGACACGAAGCTCTTGAGGAGATCGAGGTCGAGCATCGCCGGCCGTCCTTCGCGTCTATCATTCTGATTTTCGATTTATAGCACGAGAACATTCAATTTCCAAATGAACGCGGCGAAGCCTACACCCGGGACAGGCCCCCCTCGGAGGATCTTGCGATGTCCCTCTCGTCCGCCCCGTCCTGCAAGACGCTTCCGCACGCTGCGGCGGGCGCCGCCGCGATGTCCGCCTCGAAGCCGGTCGGCCCCGTCGGGCGCGCGCCCACGGCGCCGGCGACGCGCGCCGCGGTGTGGCCGCTGGTGGTGCTGTTCTGCCTCCTGTGGAGCGCGGCGTTCGCGGTCGCCAAGGTCGGCATCGCCGATTGCCCGCCTCTGATCCTGCTCGGTACGCGCTTCATCCTCGCCGGGGCGATGATGCTCGGCCTCGCCTTCATGACCGGCGGCTTCAAGGGCATGCGGACGCGGGATTTCGCCGTGCTCGCGGGCCTCGGGCTCGTCAACAACGCGCTCTATCTCGGGCTGACCTGGTGCGGAATGGCGACGCTGTCGTCGGGCTATACGGCCGTCGTCGTCAGCGCCGCGCCGCTTCTCACCGCCGTCCTCGCCGCTCCCCTTCTCGGCGAGCGGCTGACCTGGGCGAAGCTCGGCGGCCTCCTCCTCGGCATGGTCGGGGTGGCGATGGTGGTGCGCTCGCGGCTCGGCGGCGGTGGGGAGGACCCCGTGGGCACGCTGCTCGTGGTCGGCGGCCTCGTCTCGATCGCTGTCGGCACGGTGCTGTTCAAGCGGCTCGACCCGCGCGGCAGCCTGTGGGCGATCAACGCGGTTCAATCGCTCTCGGCCGGCTTCGCCACCCTGCCGGTCGGCCTCGCGATCGAGGACGTCTCGGCGATCCGCTTCACGCCGGCGCTCGGCCTGTCGTTCGCCGCGCTCGTCGTCGGCGCCTCGATCGCGGCCTATTGGTTGTGGTTCTATCTGCTGCGGCGGGTGAGCGCGACGGGAGCCTCGTCGCTGCACTTCCTGATGCCGCCGCTCGGGCTTCTGTTCGGCTGGCTCCTGCTCGGCGAGCCGGTGGCCGCGGCCGACCTGATCGGCATCGTCCCGATCGCGGTCGGCATCGGCCTCGTCACCCGGGCGCCGTCGGCGCCCAGGGCCGGTCATTGAGCCGCCGGGGGGAGCGTCAGCCGGAGACGCCGCGGCCGATCGGCGGCTGGAAGGTCAGCCCCATGTCCCAGGGGAAATAGATCCAGGTGTCCTGGGAGACCTCGGTGATGAAGGTATCGACAAGAGGACGCCCCATCGGCTTGGCGTAGACCGTCGCGAGGTGGCACTTCGGCAGCATCGAGCGCACTTCGCGGGCGGTGCGGCCGGTATCGACGAGGTCGTCGATGACGAGAACACCGGCGCCGTCGCCGTTCGCCTTGCTGATGAGATCGGGGTTGATCTCCTTCAGGACCGCGAGCGTGCCCTGGTCCTTGTAATCGTACGAGGCGATGCAGACCGTCTCGATGACGCGGATGCCGAGCTCGCGGGCGACGATCGCCGCCGGTACGAGGCCGCCGCGGGTGATGCAGACGATGGCTTCCCACGTGCCTTGGCCGGCGAGCCGCCAGGCGAGGGCGCGGGCGTCGCGGTGGAACTGGTCCCAGGAAACGGGAAAGGCCTTGTCTGGACCGGGATGGGTCATCGGGGTCTCCGGAAGGAAGATCGATCAGGGTTTGGAAGGAAGCGCCGCGACCATCGCCGTCACCTCGGCGGCGACGGCCGCGAGCCGCTCGGGGTCGCGGGCGCGCACGACGAGCCGCGTCGAGAACCGGGTGCCGTCGTGGAAGGGATAGGACCCGAGGATGGTGTCCGGGTTGGCCGCGGCGATGGCGGCGAAGGCCTCGGCGATGGCGCCTTCGCCGACGCCGGCCTCGATGGTCTCGGACAGCATGCGGCGGCCGGTCTTCAGCGTCGGCGCGAGGCTGTCCATCATCGCCTGCATGATGGATGGCACGCCCGCCATCACGTGGACGTTGCCGATGCGGAAGCCGGGCGCCTTCGAGACCGGGTTGGCGATGAGCTCGGCACCGGCCGGAATGCGGGCCATGCGCAGGCGCGCCGGCGTCAGATCGGCGTCGCTGTAGCGTTCCCGCATCATGGCGACGGCGCGCGGATCGACGCCGATCGGCACGGCGAACGCCTTGGCGACCGCGTCCGCCGTGATGTCGTCGTGGGTCGGGCCGATGCCGCCGGTGGTGAAGACATAGGTGTAGTCCGCCCGGAGCGCGTTCAGCGCCGCGACGATGCGGTCCTCGATGTCCGGCACGACGCGGACTTCCATGAGGTCGATGCCGAGGGCGGTCAGATAATCGGCGATAAAGCCGATATTCTTGTCCTTGGTGCGCCCCGACAGGATCTCGTCGCCGATGACGAGGACGGCGGCGGTCACGGCATCCTCGCCGCGCGGGTCGTTCGCTGCGCTCATTCTGGCGCCCTCACGCTCATGCGGCGGTCCTCCGATTGCGCTCTCCTGGCGGGCGGTCGAAAACCGTCCTCCCGGGGAGGCGTTTGTTCTGCGAGCGGAAAAGCTCGGGATTCAAAGGCTTGTAGGCACGGGGAAACGGCACGCGTGCCGCGGCCCGACTTTATCCCTGCTCTAGCTTAGCCGGCGCGTCATCTCAAGCCGGCGGCCGCCACCCATAGATCCAATCGAGCCGCGCCAGCAATCGGCCCGGCGGCGTCGCGGCGAGCACGGTGTCGCGGGCGATCTTCGACAGCCCGGTCAGATGATAGATCTGGCCCGTCGAGCGCGATGCACGGGCGACCGCGCGGACGCGGTGGCGCCGCTCCGCCGCATAGGCCGCGAACGCCGCCGGTGCGTCGGGGATCGTCGCCATCTTGGCGGCGAGCACCGCGGCGTCCTCGATCGCCATCGCCGCGCCTTGGGCCATGAACGGGACCATCGCGTGCGCCGCGTCGCCGAGGAGCGCCACGGGGCCTTCCGTCCACGCCGTCGCCGGCACGGTCGCAAGGGGCCAGCCGGTCCACACGTCCGCGGCGCGGATCAGCGAAGCGGCGGGATCGGCGAAATCCGCGAACCGGCGGATCACCTCTTCGCCCGGCGTCGGGGCGATGCTGTCCTCGGCCGAGCGTTCGGTCTGGGCTACGGCGATGAGGTTGAGGAGGCGCCCGCCTGCGATCGGATAATGCACCAAGTGCGCATTCGAGCCGAGCCACGCGCCGGTCTCGCGCCGCATCCAGTCCGCCGCGTGTTCGAGCGGGATCGTGGCTCGGAACGCGATGCGCCCGGAATATTCGGCGTGGGCGCCGCGCAGAACGCGGGTGCGCACCTTCGACCAGATACCGTCCGCCCCGATCAGGGCCGCGGCCTCGATCGGCGCGTGCAGCGTCTCGACGAAGACGCCGCCGTCCTTGATGTGCGCGTCGATGAGCGGGTTACCGAGCCGAAGCTCGATCTTCGTCTCCGCCTCGGCGGCGCTCGCGAGCACGGAGATCAGGTCGGCGCGGTGGACGACGAAATAGGGAAAGCCGAACCGCTCGCGCACCGTGGCGCCGAGGGGAACGGTCGCAAGCGTCCGCCCCGTCTCCGCCGCGACCAGGCGCACCGCTTCGGGAACCGTCGCATAGGCGGCCAGGACGCTGCCGAGCCCGAGCGAATCGAGCACGGCGTAGGCGTTCGGCGTCACCTGAATGCCGGCGCCGACTTCGCTCAGCACCGGTGAATCCTCGATCAGGGTCGTGCGGATGCCGCGGCGCGCGAGCGCGAGGGCGGCTGTCAGGCCGCCGATCCCGCCGCCCGCGATGACGATCGGGCGCGCCATGCTGCCCCCCTAGAGTTCGTCCGGGAAAAGCGGAGACCGGTTTTCCAGAAGGACAAACGAAACAGAGAAAACGAGAGCCCGTCCCATGCAGAGTGAAGCGGGCGGACTCCGGAGCCGGCGCCCCCCGCGGGGCTCCCGAGCGAAATCAGGCGTGCGCCGGTTCCCAGACGCAATCGGCCGGCACGGCCTGATGGGCGTCGAGGCTCGGATCGAAGCGATAGAGCGTCGAGCAATAGGGGCAGATCTTCTCGTCCTCGTCGCCCATGTCGAGGAAGACGTGCGGGTGGTCGAACGGCGGCTTGGCGCCGACGCACATGAAGCGGCGCGTTCCGATCCGGATGGAGTCGATCCCGGCGTCGTTGTGGAAGTGAGGGACGACGTGGTCGGACATGGCGGCGATCCGTTATTTGCAGCGGTTGCGCGGTCGAGGGAGGCTCGAACGAATGGGGCGGACGATAGCGGCGCCCGCTTGCGATTGAAAGACGTCATTCCCGCGCGGACGCGGGGCCGTCAAGGGGGAGGGCACATCACGCGGCGGCGCGGACGAACAGCGCGTCCGGGGTGACGAAGATCCAGTTGCGGTCGGCGGTGACGGGTTCGCCGAGGGCCGCCTGGCGAGCGGCCGCGGGTGCGATCCACTGGCGCTCGAGGGCGCTGCGGTGCACGGGGCTGCGATCGACCCAGATGCGCTGGCCACCCTGCTCGATATCGACGTTCTGCAGGAGCATGTAGCCGTCGCTCGCCGGGGAATCGCCAGCGACCACGACGGCCTTGCGCCAGAGGTCGATATATTCCCGCACCGCGGCGACCTTGCCCGACATCCAGGTCGTCGGTGTCCACAGCGTCGCGGTGAGTTCGAGGTCGCGGACGGCGTCCGGATGATAAAGCCCCTCCGCCATCAGCTTGCGCGCGGTGGTGACGGTGCCGGCGGCGCGGTCCTTGAGGAGCGTCGAGACGCCGATGACGTTCTCCGCCGGCAGCCCGAACCCGTAGACGGGATCGCAGCCGATGACGCGGGCGAGCTCCTCGTGGGCGGCGGAGACGATGTAGACGGCGATGTCGTGGGCGCGGAGCGCGGCGACGAGCTCGACCATCGCCGGGAAGATCGCCGGACGGTGGATCTCCTCCTCGATCCAGCGCCCGCCCGCGAACCGGGTGGCGACGAGCGGCTCGTCGCTTCCCAAGAGCGCGGCGACGTGGCCGGCGAGATCGCCGACCTTCAACCCGGCGAAGATCTGAGCGAGCCAGGGATAGCCGACTTTGTCGTCGATCTCGCACAGCCGGTAATAATAGCCGACGAGGCTCTCGCGCCGGCCGTCCTCGTCGGCGAACGGCACCACGGCGAGCGAGGGATCCATCGTCTCCCGGGTCACGATTTCGCGCGCTTCGAGGAAGGGCAACAGCGCCTCCTCGATGTCGTTGCGATAGAGCGTGTTGTCCATGTCGAACACCGCGTAGGCGCCCGTTCCGGCATGGCGGCGGATGGTTTCGGCGAGGCGCCGGGCCGCGTCCGACGGCCAATGGGCGAGGGCGGCGGCGATCGCATCCGGGGTGCTGTCGGGCATAAGGGCGTCCGTGGGCGGGGCGTCGCCGGTCGGCCGGCGCTCTTCACAACGAGACGATCGTCTTGCCTTTTCGAAAGGGCGGGCACAAGTCTGCCACATCCCCGTTCCTTATCGGGCTCCGTCCCGCTTCGATCGTCGCGCGCCCGTCGGCGATCACTTCCAGCCGAACCCGATGGTCGATCGCGCCCGCATCGTTCCCTTTCTCGTCGCCTGCACCATCGGCATGGAGATGATCGATTCCACGGTCATCTCCACCGCGCTGCCGGCGATCGCGCGGGATTTCGGCGTCGCGCCGCTGACGCTCTCGGTCGCAGTCACGACCTACATGCTGAGCCTCGCGATCTTCATTCCGATCTCGGGCTGGGTCGCCGACCGGTTCGGTGCGCGGCGGGTGTTCCAGGTGGCGATTCTGGTCTTCCTGGTCGGCTCCGTCGCCTGCGCCCTGTCGCACACGCTGCCGGAATTTGTCGCCGCCCGGGCGCTCCAGGGGCTCGGCGGCTCGATGATGACGCCGGTCGGCCGCCTCGTGCTGGTGCGCACGGTGCCGAAGGAGCGCATGGTCGATGCGATGGCACTCGTCGCCATGCCGGCGCTCGTCGGACCGCTGATCGGCCCGCCGCTCGGCGGTTTCATCGTCACCCATTTCACGTGGCGGTGGATCTTCCTCATCAACGTGCCGCTCGGCGTCGTCGGCCTCGTGCTCGGCGCGCTTCTCATTCCCCGTGACGAGGGATCGACGGCCGATCGCTTCGATTCCCTCGGCTTCATGCTGACGGCGGTCGGCTTCTCGATGGCGATGTTCGGGCTCGAGACCGCCGGCCGCGGCTTCCTGCCGGCCTATGGCTCGGTCGCCCTCGTCGCTGGCGGCGCCCTCTTTCTCGGCCTCTATCTCCGCCATGCCCGCCGCACCGAGCATCCGGTGCTCGATCTCGCGCTGATCGCCATCCCGACCTTCCGCAAGACGGTGCTCGGCGGCTTCCTCTCGCGCGTCGGCATCGGTTCGCTCGCCGTGCTGGCGCCGCTGATGTTGCAGATCGCCTATGGCTTCTCGCCGCTCGAGGCCGGCATCATCGCGGTGTCCGCCGCGCTCGGGGCGATGGGCTCGAAGCCGGCGGTGCCGCACATCATCCGCACCTGGGGCTTCCGCAAGACGCTGGTGCGCTTCTCCTTCATCACCGGCCTGTCGATCGTGCCGCTCGGCCTGACGCGGCCGGATCTCGTGCCGCTCGCGACCGTGGCCGTCCTCGTCGCGACCGGCGTGACGCGCTCCGTCCTGTTCACCACCATGCAGACGCTGACCTATGCCGACGTGCCGCCGCCGCAGATGAGCCAGGCGACGAGCTTCGCGAGCATGATCCAGCAATTGTCGCTGGCGACCGGCGTCGCCGTCGGCTCGCTCATCGTGCATGTGCTGACGCGTATCGGCTTCGAGGAGGCAGGCCACGCCGCGCCGGGCGCCTTCGCCATCGCCTTCGCCATCATCGGGATTCTGTCGGCGAGCTCGGTCCTCTCGTTCGCGAGCCTTCCCGCCAACGCCGGGGCGAGCTATGTCCCGAAGCGTCGCGGCCGGGCGAGCCGTCATGCGCCGGCCGCCTCCACGGCCGCGCTCGAAGGCACCGTCCAGGAGACGGTGCAGGAATCGCCGGACGCCGACGACGAGCACGACGCGCCCGCGCGGCGCCGGCACGCCTGACGCGCCGCCACCATCGCAGAGGTTTTCCGCTCCATGCCGACGTTCACGTCCGACGGTCTGACGCTCAGCTATTCCGACGATGGGGAGGGTGAGCCGATCCTGTTGATCCACGGCTTCGCCTCGAACCGGAACGTCAATTGGCGCCACACCGGCTGGATCGACACCCTGACCAAGGCCGGCCGGCGCGTCATCGCGATCGACAATCGCGGCCACGGCGAGAGCGAGAAGCCGCACGATCCGGCGCTCTACCGCTCGCCTTTGATGGCGGGCGATGCGCGGCGGTTGATCGAGCATCTCGGCTTCGAGCGGGCCGACGTGATGGGCTATTCGATGGGCGCCCGCATCAGCGCCTTTCTGGCGCTCGCCGCGCCCGAGCGGGTGCGCAGCGTCATCTTCGGCGGGCTCGGGTCCGGCCTCGTCGACGGCGTCGGGCCGTGGGAGCCGATCGTCGAGGCGCTGGAGGCGCCGTCGATCGACGCGGTGACGCACCGCACCGGCATGATGTTCCGCAAGTTCGCCGAGCAGACCGGCGCGGATCTCCGGGCGCTCGCCGCCTGCATGCGCGCGAGCCGACAATCGCTGTCGCCGGAGGAGGTCGGCCGCATCACCGCGCCGGCGCTCGTCGCAGTCGGCACGCGGGACGTCATCGCCGGCTCGGCCGAAGAGCTCGCCCGGCTGCTGCCGCACGGCGAGGCCCTGGAGATCCCCGACCGCGATCACATGCTCGCGGTCGGCGACAAGGTCTATAAGGCCGGCGTCCTCGCTTTCCTCGAACGCCGGCCGTGAGGGCTCAGTCGTAGAAGCCGGGCGATTGCTTGAACGCCGGCCATGCCTCGGGATCGTGGCCGGTGACGACCTTCGCGCCGGTCTTGGCGGCGAGCGTCCGCAGCTTCTGCACCGAACGCACCGTATCGACCGTCGAGGCGAGGAAGCCCGGCAGGGCCTTCTCGTTCCAATGGTCGAGGGTGTAGGCGGCGTCGACCGTGAGCAGGATCGGCCCCGTCTTCGGCAGGGTGATGAGGAACGACTGATGCCCCGGCGCGTGGCCGGGCGTGAAGATCATCTTCAGCGTGCCGTCGTCGAACAGGTCGTAGCCGTCGGTGGCCTCGCCCTCGAGGAACTCCCACTTCAGGCCCGGGCGGTCGAAGTCCTTCCGGATGTAGCCGCCGGCCGCGTACCAATCCGGCGTGAAGCCGTATTCGTACTCACGCCGCTGCACGATGTGGACCGCGTTCGGGAAGCGGCCGATCGCGCCGGTGTGGTCGAGGTGCAGGTGCGACTGGACCACATGAGTGACCTGATCGGCGCCGATGCCCATCTTGGCGAGCTGGGCCACGCAGCCGTCGCTCTCCTTCATCACCGGCCAATAGACGTCGCAGATGCCGCCCCAATGGCCGCGCGGGTCGGTGGCGCACTCGACCGCATTGCCGCCGTCGATGACGACGATGCCCTTCGGGTGCTTGATCAGATACCAGGGCACGGGGATCTCATAATCCTCGTTGAGACCCTGGTTCATCTTGATGTTGTGGACTTTGCAGCGGAGCGTCCCGCTCTGGAACATATGGAGCTCGATATCGCTCATCGCAGATTCCTCCCAGAATCGTCTTGGCCGTTTTGATTTTGTCTTGTGATCTCGGGCGATCGTTTCTTGGCGTTGCCGTTGGTGCGGCTCACCAGTTGGCGAGGGACTGGCGCATGATCGCCTCGATCCCGGATGCGTCGATCGGCTTCGGCGCGCCGACGAGCAGGCGCTGCTGCTTCATGGCCCCGGCGACGAGGGCCGGGATGTCCGCTTCGCCGTAGCCGAGTTCCACGAGGCCGGACGGCGCGCCGGTGTCCTTCATCAGGGAGACCAGGGCGGCCGGAAGGGACTTGGGGCCGGGATTCTCGACCGGCTTGCCGGTCAGCAGTTCTGCCGCGCGGATGTGCTTCTCGGGCGCGGCGTCATAGGAATAGCGGAACGCCGCCGGCGACGTGACGATGACCGAAAAGCCGTGGGGCACGAAGGCTTTGTGCCGTTCGTAGCCGGGCGCCGTGTAGGTGTGCTTGAGGCTCGCCAGCGGATAGGCGCAGGCGTGCGGGACGTGAACGCCGGCAGTGCCGAAGCCGATGCCGGCCATCGTCGCCCCGAGCATCATGGTACCGCGCGCTTCGAGATCGTCGCCGTCCCGCACCGCCCGGCGGAGATAGAGGCCGCCGAACTCGATCGCCTTCAACGACCAGATGTCGGCGACCGGATTGCTGCCCTGATAGGGCGGGCGGTCGTCCGGCGAGGCCGGGCGCGGACGGGCGTCGAACGGCTTCGAGATGTAGGATTCGATGGCGTGGCAGACCACGTCGAGCCCGCACGAGGCGGTGACGCCGCCCGGGGTCGAACGCGCGAGCTCCGGATCGACGATCGCCAGCGTCGGCCGCATATAGCGGTGCGAGATGCCGGTCTTCGTGCCGAATTGCGGCACGTCGAGCACGGCGACCGTCGTCGCCTCCGAGCCGGAGCCCGAGGTGGTGGGGATGGCGATCAGGGGGCGCAGCGGAGAGGGCGGCTTGCGGCCGCCGCCGATCGGCGCGTTGACATAATCGATGATGTCGCCGCCGTGGGTGCGGACGAGGTTCGCGACCTTGGCGGTGTCGATGGTCGAGCCGCCGCCGAGGGCGACGAAGCCGTCGACGTCGTGGCTCTTGGCGAAATCCGCGGCGCGCGACAGGGAGTCCAGCGTCGGCTCGACCTGGATGTCGTCGAACACGACCGCGGCGACACCGGCGTGGGCGATGATGTCGGTCACCCGCTCGGTGATGCCGAATTCGCGGAGCCGCGGATCGGCGACGACGAGAACCTTGGAGAGGCCGAGGCGGTTGAGCTCCCAGCCGAGCTCCTCCACCGCCCCGTTGCCGAATTTGAGCTGGGTCGCCTCCAGGGTGAAGACGGACTCGTTCGATCCCCGATCGCTCGGCGCCATGATGCCTCCCTTGCGTTCCTCGCGAAGCGCGCCGTGAGCGGCGCTGCTTCATTCATTCTTGCGGTTTTGCGTTTTCTTCCATAGCGTCCGTCGTATGTCAATGTCACGCGGTCACATGGTCATCATATGAATTTACCGCCTCAGTGCTCCCTCGAGCCCGAGCCGGATCGGACGGCGCAGGGCGCGGCCGGGACCGTCGGCCCGTCGATCGCGTCCGCTCGCCGCGAATCCGACGAACGAGCGTCTTCCTCCGACGGCCCGCGCGATGGGGGAGGCTACGCCACGTTGATGGCGGCCTTGCGGAGTGTGGTCGGCGACGCGGGGCTTCTGACGGAGGCCGCCGATCGCGCCGCCTTCGAGAGCGATTGGCGGCGGCTGCGATCGAACCCGGCTCTGTGCATCGTGCTGCCGCGCTCGACCGCCGAGGTGGCGGCGGTGATGCGGCTGTGCGCGGACGCCGGCATCGCAGTCGTGCCGCAGGGGGGCAACACGGGCCTCGTCGCCGGCGCGGTGCCCGTCGCCGACGCGCCCCAGATCGTCCTGTCGCTGCGTCGCATGGCGGCGATCCGCACCGTCGATCCCGACGACGACAGCCTCGTCGTCGAGGCAGGCGCGACGTTGGTCGCCGTGCAGGAGGCGGCCGCGAAGGTTGATCGGCTGTTTCCCCTGAGCCTCGCCTCCGAGGGCACCGCGCAGATCGGCGGCCTCGTCTCGACCAATGCCGGCGGCCTCCAGGTGCTCGCCTACGGCTCGATGCGCGCGCTGGTGCTCGGCCTCGAAGTGGTGCTGCCCAACGGGCGCGTCTGGAACGGCCTCTCCACCCTTCGCAAGGACAATACGGGCCTCGATCTCAAGCACCTCTTCGTCGGCACGGAGGGCACGCTCGGCATCGTCACCGCGGCCTGCCTGAGGCTCTTTCCGGCGATCCGCCGTCGGGCGACGGCCTTTGTGGGCGTCGTCGACGTCGCCGCCGCGACGGCCTTGTTCCGCGCCGCCCAGGCGCGGGCGGCCGGTGCGCTCACCATGTGTGAGTTCGTTGCCGGCGACGCCATGCGGCTCGTCGCGCGCCGGGTCGCGGACGCGCGACCCCCGTTCGAGGCCCCCGCCTACGTTCTCCTCGAGCTCTCCTCGCCGGACCCGGACGCCCCCCTCGACCGGACCCTCGAAGCGCTGCTCGAAGAGGCGCTGGAGGCTGAGCGCGCGATGGATGCGGTGATCGCCCAAAGCGAGCGCGAGCGGCTTCAGCTTCTGCGCCTGCGGGAGGAGATTTCGGAAGCCGAACTCGCCGAGGGCGGAGCGGTGAAGCACGACATCGCCGTGCCGCTGTCGCGGATCGCCGAGACGGTCGCCGCCATCGAGGACCTCGTCGCGGAGCGTTTCCCCGGCTGCCGGCCCAACATCTTCGGACATCTCGGCGACGGCAATCTGCACGTCAACGTGCTGCCGCCCGAGGGCCGGACGGTCTCCGATCTCGGTGACCTCTACGGCACGATCACCGAGGCCGTCGAGGCGCTGGCGGTGGCGCGGCAGGGCACCTTCAGCGCCGAGCACGGGGTCGGCCAGATGCGCGCCGCGAGCCTCGCCCGCTTCAAGGATCCGGTCGATCTCGACCTCATGCGGACCGTGAAGCACGCCCTCGACCCGGCGGGCCGGCTCAACCCGGGCAAGATTCTGCGCGCGGAGGGAACGATCCCGCGGGACGGCGCCTCGTCCGGGCGCTGACGGGTGAGGTGGTCGCGCCACGGCGCGCGGTGCGGGACGTGCGTCCTATATATGGTGTGGGATGCCCTGGCCCGATTCGGCTCGATCGAGGAGACGCGAAAGCCGGGCGCGCGGAGGGAGCGGCGCGGCAGATGGATCGGCGGAACGGCCCCAAGCGAGGCGATGACCGGACGGGCGGCGGGGACGCCGGGGCGCCGCGCGCCGACCAGCCCGAGACGCGTCGTCTCGGGCGACCGGCGCCGCTCGCCGAGCGCGTGGTGGCGGCCCTCTCCGAAGACATCGAGAAGGGGCGGCTCGCCGCTGGTGCCCGGTTGCCGACCGAGCCCGACCTCGCCGCGAGCTTCGGCGTCAGCCGCACCGTCATCCGCGAGGCCGTGGCCCGGCTGCGGGCGGACGGCATCCTCGTCAGCCGCCAGGGCGCGGGCGTGTTCGTCACCGATTCCCCGTTGCAGCGCTCGTTCCGTATCCGCGACGAGGAGGTGACGAGCGGCATCGCCCTCCGCGAGATCTTTGAGCTGCGGCTCTGTCTCGAGGTGGAGAGCGCGGCGCTCGCCGCGGTCCGCCGCACGGAGGCCGATCTCGAGGCGCTCGGCCATTGGCTGCGGGAGATGGATCGCACCAAGCACGGCGAGGATTTCGGGGTCGCGGCCGACGTCGAATTCCACCGCACGGTCGCCCTCGCGAGCGGCAACGGCAAGATCGCCGACTTCCAGCTCTATCTGTCGATGCTGTTGCGCCAGAGCGTTTCGGTCGCCCGCAACAACACGCTCAAGACGCCGGCCTTGGTGGACGGCGTGATCGAGGAGCACCGCCGTCTCCACGCCGCCATCGCCGAAGGGGCGGCCGAAGCGGCCCGGGCGGCCATGCGCCGCCATCTGCTGGCGGCCGCCGGCCGGCTCGGGCTGATCGACGAGACGGAAGCCGCCCGGCTGCGATAGCGCGCGGGCGGCATTCGCCCCACCGATCCCGGAAAAAGCGAAGGCCGATCACGCGGGAGCGTGACCGGCCTTCGATGTGCGACCGGCCGGGCCCGATCGGGCCCGGCGGGCTCTCTGCTCAGAGCAGGTTCGTCGACAGGAAGTCGGTGGTGCGGCTCCAGGCGAGCTTGGCGTCGGCGGCGTCGTAGCGGGCGCCGGTCGGGTTCGCGAAGGCGTGGTCGGCGTCGTACCAATAGACGGTGAGATCGTCGGCCTTGTTGGCCTCCTTCATCGCCGCCTCGAACTTGTCGACCATCGCCTTGTTGATGCTCTGGTCCTTCTCGGCGAAGTGGCCGAGCACCGGGCCGACGAGCGATTGCAGCTCGGACGCCGGCAGGTCGACGTTGCCGTAATAGATGATCGTGGCGTTGACCGGGGCGATCACCGAGGCGCGCAGCGACCAGCCGCCGCCGAAGCACCAGCCGAGGGTCGCGACCTTGTCGGTCGATTCCTCAAGATCGCGCGCCCAATAGATCCACGACGCCATGATGTCCTTCGCCGCCTCGGTGTCGAGGGCGGAGATCATCTCCTTGGCGACGGCGGGATCGGTCGTCGTCTTGCCGAACAGGTCGACGCAGATCGCCACATAGCCCATGTCGGCGAGCTCGGCCGCCACGGCCTTGATCTGGTCGTTGAGGCCCCACCATTCGTGAACCAGCACGACCGAGGGCGCCGGCCACTGTTTCGGCTTGGCGATGGCGCCGGTGACCTTGCGGTTGCCCATCGTCGTCATCGTCACCGTCTCGACCTTGGCCGCGGCGGCCTGGGCGAGGGCGCGATCGGACAGCACGGCCGCGAGCGGCAGGGTCGCAAGGCCGGCGAGGAAGGCGCGCCGGTCCGTCTCGGGGACGACGAGCGGCGGCATCTTGGCGTGATCGCCGCATCCGTCGAGATTGCACATGGGTCCCGGCTCCTTGGATTGTTTCGTGCGGGCACGACGTTAGCCTGTCCTGCGGCGAGCGGGAACTGGCTCGACGCGCCGCGCGGGGCAATTTCTCGCCGATCTCTTTTGCGCCCGTGTGATGGTGCGGGCGGACGTATGCGCCTTTCGCGAGCGCGGCGGCGGGGCTGTGGACAAAGCCGGCGCATTATCCACTGCCTCGGCGCTTGCAGCCTCGCGAGAGCGCCGCTATAAGCACCCCCGCAAGCGTCGGAGTGTAGCGCAGCCTGGTAGCGCACCTCGTTCGGGACGAGGGGGTCGCAGGTTCAAATCCTGCCACTCCGACCAATAGCAAGGGCTTTCCCGAGGCCCGCCAATCTCCAATCTCAAGTGCTCGCGATCTGATCGACTGGATGAAGCCTGACGCTTCGTACCGTGCGTGGTTGCGCAGGGTCGCGTCGGAGCCAGCATGTCGCGCCGGCGTGGCCGTGCGGCGGGCGAGCAGTCGGCGCAATGGGCGGTCGTATTTTTGGTATTTCCTCGGGCCTAGGAATAATTTTTGAGAATTGTCAGTGGTAGGCCTTACCGAGACCACAATCGACCTCTATATATCTTTCATCGATCTTGCTGTTGAATTTTGGTTTGTCCGTCTCCTGAGGCGCGCTCGGCGATTTTCCCACAATGTCGAAATTTCGAGGTGGCGCACCCTGTGCCGCCTAACACTTCCGACGAGGAAAATCACATGAGCATTGGAACCGTAAAGTTCTTCAATTCGACCAAGGGCTTCGGCTTCATCCAGCCGGATGATGGCGGCACCGACGTGTTCGTCCACATCTCGGCTGTCGAGCGGGCCGGCCTGCACACGATCAACGAAGGCCAGAAGCTCAGCTTCGACATCGTGCGCAGTGCGCGCGATGGCCGGAACTCCGCCGAAAATCTCCAGGCGGCCTGACATTAGCGGCGCCCCCGATGACCACGGATGGACTGGCATCGGTCGCGTGTCGCGGAGAAGAAGGTCGGGTTCGCCCGGCCTTTTTTGCATTTGAGAGGGTGAAAACGATGGTCACGCAGCCGAAGACCGACATCTTCAAGCCGACCCCTTCGAAGCTCGAAACCCGGGCCGATGCGGCGACGCGCGCCGCCCGTGAAATCGCCGACCACGAGGCCAAGACTCGCGCGGCGAAAATCGCGCGCCTGCGGGCCGCGCGCTTGGCCCAGGAAGCCGCGGCGCCGCCGCCGGCCACGCCGGTGCGCCGGCTCAAGGCCGCGGCGCCGAAGCAGGCCGCCGCCAAGTAAGACGAGACCGCGCAAGCCTGTCGCTCCGGCGTCACTCTGCGCGGTATCATCCGAACGCGCGTTTGGAGGCTCTCGCGTTCCGTCTTCCGGGCCGAGAGGCCCCGACCGCGGCGATGGCGTTACGGCGTCGCCGGGCGTCCCGTCCTGTGTGGACGGCGCGTGACGCGCCGTCTCTGCACGCATTTTCCCGCCGCTTCGCCTCGTTCCGGGCCGAATGTTCTCTAGAGTGACCGAGCCGACCGCGGCCCTTCCGCCGAGTCGGTTCCGAAAATTGCTTTCAAGGTCACGTCGTCCGTTGGGTCGTCGCCCCGCTGTGGCTTTCACGCGGGCGCGCGATCCGCGGGTGAGAACACGAGCCCGTCATGATCGTCCGCGAGAAGCCCGGCATTCTCTCCATCTTCTTCGTCGTCAGCGCTTCCGGCGGCTCGATCCTGCCGCGGATCTTCCCGCAACTCTTCCTCGTCATCGCGCTATCGGCGCTGATCGTGCTCGCGCATCGGGATTTCCCGACTTTGGTGCCGGTCGTCTCGAGCGCGCCGTTCGCGCTCATCGGCATCGCGCTGTCGATCTTTCTCGGGTTCCGCAACAACGCCTGCTACGACCGCTGGTGGGAGGCGCGAAAGCTGTGGGGCGCGCTGCTCATCGCCGGGCGCACGCTCGGCCGCCAGACGCTCATTCTGGAGGGGCGGGGAGACGGTCGCGGCGCGGCGCTACGGGCCCGCATCGTCGGGTTCGCCATCGCGTTCGTCTATGCGCTGCGGCTGCATCTGCGGCCGGGTGACGGCGAGGGTCGGGTGCTGGAGCGTCTCGACGAGGCGGACCGGAGGCTCTACCGGGCGAGCCGCAATCCGCCGGATTTCGTGCTCCGCCGCATCGTCGCCGAGCTCGCCGCGGCGCGCGGGGAGGGGCTCCTCAGCGACATCGAATTCACCATGATCGAGGCGACGATCGAGGCGATGGCCTCGGTCCAGGGCTCGTGCGAGCGCATCCGCTCGACGCCGCTGCCGTTCGCCTACACGCTGCTCCTGCACCGCACGGCCTATGTCTTCTGCTTCATGCTGCCGTTCGGCTTCGCCGACCAGCTCGGCTGGCTCGCGCCGCTCGCGGCGGGCATGGTCGCCTATACCTTCTTCGGCCTCGATATCCTCGGCGACGAACTCGAGGAGCCGTTCGGCGACCTGCCGAACGATCTGCCGATCGCCGCGATCGCCGACACCATTGCCATCAATCTGCGCGAGGCGCTGGGCGAGACCGACCTGCCTCCCTTGCCGCAGCCGGTGAAGGGCGTGCTGATGTGATCGGCGCGCGTGCCGGATCTCCGCCTGCGCGCTCGCGGCGCCTTGCGTTCTCCGGCCGTCCGCAGTTCGCTAGGCCGACGCGGCGCGCCCCGGACTCGCGTCCGGGATGATCGCGCCCCGACTTCTTGACCCGGATTCTTGCTGACCGGACCCTGGCGGGCCGGTCATTCGGACGACGAGCATGCTGAACGATCCCCGCTCCCACGGCCTTTGGGAAAAGACCGCGCCCCCCGCGCCGGCGACCGCCCCCCTCGCGGGCGAGACGCGCGCCGACGTCGTCATCGTCGGCGGCGGCTTCACCGGCCTCTCGGCGGCGTTGCACCTCGCCGAGGCGGGGATCGAGGCGGTGGTGCTCGAAGGATCGGAGATCGGTTTCGGCGGGTCGGGCCGCAATGTCGGCCTCGTCAATGCCGGCATGTGGGTGATGCCGGACGATCTGCCCGGCACGCTCGGCGTGGAGCACGGCGGACGGCTGCTCGACCTGCTCGGCAACGGCCCCAACCTCGTCTTCGACCTGATCGCCCGCCACGCCATCGCCTGCGAGGCGGTGCGGACCGGCACCCTCCATTGCGCGGTCGGCGCCGGCGGGTTCGCCGAACTGCGCGACCGCGCGGCGCAATGGTCGTCGCGCGGCGCGCCCGTGCATCTGCTCGGGCCGGCGGAGGCCGCGCGCAAGATCGGCAGCCGGGCCTATACGGGGGCGCTGCTCGACCTTCGGGCCGGTACGGTGCAGCCGCTCGCTTATGTGCGCGGCCTCGCCCACGCGGCAATCGCGGCCGGCGCGCGGGTCCACACCGGCAGCCCCGTGGTGGCGGCGGACCGCACCGGCAATGCCTGGACCGTGCGAACCAAGGCCGGGGCGGTGCGGGCCGATTGGGTGATCGTGGCGACCAACGCCTACACGACGACGCCTTGGCACGAGGTGCGCGCCGAGCTGGTCCACCTGCCTTATTTCAATTTCGCGACCGCGCCGCTCTCCGAGCGCGCCCGGGCGACGATCCTGCCCGAGCGGCAGGGCGCCTGGGACACCCGTGAGGTGCTCACGTCGTTTCGCTTCGATCAGGCCGGGCGCCTGGTGTTCGGCAGCGTCGGGGCGCTGCGCGGTACCGGGCTCGCCGTCCACCGCGCCTGGGCGCACCGGGCGATGCGCAAGCTCTTCCCGGAGATCGGCCCGGTCACCTTCGAGGCGGAATGGTACGGCCTCATCGGCATGACCTCGAACCACCTGCCGCGCTTCCACCGCTTCGCCCCGAACGTGGTCGGGTTCAGCGGCTACAACGGTCGCGGCATCGCGCCGGGCACGGTGTTCGGCAAGGTGCTCGCCGAGCATGTGCGGGGCGCCGTGTCGGAGGCGGCGCTGCCCCTGCCGGTCACGGCGCCCGAGCAGATCGGGTTCCGAGCGGCCAAGGAGGCCTATTACGAGGTCGGCGCCCAGATCGCCCACCTCGCAGACGCGCGGCTGCCGGCGCGGGCGGGCTGACCGATGCCGGAGCACGACCGCACGTTCGATCCGCATTATGGCGAGGCGGTCGAGGTCGCGCCCGGAGTGCGCCGGCTGACGGCGCGCAATCCCGGCCCGTTCACCTTCCACGGCACCAACACCTTTCTGGTCGGGTCGGGTCCGGTCGCGGTGATCGATCCCGGGCCGGACGATCCTGCCCATGTCGCCGCGATCCTCGCCGCGGCGGGGCCGGCGGGCGTGAGCCACATCCTCGTCACCCATACCCATCTCGATCATTCTCCCGCGGCCCGCGCGCTCGCGGCGGCGACCGGCGCGCCGGTCTACGGCGAGGGGCCACACCGCCCGGCGCGGGCGCCGCGTCCGGGGCGCACCCTCGGGCTCGACGCCTCGGGCGACCTCGCGTTCCGGCCGGATGTCGTGCTGCGCGACGGCGACCGTGTCGCCGGTGACGGCTGGGCGATCGAGGCCGTCGCCACGCCGGGGCACGCGGCGAACCATCTCGCCTTCGCCCTCGGCGGCACGGATATCCTCTTCTCCGGGGATCACGTGATGGCGTGGTCCACCACGATCGTCGCGCCGCCGGACGGGGCGATGGCCGATTATCTCGCCTCGCTGGACCGCCTGCTCGCCCGGCCGGAGAGCGTGTATCTGCCGGCTCATGGCGGCCCGCAGCGCGAGGCTCACGCCTACGTCGCGGCGCTCAAGGCCCATCGCGCGGCACGGGAGGCGGCGGTGCTCGCCCGGCTCGGCGCGGGCGACCGCACGCTCGCCGATCTCGTCGATGCGATCTATGCTGGCCTCGACCCGGCGTTGAAGCCGGCCGCGGCCCTGTCGGTGCTCGCCCACCTCGACCATCTCGTCGAGCGCGGGCTCGTCGGCGAAGACCATCCCGCGCTCGCCACGGGCGGCACCGCGACCGAATCCCCACAGGAATAATCAAACCGTCAGCGCTCGCGCTTGCAAGCTTCGCGCATTCATCGTGCGTTAAGCAAAAGCTCGCTGTAATCGAGTTTCGGGCGATGCTCCCGCCTTCATCGTCTCCAAAAGATGAAGATGGGGATTGTAACGAAGTGTAAGGAAGCGTGATCGGGGTCTCCGGAGCTTTCACCGTGCGACCCTTATCCTGCCTGAATCGAGATTTAGGGCTTCAAGTGGGAACGACGTCGGAAGTTCGGCGTCATTCAGGGGATCCGGCGCGAGCCGGGCTGTCAGGAGGACCGGCGCGGAACGAGCGCCGGCTGTGAGGTAATGAAGCAAGATCACGTCGGACATGGTGGCCAAGGTTCGGGCCGCGCGGTGAGAGACGAAGCCCAGATGAGCCAGGGCCATGCGGATCTGACCCATCATTATAAGCCCGTCGGCATCCAGGCGGTGTCGGCGGCGACGGTCTGCAAGACCAAGGGCAAGAAGGCCGCGCCGGGTCGCGATGCCTCCCTGCGCGAGCGGTTCGAGCAGCAGAGCTGAGTGCGGCGCGGGACGCCTCGCGAGTTACGCCGATGATGGTGCGGTGCGCGGATGCGGATCGCGTGCGTCGGGCGGAGGCTTCCGGTGCGTGACGCGCTCTACGACGATCCGGCGCTCGTCTCGTTCTATGACCTCGAGAACGGCGGGCCGTCGCCGGATCGGGATTGTTGCCTCGCTTTGGCCGGGAAGGCCGCAAGCGTGCTCGATCTCGGCTGCGGAACCGGCGAACTCGCGGTGATGATTGCGTCGGCCGCGGACGGACGTGTCGGTCGCGCCGTTTTCGGTGTCGATCCGGCCGGCGCCATGCTGGACAACGCGCGATCGCGCCCCGGTGGCGCCGGTGTGACCTGGGTCGAAGCCGATGCCCGCACGGTTCGCCTCGGCCGCACCTTCGATCTCGTGGTGCTGACCGGGCACGCCTTTCAGGTGTTCCTCACCGAACAGGATCGGGCGGCGCTCCTCGCGACGATCGCGGTGCATCTCTCCCCGGCCGGACGTTTCGTGTTCGACAGCCGCAATCCGGCCGCCGAAGAATGGCGGGAGTGGACGCCGGACCGCTCGCACCGCCTCGTCGCGCATCCGGATTTCGGCGCCGTCGAGGCGTGGAACGACGTCGAGCACGACCCGGTGAGCGGCATCGTCACCTACGGCACGTTCTATCGGATCGTCGAAAGCGGACGGCTGTTGTCGTCGCGGTCACGCATCGCCTTTCCCGCCCGCGACGAGATCGCCCGCCTGATCGCCGCGGCCGCGCTCGCGGTGGAGACGTGGCTCGGCGATTGGAACGGGACGCCCTTCACCCCGGCTTCGCCCGAGATCATCCCGCTCGGCCGGCGGGCGTTGTGAGCCCCGCGGCTCAGGCGAAGCCGAGAAAGACCGCGAGGGCGCGGGTGACGGACAGCATCGTTTCCGGTTCGAGGTGACCGAAAACGGGGCCGATTCTGTCCCGCTTCACCGACATCGCCTTGTCGATCATCACCTGAGAGGGTTCGCGCAGCCCGTTCTGGGCATTCGGCGCGACGCTCACGCGGATCAACGGCGCTTCGACCAGGGTCGCTGACACCAGCAACACCGTCATCGTTCCGATCTCGGCCAAGCGGTTGACGGCGCCGGAGGTACTCGCCCCGTGTGAACGTTTGTCACATAAAGTTCGCATGGCTCCGCCAAGGATCGGCGCCCGGTGCGCTGCCGCTCTTGCCGAGCGGCGTGGCGTGCCGTACCGACCACCGGAGAGCGTCCGGTGCTTGACCGTCGGCGGGAACGCCATCCCCATGCCGGCGTGCAGTGGAGTGCGGCGATGATCACCTATTTTGTTCCGACCGGTACGTCGCTGCAGCGCTTCCAGGCCGAGGGTGAGGCCGTCGCCTTGCCGCTTTCGACGCTGTGGGTCGATCTCCTGACGCCAACCGTCGCCGAAGACCGTGCCACCGAGGCGCTGCTCGGCATCGAAGTGCCGACGCCCGAGGAGATGCAGGAAATCGAGACTTCGAGCCGGCTCTATATCGAGAACGGCGCGATCTACATGACGGCGACGCTGCTCTGCGGCATCGCCGAGGGGCGGCCCGGCACCACGCCGGTCACCTTCATCCTCGCCGGCGACAAGCTCGCCACCGTCCGCTACGACGAGCCGAAGGCGTTCCCGCTCGCCGCCTATCGCCTGCAGAAGGCGAACAACACCTGCAACAACGGCCAGGCGGTGCTTCTCAACCTGCTCGAGGCCGTCGTCGAGCGCGCCGCCGACATCCTCGAGCACATCGCCGCCGACATCGACGTGGTGTCCCGGTCCGTGTTCGAGATGGGCATCTCCGATCGCCGCGGCGCCCCGGATTTCCACGACGTGATCCGCTCGATCGGCCGCCAGGGCATGCTCAACAACCGCGTCCAGGAAAGCCTGATGACGCTGTCGCGCACGATGCTCTTCCTCAATCAGCACGAGACCGAGGCGGGCTTCACCAAGGTCGATCGCGACTCGCTCAAGACGATGACGCGAGACTTGAAGTCACTTTCCGACCACGCCGCCGCGCTCGATTCCAAGATCAATTTCCTTCTCGATGCGGTGCTCGGCCTCGTCAATCTCGACCAGAGCGCGATCATCAAGATCTTCTCGGTTCTGGCGGTCGTGTTCATGCCGCCGACGCTGATCGCGTCGATCTACGGCATGAACTTCCACGACATGCCGGACCTCGATTGGAAGTACGGCTATCCGTTCTCGCTCGCCTTGATGTTCATCTCCGCGATCGGCACGTACCTCTTCTTCCGCTGGAAGCGCTGGCTCTGACGAGCTCTCGCCTCACGGATAGAGCCGGGTCTTCGTCCACGAGGTCTGCGCATTTTCGCGGGTGAACTTCACCCGGTCGTGCAGGCGGAACGGCCGGTCGTGCCAGAATTCCATCTCCACCGGCACGATGCGGAACCCCGACCAATGGGCAGGGCGGGGGATGTCGCCGATGCCGAACTTCGCCGTGTAGCGGGCGACCTCCGTCTCGAGGGCGAAGCGGCTTTCGAGCGGGCGCGATTGCTTGGAGGCCCAGGCGCCGATGCGGCTGCCGCGCGGGCGGCTGCGATAATAGGCGTCCGCCTCGTCCTCGGTGACGGTCTCGACCGGGCCGCGAACGCGGACCTGCCGGCGCAGCGATTTCCAGTGGAACACCAGGGCCGCCTTGGGATGGGCGAGCAGTTCGCGCCCCTTCGCGCTCTCGTAGTTCGTGTAGAACACGAAGCCGGCCGCATCGGCCCCCTTGAGCAGGACCATGCGGACGTTGGGCAGGCCGTCCTCGTCGACGGTCGCGAGCGCCATCGCGTTCGGATCGTTGGTCTCCGACGCCGTCGCATCCTTCAGCCACTCGCCGAACAGGGCGAACGGTTCGCCGTCGGACGTGAAGTCACGACTCGTTAAGGCGTCCATGTAACCCTGAGGGTCAGGACCTTCGTGCTCGTTCGACATCTCGCTCTCCGGCGGTCACAGTGATGCGTACATATCTCGCCTTCGGAGCGCCCTTCCAGGGGCAGACGTCATCGCAGACGGTGCGCTTCGTCGCGGTGCTCGCTTTGAGCCTCTCGACGGCGGCCTGCGGCAGCATCTCGCTCCCCCTCGGCCCGCAAGCGGCCGGGCCCGACATCACCTCCTCGATGGCCGCCGCCGCACCCGCGTCGGGCCTCGCGGTCGGCGATCTTTCCGCCATGAGCGCCTCGCTCGCCGGAGCGGGTGAGGGCGCCGTCACCCCGATCTCCTGGAGCAATCCCGAATCCGGATCCCAGGGCACGATCACCAACGTCGCCGCGTTGAAGGGACCCGACGGGACCCCGTGTCGCACCTTCTCGACCCTCGTCAACGCGGTCGACGGGGTGAGGGCGCTGCGTGGCGTCGCCTGCCGTCAAGCAGACGGGACCTGGAGCGTGGAAGGCCTCGCGCCCGCGCTGACGGCGGCGAGCTGAGCCGGTCTCCGGTTTCCCTCTGGTATTTATTCCTATCGTCTCCATATGTGGGGCAAGTCCGCCTCCGCACGTGTTCCCTGGCACGAGATCGGATAGGGTGGGCCGAACGGTGCACCCGATGCGCCGATATTCCATTCCCGGCGTGGGCTCGATTCGGTGAGACAACGGATCGCCCGGCGCCGTTCGCGAGGTGTCAGATGCGTGATCCGTACGAGGTTTTGGGGGTGGCCCGCTCCGCGAGCGAGGCCGAGATCAAGTCGGCTTTCCGCAAGCTCGCTAAGCGCTTTCATCCCGACCGTAACAAGGACGATCCGAAGGCGCAGTCCCGTTTCGCCGAAATCGGCTCGGCCTACGAAATCCTCGGCGATGCCGACAAGCGCGGCCAGTTCGACCGCGGCGAGATCGACGGCGACGGCAAGCCGCGTGCGCCGGCCTTCGATTTCAATGGGTTCGATGGTCGCCGTGGCGGCTTCGACCCGCGTGCCGGTGGCTTCCGTCAGGCGGGGGGCGCTCCGGGGGGCGGCGATTTCGGGCCCGATATCGAAGACATTCTGAGCCAGGTGCTCGGCGGCCGTGGTCGCCGTGGTGGCGAGGCGCGCGGGCCCGCGCCGGCGGGCGAGGACATCGCCGTCACCGCCCAGGTCAGCCTGGAGGACGTCGCCCAGGGCGAGAAGGCACGGGTGGCCCTGCCGAGTGGCAAGACGGTCGACGTCAAGCTGCCGCCGGCCGTGCAGCCGGGCGAAAAGATCCGGCTTAAGGGGCAGGGCCATCCGAGCCCACTCGGTGGCCCGGCAGGCGATGCGATCGTCACCGTCGTGTTCGCTCCCCATCCGCTGTTCACGGTGGACGGCACGGACCTCAAGCTCGACGTGCCGATCACCCTCGACGAGGCGGTGCTCGGGGGCAAGGTGCGCGTGCCGACCCTGACTGGGTCCGTCGATCTCAAGATTCCGCCCGGCGCCGGTGCGAGCCGCACGCTGCGCCTGCGCGGCAAGGGGCTTCCGGTCAAGAGCGGCGGCCACGGCGATCTCTATGTCACACCGCGGATCACGCTGCCCGCGGGCACGGATTCCGATCTCGAAGCGCTGATGGAACGCTGGCGCGAGACGAAGCCCTACAGCGTGCGCGGACCGGCCTTCGGCTGATTCGCGGAGCTTAGGCTGTGGACGCTTAGATCCTCAGCCTCGCCGTTTCCTTCTCTCCGCTTGCGCGGAGAAGGTGGCCCGGCAGGGCCGGATGAGGGGTCTCTGAAGACCTCTCATTTCATACAAAGCTTTGAGGTTTAGAGCCTATTTCCTCATCCGCCCCTTCGGGGCACCTTCTCCCCCGAGGGGAGAAGCAAGGGGTGGCTCCCTTGAAATCAGAGGGAACGTCACAGGCTCAGCAGGGGTCTTCCCCAGCCTCACCGCCCGAGGTACGCGACGACCCGATCGAACACCGCCTCGAACATGGCGGGCGTCAGCACGCCGGTGTTCGTGTTGTAGCGGCTGCAATGATAGCTGTCGAACAGCGTCCGGCCGCCGGCCATGGCGTGTTCCGCGCCGTGCCGGAACGGATGGCTCGCCCGCCTTGCCCCGAGTGCCGACAGCGTCGTGTCATGGGCGATGCGGCCGAGCACGACGATCGCCTTGAGCCTCGTGAAACGCGAAATCGTGGCAGCGAGGAAGGGCCGGCAGGCGGCGATCTCCGCGCCGACCGGCTTGTTGTCCGGCGGCACGCAGCGCACGCCGTTGCTGATCGCGGTGCCGACAAGCTCGAGCCCGTCGTTCGGATCTGCGCGATAGGTGCCGCGCGCGAGGCCGCGGTCGATGAGCGTCTGGTAAAGGAGATCGCCGGCGTAGTCGCCGGTGAAGGGACGCCCGGTGCGGTTCGCCCCGCGCAAGCCAGGGGCGAGGCCGACGATGAGGAGTTCCGCATCGTCGGGCCCGAAGGTCGGCACCGGCGCGTTGAACCAGTCCGGCTCCCGCGCGCGGTGCGTCTCCCGAAAGGCGACGAGCCGCGGGCAGAGCGGACAATCGTGGTCCGGCTCCGCGACCGCGGGCTCGAGCAAGCGGCCGGCGCTCACAGGTCGGACGGCTCGGGATCGCGCTGGTAGCGGTCCTGACGCTCGGCCGCGCGCGCGGCGCGCTCGCCCGGATCGCGGCCGATCTTGTTCGAGAGGTTCGCGAGCTCGATGAAATGGTCGGCCTGGCGGCGCAGATCGTCCGAAACCATCGGCGGCTGGGTGACGAGGGTCGAGACGACGCTCACCTTGCGGCCGCGGCGCTGGATCGCCTCGACGAGCGGGCGGAAGTCGCCGTCGCCGGAGAACAGCACGAAATGATCGACGTGCTCGATCTGCTCCATGGCATCGACGACGAGTTCGATGTCCATGTTGCCCTTGATCTTGCGGCGGCCGGCATGGTCGACGAACTCCTTAACCGGCTTCGTCACGACCTTGTAGCCGTTATAATCGAGCCAATCGATGAGCGGTCGAATCGAGGAATATTCCTGATCTTCGATCAGCGCCGTATAATAATATGCACGCAGCAAATAGCCGTGTGACTTGAATTCTTCGAGAAGTCGCCGGTAATCGATATCGAAACCAAGCGTCTTCGCGGTGCCATAGAGATTGGCGCCGTCGATGAAGAGAGCAATTTTCTCGCGGGGATCGAACGTGAAAGGGTCTTTAGCTGGCTTATTCATGGTTCTCTTGTGCCGCTTCTGCTGAAATACGGTTTCGCTAGGATATGGGTGTGGCCGTCGGGCCGTGGTCGAATCGGATCGTTCGTGCAGTCGCCGTGCGGGCGGGGATCTTTTCGGATGCGGCCGCATCGCGCTGCGGCGGGCTGGCTTTCACAATGTGATGGCGGTGCTCGGCACACGCCGGTCTTCAGGGAAATCCACGATCTTCAAACGGTCTCGAATCGCAACGGTTGGTGCGCCGTGCTTGCCTTTCCTGCGCGTCGCCCCTATTGACGAATACAAGTCCCTACAAAGTGGAGTCAACCGATGGCCCGTGTGACCGTCGAGGATTGTATCGACAAGGTCGAAAACCGGTTCGAGCTGGTGCTGCTCGCCAGCCATCGTGCGCGCATGATCTCGAGCGGTTCTCAGCTCACGATCGATCGCGACAATGACAAGAACCCGGTCGTGGCGCTGCGCGAGATCGCCGACGAGACCGTTCATCCCGAGGACCTCAAGGAGGACCTCATCCACTCGCTGCAGAAATATGTCGAGGTGGATGAGCCCGAGCCCGAGCCGGTTCCGCTCGTCGCTTCCTCGTCGAGCGATTCGGTCGACGACGGCGAAGTGGCGTTCGACCGCATGTCGGAAGAAGATCTGCTGCGCGGCCTCGAAGGGCTGGTGCCGCCCGAAAAGACCGACGATATTTGAATGTGATGAGGGCGGCGGCGTCCTCGCCGCCGTCGCGTCCTTCCCGCTGACGACGCGAAGACCGTCGAGCGTCTCCTCACGCACGGTCTCGAATGCGCTGCCCCTGCAGTGCCGTCGTGTTGGTGCGCTGCTCCCGCAGCGCCGGTCTGGAGGCGGGTCGAACTTCCGATGATGCGTCAGTACGAGCTCGTCGAGCGGGTCACGCGGTACAACCCGAACGCCGACGAGGCTCTTCTCAACAAGGCCTACGTCTACGCGATGCAGAAGCACGGGGCGCAGAAGCGCGCCTCGGGCGATCCTTACATTTCGCATCCGCTCGAAGTCGCGGCAATCCTGACCAATCTTCGGCTCGACGATGCCACCATCGCGGTCGCGCTCCTCCACGACACGATCGAGGACACCGACGCGACCCGCGCCGAGATCGACAGCACCTTCGGGGAGGAGATCGGCAAGCTCGTCGACGGCCTCACCAAGATCCGGCGGCTCGATCTCGTCACCCAGAAAGCCAAGCAGGCGGAGAATTTCCGCAAGCTCCTGCTCGCCGTCGCCGACGACGTCCGCGTTCTCCTCGTCAAGCTTGCCGACCGCCTGCACAATATGCGGACCCTCCATTTCGTGCCGGAGGCGAAGCGCGCGCGCATCGCCGAGGAGACGATGGAGATCTATGCGCCGCTGGCCGGGCGCATGGGCATGCAGTCGCTGCGCGAGGAGCTTGAGGACCTCGCCTTCCGCCATCTCAATCCCGATGCGTGGAAGACCATCACCGAACGGCTCAGTGCGCTGAGCGAGCGCAACCGGGACCTGATCGGCGAGATCGAGGCCGAACTCACCCGCCGGTTCGCCGAGCACGGTATCGTCGCCGAGGTGAAGGGGCGCCAGAAGCGGCCTTACTCGATCTTCTCGAAGATGCAGCGCAAGTCGGTCGCCTTCGAGCAATTGTCGGACATCTTCGGCTTCCGCGTCGTCGTGCCGTCGCTCGAGGATTGCTACCAGGTGCTCGGCATCGTCCACACCACGTGGCCGACGGTGCCCGGCCGCTTCAAGGACTATATCTCGACGCCGAAGCAGAACGATTATCGGTCGTTGCACACGACCGTCGTCGGCCCGAGCCGCCAGCGCGTCGAACTCCAGATCCGCACCGCCGAGATGAACCGCGTCGCCGAATACGGCATCGCGGCCCACGCCCTCTACAAGGACGGCAAGACCGGCGGGCGCAACATCGCCAAGGCGACCGAGGAGAGCCGCGCCTACGAATGGCTGCGGCGGACCATCGACCTTCTCAACGAGGGCGATACGCCGGAGGAATTCCTCGAGAACACCAAGCTCGAGCTGTTCTACGATCAGGTGTTCTGTTTCACGCCGAAGGGCCGGCTGATCGCCTTGCCGCGCGGCGCGACGCCGATCGACTTCGCCTACGCGGTCCACACCGACGTCGGCAACACCTGCGTCGGCTGCAAGATCAACGGGCGCATCATGCCGCTCGTCACCGCGCTCGCGAACGGCGACGAGGTGGAGATCATCCGCTCCAAGGCGCAGACGCCGCCGGCCGCGTGGGAATCGATCGCCGTCACCGGCAAGGCCCGCGCCGCCATCCGCCGCGCCACCAAGGATGCCGTGCGCCGGCAATATAGCGGCCTCGGCAAGCACATCGTGGAGCGCGCGTTCGACCGCGCCGGCCGCCCGTTCGCCCAGGAGCAGCTCGAAGGCGCGCTGACGCGGCTCGGCCAGTCCAACGTCACCGACCTCCTGGCGGCGGTCGGGCGCGGCGAGGTCAATTCCGACGACGTGCTGAAGGCGGTCTATCCCGATTATCAGACCGAGGCGCAGCGCGGACGGCCGCCGCGCCGGCCGGGCGCCGGCGTCGAGAGCCGCAGCCTCACCAACGAGACCAACCCGGCGGAGCTGCCGATCCGCGGCCTGCGCGCGGATCTGCCGGTGCGCTTCGCGCCGGACGGCGGCGCCATTCCCGGCGACCGCATCGTCGGCATCCTGACGCCGGGGCAGGGCGTGACGATCTACCCGATCCAGTCGCCGGCCTTGAAGCAGTTCGACGACGAGCCGGAACGCTGGCTCGACGTGCGCTGGGAGATCGATCCCGACGCAGCCGAACGCTTCCCGGCGCAGATCAAGGTGTCCTCGATCAACGAGCCGGGCTCGCTCGCCGTCATCGCCCGGGCGATCGGCGAGACCGAGGGCAACATCGACAACATCAAGATGGTGCGACGCGGCCACGACGCCCACGACATGCTGATCGATCTCGAGGTCTACGACGTGAAGCATCTGAACGAGATCATCGCTCAGGTGCGGCTTCTGCCGAACGTCACCAGCGTCGCCCGCGTCAACGGCTGACGCGCCGCACCGAAGCGGCCTTGCTTTCGCCGTGGCCGGCCGCGATGAAGGCGGGCGCCACGGCGCGCCGAACCAGGGGAAATGCTCATGACTCGCGACGAAGTGCTCGATGTTTTCAGATCTTGCGGGGCGATCCTCGAAGGGCACTTCATCCTGAGTTCGGGCCTGCGCAGCCCGGTCTTCTTGCAGAAGGCGCGCGTCTTCATGCATCCGGCGAAGACCGAGGTGCTGTGCCGGGCGCTCGCCGACCGGATTCGCGCCGAGGTTCCGGGCCGGATCGATTATGTCGTCGCCCCGGCCGTCGGCGGCATCGTGCCGGGTTACGAGACGGCACGCCATCTCGCCGTGCCGGCGGTCTGGGTCGAGCGCGAGAACGGTGAGTTCCGCCTGCGCCGCTTCGAGATCGAGACCGGCGCGCGGGTCGTCATCGTCGAGGACATCGTGACGACCGGCCTCTCCATCCGCGAGACCATCGCCGCGGTTCGTGCTTTGGGCGCGGACGTGGTGGCGGCGGCCTGCCTGATCGACCGTTCGGGTGGCAAGGCGGAGATCGGCGTGCCGCTCGTCGCGCTCGCCGAATACGTCGTGCCGGCCTATCCGGCGGATGCCCTGCCGCCGGAACTCGCCGCCATTCCCCCGTGAAGCCGGGGAGCCGCGGCCTCGCCTGACCGCTTCCGGCGGGCGACGACTTTTCAGGTGAGCGAGTGCTGTTCCGCCGACGCGAAAAACCCGGCTTCAAAGAACGTCTCAGGATCGCGGTGTGGCCGCGACGGTCCTGGCGCCGGTCCGTCGGCTATCATTGGAAGCGCATTCTCCGCCTCGGAGAATCGCCGCACGCGGTCGCCGCCGGGGTCGCGGCGGGCGTCGCGATGGCGACGACGCCCTTCCTCGGCCTTCACATGGTGCTCAGCGTCGCGCTGGCGTTGCTCCTCGGCGGCAACGCGCTCGCCGCGCTGATCGCCACCAATTTCGGCAATCCCTTCACCTATCCGCTGATCTGGAGCATCACCTTCAAGGTCGGCGAATGGCTGGCGCCGGACACGGTGCGGCCGCATCTGCTGCCCCACCATTTCCATCTCGGCCGCGATCCGTTCAACGCCCTGATGATGAGCGGTGCGTTCGACCATCCGTGGAGCACGCTTTGGCCGCTCATCGAGCCGATGATCATCGGCTCGCTGCCCGTCGCGATCGTGATCGGACTTGTCACCTATGTGCTGACGCGCATCGGCGTCGGCAGCTATCGTCGCCGGCGCACCGCGCGGCTGCGCGCCCGGGCGCGTGCCAACGCCGCCGCGTTGCCGGGCGGCTCCGCCCTGCCGAACCCTGCCGTGCCCAAAGAGGAAACGAGATCATGATCGCGTCGCCGTCGCCGCTCCGCCTCGGGGTCAACGTCGATCACGTGGCGACCGTGCGCAATGCCCGCGGCGGGCCCTATCCCGACCCGGTCTGCGCCGCCCGCACGGCGCAGGAGGGCGGTGCCGACGGCATCACCGCGCACCTTCGCGAGGACCGCCGCCACATCCGCGATCGCGATATCGAGCGGCTCGCCGCCGAGATCACGCTGCCGCTCAATCTGGAGATGGCGGCGACCGAGGAGATGGTGGCGATCGCCCTCAAGGTCCGGCCCCACGCCACCTGCATCGTCCCCGAGAAGCGCGAGGAGCGCACCACCGAGGGCGGGCTCGACGTGATCGCCGGCCGCGAGCGCCTTGCGCCGATGATCGCGGCGCTCGCCGCCGCCGGCATCCGCGTCTCGCTGTTCATCGAGCCCGACCCGCGCCAACTCGACGTCGCCCGCGCCCTCGGCGCGCCGGTCGTCGAACTCCACACCGGGCGCTATTGCGATCTCCATCTCGCCGGCGAGCGGATCGCCGAGGCGGCCGAACTCGCCCGCATCGCCGAGGCCGCCGCCCACGGCGCGGCGATCGGCCTCGAAGTTCATGCCGGCCACGGCCTAACCTACGACACCGTCGCGCCGATCGCCCGACTGCCGCAGATCGCCGAGCTCAATATCGGTCACTTCCTGGTGGCGGAGGCGATCTTCGTCGGGCTCGAACGCTCGGTCGCCGAAATGCACCGGCGCATGATGGAGGCGCGGATGGTGACGATGCCCACCGCGGAGCGCGCATGATCCTCGGCATCGGCGCGGACCTCATCGACATCAAGCGGGTCGAGAAGACGCTCGAGCGGTTCGGCCCGCGCTTCACCGAGCGCGTCTTCACCGAGACCGAGCGGGCGAAGGCGGAGGGCCGCATCGAAGGCGGCCGCCACGCCCAGCGCGCCGCGACCTATGCCAAGCGCTTCGCCGCCAAGGAGGCCTGTTCCAAGGCGCTCGGCAGCGGCGTGCGGATGGGCGTCGCCTGGCGCGAGATGGGCGTCGTCAACCTGCCGAGCGGTAAGCCGACCATCGTGCTCACCGGCGGCGCGGCCGAGCGGCTCGCGGCGATGACGCCCGTGGGCTTCCGCGCCCACATCGACGTCACGATGACCGACGATTATCCGCTGGCGCAGGCCTTCGTGGTGATCTCGGCCGTGCCGCAGGATTGGCCCGTCCCGCCCTCGACGCGCTGGCGCTGAGGCCGAATTGCGCCGCGTCGGCCGAAGCTCTATTTAGGGCGCACGTTCGGTGCGGGGTGGCGCGCCGTTTTCCATACTTTTTGCACGGAAGGCGATACCGCCGTGTCGAGCGACAAATCAGCGAGCGGGAACTTGGCGACTCATAAGACGGACAAACAAGGCGGCGCCTACGAGACCATCAAAGTCGTCGTTCAGGCGCTCCTGTTGGCGCTCGTCGTCCGCACGTTCCTGTTCCAGCCCTTCAACATCCCATCGGGCTCGATGATGGACACCCTCCTGATCGGAGATTACGTGTTCGTCTCGAAATATGCCTACGGCTACAGCCGCTATTCGTTCCCCTTCGGCGCGGTGCCGTTCTCCGGCCGCATCCTCGCGTCCGAGCCGAAGCGGGGCGACATCGTCGTCTTCAAGCTGCCGACCGACAACGAGACGGACTACATCAAGCGTCTCATCGGCATGCCGGGCGACCGCATCCAGATGATCGGCGGCGTCCTCTACATCAACGACAAGGCCGTGCCGAAGGTGCCGGACGGCTTCTATGTCGACACCGACGAGTTCGGCGTGCGCCGACAGATCCCGCGCTTCAAGGAGACCCTGCCGAACGGCGTCTCCTACGACGTGCTCGATCTCGATCCGCACGGCTTCTGGGACGATACCCAGGTCTATACGGTGCCGCCCGGCCATTATTTCATGATGGGCGACAACCGCGACAATTCGAGCGACAGTCGCGTGCTCGACCATGTCGGCTACGTGCCGTTCGAGAATCTGGTCGGCCGGGCGGAGGTGATCTTCTTCTCGATCGACGGCGACGAGCCGGCGTGGCAGCTCTGGAAGTGGCCGACCGACGTCCGTTGGGGCCGGATCTTCAAGCTCCTATGACCGGCCGCGGTGACCGAGAGATCGAAGCGCTCGAGGAACGGCTGGGACACGTCTTCGCGGACCGCGGCCTGATCGGCCGCGCGCTCACCCATCCGAGCGCGCTCTCGACAGGACGGAACGCCGCCGACGGCTATCAGCGGCTCGAGTTCCTCGGCGACCGGGTGCTCGGGCTCACCGTTGCGGATATGCTCTATCGCGCCTTTCCGGGCGCGGAGGAGGGCGAGCTCGCCCAGCGGTTCAACCATCTGGTCCGCCGGGAGACCTGCGCGGCGGTGGCGATCGATCTCGGCCTCGACCGGGCGATGCGGGTCGGCGCCGGCGAGGCGCAGGCCGGCGGCCGGCGCAAGTCGGCGATCCTCGGCGACGTCTGCGAGGCGGTGCTCGCCGCGCTCTATCTCGAAGCCGGGCTCGAGCGGGTGCGCCCGCTCGTCGAGACCCATTGGGGTCCGCGGATGCGGGCCTTCGCCCGACCGGTGCGCGATGCGAAGACGATGTTGCAGGAATGGGCCCAGGGGCGCGGCCTGCCGACCCCGGCCTATCTCGAGATCGGCCGGTCCGGACCGGACCATGCGCCGGTGTTCCAGGTTACGGTGAAGCTCGACGGCATCGCGCCGGGCGAGGGCACCGGACGTTCGAAACGTGAGGCGGAGCAGAATGCGGCCGCCGTTATCTTGAAGCGCGAGGGACTCGCGTCGGAGGAAGACCTTGGCGCCTGAAGAACAGCAACCGGCGGCGACGCCCGCCGCGGAAGACATGCGCTGCGGCTTCGTCGCGCTCATCGGCGCGCCGAACGCGGGCAAGTCGACGCTGCTCAATCACCTGGTCGGGGCCAAGGTCTCGATCGTCACCCACAAGGTGCAGACGACGCGCGCGCTGGTGCGTGGCATCGCCATCGCCGGGCCGTCGCAGGTCGTCTTCGTCGATACGCCGGGCATCTTCAAGCCGCGCCGCCGGCTCGACCGCGCCATGGTGACGACCGCGTGGGGCGGCGCCAAGGACGCCGATCTCGTCGCGCTCCTCATCGATGCCAAGCGCGGCATCGACGACGAGGTCGAGACGATCCTCGAGAACCTGAAAGAGGTTCGCCATCCGAAGGTGCTGATCCTCAACAAGATCGACACCGTGAAGCGCGACAGCCTCCTGGCGCTCGCCTCCGACCTCAACGCCAAGGTGCCGTTCGACCGCACCTTCATGGTCTCCGCCCTCAACGGCAGTGGCGTCGACGACGTCCTCGCCTTCTTTGCGGAGGCCGTGCCGAAGGGGCATTGGCTCTACCCGGAAGACCAGATCTCCGATCTGCCGATGCGCCAGCTCGCGGCCGAGATCACCCGCGAGAAGATGATGCTCCGTCTCCACGAGGAGCTGCCCTACGCCTCGACCGTCGAGACCGAGGCGTGGAAGGAGCTCAAGGGCGGCGCCGTGCGCATCGAGCAGACGATCTATGTCGAGCGCGACAGCCAGAAGAAGATCGTGCTCGGCAAGGCGGGACACACCGTCAAGGCGATCTCCCAGGCCGCGCGCGAGGAGATCACGGCGATCCTGGAGCGTCCGGTGCACCTCTTCCTGTTCGTGAAGGTGCGCGGAAGCTGGTCCGACGATCCGGAGCGCTATCGCGAGATGGGCCTCGATTTCCACGACTGAACGGCGTCCTGAACCCACGAGCCTGGACGCGCGAGGCCGCCGCGGCTTACCCTTCACCGCAATGGCCGGCGAGGCCGAGACCCGCCGGCGTCTGCGCGAGGGGGGCAGCATGAGCGACAGGCTCGACGGCGATCTCAAGATCGGGCTCGCGGACGCGGCCGCCGCGCTCGCGCGGGTGCCGGATCCCTTCGTCGTGCTGTTTGAGCGGGGCGACCTCTCGATCGAGCTCTATGCCCCGCGCGGCGTCGATCTCCAGACGCCGCACAGCCGCGACGAGATCTATGTCGTGGCGACGGGCACCGGCGTCTTCGAGCGCGCACGGGAGCGGGTTCCGTTCGGCCCCGGCGACGTCCTCTTCGTTGCGGCCGGTGAGGAGCACCGCTTCGTCGAGTTCGGCGACGATTTCTCGACTTGGGTTCTCTTCTTTGGCCCCGAGGGCGGCTACGCGCCCGGTGGGTCGGCGTGACCGACGAGGCAGCGATGGCGACGCCCACCCTTTTCACGATCGGCTACGAGCAGGTGCGCCAGCCCGCGGTGATCGATGCGCTCGCCGAGGCGGGCGTGGCGCTCTTGGTCGACGTGCGGGCGATCGCCGCCTCGCGGCGTCCCGGCTTCTCCAAGCGTCTCTTGGCGGCCGGGCTCGCCGAGCGCGGCATCGATTATCTCCACCTGCGCGGGCTCGGTACGCCGGCCGAGGGCCGCCTCGCGGCCCGCACGGGGCGCTATGGCGACCTGCAGCGGATCTACGGCGAGCACCTCGAGACCGAGGGCGCCAAGGAGGAGCGGGCGACACTGGCCTCGATCGTCGCGAGCGGCCGGCCGGTCTGCCTGCTCTGCTTCGAGCGCCACCCGGAGCATTGCCACCGCAGCCAGCTCGCGAGCCTCGTCTGCGAGGAAACCGGCGGCGCGATCGAGCACCTGTTCGCGAGCCCGATCTGAGGGCGAAGGCTGGTTTCCCGCGGGTGAAACGGGCAGAATGGCTGGGCTTTGACGCGGCCGAGGCGACACACGTGATCACCGTCAGCCTGGCCGAGGCGAAGGCGCGCCTCGGCGAGCTTTTGGAGAAGGCGGAAGCGGGGGAAGACGTTCTCGTCACCCGCGACGGGAAAGCTGTGGCCCGCATCTCGGCGGCCGAGACGGGAAAGCGGCCGATCGATTTCGAAGGACTTGCCTCGCTGCGGGCGTCGATGCCGAGGCTGAAGCGCGCGAGTAGCGAAATCCTTCGAGAGGTCCGCGACGAGTCGAGATGACCGCCGATGCCCTATTTCCGACACGAGCTTTCTGGCGCCCTTGATCCTACGCGAAGCGACCAGCGAAGCCGTGGACGCCTTCATGCGTGGCCTCGGTGAGCAGGTCCTCGCCGTCAGCCATTGGACCCGCGTCGAACTGTCCTCGCTGCTGGCGAGAGAGGTCCGCATGGGCGCTCTCGACTCGGCGCAAGCCGCGCGGGCCGATGTGAGCTTCGAGGCGATGACCCAATCGTCCTTCCGCATTCTGCGGCCGGACATCGACGACTTCTCGCTCGCGAAAGCCTATCTCGGCAGAGCGGAGACGGGTCTGCGCGCTGGTGACGCGCTTCACCTCGCGATCGCCCGCAATCACGGCGCGTCGGCCATCTACAGCCTCGACAGGGCGTTCGTGCGAGCGGGTTTGATGCTGGGGGTGCCCACGTCCGAGGCCATTCGCGGCTGACGACTTCCATTTCGCCGGCCGAAAAAGAGATGCCCCGGACGAGCCGGGGCATGACGCTGTGAGGGTGGTGTGCCGTTGGAGCGCCAAGTGGCGGCGCCGGCCTCCGTCCTGGGCCGGCGCGGGAGCCGCCGCGCCGGCGTCCCTAAGCCGCCTCAGGCGGCCTTCCAGACGATGCGCTGGAGGATGGCGTCCTTGAGCTCGTCCGGCGGCGGAAGCTGGTCGAGCGGCCCGCGATAGCCCGGTACGGCGAAGACGAGCGAGATGTTCGAGGTGCCGTGCGCCGGGCAGATCGCCATGTCGGTCCACAGATCCTGACCCATCCGGCAGCTCGCACGGTTGATCCGCAACTGGCTGATGGTCATGCCGATGCGCTCGCCGTTCGGGCCGACGATGCGGTCGCTCACGCCGAATACCTGACCGACCTTGCCGTCGCTGCCCTTGAGGAATTGCGCGACCTGGAGGCCGTTCGAGAAGGCGGCGAAGGCCGGCAGGGTGGTGTGCTCGACCGCCGTCTCGATCGGACGCACCTCGAAGCCCGGCAGCAGCGCCTGAAGCGCCTTGGACGAATAGGGCGTCCCGGCGTTGACCGGGCCGGCCGAACGGGGGGTGATGCGGAACAGAGGGGCGGAAACGTGTTCGGCCACATCCGCGCGCTGCGGCTCGTCGCTCGAGCAGGCGGCGAGCGCGAGGAACGACGTGCAGATGATCAGCTTACGCCACATGGCGGCTCCTTGGTCGGCGGATTCGAAGGGATGAGACGGGCAGGCGGCCAAGCGCCGTTGCCGGCGCACCGCATGCGCAGCGTCTTTCGCATGATCCGGGCAAAGGGTTACCGAGAGGTGGACGCGGCGTGCGGGATTTTATCGGTGCGGCCGCCGCACACTCGCGGCATTCGCCCGTAAGATATTGAGAAAACGAAAGAATCTCGAGCGATCGATACCGAGGGGTGCACGCTGCTATTCGTCTTCCGCCGGGCCCCCGTCGACCGATTCGAGCTCGCGCGGCTGGAAGAACGAGACGATGCGCCCGCCCTTCGGGTGGATCTCCGACCACTTCTTCTCGGGGAAATCGATGATGGCGAGGGCCGCGGTCGGGAACTCGCTCGTGATCTGATCGACGATCGTCGGGTTGCCGGTGCCGACGAGGTCGATCGCCGTCTCCTGAAGGGCCGGATTGTGCCCGATGACGAGGAGCGTGCGGGCCGAGCCGCCGAAGGCGCGGATCACGTCGAGATAATCCGATGCGCTCGAATCGTAGAGATCGCGGGTCATGCGGATGTCCATCTCGGTCGCGAGATAGGGCAGGAGGCCCGCCAGCGTCTCCCGGGTGCGCCGGGCGGTCGAGCAGACGATGCGGTCGGGCACCAGCGCGTGGGCGGCGATATGGCGGCCCATGAGCGGCGCGGAGCGGCGCCCGCGCGAGTTCAGCGGGCGGTCGAAATCCGCGAGCTGCGGCGCATCCCAGGACGACTTGGCATGACGAAGAAGAAGCAGCCGGGGCATGCGCGTCTCGCTCTCGAACGGGCACGGCGGCGTGGGCCTCGTCGGCCCGCACCTGCCGCGGTCCCGGCGCCGCCCGCGGCGGCTGGGTCTCGGGCGAGGGTGGCAAGATGCGCGGGCGCTGTCCAGAGGCGAACGAGCCTTCCGCGAGAACGGTGATTCGCCTTCTTTCGGCCGTTGTACCAATCGACTCACGCCGCTATAAGGAGCGCGCCTTGAGCCCGAGTCGAGGAGCGCCATGGCGGTTGAGATCGACGACGACTATCGCCCTTCCGAGAGCGAACCGTTTATGAACGAGCGTCAGCGGGAATATTTCCGCAAGAAGCTCAACGCTTGGAAGGAGGAGATCCTCCGCGAAAGCCGCGAGACGCTCAGTCATTTGCAGGAAGAGAGCCAGAACCATCCCGACCTCGCCGATCGCGCGTCGTCGGAGACGGATCGGGCGATCGAACTGCGTGCCCGTGATCGCCAGCGCAAGCTGATCGCCAAGATCGATGCGGCGCTGAAGCGGATCGAGGACGGCTCCTACGGCTATTGCGAGGAGACCGGCGAGCCTATTTCGCTGAAGCGCCTCGACGCGCGTCCGGTTGCGACGCTGTCGATCGAGGCGCAGGAGCGGCACGAGCGCCGCGAGCGTGTCTATCGCGACGACTAGGAGCAGCACACCCCCAGCCCGAATGCGACGGCCGGCTTGCGCGCTCTGCGCGCGAGCGGGTGATGTCGGTCTTGGCGGAGGCGAGGCCCTCGGCCGGGCGCAAGAGTTCACGGCCCGGAGCGGATCCGGGCCGTTTTGCGTTTCGCAACACCGGCCGATCGGAACGAGCCGGCGAGCAGAATCGTTGGGATGACATGCCAAGGGACGAAGGGGCGGGCGCGACGGGGCGGGTGATAAGGAGGTGGTTTTGATGCGGCGCGTTCTGACGGCGATCCTCGCGCTTCTCATAGGCTGGAGCCTCGCCTCGCCGGCGAATGCCCTGCAACTCGCCCCGTTCAAGGACGACCTGTTCCGCTATTCCCGCGTGATCGATAGCCGCTATGGCGGTGATTACGAAGTCATCGAATATATCAAGCTGCGCGATCTCAAGAACCGCGATCAGATCTTCGAGCAGAAGGTCTACGGCGAATATGTCGATATGCTGCCCTGGGGGGCGCAGCAGAATTTCAGCTACACCGTCGACGGCCGCACCCAGCGCTACATCACTGTCGGGCGCACCGAAGGGGCGAGCGCGGTGGTGATCTACCTCCACGGGCAGGGCGGCAGCCGCTTCCAGGGCGCCAACGACTGGATGTTCGGCGGCAACTTCAACCGCATCAAGAACCTGATGCTGCGCAATGGCGGGCTCTATATCTCGCCCGACTTCACGGATTTCGCCGACGATGGCGCCGCCGACATCAAGGGGCTCGTGCGCCAGACCGCGGCCGCCTCGCCGGGCGCGCCGATCTTCATCGCCTGCGGCTCGTTCGGCGGCGTCCTGTGCTGGAAGCTCGCCGAAGACCCGAGCATCGCCAAGCTGCTCGGCGGCATCCTCCTGCTCGGCTCGGTCCACGACGACGATTATCTGAACGTGGTGGCGCGCCGGCCGGCCCGTCCGCTCCCCATCGTTCTCGCCCACGGCTCCTGGGACCCGGTGCTCGACTGGAAGGGGCAGGCCACCTTCTTCGAGAAGGTGAAGGCGCTCGATCCGAGCTATCCGATCAAGCTCGTCGTGTTCGATACCGGCAAGCACGGCACGCCGATCCGCATGATCGACTGGCGCCTCGTGCTCAATTGGATGCTGACCAAACAGACCGGCTGAGGCCGCGCCTCATTGCCCGCCGGTCGGCGGTACGATCGGCTCCGGCAGCACCGGCGGATGGTAGACCGGGCCCGGAATGAGGACCCCGAGCAGCCACATCACCAAGAGGATGATGAGGATCAGCACGAGCACGCCGACGAGGCCGCGACGCCCGAAGCGACGGTGCCCGTAATAGCCGCCGCCTCCGAGCAGGACGAGCAGCAGAATCAAAATGAGAATCAGCGACATTGCGAGGCCCCCGTTCGGCGGGGACGACGCCCCGCAGCGGTAGGGGAACGGCGCAGCGGGGCGGCGGTTCCCACCCGTCTGCGGCCGGCTCGAGGTGCGCTTGTTCCCGCGGCTCGGCCTCTTCGGCGCGCCGCGAAGCGCTCCACACCTTGGGCGCGAAAAATTGTTCCATTTTTGGGTGGGTTTTCTAGTTTCGGATTCCTCAAATGGGACGGCTCGGCACAGCGCACGGGCTCGCGGTCCCGCCCCGTACCCGATAGAACGACGGCTCGCGTTGCGCGGCCCCATGCAGCCTGGAGTATGAACGAGTGGCTTCGAGCGAAATGTTGGATGGGCTTGTCGCGTTGGCGCTCGCGGCTGGAACGGAAATCCTCGCCATCTATGGCAGCGCGATCGAGGCGAGCGACAAGGCCGACGGCTCGCCGGTGACCGCCGCGGACGTCCGCGCCGAGGCGGTGATCGCCGAAGGTCTCGCCCGGCTCGCTCCCGACATCCCCGTCGTCGCCGAGGAGGCGACTGCTGCCGGCCGCGTGCCGGCGACGCACGGAAAATTCTTCCTCGTCGACCCGCTCGACGGCACCCGCGAATTCCTCAGCCGCAACGGCGAGTTCACCGTCAACATCGCCCTTGTCGAGGCCGGCCGGCCGGTGCTCGGCGTGGTCTATGCCCCCGCGCTCGGCGAGATCTTCATCGGCGCCGAGGGCGAGGGCGCCCGCGCCGGCACGCTCGACGATCGCGGCGACATCGCCTGGACCGACATCACGGTGCGCGAACCCGACGCGGCCGGGCTCGACGTGCTGGCGAGCCGCTCCCATCTGACGGCCGAGACGAAGGACTTCATCGACCGCTTCAAGGTCCGCGACCTCGTGTCGGCCGGCTCCTCCCTGAAGTTCTGCCGCCTCGCCGCCGGTGACGCCGATCTCTATCCGCGGCTCGGCCGCACCATGGAATGGGATACCGCGGCGGGCGACGCGGTGCTGCGCGCCGCCGGCGGCCGCACGCTGACGCTCGACGGCGCGGCCCTTCTCTACGGCAAGCGCAACCAGGCCTCGGACAGCGACTTCGCCAATCCATGGTTTGTCGCCGCGGGCCTTTTCGATCCGCTGCGCGTCGGTGCGGCGGCGACCGTCTGATCCGGCGTTTGTCGCCGTTTCTCCGAAGACCGATCCGGCGACGCGCCGGATCTCGCAGGACAGTGCCGCGAAGGCACGCCGCCAGAAGGGTAATCAAGTCCGTGTCCGTCGATCGTCAGTCCCATCTGAAGCGCCTCGAGGACGAGAGCATCCACATCATCCGCGAGGTCGCCGCGGAGTTCCGCAATCCGGTCATGCTCTATTCGATCGGCAAGGACTCCTCGGTGATGCTTCATCTCGCGATGAAGGCGTTCTATCCGTCGCGCCCGCCCTTTCCGCTGCTCCACGTCGATACGACGTGGAAATTCCGCGAGATGATCCAGTTCCGCGACGAGACCGCGCGGCGGCTCGGGCTCGACCTCATCGTGCATACGAACCAGGAGGGGCGGGCGCAGAACGTCAATCCGTTCGATCACGGCTCGTCCTACTACACCCACGTCATGAAGACGGAGGCGCTGAAGCAGGCGCTGACCAAGTACGGCTTCGACGCGGCCTTCGGCGGCGCCCGCCGCGACGAGGAGAAGAGCCGCGCCAAGGAGCGCGTCTTCTCGTTCCGCACCGCGAGCCATGCCTGGGACCCAAAGGCCCAGCGCCCCGAACTCTGGCACCTCTATAACGGCCGGATCGCCAAGGGCGAATCGATCCGCGTCTTCCCGCTGTCGAACTGGACCGAGCTCGACATCTGGCAATATATCCTCGCCGAAGAGATCCCGATCGTGCCGCTCTATTATGCGGCCGAGCGCCCGGTGGTGGCGCGCGACGGCATGCTCATCATGGCCGACGACGATCGCCTGCCGCTCGCCCCCGGCGAGACCCCGGAAATGCGGCTCGTCCGCTTCCGCACCCTCGGCTGCTACCCGCTCACCGGCGCGATCGAATCCGACGCCGCGACGCTGCCGGCCATCGTCCGCGAGATGCTGATCGCGCGCACCTCCGAGCGCAGCGGCCGCCTGATCGACCACGACGAGGCCGCCTCGATGGAAAAGAAGAAGCGCGAGGGATATTTCTGATGTCGCAGTCCGCTCAGCGCACGCTCGTCACTGAGGCCGCGCCCTCCGCGCCGATCGACGATGTCGCCTTCATCGCCTATCTCGCCGAGCAGGAGCGCAAGAGCCTATTGCGCTTCCTCACCTGCGGCAGCGTCGACGACGGCAAGTCGACCCTGATCGGGCGCCTGCTCTACGACACCAAGCTGATCTTCGAGGACCAGCTCGTCACGCTGGAGCGCGACAGCCGCCGCCACGGCACCACCGGCGACGACATCGATTTCGCCCTCCTCGTCGACGGCCTCGAGGCCGAGCGCGAGCAGGGCATCACCATCGACGTCGCCTACCGCTTCTTCACCACCGAGAAGCGCAAGTTCATCGTCGCCGACACGCCCGGCCACGAGCAATACACCCGCAACATGGCGACGGGCGCCTCGACGGCCGATCTCGCCGTGCTCCTCGTCGACGCCCGGGCGGGGATCGTCACCCAGACCCGGCGCCACGCCTTCATCGCGGCCCTCCTCGGCATCCGCCATGTCGTGCTTGCGATCAACAAGATCGACCTCGTCGGCTACGATGCCGCGCGGTTCGAGGAGATCCGCGCGACCTTCTCGGCCTTCGCCGAGCGCTTCGGTTTCGAGACGCTCGCGGCGATCCCGATCTCGGCGCGGTACGGCGACAACGTCACGACCCGCAGCGCCAACACCACCTGGTATTCGGGCCCGACGCTGATCGAGCACCTCGAGAGCGTCGACGTCTCGTCGGACGGTGCCGGCAAGCCGTTCCGGATGCCGGTGCAGTGGGTGAACCGGCCCAATCTCGATTTCCGCGGCTTCTCGGGCACCATCGCGAGCGGCACCGTGCGGCCGGGCGACCAGATCGTGTCCGCCGCCTCCGGGCGCACCTCGATCGTCAAGCGCATCGTCACCATGGACGGCGATCTCGACGCGGCCTATGCCGGCGAGGCGGTGACGCTCACGCTTGCCGACGAGATCGACCTGTCGCGCGGCGACGTGATCGCGGCGGCGTCCGCCCGTCCCGAGGTGTCGGACCAGTTCGCCGCCCATGTGGTGTGGATGAACGATGCGCCGCTGCTGCCCGGCCGGCCCTACCTCCTGAAGAGCGGCTCCCGGACGGTCACGGCCCAGGTCACCGAGATCAAGTACAAGGTCGACGTGAACACGTTCGACCATCTGGCGGCGAAGTCGCTCGACCTCAACGAGGTGGGCTTCTGCAATCTGTCGCTCTCGACGCCGATCGCGTTCGACGCTTACGCCGACAACCGCGAGACCGGCGCCTTCATTCTGATCGACCGGCTGTCGAACGCGACGGTCGCGGCGGGCATGATCTCGTTCGGCCTGCGCCGCGCGACCAACATCCACCGCCAGGCGCTCGAGGTGAACAAGGCGGCGCGCGCCGCGCTGAAGGGTCAGAAGCCGGCGGTGCTGTGGTTCACCGGCCTGTCGGGCTCGGGCAAATCGACGGTGGCGAACCTCGTCGAGAAGAAGCTCCACGCCCTCGGCCACCACACCTACATGCTCGACGGCGACAATGTCCGCCACGGGCTCAACCGCGATCTCGGTTTCACCGACGCCGACCGGGTGGAGAACATCCGCCGCGTGGCGGAGGCGGCGAAGCTGTTCGTCGATGCCGGCCTGATCGTGCTCGTCTCGTTCATCTCGCCGTTCCGCGCCGAACGGCAGATGGCGCGCGATCTCGTCGAGCAGGGCGAGTTCTTCGAGGTGTTCGTCGACACGCCGATCGAGGTGTGCCGGACGCGCGATCCGAAGGGGCTCTACGCCAAGGCCGAGGCCGGCCAGATCAAGAACTTCACCGGCATCGACAGCCCCTACGAGGCGCCGGAGTCCCCGGAACTGCGCCTCGACACCGTCACCGACGATCCCGATGCGCTCGCCGACCGTATCGTGGCCTATCTGCGCGATCAGGACGTGATCGGCTGAGTTTCAGCCGATCGTCGCCCTGAGCAGCGCCGCGGCGACGACGCCGATCACGATGACCGCGAGGAGCGGTAGCCGCAGCGCGGCGACGATGGTGATCGCGGCAGCGAGGCTCTCGGCCGGGCCGGTCGCGAGCACGGTCGGCGCGATGAGCGCCGTCAGCACCGCGGCGGGCACCGCCTCGAAGGCGGCTTTCAGCCGGCCGCGGGTCGCGAAGCCCGGCGGCACGATCAGCCCGGCGAGCCGCGTCGCATAGGTCGCGACGCCCATCGCCAGGATCGCCCAGAGGGTATGCGGATCGAGGTTCACGGCATGGCTCCGGGATCGAGGTCGTCGGCGGTCGGCGCGTCGGCATCGGGGCGTGCGGCGAGGGCGGCGGCGGCGATGCCCGCGGCGGCGCCCGCCGCGATCGAGGCGGGGCCGGGCCAGACGAGATGCACGAGGGTTGCCACCGCCGCACTCGCGAGGATCGCCGGCAGGAAGCCTGTCTTATGGCGGAAGCCGGCGAGTAGGCCGATGAAGATCGCGATGAAGGCGAAGTCGAATCCGTAGATTTTCGGATCGCCGAGCACCGCGCCGGCGAGGGTGCCCGCGACCGTCGAGACCAGCCACCCGGCGACCATCGGCACCGTGGTCCCCGCATAGAAGGCGGGGGTCAGGGACCGCTCGGCCGCCCGACGTTCGGCGAATGCCCAGATCTCGTCGGCGAGGAAGAAGAGGGCGATCGGCTTCGCGACGCCGCGGAACCGCTCCATCTTGCGCACGATGGAGGTGCCCATCAGCACGTGACGGACATTGACGATCAGGGCGGCGAGGCCGAGCGACATCCAGGCCGCCGGGGACGTCCACAGATCGAGCGCGACGAACTGCGAGCCGCCGGCGAACACGAGCCCGGACATCAGCCCCATCTCGAGCGGCGACAGGCCCTTGGAGGCCGCGAGCGCGCCGAGCAGGAAGCCGAACGGCAGCGCCGCCGCGACCGCCGGCAGCACGGTGACGACGCCGTCGCGGAATTCGGCCCGGGCGGGCGGGGAGGAGCGGGGCGGGGGCGAAGGCATGGCACCGTGTCCGGACGCGAACGATGACCGCCCGATAGGCGATCCCAGGCGCCGCCGTCTTGGACGAAAGTGACGGGGAGGGGGCGCCGCCTCGCTTGACCGCATCGGCCTGCGATGGACACGGCGCTTCGTCGGCCCCCGTCGCTTCGTTGCTGCGTAGCGTCTCGCGGGACCCCACCCCGCCGGCCTTCGGCCGTCGACCCTCCCCCTGGCAGGGGAGGGTGGGTGCGAAACGGTACACTCTTGGAATGCCGCGAGAAACGGCGCCTTTCACCCTCCCCTGGAGGGGGAGGGTCGGCGCGAAGCGCCGGGGTGGGGTGAAAGCCGCGGACGAGACGCCCTTGTCCTCACGCCCCCCTCACAACCCCGCCCGAAACGCTCCCGGGGAGACGCCGGTGCGGGCCTTGAAGGCGCGGTTCAGGTGGCTCTGGTCGTAGAAGCCGCAGCGCGCCGCGACCTCGGCGGGCGCGAAGCCGGCGGTCAGGAAGGCCCTGGCGGCGCGGACGCGGCGGTCGGTCAGCCAGGCATGGGGCGTCAGCCCGGTCTCCCGGCGCATGGCGCGGATGAGGCGGGTCCGCGGAATACCGGCGATTCCCGCAAGGGTGGCGAGGTCGACGTCGTCCTCGTAATGCCCGTCGAGGAAGGCGATCGCCCGGGCCACGGGACCGGGCTCCCGCGGCGCGGCGAGCGACGGGGAGGTCCCGGCCGCCGGCAGCACGGCATGGCGGGCGAGGGCCGCGGAGAACACCGCGTGCAGCGCCTCGTCGGTTTCGAGCGCGCTCGCGGCCGCCTCCGCTGCCCGATGGGCCGCTCCGAAGCGCGCGACCAATTCGGGATCGCGCACGCAAGGGCCGCGGAACGAGATCCCGCCACGCACCGGACGTTCGCCGAGTTCGGCGGCGACGGCGGCGAGGAAATCCGCCGACGGGTAGCTCATCCGGTAGGCGTAGCCCTTGTCGTGGGGCGCGCCGTCGTGCACCTCACCGGGCTCGACGAAGCACAGCATGCCGGCCTCGGCATAATGCTTGGTGCCACGCAGGTGGAAGGTCTCGCAGCCCGCCTCGATGATGCCGACCACGAAGGTGTCGTGGGTGTGCGGCGCATAGACGTGGGTGCGGAACGTCGCGGCGAGGCATTCGAGCGAATCCTGCCGCGGCGCCCTGAAGAAGCGCGCCCGGTCGCCCGCCCCGACGGCGGTGGCGGCGAAGGCGTCCGATTGGCTGATGGCGTCGGCGTACATGCGATCGAGCCTGCCACACTCGGCCGCGCCGTGCGAGCGCAGCGGACCCGGCTGAGCGGGAGGTCCGATCGGGCGGGGGACACGGCGACGCGGCGGGCATCATCTGCGATCGCGGCAATTCCACCCGCCCCCGGATGCTCTAGGGTGCCCCGAAACCTCGAAAACCGGCTGCTGTATCATGACGATCGTCGAGCGTACCGAAAGCTTCGAGCGCCGCGGGCGCGTGGCGCAGGCGGTGGAGCGCCTGCGTCCGATCTTCGGCGATCGGCTGAGCCTCAACGAGACCGTGCTCGCCCAGCACGGCCAGACCACCACCTGGCTGCCCCACGAGGCGCCCGACGTCGTCGTCTTCGCCGAGACGACCGCCGACGTGGTGGCGGTCGTCGAGGTGTGCCGCGACCTCCGCCTGCCGGTGGTGCCCTATGGCGTCGGCACCTCGCTCGAGGGGCAGGTCAACGCGCCGTTCGGCGGGATCACGATCGATTTCTCGCGGATGAACCGCATCCTCACGGTGCACGCCGAGGACCTCGACTGCGTCGTCGAGCCGGGTGTCACCCGCACCCAGCTCAACGCCTATCTGCGTGACCAGGGCCTGTTCTTCCCGATCGATCCCGGCGCGGACGCGAGCCTCGGCGGCATGGTCGGCACCCGCGCTTCCGGCACCAACGCGGTGCGCTACGGCACGATGCGGGAGAACGTCATCGCGCTGACCGCGGTGATGGCCGACGGCAGCGTGGTGCGCACCCAGAGCCGGGCCCGGAAATCCTCGTCGGGCTACGACCTCACCCGCCTCCTGGTTGGCTCCGAGGGCACCCTCGGCATCGTGACCGAGATCACCTTGCGCCTTCACGGTCTGCCGGAGGCGATCATCTCCGGCGTCTGCCCGTTCGGCGCCATCGGCGATGCCTGCAATGCGGTGATCGCGACGATCCAGTCGGGGCTGCCCGTCGCCCGCATCGAGTTCATCGATGAACTCGGCCTTCGGGCGGTGAACCGCCGCTCCCATCTCGATCTGCCCGAGACGCCGACGCTGTTCCTCGAATTCCACGGCACCGAGGCGAGTGTCGCCGAGCAGGCGGCGCGCTTCGGCGAGATCGCCGCGGAGTTCGGCGGCGGCCCGTTCCGCTCGGAATCCCGCCCCGAGGACCGCAATCGGCTGTGGCATGCCCGCCACGAATTCTATTGGGCGAGTCGCGACCTGCGGCCGGGCAGCGAATCCTTCGTCACCGACGCCTGCGTGCCGATCTCGCGGCTCGCCGAATGCGTCACCGAGACGATGCGCGATCTCGAGGAGAGCGATCTCGTCGCGACGGTGGTCGGCCATGTCGGCGACGGCAACTTCCACACCCAGCTTCTCGTCGATATGAGCGATGCCGCCGAGGTCGAGCGCGCCAAGACCTTCGTCGGGCGCCTCGCCCACCGCGCCATCGCGATGGACGGCACCTGCACCGGCGAGCACGGCGTGGGGCAGGGCAAGATGAAATATCTGATCGAGGAGCACGGTCCCGGCCTCGCCGTCATGGCGGCCTTGAAGCGGGCGCTCGATCCGCTCAATATCCTCAATCCGGGCAAGATCTTGCCCGACATCGCTGCCGCGTGACGCGAGGCCGTCTTGAGACATCCGTTTAGCGAGGGAGGCCGCTTCTGAACGCGCTGTTCCTCAGTGTCGGCGTCGCCGTCATCCTCGCTTTCCTCACCGCTCTGGTCGGGCCCTATTTCGTCGATTGGACGGCCTATCGGCCGGCGATCGAGGCGGAGGCGGCTCGGCTTCTCGGCGTTCGGGTGCGCGTGCTCGGCGAGGCGGAGGTGCGCCTGCTGCCGACGCCGTCGATTTCGCTCGACGACGTCCGCGTCGGCGGCATCGACGCGCCGATCGTGACCGCTCAGCGGGTCGAGGCCGAGATCGAGCTGCCCTCGCTGCTGCGCGGCGAGGTGCGCGTCACCGCGCTCGATTTCGAGCGGCCGCAGATCAAGATCGACATCGATCCGGCCGGGCACCCGCGCATCGCGCCCGGCGCCGCCAATCCCGGTTCGCTCGCCCCGGCCCAGGTCAGCCTCGATCACGTCACGATCGAGAACGGCGAAGTCGCGATCTCCGATCGCCGCACCGGTCTCGTCCGCCGCATCACGGCGGTCAACGCGGCGCTCTCGGCGCGCACCCTCTCCGGCCCCTATAAACTCGAAGGCACTGCACTCGCGGACTCGGTCCCCTTCAACCTGCGCATCGCCACCGGCTCGCCTGATGCCCGCGGCGTCCAGATCAAGACGCAGGTCTGGTCTGCGCGCTGGCCGGCGGTCGTGGCGACCGACGGCACGGCGACGCTGAGCGGCGACGCCCCGGCCTATGACGGCAAGTTCACCGTGACGCGGCGCTCCGAGGCGGCGCCCGAGGCGCCGGGCGAACCCGACAAGAAGGCCGAGGGCGACAAGACCGGCGGCAAGGCCGCTCGGCCGGCCGCGACCGGGGAGGCGGGCCAGCCCGCCGTCGATCTCGAAGGCGGCTTCCGCCTCGATGCGACGAGCCTCGTCCTGAAGGACGTCGCGCTCGGCTACGGCGACGAGGGTCGCACCCTCGCCCTCAACGGCACGGCCGCCCTCGTGTTCGCACCGAAGACCCGCTTCGACGTGGCGCTCGCCGCCGACCGGGTCGATTTCGACGGCCTGTTCGGGGCCAAGCCCGATGCGGTCGTCTCGCCGGCGGAAGGCGTCGCCCGGGTGGTCGGGCTCGTGGCGGGCCTGCCGCTGCCGAGCGTCCCCGGCAAGGTCGATCTCAGCGCGCCGGCGGGCATTCTCGCCGGCGGCATCATCCAGAACATGACGCTGAGCGCATCGCCGAGCGACCACGGCTGGACGGTCGAGCGGCTCACCGCCGAGCCGCCGGGCGCGACCAAGCTCACCTTGACCGGCGACCTGCGGACCGGACCGGCGCCGCGCTTCGACGGCCGCGTCGTGCTGTCGTCGGCCCAGCCCGGCACCCTCGGCGCGTGGGCGCGGGCGGCGGCCAAGGTGCCGACCGGTATCCCGGCGATCGCCCTCGACGGAACCTTCTCCGCCTCGGCGACCGGCGTGTCCTCGCCGAGCTTCACGCTCACGAGCGGCGACCAGAGCATCCGCGGCAATTTCGGCTGGCGGCCGGGCGACGGAAGCGTCGCCTCGGCGCTCGACATCGCGCTCAGGGCCGGCCGGCTCGATTTCGCGACGCTCGCCGATCTTGGCCGCGCCGTCTCTCCCGCCGGCTTGCCGGTGTTCGTCGCCGGTCTCGCCGGCAGCGTCGCGTTCGAGATCAATGCCGAGACGGCTGCCTTCCGCGGCGTCGAGGGTAAGGCTCTGTCGATCCAGGCGGCGCTCGACGGCGGCACGCTCGCGCTCCGCAAGGTCCACGTCGAGGATCTCGCTGGCGTCCGCGTCGAGGCGCAGGGCAAGGTCGATCGCTGGCTCACCGCGCCGCAGGGTTCGGTGACGGCGAGTCTGTCGGCCCGCGATCTCGGCCCGGCGGCAGCGCTCGTGTCGAGCTTCGCCCCGACGGCGCCGGCGGCGGCCCTGTTCGCCCGCGCGGCGCCGCTGCTCGGCCCGGCCGATCTCACGGCGACCTTCGAGGCCGGACAGACCGGCAACGGCGAGGGCACCCAAGCGAACCTCACCCTCGCGGGCACCGCCGGTGGCACCACGCTCGACGGGCGCCTCGCCTTCGCCGGCAAGCCTGCGGACTGGCGGAGTGCCGATCTCAAACTCGATCTCACCGCGAGCGCCGCGGACGGCGGCAAGCTGATCGGCCAGTTCGCGCTGCCGGTGTTGCCGATCGCGGCGAACGGCGCCGGCAAGGTGAAGCTCGCGCTCGACGGCACGGTGAGCGGAGATCTCGGAACGGAATTCCAGGTGGATCTCGCCGGATCGTCGCTGTCGGGGAAGGGGAGTTTCGCGCTGCCCGCCGGCGCGTCGGCGCGCAGCCGCTTCGATCTCGCGCTCCGCAGCCCCGATCTGGTGCCGGTGGCGCTCGCGCTCGGCCGGGTCTTGCCGGCCTTCGGCGGACCGGTCGATGCCGATCTCGCGGCCCATGTCGAGACCGCCGGGCCGCGCCTCACGATCGCGGCGCTCAAAGGCACGCTCGCAGGCACCAAGATCGACGGCGCGGGCACGGTCGATGCCGGGCTGCCGCGTCCGAAGGTCACCGGCCGGCTCGCCGTTGCCGACGCGGACGGCGCGTTCCTGACCGAGCTCGGGCTCGGCACGGATGCCTGGGCGCTTCAAGGTGACACCGGAACCCATTGGCCCGACGCGGCTTTCGGGCCGTCGCTGGCGGCTGGACTCGATTTCGACGGTGAACTCGCTGCGGAACGTCTGCGGCTCGGCGGCACGGTGGTCGGCGACGCACGGCTCCATCTCGTCTCGGATGCCAATGGCATCACCTTCGACCCCGTCGCGGGCACCCTCGGCGGCGGCCGTCTCACCGGGCGGCTCGCCCTCGGCCGCGCCGGGGATCAGGCGCTCGTCACGGCCCGCGTGAGCCTGGAGAACGCCGCGATCGACGCGGTGCTGCCGCAGGCGGTTCTGAACGAGGCCGGGCCGAAAGAGATCAAGGATGGCAAGGCGGACCTGACGCTCGGACTCGACGGCTCCGGCCGCTCGATCGCCGCGGTGGTCGCCTCGCTCGCCGGCAGCGGTTCGCTCGCGATCCGCGACGTCGCGATGCCGAACCTCGATCCCGAAGCGTTCGACGGCCTGACCGACCTCGCCGAGAGCGGGTCCGTGCAAATCGACGATCAACTGGTCCGCACCCGGCTCGAAGCCGGCCTCTCCGCGGCGCCGCTGCCGGTCACAGAGGCGAAGGGCCCGCTGACGGTCGGCGGCGGCGTGGTGCGCTGGAACGACGTGGCAGTGACGGCGAAGGGGGCGGCGGTCTCGGGTTCGGCCCAGGTCGACCTGACGAAGTGGGGCCTCGACAGCACCTGGACGCTCACCGTCGATGCGGGAGAGCGCAAGGTCGAGGGGGCGTCGCCGGCGATCCAGGTGTCCTATGCCGGGCCGCTCGACGATCCGAGCCGTTCGATCGACGTGACGGCGCTGTCCGCCTATCTCAACCTGCGTGCCTACATCGCCGAGCAGAAGCGGCTCGAGGCGATCCAGGCGCAGATGATGGAGGGCCAGCGCCTGCGCCGCGAACTCGACCGCGAGCGGCAGGAGCGGGAGGCCAAGGCCCGCGCGGCGGAAGCGGCGCGTCAGGCGGCGATCGCAGCGGCCCAGGCGGCCGAGGCACGCCGGCGGACGATCATCGAGGCCGTCTCGCAGAGCGCCATCAAGGCCGCCGATCCGAACAACGAGGTGCTGCCGCCGCTCGCGTCCCTGCCGCCGGTGATGGGCTTGCCGCAGGCCGGCGACGGCAAGGCCTCGCCGGGAACGGGGACGGGGACGTCGGGCGCGTCGAGTGGAAGCGGCCAGAGCGGGTCCGGCACCTTCGTGGCGCCACCGCCCGTCTTCCCCCTGCCGCCGGCTCCGCCGGCGCAACGCTGACGAAGCGGTGCGGCCGACGATCGCTCAGGCGGATGCCGGCGCGTCGCTTCCGGCCGGCCGGCGATAATGATCGAGCACATAGACGCGGAGCGCCGAGGCGAGGCCGCCGGGCGCGCGGGTGCGGTCGATCTCGGCGATGAGCTGCGAGATGGCGAGGCCGCGCGCGGCGGCGATCTCGCCGAGCGCCTCCCAGAAGGCGGGCTCGAGAGCCACGCTGGTGCGGTGGCGGCCGATGGTCAGCGAACGCTTGTCCAAGAATATGCGCCTGGAATCGAGGTCTGCCTGGAATCGAGAGGGCCTGCGGTGCAGGTGCCCGGCGCAGGTCCTATCGGAACGGGATGGCGGCGGGAAGCAGGGGCGTCGAGGAGGCAGGTTCCGAATCGCGTCCACCGATCGCTCGCACTGGACGTCAGTCTTCGAGGTCGTCCCGCGCGAGCCGGTGCGCGTCGAGCCGCCGCTCGGAGCGCTCGGTCTCGTCGCGGGTGGCGTTCCGCTCCGCCTTGGTGCGGCCGAAGGCGACGCGGTTGGCGTCTGCCGCGGCCTCGCGCTCGGCGCGGGCTTTGCGCTTGCGGGCCTGACGCAGATTGACGATGTCGCCCATCGCGCCGCCCGTGCGCTCAGGGTTTGCGGCGGAAGGCGTCGAGGGAGACGACGGCGGCCCCGGCATTCTCGCCCGGCGCGGCGTCGGGCTTCGCCGTCGGCTTGTCGCTCGCCTCGGCGGCGGCAGCCGGCGAAGCGGCCTGCTCGGGCGCCGCGGCGGGCTCCACGGCGCGGGCCGGCAGCGGCGTCGGACCGGCGACCGGCTGCTCCGCCTCGGCGCCGCGGTCGTGCTCCGGATCGAACTGGAGGCCGAACTGCACCGACGGATCGAAGAAACCCTTCACAGCGTTGAAGGGGATATAGAGCTTCTCCGGAACCCCGCCGAACGACAGGCCGACCTCGAAGGCGGTGTCGCTGACATTGAGCTCCCAGAACTGGTGCTGGAGCACGACCGTCATCTCCTCCGGATATTTCTGCCGGAGCCGAGACGAGATCCGCACGCCTGGCGCGGTTGTGTTGAAGGCGATGAAGAAATGATGTTCGCCGGGAAGCCCCGCATGGGAGGCCTCGACCAGCACCTTTTTGACAACGCCGCGCAGCGCCTCTTGGACGAGCACGTCGTAGCGGATGAGGTCTTCGCGGATGAGGTCTTCGGCCATATCTCCGGCGATCCTGGCGCCCACACGAGAAATTCCGGTAGGCCCGCTTTCCGCCGTTGTCGGCCGGACCCCGATGAACCCGAGGCCCGATCCGCGACCAACGCGCCCACGCGAGAGATACGCGGAGAAACACGGTAGCCTTGAGATCCGCGGCCTGGCGGCGATCTTCCTTGCGGATCGCCGTTCCCCGTCGGGAAGGGGAAAGTGAGGGCTTCTGTTGCCAGGTGCCCTCGGACCCCGCCTGAAAGTGCTACCCCTCAGGACTTGATTTCCGTTACCGGCACCGCATTACGCGGCGACAGCCACCGGAGCATAGTTGTCATTCGCAACTATAGGTTTGGTCCGATATCGGCGGTACCATGCCGAGCGAAAGAACGACCTTTACACCCTCGTCGATCCTATTTCGCCCCCGCCGCAACCCACGCTCGTTCGCGTGGGCTCTGGTGGAGGCGCCGGGTACCGCCCCCGGGTCCGAAAGGTTTATTACGCCGACCATTTATCGCCATAGCTGACCGTCGCCAGCGAACCGAATATAGGACGCCCGCGCGGATTTCGGAAGGGCGAACGGCATCTTCCCGCGGGAAGCCCGGCGACGCTGGATGTGGCCCCGCCTTATCCACACCCTGGGCGGGACCGCGCGCCTCGCCGACGGCGCGGCTTTCGTGCGATCTTGTCCGGCCTGCGAATCGGCCGCCCCGTTCGTCGCTGCATGCGGCGTGCGGGTCGCCGCTGAAGGTGGAACGATGCGCCAGTACCACGACCTGATGAGGCGGATCCTCGACGAGGGCGTCGCCAAGGAAGACCGCACCGGCACGGGCACCCTCTCGGTGTTCGGCCATCAGATGCGGTTCGACCTCGCCGAGGGCTTCCCCCTCGTCACGACGAAGCGCCTCCACATCCGCTCGATCGTCCACGAACTGCTGTGGTTCCTGCGCGGCGAGACCAACATCCGCTATCTCAAGGACAACGGCGTCAGCATCTGGGACGAATGGGCCGACGAGAACGGCGAGCTCGGACCCGTCTATGGCCGCCAATGGCGCTCGTGGGAGGCGCCCGACGGGCGTGTGATCGACCAGATCTCCGACGTGCTCGCCCAGATCCGCCGCAACCCGGATTCGCGCCGCCTCGTCGTCTCGGCCTGGAACCCCGCGGACGTGCCGGCGATGGCGCTGCCGCCCTGCCACCTCCTGTTCCAGTTCTACGTCGCGAACGGACGGCTTTCCTGCCAGCTTTATCAGCGCTCGGCCGACGTCTTCCTCGGCGTGCCGTTCAACATCGCCTCCTACGCGCTGCTGACGCACCTCGTCGCCCACGCGACCGGGCTCGAGCCCGGGGATTTCGTCCACACCCTCGGCGACGCCCACCTCTATTCGAACCATCTCGAGCAGACCCGCGAGCAATTGTCCCGGTCGCTGCGGCCTCTGCCGCGGCTCGAGATCAAGACGGACAAGCGCGACCTCTTCGCGATCGAATACGAGGACATCGCGGTCCACGGGTACGACCCGCATCCGGCGATCAAGGCCGAGGTCGCGGTATGAAAGCCGGCCTCGTCCTCGTCGCGGCGGTCGCCGAGAACGGCGTGATCGGCGCCGCGGGCGGGATGCCGTGGCACCTCTCCAGCGATCTCAAGCGCTTCCGCGCGATCACCACCGGCCATCCGGTGCTGATGGGCCGCAAGACTTATGCGTCGATCGGTCGCCCGCTGCCGGGGCGCGACACCATCGTCGTCACGCGCGACGCGGCGTTTGCGGCCGATGGCGTGATCGCCGCGCCATCGCTCGAGGCCGGCCTGGAGATTGCCGACGGCAAGGCCGCCGAGCGCGGCGTTGCGGCGATCATGGTGATCGGCGGCGGCGAGATCTTCTCGGCCCTGATCGGGCAGGCGGCGGCACTGCGCATCACCGAGGTCCACGCCGTGCCCGACGGCGACGTTCTCTTCCCGGCGATCGATCCGGCCCTGTGGCGCGAGACGGAGCGAAGCGGCCCGGTCCGCGGCGAGCGCGACAGCGCGCCCGTCTCGTTCGTGGATTATGTGCGCCGTGTGCCGCTTGCGGCACCGACCGAGCGTTGACGATCGCTATCCCCTTCACCACCTTGGACCATGCGGGCCGGAGCGGAGCCCGGCGGCTCGGTTTGAAAGCCGGCGGCGTAGCCCCTATAACGCGGCGGACGTTGCACGAGCGGCCGGACATCCCATGCGACGGCCCCCATCGTGTGCGGGAACCGAGGAGCGAGAATGCCCTGGAGCAATCAGAGCGGCGGCGGCGGCTGGAAGGGCGGCGGCCCGTGGGGAGGCGGCGGCAACAACAGCGGCGGCCCCTGGGGCAGCGGCCCGCAGCGGGGCAACAACAATTCGGGCCCGCCTGATCTCGAGGAGCTTCTGCGCCGCAGCCAGGAACGCCTGCGGCAGGTTCTGCCGGGCGGCGGCGGTGGCGGCCTCGGCTGGCGTACCGTTGCGGTCGCCGGCGTCGCGGTCGTCGCGATCTGGCTCGCCACCGGTTTCTACCGGGTGGAACAGGGCGAAGTCGGCGTTCAACTCGTGTTCGGCCGCTATGTCGGCATGACGCAGCCGGGCCTCAACTACAACTGGCCCTATCCGGTCGGTTCGGTCGAGACGCCGGACGTGCTGCGCATGCGCGAGACGACGGTCGGCATGCGCGAGATCGAGCCCGTGCGCGGCGGCCCGGCGACGGGCGTCGACGTGCCGGAGGAGAGCCTGATGCTCACCGGCGACGAGAACATCGTCGACGTCGACTTCAAGGTGTTGTGGCGCATTTCGAACGCGCCCGATTATCTGTTCAACATCCAGAACCCCGAGAGCACGGTGAAGGCGATCGCCGAGAGCGCCATGCGCGAGATCGTCGGTCGCACCGACATCCAGCGCATCCTCACCGATCAGCGCGAGCAGGTGCAGGCGGATGTTCAGGCGCTGATGCAGCGCGCCCTCGACAGCTACCAGTCGGGCATCGAAATCACCCAGGTCCAGATGCTGAAGGTCGACCCGCCGCAGCAGGTCATCGACGCCTTCCGCGATGTCCAGGCGGCGCGCGCCGATCAGGAGCGGGTGCGCAACGAGGCCCAGGCCTACGCCAACCGCGTGGTGCCGGAGGCGCGCGGCGAGGCCTCGCAGATCACCGAGGCTGCCAACGCCTACCGCGACCGCGCGATCGCCGAGGCCGAAGGCCAGGCGGACCGCTTCCTCAAGATCTACGAAGAATACCGCAAGGCTCCGGATGTGACGCGCGAGCGCCTCTATCTGGAGACCATGGAGGGCGTGTTGGGCTCGACCAACAAGATCATCATCGACGAAGCGGCGGGCGCGAACGGCGTCGTTCCCTACCTGCCGCTCGACGGTCTGAGGGCCGGGCCCCGGGTCCAGTCCACGTCCAACGGCGCGTCGAGCACCGCGCCCCTGTCGCAGCCGTCGACCGGCGCGAGCACGGAGGCCGCACAATGAGGGGCGGCATCGTCGGTTTGATCGTCGCCGCGCTCGTGGCGATCGTCGCTTATTCGTCCATCTTCGTGGTCTACCCGACCGATCAGGCGATCGTCCTGCAGTTCGGTCAGGTGCGCCGCTCGGTCACCCAGCCGGGGCTCTATTTCAAGGTTCCCTTCGTCCAGAACGTCGTCACCCTGGACAAGCGCATCCTGGAGCTCGACGTGCCCCAGCTCGAGGCGATCGCCTCCGATCAGAAGCGGCTCGTGGTCGATGCCTTCGCCCGCTACCGCATCCAGAACCCGGTTCTGTTCTACCAGACCGTCAACAACGTTCCGGACGGCAACCGCCGGCTCTCGACCTTTGTGCAGTCCGCGGTGCGCTCGGTGCTCGCCGACGCGACCTTCATCGCGGTGGTGCGCGACGATCGCCCGCAGCTCATGGAACGCATCCGCCAGGAGGTGGAGCGCCGCGCCCAGGGCATCGGCGTGACCATCGTCGACGTGCGCATCCGCCGCGCCGATCTGCCGGAGGCGAACAGCCAGGCGATCTATCGCCGCATGCAGACCGAGCGCGAGCGCGAGGCGACCGAGATCCGCGCCCAGGGTGAGGAGGCGGCCCGCCGCATCCGTGCCCAGGCCGATCGTCAGGCGACCGTCATCGTCGCTGAGGCGAACAAGACCTCGGAAGAGCTGCGCGGCGACGGCGACGCCCGGCGCAGTGCGGTGTTCTCCGCCGCCTATGGCCGTGACCCGTCCTTCTTCATCTTCTACCGCTCGATGCAAGCTTATCGAGAGGCGCTGAAGCCCGACGGAACGCAGCTCGTGCTCTCGCCGAAGTCGCAATTCTTCCGCTACTTCAACGATCCGATCGGCGCCGGCGGTGGCGTGACGCTGCCGCCCGCGACGACGCCCGGGCCGGCGGTCCCAGCGCCCACCGCGCCGTGAGGCGGGGCGAGCGGCTGCCGCGTCCCGCCTCCGCGGCGGGACGCATGCGGCGCGGGGATTGCGGCAACCACAGTTGCGGGACGGGACGAGCACCATGAGCGATTTCGTGGTGGCGCTCGGTCTCGTTCTCGCGATCGAGGGCACGCTCTACGCGGCGGCGCCGGGTTCGCTGAAGCGGATGATGCAGCGGGCGATCGAGACGCCGGAAACGGCGCTCCGGATCGGCGGCATCGTCGCCCTGGCGCTCGGCGTCGCGCTCGTCTGGGTGGTGCGCGGCTGAAGGGAGCGGCCCTGCCGTTCATTCGCCGTGTTTGTCGCCGACCCGTCTTGAGATGATGCGCGCGGATGGAACGGGAGGGGCGGTCGTCGCCCGGCCATCCGCGCGTTCGTTGACCGCGCCTTGCATCGCGCCTTGCGGGGACGCGAAGGCTTCGAGGAGACGTTCCGATGGTATTCGCTGTTCCGTTTTCCGAGGACCCGACGACCGCTGCGGCGCCGCGCGCCCGGCGGGCCGGGCGCCTCGCCTGCCTGACCGCTGCGCTCGGCCTGATCGGGTCCGGCGCGGCGTTCGCGCAGACGGCCGCCCCGGCTGCCCCGGCGACGCCCCCCGCCACCCAGATCGCGCCGGCGGCGCCGAGCGGCGGCGACGCCGCGACGGGCGGCGATGCGTCGAAGATGACGATCACCGGGCGCTACGGGCCCGCGTCCGTCGCCGATCTCGCCGAGAAGCTGCTCGATTCGGTCGTGAACATCTCGACCTCCCAGAAGGTGGAGGTGCCGAACCAGGTGCCGATGCCGAAGTTGCCGGAGGGTTCGCCGTTCCAGGACTTCTTCGATCAATTCCTCGACAAGCAGGGCCGCGGCAACGGCGGCGGTGATCGTGAGGAGCGTCCGCAGCGCGTCCAGTCGCTCGGCTCCGGCTTCGTGATCGACTCGTCCGGCATCATCGTCACCAACAATCACGTGATCGAGGACGCCGACGAGATCACCGTGAACTTCCCGAACGGGACCAAGCTCAAGGCCGAACTCCTCGGCACCGACAAGAAGACCGACATCGCCGTCCTCAAGGTGAAGCCGACGAAGCCGCTCAAGGCGGTCGAGTTCGGCGATTCCAACAAGGCGCGGGTCGGCGATTGGGTGATGGCGATCGGCAACCCGTTCGGCCTCGGCGGAACGGTGACGCTCGGCATCGTCTCGGCGCGCAACCGCAACATCAATGCAGGCCCCTACGACGACTTCATCCAGACCGACGCCGCCATCAACCGCGGCAACTCGGGCGGCCCGCTGTTCGACATGACGGGCCGGGTGATCGGCATCAACACCGCCATCATCTCGCCCTCGGGCGGCTCGATCGGCATCGGCTTCTCGATCCCGTCCTCGACGGCGGTGCACGTCATCAACCAGCTCCGCCAGTACGGTGAGACCCGCCGCGGCTGGCTCGGCGTCCGCATTCAGGAGGTGACGGACGACATCGCCGAGAGCCTCGGCATGACCGATCCGAAGGGCGCGCTGGTCGCGGGCGTCACCGAGGGCGGTCCGGCCGCCAAGGCCGGCATCCAGCCGGGCGACGTCATCATCTCCTTCGACGGCCGCGATGTGCCGAAGATGAGCGACCTACCGCGCATGGTCGCCGACACCGACATCGGCAAGGCGGTCGACGTGGTGGTGCTGCGCAAGGGCAAGCAGGACACGATTCAAGTCACGCTCCAGCGTCTCGATGAGAAGGCGGAGGCGGCGGCCAACGCCGACGACCAGCCGACCGACCAGGCGAAGCCCGCGACCGACAAGGTGGCCGGCCTGACCCTCTCGGAGCTCAGCCCCGACCTCAAGACGAAGTACAAGATCGCGGATTCGGTGAAGGGCGTCGTCGTGACCGACGTCGACCCGGCGAGCAACGCCGCCGAGAAGCGCATCCAAGCCGGCGACGTCATCGTCGAGGTGGCCCAGGAGGCGGTGACCTCGCCGAAGGACGTCGTGGCGAAGTTCGACAAGGCAAAGAAGGACGGCCGCAAGACCGTGCTCCTGCTGCTCGCGAACGCCGCCGGCGACCTGCGCTTCACTGCGGTACGCATCGACGGCTGATCCGCCATCCTTCTGACGGACGATTCGAAATCCCCCGGCCAAGCGGTTCGGGGGATTTCTTTTTTGGGGGGTGGCCGGGCGCTGATTTCGAGCAAGTCCAAGCTCTGGCCGCGCGGGCCCCGCCATCATATATGGACGGGAGTTCGAGCGGACGGAGCGGAGCGGCATGGCGGCGAGAGACGAGATCGAGACGCGGTTCCTGCCCGCGGCCGGCTCGCCGCCCGTCGAGTGGGCGATCTCCGAGGGCTTCACCGATTATCCCGCCGCGCTCGCCGTCATGGAGGCGCGGGCCGCCGCGATCGCCGCTGGCGAGGCCGCGGAGCGGGTCTGGCTGGTCGAGCATCCGCCGCTCTACACGGCGGGCACCAGCGCCAAGGCCGCCGATCTCACCGATCCGCAGCGCTTTCCCGTCTTCGAGGCCGGCCGCGGGGGCCAATACACCTATCACGGGCCGGGTCAGCGCGTGGCCTATGTCATGCTCGATCTCGGCCGGCGCCGGCGCGACCTTCGGGTCTTCATCGCGTCGCTCGAGGCCTGGCTGATCGATACGCTGTGGCAATTCCACGTGCGCGGCGAGCGGCGCGAGGATCGCGTCGGCGTCTGGGTGCGCCGGCCGGACAAGGGCGTGGACGCCGAGGAGAAGATCGCTGCGATCGGCATCCGCGTGCGCCGCTGGGTGAGCTTCCACGGCATCTCGCTGAACGTCGAGCCGGACCTCTCGCATTTCGGCGGCATCGTGCCGTGTGGGGTCGCCGACCACGGCGTCACCAGCCTCGTCGATCTCGGTTTGCCGGTGACGATGCCCGAAGTCGATTCCGTGCTGCGGGCCTCGTTCGAGCGGATTTTCGGCGAAACCGTCGCCGTGCCGGCCTGAGGCTCAGATCGCGCCGAGCCGTGCCGCGAACAGCGTCGTGACGGTCAGGTCCGCCGTCGTGCCCGGATTGAGGCCGCGGGCTTTCAGCGAGGCGTCGAAAGCGAGTAGAGCCGCGTGGTCCGCGTCGCGGCCCTCCGCGACGAGCCTCGCCGCTTCCCGCTGCACGACCGCCGCCGCCTCGATCCCGTGCTTGCGGGCGATGTGGCTGTCGGGGAAGGCGGTCAGGAAGGCCATGTGCACCGCCGTCGTCGCCGCTTCGAGGGTAGCCTGGGTGGCCGGGTCGAGTGCAACTTCCCACGGCCGCAGCGGGCCGAGGGCGGCGGCGAGGGCGGGCAGGCCGGTCGCGAAGATGTCCTCGTAGCGGCTCGCATATTGCTGGGCGATGCGGTCGCGCTCCGCGGCGGCCTCCATGGCGGCAAGGAGGGTGATCGCCGGCTCGTCGTGGACGTCGTGGGCCGACGTGCGTCCGAGGCCGGCCGGATTGGCGCGGGCGATGGCGCGGAAGGCCAGCGCCGCGTCGCGGCGGTCGAGCCCCGACAGGACGGCGGGGAGCGTGTCCCGAAGCGAACCGGGCGGTCCGCGCTCGGCGGCGACCGCGAGCGGGGCGGCGAGCAGCACGATGCCGAGATTGGTGTTGGTGCCGACCGCCGCGAAGGTCGCCTCGACGGCGGCGAGGATCCGCAGCCCGACGCGCGCGCCCGATTCCGCGATCGCCGGGGCCGCGGCGTCGGCGCTCGCCTCGAAATCGGCGATCGTCATGCGGTGGCCGTCGGCATGGCGGTGGACGTTGCCGGGCTTCAGCGCGGCGAGTTCGTCGCGGCAGGCGGCGCGGAAGGCGTCGGCGATCCAGACCGAGGAGGCGGCCGGGCTCACGCGCCGACCGCCTGGGGCCGCAAACCCTTCGCGCGCCGCACGGCCGCGAGGAAATCGCCGGCGATGGCCGCGGTGAGATCCATCTCGACGACGCTCTGGAGCCCGGACCAGGCCGGCATCGAATTGACCTCGAGGATCGACCAGCCTCCGTCGCGGGTGCGGATCAGGTCCACTCCTGCATAATCGGCGCCGCAGGCGGCTGCCGCGGCTTCGGCGAGCCGTCGCGCCTCGGCATCGGGTTCCCAGGCGATGGCCTGTCCACCCTGGCGGATGTTGGTAATCCAGGTCTCGCCTTCGCGGATCATGCCGGCGAGGGCGCGGCCGCCGGAGACGAGCACACGGTGGTCGCGCCAGGCCGACGCGTCGCCGGGCGCGCGGGGATCGCTCCCCTCGAAGCGCTGGAGATAGAACACGCCGGAGACCTCGTTGGCGCTCGGCAGGTCGTCGGGCGAGGCGACGAGCTTGAGGGCGCGGCCTTGCGAGCCGAACAGCGGCTTCAGCACGAGCGGCCGTCCGTCTGCCGTCTCCGCGGCGACGATGGCGGCGGCCTCCTTGCGGGATTCGAGCGCCCAGGTGTCGGGGGTCGGCAGGCCGGCGGCGGCGAGGCGGTAGGTCGTCTGCGCCTTATCCACGCAGGCTTCGATCGCCGCGGCGCTGTTCCAGATCGGCACCCCGCGGCGGGTGAGGGCGTGCAGCACCCCGAGCCGCAGCGTCACCGCCTCGAAGCTGCCGGCGGCGACGGTGCGCACGAACACGGCGTCCGGCAGATCGTCGCCGAAGCCGTGGACCGCGATGCCCGCCGGGTGGTTCGTGGCGAAGCGGCAGCGCGACAGCGAGGCGCGCGTGACCTCGGCGCCAGCGGCGGTGAGCGCTGCCTGGAGGCGCTGGGCGTGCCAATCCGCCCCGTCGATGAAGAGCGCGACGCGCAGGGCGCCGCGCCCCGGCTCAGGCGAAGCTCGCATCGATGAGGTCCGGATAGAGGGCGCCGGCGCGGAAGGTGCGGCCGGTTTCGACATTCGTCACGATCACCGCGGCGGGCGAGAACAGCATCGGGTCGATCTTGTAGAAGTCGCCGCCGAAGCGCTTGAAGATGTCGGCGAACGGCTCGCCGTGATCGCTCGAATGGTGGCTCGGCAGGCGGCGGGCGAGGGACTGCGCCTCCTCGTCTGGACCTTTGACGAAGAGCTGCACGCGCCCGCCATAGATGATGGCGTCATTGGTGCGCCCCATCGCCGAGACGAAGTCCGGCACCGGCGGGGAGAGCGGGGCGACCGCGAGGCCATCCACGATGTGCTCGAGCGGGAAGTGCAGCGTGTGCGCCTTGTGGAGCGCCACCTCCAGCACGCGGGCGACGACCTGGGTGCCGCCGGCGAGGCTCCAGGTCGGGGCATAGATGAAGGTGATGCGCTCGGGCGCGAGGCCGAGCTGCTCGGCGATGTGGGCGACGAGGGGCGCGGGCGGCGGCGCGTCGGCCTCGAGCACCAGCACGGTTTCATCCGTGGTGTCGCGGAAGCCGAGCTCGCCATAGAGCTCCTCGACCGCCGCGACCGCCCGGCCGGGACCGGAGCCGAGCACGAAATAGTTCGTTTCGCCCTCCGAATGGGACAGGCTCCAGCCGGCATATTGGCTGCCGAGGCAGGCGATGACCGGATCGCTGGTGCGCACCTCGACCGCGAACGGCCAATTCGGCAGCCCGGAATTGCTTGAGAGGGTCACCCTGCCGAGCCCGCCGAGGCAGATCTCGGCGATCTTCAGGCCCGCTTCGATGGAGCCGAGGCATTTCGCGCCGGCATCGACAAGACGCTCGCCGAGCGCGCCGCGCGACACGCTGAGGCGCAGGAGCTCGGCGTCGCGGACCAGGGCTTCCACGAGCGGCGCGGCGCCGCGGCTAACGCTCGGGACGGGGCGATCGTGTTGGAGGGGGACGGACATCGGAGCTTTCCTGTTTCTCGTTCTTGCGGCCGGAACCGAAGGTCGGACGGGTTCACATATCACAGGGGAAGAGCGCGGCGTGAAGGTCGGCCTTGAGGGCGGCGACGCGGGAGGCCGCGCCGTCTGCCTCTGCGGCCTCGGTGCGGAGCGTGCAGACGGGCGCGCCCGCGGGGATCGGCGTCCCCGGCGGCGAGCGATCCGAACAGCCGGCCGGTAGCGCCGGCACGGCTGCGAGATCGGACGGGGCATAGAGGAGGCTCGTCGCCGCGGCGTCCATGGGGGGCGCCACGCGGGCACCGGCTCGCCCCGGCAGGCGGCGAGATGCAAAGCGAGGAGGGCGGGCTCGCCGCGATCGAGCACGTCGAGCGTAGCTGTCGGCCGCGGGTTGATTTCGAGGAGCCACCAGTCGCCGTCCGGGCCGAGGATGAAATCGATGCCGAACAGGCCGCGCAGGCCACTCGCCGCGACGATCGCGTCGGCCGCCCGGGTGATTTCGGCCTCGATGCGCGCAGAGACGGGAACCGGCCCGGCGACTCCGCCGAACCGGAACGGCGCGTCCGCCGCCGGGTCGGTATGCTGGGCGCAGACCGCGAGAACCCGGGCGCCGTCCGCGGTGCCGAGCGCGCAGGCCGACATCACGCGGCCGGCGACCCGGCGCTGGAAATAGACCGCGCCCGGCGGGATGGGGTCGTCGGCGGAGGCGAACGAGACGGCGGCCGCGTCGAGCGCCATGGTCGCCGCGCGTCCGTCTTGGGCTGCGCTCTCGTCTATGGTGCGTTGGCCTGTTGGAACATCGCCGCCGCCGTCCCCTTCGCCCCCTTGGGGGAGAAGGTGCCCCGAAGGCGCGGATGATGGGGGATTTCCCACGACAGAGAGAGTAGGCCCCTCATCCGGCCCTGCGGGCCACCTTCTCCCCGCTTGCGGGGAGAAGGGAAGCGGCGGCGGACGCCGAGACTCCGAAGAGGCCACCGGTGCCACGTGGGTCCCCCCTGCGGCACCCGCCGTCTTGGCGAGCCAGCCGTCTTCCGTGGGGCGCGTCGTGTTGATGGCGGGATGCGGAATCCCGTGGCGCGCGCAGAAGCGGGCGAGGGCGGCGGGGGATTTCAGGAGGCGCAGGCAGTCCGCGTCCGCACCGAGGAGCGGAAAGCGCGTGGCGATCACGGCGACCGCCTCCGGCCGGATCTCGAAGCCGCTGCCGAGGATTACGCCGGCGAGCGGTGCGACGGCGTCGGCCTCGGCCAATGCGGCGAGCACCGCGGCGAGGTCGGGGCCGCCGCCGAGGGTGCCGTCGACGACAAAGGTCTCGGCCGCCGCCACTCGCAAATCCTCGTCGCCGAACAGGTCGATCGCGACCGGTTCGAGATCGGCGCGGTGCGCCGCTTCCGCGAGCGATCGCGCCGACACGGCGACGACGGCGATCCGCTCGCGCCGTGCGCGGTCAGGCGACGAGCGTGCGGGCGAGGGCGAAGGCATCGCGGAAATCGAAGGCGACCACCGCCTCCGCCTCGATCATGCGGCGGAACAGGCCCGCCTGTGTCTTATACTTGATGTCGCCGATGGCGAGCGGGCCGACGCCGAGCACGTTGGTGCCGTCGATCGGGACGCCGTTGTCGGCGATGCCGAGACCTTCGATGCCGGCCGGCGGCACGGCGTTGACGTCGGCGGCGACGAGGAGATCGTCGGAGGCGCGCACCATGTCGGCCGACAGCACCTGAACGCCGGCGGCCGCGGCGCTGAACACCACCTCGGTTTCCGAGGCGATCGCCGCCTTGCGCTCCTCGCTGCTGCCGTCGGCGGCGAGCACCTTGACGCCGAAGCGCGCGGCGATCTCGTCGGCGGCGGCCTGCACGCGGGTCACGCCGTCGTGGCCGACAAGCGTTACGCTCGCGCCTTCGAGGGCGGCGATGACCGCGGCCGAGAAGCCGACCACGCCGGTCGCGCCGAAGATCGCGACGGAGGTGCCCATCCAATCCCGCGAGAATTCCTTGGCGAGCACCTTCTCGACGACCGCCACCATCGCCGCGGCGGTGGTGAACGAGCCGGCCGGGTCGGCGAAGATCGAGAGCTCGAACGGCGGCACGAGGGATTCCCGCGCCGTCTGCAGCATGTCGAGGGCGAGGGTGGCGTTCTTGCCGGCGATGAAGAGGCCGGTCCGCACCCCCATGTGCGGCGCGCGGGAGAAGATCGCGTCCTGAACGAGGCCCTGGGTCTCGGCGAGCGTGACCTGGGTGTAGGGGATCGCCGCGTCATAGCCGGCATCGAGCGCCATGTTCACGTCGAACGGGCTCATGTGCTTGAGCGGCGTCACCATGTGCAGGATGTGGGGATCGGCAACCATCGGGCATCTCCTCGGGCGAGCACGTTCGATTCGTGCTCCGGTTCATCGCGCGCGAGACGGCGACCCTGCCGAAGCCGCGGCGGCGTGGATTGAAGGAACGATTGTCTGCCCGCGACAGAGGCGGCGGCAAGAGGCCGCGGCCGGAAAGCCGCACAAAGGGCGGGCGATCAGGCGGCGCGGATGGTGGCGCCCGTGTTGCGGCCGGCGACCACACGGATCTCGAGCGCGGAACGCTCCTTGAAGCGGGCCCGGAGCGCGTGGGCGAGCCGCTCGGCGCTGTCGGCATCGGGCACGAGGGCAAAGCCGGTCGGTCCCCAGGAGGTCTGACCGATCCCCTCGAGGCCCTCGGCCGCGAGGATGCCGAGCACCTCCGTCACCATCGGGCTCGCGAACCGTCCGCCGCCCTGGGCCGGGGCGAAATGATCGCCGACGCGGCCCTGCAAGGTGCCGATCACCGAGGCGAATCCGACGAAATCGGCCTCGGCGAGCGCCGGCAGCGCCCGTACCAGGACGAGCCGGCAGAGCTCGGCGCTGACCTCGGGCGGGAACGGCGGCAGCGTCGCGAACGCCTGCCGCTCGGCCTCGCCGTGCACCCCTTCGAGGCCGTGGTCGAAGATGAGGATCACGCGCCACGCCGGCGGGAAGGGCAGGCGGGAGAGCACCGGCGGCACCTCGGTCGCCGGGCCGCGTCCGCCGTCGAGAATGACGCCGCCCGACAGGAACGAGGCGATGCCGATCGCCGAGCGCTCGGCGCGGCCCAGGCTGCGGGCGATCGCCTCGGGCGTGAGGCCGGGCTGCTCCAGGGCCGCGAAGGCGCTCGCCACCGCGAGGGCGAGCTGGGTGCCGGAGCCGAGGCCGCAATGGGCGGGCAGGGCCTCTTCGACGACGAGGCGGAAGGCCGAGCTCGCGCCGTGGCGTGCGATCAACGATTCGAGATGATGGCGCGCGCGGTCGCTGTCGGGGCCGACCGCCTCGGTGCGGGCGGCGCGTTCGAGCACGATGCGGGTCACGGGACCCGAGACCGCCATGCCGAGCCCGACGAACTTCCGGCCGAGGCCATAATTGAGGTCGAGGAAGCCGAAATGCAGGCGCGCCGGTGCCGCGACCTCGGCGCGGGCCGGCCGGGAGGCCGTCGCAGGGAGCGTCTCCGGCGGGTCGGGGGGCGTCATCTCGGCGTCTGGCATCGGGTCCGTTGCGTGTTGTTGCGCCCCCGGCGTCTTGCGAACGGCGGCGTCCTCCCCGGCGGACTGTTGCAAAGGGATCGCCGCGTTGCAAATGTCCGCGCGAGGTCCGTGTAGCGGGCGGCGTCGCTTTTGAACAAGCGTCAAACGACCGCCCGGGGGCATGATGAGCAGCAGCCGGTCCGGGACAGAACAGCCGGCGGGAGGAACCCATGACAGCAGCGCCCCGTGACCGCGCCTTAGAGGACGCGGAGATCGAACGCCGCCTCGCGGTCGAACTGCCCGCCTGGGACTATGCCGACGGCTGGATCCGGCGCACCTACAAGACCTATGGGTGGAAGGGCACCCTGATGGTGATCAACACGATCGGTCATCTCGCCGAAGCGGCGTGGCACCATCCGGACATCACGGCCTCCTATGCCTGGGTCGAGGTGAGGCTGATGACCCATTCGGCCAAGGGGATCACCGAGAAGGACTTCGCGCTCGCCCGCAAGATCGAGGACGTGGTCTCCTGGCAGCCCGGCGCGGATGGCGGCGCGCTCGAGGGCACGCCCCAGGACCAGCGCTTCGGCTACATCAAGTACGACCGGTAAGAGGCCGCGAACATGACGGATTTCGGATCATCAGCGGCCCGTGGCGCGGGCGGGGACACGCGGGCATGAGTGCGTTCGTCGGCGGCGAGGGGGTATCCCTCGATCAGGCGGCGAAAGCCGCGGCGGTGCTGCTCGAAGGCGCGCGCTTCCCGGTCGTGGCGGGCCTCGGAACCTGTGTCGAGGGCGCGCGGGCCGCGCTGCGCCTCGCGAGCGATCTGCGCGGCGCCTACGACCACATGGAGAGCACGGCGCTCGCCCGCGCGTCGGCGGTGCTCGCGACGACCGGCCTCGTGACCGTCACCCCCGCCGAGGCGCGCCAGCGTGCCGACGTGGTGGTGCTGATCGCTCCGCAGGCCGGCGACGTCGCCTGGCTCGGCGCGGTGTTCGGCCCCGGCCCGTCCACCCTCCGCGGCGACACTCCGACGCGCCGTCTCCTCATCGTCGGCGGCGACCATCATGCCGTCGCCGCGGTCTCCACCGACGGGGCGGCGATCGAACACATCCCCCTCGCGGCCGACGATGTCGGCCCCTGGCTGCTCGCGCTGCGCGCCCGGATCGACGGGCGTCTCGTCGCCGCGCGGGCCTTCGGCGAGGGTGGGCTTGCGAAGATCGATGCCGCCGCGGCGACGCTGCGTGCGGCGCGGTACGGAGTCGTGGTCGGCAACGCGGCGCACCTCGGCGACCTGACCCTCGAGGCGGCCGCCGGCCTCGTCGCTGACCTCAACCTGACCACGCGCTTTGCCGCTCTGCCGCTTCCGGCGGCCGACGACGGCAGCGGTGTTCTGCAGGTGTCCGGCTGGACCACGGGCTTTCCGCCGCGGACCGGGCTGCGCCAGGGCTTCCCGGTGCACGATTCCTGGGCCTTCGAGGCGAAGCGCCTCGTCGAGAGCGGCGAGGCGGACGCGGCGCTGTGGATTTCCGCCTTGTCGGACCGCGCGCCGGACTGGGAGGCCGACGTGCCCCTGGTCGCGCTGGTCCGTCCCGGCGCGGCGCTGGCGAAGGAGCCGGCGGTGCGCATCGAGGTCGCCGAGCCCGGGGTCGAGCATCCCGCCGCCCTGTTCGATCCGCTCGCCGCCGCGCTCGTCGCGGTGGGCGAGGGCCGCCCCGCGCGGCCGACGGTCGCCGAGGCCATCGCGGCGATCCGTGCCGCCCTGACGGCGCAGGAGGCCGTATCATGCTGATCCGTCTCGCAGGCGGCCGGGTCGTCGATCCCGTCAACGGGCGCGACGCGGTCGGGGACGTCTATATCGAGGACGGCCGCATCGTCGCCGCGCCGCCGGCCGGCGCGCGCGTCGACGAAACCCACGATGTCAGCGGGCGGATCGTGATGGCGGGCGCCATCGACATCCATTCCCACGTCGCCGGCGGCAACGTCACGCTGTCGCGCCTCCTGTTGCCCGAGCTGCACGAGAACACCGAGGCGCCGGCGCCGGGCCTGCCGTTCACCACCGCCCGCTGGTCGGCGGCCGAAACCGGCCGGCTCTACGCACGGATGGGCTTCACCACGGTCGTCGAGCCCGCGGTGCCGCCGAGCCAGGCGCTGCAATCGCACCTCGAACTCGCCGACATGCCGGTGATCGACAAGGCGACGCTGAGCGTGCTCGGCAACGAGGATTTCCTGCTCTCGATGCTGCGCGCCGGCGAGAGCGAGGCCGCCATCGCCGACTATGTCGCGCTGATGCTGTCGCGCACCCGCGCCCTCGGCCTCAAGGTCATCAATGCCGGCGGCTCGGCCGCCTTCCGCGAGAACGTGCGCACCTTCGGCTTCGACGACGAGGTGCCCCATTACGGCGTGAGCTCGCGGCACATCGTGAAGGCGCTCCAGACGGCGGTGACGAGCCTCGGAGTGCGCCATCCGCTCCACGTCCACTGCAACAATCTCGGCGTGCCGGGCACCGCGATCGACACCCTGGTCGAGACCATCGAGGCCGCCGAGGGGCTGCCGCTCCATCTGGCCCACGTCCAGTTCTACGCCTACGGCACCGAGGGCAAGCGCGGCTTCTCCTCCGCCGTGCCGCGGCTCGTCGAGGCGCTGAAGCGCAATCCGAGCGTCACGATCGACGTCGGCCAGGTGATGTTCGGCCAGACCGTGACGATCTCGGCCGACGTGCTGCGCCAGTTCGCCGGCCGCGTCGCGGCGAGCCCGAACAAGTGGATCTTGTGGGACGGCGACGGCAACGGGGCGGGCGTGGTGCCCTTCGCCTACAACGCATCGAGCTTTGTCAACGCGCTGCAATGGGCGATCGGCCTCGAGATCTTCCTCTCGGTCGAGGACCCGTGGCGCGTCTTCTTCACCACCGATCACCCGAACGGCGCGCCCTTCACGACCTACCCGAAGCTGCTCCATCTCCTGATGAGCGCGGACGAGCGGGCGCGCTACATGGCGGGTCTGCCCAAGGCGGCGATGAAGATGACGGCGCTGCCCTCGCTGAAGCGCGAATACAGCTTCGCCGAGATCGCGATCATGACGCGCGCGGCGCCGGCGAAGCTGCTCGGGCTCGACGACCGCGGGCATCTCGGCCCCGGCGCGCTCGCCGACATCGCCGTCTACGACGATCGCGAGGATCGCACGGCGATGTTCGAGGCGGCCCATCTGGTCTTCAAGAACGGCCGCCTCGCGGTGAAGGACGGCGAGCTCCTGAGCGCCGAGGCCGGCCAGGCGCAGGTCGTCGCGTTCGATCAGGATGCCGGCATGGTCCGCCGGCTCGACGATTATCTCGCGAGCTATTTCGGGGCCGACGGCTCGATCTACACGGTCCGGGACGACGTCATCGGCCCGGCCGATCCCTTCAAGGTGCATCCATGTCGGACTTGAACCCCTCGGATCTCGCGCCGGCGCGGGCGGAGCCGATCCTCCTCAACGGGGTGGTGATCGACGACGATTTCGCCGAGGCCTTCGACATGGCTGCGACCGCCGTGATCGTGACGGCCGACACGCCGGAATGGGCGATGCAGGCGGCGATCTCGACCACCGGCTTCGCGACCTCCGTCATCGCCTGCGGCTGCGAGGCCGGCATCGACCGGGTCGTCGCGCCCGACGATACGCCGGACGGGCGGCCCGGCGTGCGCATCCTCCTGTTCGGCTTCAATGCGGAGATCTGCGGCCAGCAGATCGTCACCCGCGTCGGCCAGTGCGTGCTGACCTGCCCGGGCACCGCCTGCTTCGCCGGGCTCGACGAGGGCGAGGCGGTCAAGCTCGGCTCCGCGCTGCGTTATTTCGGCGACGGCTACCAGATCTCGAAGGTCATCGACGGCAAGCGCTATTGGCGCATTCCGGTGATGGACGGCGAGTTCCTGGTCGAGCACGAGACGCGGGTCGTCACCGGCGCCGTCGGCGGCGGCAACCTGATCCTGCTCGCCCGCTCCCGCGCCGCCGCCCGGCTCGCCGCCGAAACGGCGATCGCCGCGATGAAGGCGGTGCCGGATGTCATCATGCCCTTCCCGGGCGGCATCGTGCGCTCCGGCTCGAAGGTCGGGTCGAAATACAAGGCGCTGATGGCCTCGACCAACCATTTCTTCTGTCCGACGCTGAAGGGCGCGGTCGAGGGCTCGCACCTCACGCCGGAGGTCGCCTCGGTGCTCGAGATCGTCATCGACGGCCTGTCGTTCGCCGCGGTCCAGGCGGCGATGCGGGCGGGGCTCCACGCCGCCGCCGGGCTCGGGTCTGCCGAAGGGCTCGTGCGGATCGCCGCCGGCAATTATGGCGGCCAGCTCGGCCGTCACCATTTCCATCTGAAGGACCTCGTCTGATGGGCGCCTTCGTCTTCACCCTGCGCGAGGCGCCCCCCGAGCGCGTCGATCTTTCCGCCCTCGTTCCCGAGCGGCTCGCCGCGCTGACGGCGGGCGAGGTCGAGCGGCTCGTGATCGGCGGCGGCCGGCGGCGGCCGATCCATGTCGGCGATCTTTTCGGCGTCGCGCCCGGTCCCGACGAGAGCGTCGTGATCGAAGGCGGCCACGAGCGGCTCGACCGCATCGGGGCCGGCCTCGGCGGCGGCCTCATCCGCGTCGAGGGCGACGTCGGCCAGCGTCTCGGCGAGGGCATGCTCGCCGGCACCATTCGCGTGTTCGGTCATGCCGGTCCGCTCGCCGGTGCCGGCATGGCGGGCGGCACGCTCCGCATCGCCGGCAATGCGGGCGACCGCGTCGGCGGCGCCCTCGACGGGCGGATCTCCGGCATGCGCGGCGGCCTGATCGCGATCGGCGGCGCGGCCGGCGACCGCGTCGGCGACCGCATGCGGCGCGGCACCATCGTGGCGCGCACCGCCGGGGCCTTCGCCGGGGCGCGCATGATCGCCGGCACCATCGTCGCCGGCAGCGTCGGCCGCCAGCCGGGCTTTCTGATGCGGCGGGGCAGTCTCGTGGTCGGCGCCGTGGAGGGCGGCCCGCTGCCGACCTTCCTCGATTGCGGCGCCCTCGAACTCTCCTTCCTCGGTCTCCTCGGCCGTTCCCTCGCCAATCTCGATCTTCCCTGGCAGCCGCACGTCCCGCCGATCGTGCGCCGCTTCCAGGGCGACCAGGGCTCGGTCGGCAAGGGGGAACTCCTCGTCGCCCTCTGACGCGCGCCCGCGTGGCTCGCGTGACGCAAAGATGACATCGGACGGGGCGCGGCGTGCTATGGAGTGCGCTCCACGCCTCGCAACGGAAGCTCCCAACGCGCCCATGCCCACCACTCTCGATCTCGGCCGCGCCACCCACGTTCTCGGTTCGCGCACGCTCCTGATGGGCATCCTCAACGTGACGCCCGATTCCTTCTCCGACGGCGGCCGCCACAACGCGCTCGACGCCGCGCTCGACCGTGCCGTCTTGATGGTGGAGGAGGGGGCGGACCTCGTCGATGTCGGGGGCGAATCGACCCGTCCGGGCTCGACCGAGATCGACGCCGAGACGGAACTCTCCCGCGTCCTGCCGGTTCTCGAACGGCTCGGCGAGCGCATCGCCGTCCCGGTCTCGATCGACACCTACAAGGCCGCCGTCGCCGACCGTGCGCTTCAGGCCGGCGCCCATATCATCAACGATGTCTGGGGGCTCCAGCGCGATCCGGACATGGCGGCGGTGGCGGCGGCGCACGGCGCGCCGGTCATCGTCATGCACAATCGCCGCGAGGTCGATCCGGCGCTCGACATCGTCGACGAGGTTCGGAGTTTCTTCCTGCGCTCGCTCGTCATCGCCGAGAAGGCCGGCATTCGCGAGGACCGCATCGTCCTCGATCCCGGCATCGGCTTCGGCAAGACGCTGCCGCAGAACGTCGAACTGATCGCGCGGCTCGACGCGGTGCGGGCGATGGGGCTGCCGGTGCTGCTCGGCGCCTCGCGCAAGTCCCTGATCGGCGGGCTCACCGGCATCGCCGTCGGCGACCGTCTGCCGGGCACGATCGCGACCCACATGCTCGGGGTGGCGCGCGGCGCCGACATCCTGCGCGTTCACGACGTCGCGGCCCATGTGCAGGCCGTGAAGGTGACCGACGCCATCGTGCGGGCCGCGAAGCCGGCCGGCTGGCGCGGCGAAGGCTGAGGCGGACATCCGATGACGGACAAGATCACCATCACCAACATGGCCTTCTACGCCCACCACGGCGTGCTCGACGAGGAGGCCAAGCTCGGCCAGCGCTTCTATGTCGATCTCGTCGCCGAGCTCGACCTTTCGGCCGCCGGCGAGAGCGACGATTATTCGAAGGCCGTCTGCTACGGGCAGCTTTACGACGCTGTGGCGGCCGTCGTGCACGGGCCGCGCGCCCACCTCATCGAGGCGATCGCCGAGCGCTGCGCGCGGGCGGTGCTCGACGGCTTCCCGCCGGTCCAGGGGGCGATCGTCACCGTGCGCAAGCCGAGCGCGCCGATCGTCGGCAACCTCGACCATGTCTCGGTGACGGTGACGCGCCGGCGCGGAGCCGCCGCGTGAGCCTTTCCGACGACGGGACAACCCCGGTCCGGGCCGCGATCGGCCTCGGCTCCAACATCGGCGAGAAGATCGCGACGATCGATCGGGCCGTCGCGCTCCTCGACGCGGCAGAGGGCGTGCGCGTCGTCGCCCGCTCGGCCAATTATCGCACCGAGCCGTGGGGCTACCGCGACCAGGATTGGTTCGTGAACGCCTGTGTGCTGGTGGAGACGACCCTGTCGGCGCGGGCGCTTCTCGAGCTCTGCCTCGCCACGGAACAGGCGCTCGGCCGGCGGCGCGAGATCCGCTGGGGCCCGCGAACCATCGATCTCGACGTGCTGTTCTACGGCGACGCGCGGATCGAGGAGCCGGGCTTGAGCCTGCCGCATCCGCACATCCTCGAGCGCGCCTTCGTGCTCGCCCCGCTCGCGGAAATCGCGCCCGACGCGGTCGTCCACGGCGAGCGCATCGCCGACGCCCTCGCGCGGCTGGGGGCGGAGGGGGTGGAGCGGATGGCGTAGGAGATCCTCCGCAATCCACCTTACGGCAGTTCGCGGGTGACACGGTGCCACCTCAGCGATTGCGCGATGTACCGTGGAGTGGTACATAGGTACAGGTGGTGGGGGAAACCATGATCGTCGGCTTCCGGGACGAATGGCTTCGAACGTTCTTTCTCGATGATGTGAGTTGCCGGAAGATACCGCCGGAGATCGAGGATCGCCTGTTTCGCAAGCTCCAGATGATCGACGATGCGTTGAGCGATATGGATCTGCGAGCGCCACCCAGCAACCATTTCGAAAAGTTGCGCGGTCACTTGGACGGATTTCACTCAATCCGAGTGAATAGACGATGGAGATTGATCTTCCGATGGGATGGCGGTCTGGGCGAGGCGTCAGACCTCTACCTCGATGACCACTCGTATGGATGAGGCGACGCCATGCTGATGACTAAACGCAAGCCGGCCTCGGTCGGCGAGATTCTCACCGAGGAGTTCATGCAGCCGCTCGCGCTCACCCAGGCCGCCCTGGCGGAGGCCATGGGCGTGCCGCGCAAGCACGTGAACGAGCTCTGTAACGATCGCCGCGCCGTCACCGCCCCGACCGCGCTCATTCTGGCGCGCGTGTTCGGCAACAGCGCGGAGTTCTGGCTCAACGTGCAGCGCCGCTGCGATCTGTGGGAGGCGATGCATTCGCCCCATGAGCAGGCGCGCATCGAACGGGCGAAGCCCCTCCAGAGCGTCGCCTGAGCGTGGGATCGCCGGATCGCGCCATGCCCGATCGCGCCAATGCCGGATCACGCCATGGGTGAGCACGTCGTTCTCGTCACCGGCCACCTGGCGCGGCCGCGGCTCGAGCGGGTGATGGAGGCGATCGGCCGCGACGCGTTCGCCTGGTCGGTCGTCGATGTCGGCGTCAAGGTCGCGGCGCTGATGACCGAGGAGATCGTGCGCCGCCGGCTGAAGCTGCCGGAGGGCGCGACCAAGGTCGTGTTTCCCGGACGCGCGCGCGTCGATCTCGACCGTTTGTCGGAAGCTTTCGGCGTGCCGATGGTGCGCGGCCCGGAGGAGGTCGCCGATCTGCCGCGCTGGTTCGGCCGGGGCGGCGGGCCGCCGGATCTCAGCCGCTACGATCTCCGGCTGTTCGTCGAGATGGTCGATGCGCCGCGCATGTCGGTCGAGGCGATCGTGGCGCGGGCGCGGCGCGACCGGGCGGCGGGCGGCGACGTCGTCGATCTCGGCTGCCTTCCGGGCATGCCGTTTCCGCATTTGCAAGACGCCGTGGGGGCGCTCAAGGCGGAGGGCTTCACGGTCAGCGTCGATTCCGGCGATCCCGACGATCTCGTGCGCGGCGGTGAGGCGGGGGCGGATTATCTCCTGAGTCTCAGCGAGAAGACGCTGTGGGTGCTCGACAAGGTCGCCGCGGTGCCGATCCTCATCCCGGCCGAGCACGGCGATCTCGAGTCGCTCGCCCGGGCTGCCGACGCCGTCGCGGCGCGCGGCCGCGCTTTCCTGGCCGACCCGGTGCTCGATCCGATCCATTTCGGCTTCACGGCCTCCATCGAACGCTACGCCGCCTTCCGCCGGATGCGGCCCGATGCCGAGATGATGATCGGCACCGGCAACCTGACCGAGCTCACCGAGGCGGATACGACCGGCATCACGACGATCCTGCTCGGCATTGCTTCGGAACTCTCCATTCGCAACGCGCTCCTCGTCCAGGTGAGCCCACACACGCGGCGGACCGTCGAGGAGCACGACGCGGCCCGGCGGATGCTCTATGCCGCCAAGGCCGACGGCGCACTGCCGAAGGGCTACAGCGCCGCCCTGATGGCGCTGCACGACCGCGTGCCGTTTCCGAACACGCCCGAGGAGATCGCCGGCCTCGCCGCCCAGGTGCGCGACGCCAATTTCCGCATCGAGACCGCCGCCGACGGCATCCACATCTATAATCGCGACCTACACGCGGTCGTGACCGACCCGTTTGCGGTGTTCGAGGCCCTCAATGTGGGCGCTGACGGCGCTCACGCGTTCTATCTCGGCGCGGAACTCGCGCGGGCGGAGATCGCGTTCCGCCTGGGCAAGCGTTATGCCCAGGACGAGCCGCTCGATTGGGGAGTCGCCGCCGATCGCGAGACCGCCGATCCGACCCGCCTCAAGGATGCCGGCCACACGCTACGCGCGGTCGGCCGGGTGGGGCGGCGCGAGGCGGACGAGACGACGCCCGAACCGGCGCCCAAGGCTACCGACGACGGAGACGCCTGAGATGGCTTTCATTCTGGAGACCGTCGTCATCACGGTGGGCGCCGACGACGTGCCGCACATCGCCCCTTACGGCCTGATCGCCGACGGCGCCGGCTACATCCTCGCGCCGTTCCATCCCTCGCCCGCGATCGCCAATCTCACCGCCGTTCCGTTCGCGGTCGCCTCGGCGACCGACGATGTCCGCGTCATCGCCGGCTGCGTGACCGGGCGGCGGGACTGGGAGACGGTGCCGGCGGAAGAGGTGCCCGGCCGCCGCCTCGCCGACGCGCTCGCCCACATCGAACTCGCCGTCGAAGCCGTGGAGCACGACGAGGTGCGCCCGAAATACCGGCTGAAGGTGGTGCGCGAGGTCATGCATCGGCCCTGGCTCGGCTACAACCGCGCCCAGGCGGCGGTGCTCGAAGGTGCCATTCTCTCCACGCGTCTCGCCATGCTGCCGCGGGACAAGGTCGAGCGCGAGATGGCTTATCTGACGATCGCCATCGAGAAGACCGCCGGCCCGCGCGAGCAGGAAGCTTGGGCCTGGATCGCCGACCGCATCGCCCAGCACTATGCCGAGCCGCACACGGCGCTGGCGACCAAGGACGGCGAGGCTTCGCACTAGCTCTCGGCGGGCCGCCGGGTGGCGGCATCTCCGCTCAGGCTCGGGCCGGCTTCACCGAGGCCGGGAGGAAGGGCACGCGGCGGGCGATGCTCAGGACCAGGACCGCGAGAACCAAAGCGAGGTTGATCGCGCCGAAGATGTCCTCGCGCGGGCCGGTCGCATGAAGGGCCGCGAGCGCTTGGGTGTCGCCGCCTGCGAGAGCAGAGGCGAGCGCGAGCCGCTCGAGACCGAGCGGCCGCAGCACCGTCACGGCGTTGACGACGATGAGCGCGACCGCCGCGAGCTTGATCGCGAGCCAGGGGCGGATCAACGACCGGCCGCGTCCGAGGGCGACGAGGCCTATCCCCGAGAGCACGCACAGTGCCAGGCCGCCGAGAATGAGCGTCTGCGTCATCAGGCACTTCACCGCGAGCACGGTGCGGTAGGATGCGGCATCCTCGGCAGAGAAATGCGTGCCGAGAAGAATGTGACCGAAGATGCTGCCGACGAAAGCGCTGATCGCCAGCGTGTGGACGAGCTTCAGAAAGAGCCTCATGACGGACCTCCATGCCTTGCCTGCCGAGCCATGGAGAGCCTTATATAGGGTCCGATATGAAATTTAAATAGGGTCCGATATAAATATGCATGCACTGGATTCAGCCGGCTACATGACCAACTTCGCGGCGCGGCTCTTCGCGCAGGCGATCGCCCGCGAGCTCAGGCCGCTGGGGGTCAGTCCCGGTCAGTTGCCGGTGTTCTTCGCCTTGGCGGATGGTTCGGCCCTAAGCCAGAAGGCACTTGTTCAGGCGGCGGCCACCGAGCAGCCCTCGATGGCGGAGGCGCTGTCGCGGATGCAGAAGGACGGCTGGGTGCAGCGCGAGCCCGACCCTCAAGACGGGCGTAGCTTTCTCTATTCGCTGACGCCGGCGGCGCTCGAAAAGACCGATGCACTGTTAGAGGCCGTTCGGTCCGTCAACGCGACCGCAACCGCGGACCTCACGCAGGAGGAGTGCGCGGCCTATTTCTCGGCCCTCAACAAGATCGTCGGGGCGCTCAAAGCGAGTATAGCGGGGGCGTAGACGAGAGGCGCGCGGTCGGTTGGCCACAAACGAAAACGCCCGGCTTTTGCCGGGCGCGTGATCGATCAGCGGAGAGGGGGCGCGGCCCGGAGGGCTCAGCCCTGCTCGTTCGCCGGGGCGGCCTGGAGCTGGCCGTAATTCTGGATGCCGATCTGCTCGAGAAGCTGGAGCTGCGTCTCGATGAAATCGATGTGGCCTTCTTCGTCCTCGAGCAGGTCCTCGAAGAGGTCCATCGTGACGTAGTCGCCCTTGTCGCGGCAGAGCTCGCGAGCCTGCTTGTAGAGCGCGCGCGCCGAATATTCGGCAGCGAGGTCGCACTCCAGAACTTCCTTGATGTTCTGGCCGATCCGCAGCGAATCGAGGGTCTGAAGGTTCGGGTGGCCTTCGAGGAAGATGATGCGCGTTACCAGCTTGTCGGCGTGGTGCATCTCTTCGATCGATTCCTCGCGCTCCTTCTTGGCGAGCAGCGTGAAACCCCAATCGTCGAGCAGACGATAGTGCAGCCAATATTGGTTGATCGCGGCGAGCTCATGCTTCAACGCACGGTTGAGCATGTCCAAAACTTCCGCGTCGCCCTTCATCGCAATCTCCACTCTCTGCCCGGCTCGATGTCACCGTCAGACGCCCTGCAGTGTATATGTATTCCAATTCGTGACCGCAAGCCGGGATGGAGTTGCCGCCTGAGCCTAGATGTCACACCGCGCGGCGGCGCGCGGGCTGTTCGGCGTCGTCGGAACGCGCGTCCGCGCTCGCCTTGTCGGCATAGAGGTCGAGGCGGACGATCGTGGCGCCCTGGGGCGCGTCCTCGCGGTCGCGAGGCGATGCGGCGACCAAGGTCTCCGACACGGCGAAGACGGTCGCCTCGTCCGTGACGAGGGTCACGCTGTCCTCGACCGTGACGAGGACCGAGTCGCCGTCCGCGACGGCCGCGATCTCGGTCTCGACGATCGCCGTGAGCGTGATCTCGTGCGGGGCGGCGTGCGGATGCACTTCATGGTGTCCGTGTGCCACGGCGTCGTGGCAATGGCCGCCGCAGCAGGCCTCCGGCTGCGGCGCCGGGGCGAGCTCCGGCAGGCCGGCGGTCGCCTTGTGGATCACCTCGATCACGAGCGGGAAGCAGCCGCCGCATTGCGGCCGGCAGCCGAGCGTGCGGAACACGGCACCCGGCGTGATGATTCCGCGACCGGGCGCGGCGGCGACTTCCACGGCGGCCTCGGCGAGGGCCTCGCTGGACAGCCGGTTACACGAACACACCATCATGTGGGGAGCGCGTCCTTCGGGGGCGGCGTTTTCCGCCGCACGTCCATTCGTCCTGCCGGCCCGAGAGCCGGCGTCTCTCGCATGCCAAACGATCGCGGCCGGATCAGGGCGTCGTTTGCAAGCGCTAAGGAGAATTATTCGCAAAAACGCGCCGACGCGCAAGAGGGCAGCGGACGAAGGGCAGCGTGTCGCGGGGCAGGGGGCGTTGCGCGGATGCCGCGGGTTCGAGAGCGGGGCCAGGAGCAACGGGCTCGAGCAACTGCCTCCCCGTGCAACGGGCGTGGGAAGGACCGGCTAGCGAGGGCGCCTGTGGTGGCCTTTTGGGAGTGCACAGCACCACCTCTCCTTCTCCCCGCTGGCGGGGAGAAGGTGGCCCAGTAGGGCCGGATGAGGGGCGCGGGGAGCGCCCCAACTGACCTTCTAAGTCTCTACAATGGCCGTGAATACCCCCCTCATCCACCCCTTCGGGGCACCTTCTCCCCGACGGGGAGAAGGGAGTCGGAGCGGAATGTGGGAGCCCTCATGACGGAAAGTCCGGCGCGGGCTCGGCTCCGGGCCTCCGTGTTACCGCGCCCTCAGCCCCTGACGCGCGTCTTCTCCGGGTCGAAATGGGGGAAGCGGACGATGGTGGCCGCGAACCGCTTCTGGTGGCCGTCGAGCCGGCCGACTTCGACCGCCGTGCCGATCTCGCTCGACGTGACGTCGACGCGGGCGAGGGCGATCGTCTTCTTCAGGATCGGCGAGCGGACCGCGCTCGTCACCTGTCCAACTTGGGGACGGCCGACGAACACCGGATCGCCGTGGCCGACCGCCTCGTTGGTCTCGATCTCCAGGCCGACGAGCTTGCGGTGCGGGTTGGTGCGGCGGCGCGCGAGGGCGTCGCGGCCGACATAATCGTCGGTCTTGTCGGCGGGCACCGTGAAGCCGATGCCGGCCTCGAACGGGTCGGTCTGATCGCAGAAATCGAAGCCCGCGAAGACGAGGCCGGATTCGATGCGCACCATGTCGAGCGCGCCGAGGCCGAACGGGGTCAGCCCGTGCGGTTCGCCCGCCGCCCACACGCTGTCCCAGACGACGAGGGCGTGGTCGGGATGGCAGAAGATCTCGTAGCCGATCTCGCCGGTATAGCCGGTGCGCGAGACGACGACCGGCACGCCGTCACCGTCGCCGATGCGGCCGACCAGGAAGCGGAACCATTTGAGCTCGGCGAGGGTCGGCTGCGACGCGGGAGTCCGGACGATGTCCTTGAGGATCTCGCGGCTCTTCGGTCCCTGCACGGCGATGTTGTGGAGTTGGTCCGTCGAGGACTTCACCCAGGCCTTGAGCCCGTGCTTGGCGGCGAGGTCGCGCAGCCACGGCCCGCAATAATCGTTGCCGCAGACGAGACGGAAATTGTTCGGGCCCAGGCGGAACACCGTGCCGTCGTCGAGCATGCCGCCGTGGTCGTAGCAGAGCGCGGTGTAGGTGACTTGGCCGACAGCGATCTTGCGCACGTCGCGCGTGATCGCCCGCTGCATCAGCGCCTCGGCGTCGGGGCCGATCACCTCGAACTTGCGCAGGGCCGAGAGGTCCATGATCGCGGCGCGTTCGCGGCAGGCCCAATATTCCGAGATCGGATCGGAGGTCGCGAAGCAATGCGGCAGCCAGAAGCCGTTCATCTCGACGAACGAGCGCGACAGCGCCGCCGTGCGCGGGTGGAAGCCGGATTCGCGCGTCATCCTCGGTTCGGCGTCGGGCGTCATGCGGTGGGCGATCCCTTTGGGAAAATTACAGCTCTTGTCGTAGACGCGCAGGTGGATGTCGGTCGGCTCCCAGGCGTTCGCCGGGTCGATGTCGTCGGCGCAGGACGACGAGGCGCAGACGAGGTCGGTGAGCGCGCGCACGAGCACATAATCGCCGGGGCGCGACCACGGCTCGTCGGAGACGATCGCACCGTGGGCGTCGACCGCGGTGTTGTAGAAGAAGTTGATCGCCGGCCAGCCCTTGCGCGCCGCGATGCCGAACGGTTCCAGCGCCTTGTTGAAATTGTCCGAGCAGTTGGCGTGGCCGGGATAGCCCAGGTCTTCGTAATATTTCGCCGTGCAGGCGAGCATGAAGGTGTCGTGGCGGCCGACGGTGTCCTGCACCACCTCGACGAGGGGCCGCATGCGGGCGTCGAAATATTTGGCGTGGAGGCCGGGGCCGGGCGTCGCGGTGCCGACCAGGGTGCGCGTCGTCGTCGGGTCGAGGCCGTATTCCTCGCCGGCCGCGAGCGCCGCCGCATCGAAGGCGAGGAAGTCGGAGCACTGCTTGCCGTCGACGTCGATGATCTGGATGTAGTCCCCGGCGGCGACCCGGTAGGCGGTTGCGGTCGCGGCGGGGATGCGGACGTCGAGCTTCGGCGTCGCGAGCGGCGGCGGGGCCTCGCCGCCGAGGGGAGCCACCGTCTCGATCTCGATGTGCAGATCCGTCGGCGGGGTCTGGGCCTCCGGCGCCATGGCGAGGCCCGGAGCGAGGACGATGAGGCGGGCGTCCGCCGTCGCCGTGAAGTGGACCGCGCCGCCGGCGGCGCCGGTGCCGTCGAACAGCGTAGCGACGGCGACGTCCGCCGCCGGATCGATCCGCTCGGTCGCGCAGAAGGCGCGGGCCGTCGCGGTCTCAGCCGCCTCGGCGAGCAGGGTCGCGAGGGGTCGGCGGTCCCATGTAACGGGCGCATCGAGTGCGACGGTGCCGGGACCGTCTGCCGCGAGCACCGCGAGGTGGGCCGGCTGAAGGCCCTCGGGATCGGTGATCGTGACGCGGTCGCCGGGGCTCAGTCGGATCGGCAGCGCGCTGCCGCCGCGCACGACGAGCCGCCGCGCGCGAGAGGGCGCCGGCCGGGCGGCCGGTTCGGCCGCAAGGTGGAGGTTCACGCCACGCTCCTTCGAAAGTGCGGGGTCGCGACGGTCCCGTCGGCGTTCCCCGCTTGCGTTTGTTATTCTTCGCAGGAAAATATCTTCACTCAGGGCGGGCGTGGGCGCAAGAGTGATTGGCGGGGGAGTTTGGCGGTTGGGTCTCGTCCGGCCGCGGACCCCACCCCGGCGCTGCGCGCCACCCCTCCCCCTGGCAGGGGAGGGGTTTAGGCGGCTGCTTCGTAGAAGCCGCCGTGATTAGGGAACGATTGGGTGCCTCAAAAACGGCAGCGAGTCCCTCCCTTGCCAGGAGGAGGGACAGGCCGCCGGCGGCGGACAGGGTGGGGCCGGCCCGGCATCGGCCGCCGCCGCGCTTGGTCCGCCCCTTGCAACGGAGCCCGTCTCCGACCGACAAAGAGTTGACAGGCACCGACGGAAAGGCGTCGAACGCCAAACACTTCGACATGAAGGACCGGCGCCCCGAACCGACACCGAGGGCGCGAGAAGGGAGAGCCGAGCTTGGCGGAGACACGGAAGAAGGCCGCGGCTGCCGAACCGGCGCCCCCGGAGGATTATCGCACCGGTTCGAACGCGCCCGACACGGCCGGCCGCACGCTGGAGCAGGCCCTCGGTGTCCAGATCCGCACCATCCGCCGGCAATATGATCTCACCGTTTCCGATCTCGCCAACGCGGCGGGGATTTCGGTCGGCATGCTGTCGAAGATCGAGAACGGGCTGATTTCGCCGTCGCTCTCCACGCTGCAGGCGATCACCACCGCGCTCAACGTGCCGATCTCCTCGCTGTTCTCCACCTTCGAGGAGAACCGCGACTGCTCCTATGTGCGCGCCGGGCAGGGCGTCACCATCGAGCGGCGCGGCACCAAGGCCGGCCATCAATATCAGTTGCTCGGCCACGCCCTCGGCGGCGATCTGGTGATGGAGCCCTATCTCATCACGCTCAGCGAAGAGGCGGTGCCCTATACGGGATTCCAGCACGCCGGCATCGAATACATCTACATGCTGAGCGGCGAGGTCCTCTATCGCCACGCCGACCGCACCTATCACCTTCGGCCGGGCGATTCCCTCCTGTTCGATTCCCGTGCCACCCACGGGCCGGAGGAACTCCTGGTGCGCCCGATGACCTATCTCTCGATCATCGTCTACGCCCGCGATCCGCAGTGATGCGCTGTCCGTGAGGGCGGGGTATTTTTCGTGAGACGAAAATTTTATTCGCAGCGGTTGACGATCGGCGCGTCCGCCTTTAGGACATGAGGAACGGCCGGCGCGACCTTCCGGCGGTGACTTTCAGACGATCCGATCAGTGAAGATCCTGGCCCGCGACGGGCCGGACGACGGCCGGCCTGTGCGCCGGCGGGGAGAGTGCGCCCATGTGCGGCATCGTGGGACTGTTTCTCAAGGACGAGGCGCTCGCGCCCGAGCTCGGGTCGATGCTGTCGACCATGCTCGGCGTGATGTGCGACCGCGGGCCGGATTCGGCCGGCTTCGCGGTGTACGGCAACCGCCAGGACGGCCGCCTGAAGCTGACGCTGCGCGGACCCGAGGGCACCGATTTCGCCGCGCTCGCGAAGACGCTCGAGGTCGCCGCCGGCGGGCCGGTGGCGGTCGCGCCGCGGGCGACCCACGCGGTGATCGCCATTCCCGCCGATCGCGAGGAGGCCGTGCGCGCCGCGCTCGCCGCCGCCGCGCCGCACATCGCGGTGGTTGGCGCCGGCACCCGCATGGAGCTCTACAAGGAGGTCGGGCTGCCGAGCGAGGTCGCCCGCCGCTTCCATCTCGAGACCATGACCGGCAGCCACGGCATCGGCCACACCCGCATGGCGACCGAGAGCGCCGTGACGACCGACGGCGCCCACCCGTTCTCGACCGGCATCGACCAGTGCCTCGTCCACAACGGCTCGCTGTCGAACCACCGCACGATCCGCCGCCGGCTCGAGAAGGAAGGCATTCCGGTCGCGACCGACAACGATTCCGAGGTCGCCGCCGCCTACCTGACGTACCGGATGGGCGAGGGCGCGAGCCTCGGCCAGGCCCTCGAGGCTTCGCTGAAGGATCTCGACGGCTTCTACACCTTCGTCGTCGGCACCGAATCCGGCTTCGGCGTGCTGCGCGATCCGATCGCCTGCAAGCCCGCCGTCATGGCCGAGACCGACCGCTATGTCGCGTTCGGCTCCGAATATCGCGCGCTCGTCGACCTGCCGGGCATCGAGGATGCCAAGGTCTGGGAGCCGGAGCCCGCCAAGGTCTATTTCTGGGATCGCGCGGCATGAACGTCCGCTCTGAAGCTTTGAAGGTCGCCCCGAGCGTGCTCACCACTCATCTGATCGATCTCGCCTCCGCGAGCGTGCGTGACCTCAACACCGCGCTCCACGCCCTCAAGCACGACACCAACGAAACCGCATGGCGGGTCATCCATCCCCGCGGTCGCCATGCGGTGGCGGTCGGCATCGATGCTCCGATCTCCGTCGAGATCGACGGCAACGTCGGCTACTATTGCGGCGGCATGAACAAACTCGCGACCGTTCTCGTGAACGGCAATGCGGGCGTCGGCGTCGCCGAGAACATCATGTCCGGCTTCGTCCACGTGAAGGGCGACGCCAGTCAGGCCGCCGGTGCCACCGGCTGCGGCGGCTTCCTCCTCATCGACGGCAACGCCTCGGCGCGCTGCGGCATCTCGATGAAGGGCGTCGACATCGTCGTGAAGGGCTCGGTCGGCCACATGTCGGCCTTCATGGCCCAGGCCGGTACGCTGACCGTGCTCGGCGACGCGGGCGAAAGCCTCGGCGACTCGATCTACGAGGCCCGGCTCTATGTCCGCGGCAGCGTGACGAGCCTCGGTGCGGACTGCATCGAGAAGGAGATGCGCGACGAGCACAAGGCGCAGCTTCACGAGAAGCTCGCGGCGGCCGGCCTCGCCGGTGAAGTCGATGTCTCCGACTTCAAGCGCTACGGCTCGGCCCGCACGCTCTACCATTTCCACGTCGACAATGTTTCGAGCTATTGAGGCGCCTGCGCGATGAATGACGTCCCGAAGATACCGCGCACGGTCCCCCGCAAGTCGGCGACCTTCGACGATTATACGCTGTCGGAAATCCGGCGCGCCGCCGCGACCGGCATCTACGACATCCGCGGCGGCGGGGCGAAGCGCAAGCTGCCGCACTTCGACGACCTCCTGTTCCTCGGCGCCTCGATCAGCCGCTATCCGCTCGAAGGCTATCGCGAGCGCTGCGGCACCGAGGTGGTGCTCGGCACGCGGTTCGCGAAGAAGCCGATCCACCTCAAGATCCCGATCACCATCGCCGGCATGAGCTTCGGCTCGCTGTCGGGTCCGGCCAAGGAAGCGCTCGGCCGCGGCGCCTCGGCGATGGGCACCTCGACGACCACCGGCGACGGCGGCATGACGCCGGAGGAGCGCGGTCATTCGAGCCTCCTCGTCTATCAATATCTGCCGTCGCGCTACGGCATGAACCCGGACGACCTGCGCAAGGCCGACGCCATCGAAGTGGTGGTCGGGCAGGGCGCCAAGCCCGGCGGCGGCGGCATGCTGCTCGGGCAGAAGATCTCGCCGCGCGTCGCCAAGATGCGCACGCTCCCCGAAGGCATCGACCAGCGCTCGGCCTGCCGGCATCCCGACTGGACCGGCCCGGACGACCTCGAGATCAAGATCGAGGAGCTGCGCGAGATCACAGATTGGGAGAAGCCGATCTATGTGAAGGTCGGTGCCGCGCGGCCCTATTACGACACCGCGCTCGCGGTGAAGTCGGGCGCCGACGTCGTCGTGGTCGACGGCATGCAGGGCGGCACCGCGGCGACCCAGGAGGTCTTCATCGAGAATGTCGGTCTTCCGACGCTCGCTGCCGTCCGCCAGTGCGTCCAGGCGCTCCAGGACCTCGACATGCACCGCAAGGTGCAGCTCATCGTCTCGGGCGGTATCCGCAACGGGGCCGACGTGGCGAAGGCGCTTGCGCTCGGCGCCGACGCGGTGTCGATCGGCACCGCCGCCTTGGTCGCGCTCGGCGACAACGATCCGCATTACGAGGCGGAATATGAGGCGCTCGGCACCGTCGCCGGGGCCTACGACGATTGGCACGAGGGCCGCGATCCGGCCGGCATCACGACCCAGGACCCCGAGCTCATGAAGCGGCTCGATCCGGTGCTGGCCGGCCGGCGGCTCGCCAACTATCTCGCCGTGATGACGCTCGAGGCCCAGACCATCGCGCGCGCCTGCGGCAAGAGCCACGTGCACAATCTCGAGCCGGAAGACCTCGTGGCGCTGACCATCGAGGCCGCCGCGATGGCCCGGGTGCCGCTCGCCGGCACCGACTGGATCCCGGGGCTCACCAAGGGTCTCTGATGACGGAGCGCCGCCGCCTCGACCCGGCGGCGCTCTCACTTCACGAAAGCCGCCTTCCGCTCGGGGAGGGTGGCCATTTGGCGAGTCCGAAAACGGGCCGCGAGGGGAACGATGGCGATTGATCTGGTGAAGGCCGCCAAGGATGGCGGCATCAAATATTTCCTCATCTCCTATACCGACCTGTTCGGCGCCCAGCGCGCCAAGCTGGTGCCGGCCGCCGCGATCGGCGAGATGGCGAAGGCGGGCGCCGGCTTCGCCGGGTTCGCCACGTGGCTCGACATGAGCCCCGCCGATTCCGACCTGTTCGCCGTGCCGGATCCCGACAGCCTGATCCAGCTTCCCTGGAAGCCGGAAGTCGGTTGGCTCGCCGCCGATCTCTGGATGGACGGCAAGGAGGTCGAGCACGCTCCGCGCAACACGCTCAAGCGTCTCGTCGGCAAGGCGGCGAAGCAGGGCTACGAGCTGAAATCCGGCGTCGAGTGCGAGTTCTTCCTGACGACTCGTGACGGCACGCTCATCAGTGACGACGCCGACACCCAGGAGAAGCCCTGCTACGACCAGATGGCCTTGATGCGTCGCTACGACGTCATCACCGAGATCTGCGACGCGATGCTCGGCCTCGGCTGGCGGCCCTATCAGAACGACCACGAGGACGCCAACGGCCAGTTCGAGATGAACTGGCACTACGACACGGCGCTGCTCACCGCCGACCGCCATGCCTTCTTCAAGTACATGGTGAAGTCGATCGCCGAGAAGCACGGACTTCGCGCGACCTTCATGCCGAAGCCGTTCATGAACCTGACCGGCAGCGGCTGCCACGCCCACGTCTCGCTGTGGAAGGGCAAGACCAACCTGTTCGAGGACGACAAGGGCGAGCTCGGCGTCTCGGCGCTCGGCTACAACTTCATCGGCGGCCTCATCCACAACGCCGCCGCGATCTGCGCGCTGACCAACCCGACGGTCAATTCCTACAAGCGCATCAACGCGCCGCGGACGCTCTCCGGCGCGACCTGGTCGCCGAATTCGATCACCTACACCGGCAACAACCGCACCCACATGATCCGCATTCCGGAAGGCGGGCGGTTCGAGTTCCGGCTCGGCGACGGCGCGGCGAACCCCTATCTGCTGCAGGCGGCGCTGCTCGCCGCCGGCCTCGACGGCATCGCCGAGAAGCGCGATCCCGGCAAGCGCCTCGACATCAACATGTACACGGAAGGCCACAAGGTGCGCGGCGCCAAGCTGTTACCCTTGAACCTGCTCGATGCGCTGCGCGCCTTCGAGAAGTCGCCGATCCTCGCCGACGCGTTCGGGGCGGAGTTCGTCACCGCCTATTCGAAGCTGAAGCACCAGGAATGGAACGCCTACGCCCGCCACCTGACCCAGTGGGAGCGCGACAACACGCTCGATTGCTGAGGCGCGGCGGGCGAGAGGTATCGGGAAGAGGGTAGGGGGAGGTCGTGCCCGGCCGCGACCCCACCCCGGCGCTGCGCGCCACCCCTCCCCCTGGCAGGGGAGGGTCAAGGCGGTGGGGCCCGGTCTTGCGAGGCGGGACGGGCGACGAGGCACAAACGGGTGGATTTTCCCGCCGTCGTCGTGGAAGACGACGGCGCGGGCCGCCCGCGAACCGTGGCGGCATCGCCGCCGTGTGAGGAATGCCACCGTGGCGGGATGACCGCCGAGTGAGGAAGACCATGTCGACGACCCTGGAAACCCGGCCGCGCCGCTCCAAAGCGGACGAACCGGCCGCGAGCGAGAGCCCCGTCATCGCCGCCGAGCCGAACGGCGGTTCGGGTCCGGGCGAGGGGCCGATGGCGACCGCGACCGATCAGGTGATCCTCGCGCTGTCCTGCCCCAACCGGCCCGGCATCGTTGCCGCGGTTTCGACCTATCTGTTCGAGAGCCGCTGCAACATCCAGGAAGCGAGCCAGTACGACGATCCCGACAGCGGCCGCTTCTTCATGCGCGTGGTGCTCAATGCCGTCGGCGCGCCGGTCGCGGTCGAGGATCTCAAGACCGGCTTCGCGCCGATCGCCGAGCGCTTCCAGATGGCGTGGACGATGCGGGCGCGGGGCGAACTGCGCCGCGTCATGCTGCTCGTCTCGAAGTTCGACCATTGCCTCACCGATCTGCTCTATCGCTGGCGGATCGGCGAGATTCCGATGATCGTGACCGGCATCATCGCCAACCATTCGCGCGACACCTATGCCCACATCGACCTCGACGGGATTCCCTTCCATCACCTGCCGGTGACGAAGGAGACCAAGCTCGAGCAGGAAACCCGCATCTGGGATCTCGTGAAGGAGACCCGCAGCGAGGTCGTCGTGCTCGCGCGCTACATGCAGGTGCTGTCGGACGGCCTCGCCGCGAAGCTCAAGGGCCGCTGCATCAACATCCACCATTCCTTCCTGCCGGGCTTCAAGGGTGCCAAGCCCTATCACCAGGCGCACGAGCGCGGCGTGAAGCTGATCGGCGCGACCGCCCATTACGTCACCTCGGACCTCGACGAAGGTCCGATCATCGAGCAGGACGTCGAGCGCATCTCGCATCAGGCGACGCCGGACGACCTCGTCCGCAAGGGCCGTGACATCGAACGCCGGGTGCTCGCCCGGGCGCTGTCCTGGCACCTCGAGGACCGCGTGATCCTCAACGGCAAGCGCACCGTCGTCTTCCCGAGCTGAACCCGATCCACGGACGAGCGGGCGAACCGTATCCGGAATGGCAGACCTGCGACGTGGCCCCTGCACGGGCCGCGTCGCCATGCTATCACCCGCCCGGAAATGTCCTGATCCCGACATGTCGCTGAGGAGTATCCGATGAGCGCGCGCATCATCGACGGCAAGGCGGAAGCCGCGAAGCTCCGCGCCCGCGTGGCCGAGGAAGCCGCGGCCCTGAAGCGGGACCACGGCATCGTCCCCGGCCTCGCCGTCGTGCTCGTCGGCGACAACCCGGCGAGCGAGGTCTATGTCCGCAACAAGGCGGCGCAGACCCGCGAGGCGGGGATGAACTCGTTCGAGTTCCGCTTGCCGGCGGAGACCACGGAGGCGGCGCTGCTCGCGCTCGTCGCCGACCTCAACGCCCGCGCCGACGTCCACGGCATTCTCGTCCAACTGCCGCTGCCGGCCCACATCGCCGCCGACAAGGTGCTCGACGCGATCGCGCCGGACAAGGACGTGGACGGCTTCCATCCGATGAACGCGGGGCTGCTTGCGACCGGACGGGCGGCGCTGGCGCCGTGTACGCCGCTCGGCTGCGTGATTCTCGCCAAGACCGTGCACGAGCGGCTGCGCGGGCTCAACGTCGTGGTGGTCGGTCGCTCCACGATCGTCGGCCGGCCCGCCGCGCAGCTCTTCCTCAAAGAGGATTGCACGGTCACCATCGCCCATTCGGCGACGAAGGACCTGCCCGCGGTGTGCCGCAGCGCCGACATTCTCGTCGTTGCCGTGGGGCGTCCCTTGATGGTCAAGGGCGATTGGGTGAAGCCCGGCGCGACGGTGCTCGATGTCGGCATCAACCGCGTCGAGAAGCCGGAAGGCGGTACGCGGCTCGTCGGCGACGTGGATTTCGAGAGCGCGAAGAGCGTCGCCGGCGCGATCACGCCCGTCCCGGGCGGTGTCGGCCCGATGACCATCGCCTGCCTGCTCGCGAACACGCTGACCTGCGCCCGGATGGCGTCCGGGCTCGCCGCCGCGGCGTGATCGAAACCGCCGCGCGACCGGCGCCGCGGCTCCCGTTGGGGGGAGCCCGGCGCGACCGCGGGCAAACCCGGAGGCTGCCCGGGAAATGCGCAGTTTCTTGTCGTGAATAATTTTTGACAAAGCCGTGGTGTCGTGCATCATGGGCACCGCTCGCAAGGGGCTGCTTTTGAGCCGGTAAGGGAACACCGGCCCACGGCCTCCGCCCGGTTCGCCGGGCCCACCTTCTGATTTCCTTGATCGCCCGGGACGCAAGTTCCGCGGCCGCCCGGCGTCGTCGGGCGGTCCAGGCCGTCGTGCGTTCATCGCGCCTTCGATCCGGCCGCGTCCGGCTCGAGTCGGAGGCCAAAGGAGACCTTTCGCATCGCCAAAAGCCTGCCGTCGCAGATCTCGGATCAACCGGACGCGACACCTTTCAGAGGGAAAGAACCATGACCACCGTCGTCTCGGGTGCCGAGCCCGTATCAAGTTCTTCGACGCTCCACCGCGCGATCGATTGGAAAGGCGCGTTCTGGGTGGCGAGCGGCGTGCCCGCGCTCGTCCTGTTCTCGATCGGCGGCATCGCCGGCACCACGGGCACGCTCGCTTTCCTGATCTGGACGTTCTCCATGATCATGGGCTTCATCCAGTCGTTCACCTACGCGGAGATCGCCGGCCTCTTTCCGAACAAGTCGGGCGGCGCCTCGATCTACGGTGCGGCGGCCTGGGTGCGCTATTCCAAGCTGATCGCGCCCTTGTCGGTGTGGTGCAACTGGTTCGCCTGGTCGCCCGTGCTCTCGCTCGGCTGCTCGATCGCCGCGGCCTATATCCTCAACGCCTTCGCGCCGATCCCGGCCGCCGATTCGCCGGCGGTGGTGAGCTGGCTCGCCGCGCACGGCGCGACGCTGACCGGCAGCGACGCCGACAAGGCGGCCGCGGCGATCGCCGCGCTGACCCCCGGCATCCGCGGCTGGACGTTGTTCGCCCATAGCCTCGGCCCGGTCTCGTTCTCGCTCAACGCCTCGTTCTTCATCGGCGCGGTCCTGATGCTGATCACCTTCGCGATCCAGCATCGCGGCATTCTCGGCACCGCGAACGTGCAGAAGTGGATCGGCCTCCTCGTCATCGTGCCGATGGCGATCGTCGGCGTCATTCCGCTCCTCACCGGGCAGGTCAGCGCCTCGAACTTCTCGCCGCTGGTGCCGCTCGCCGCCGCCTACGCGCCGGACCCCGGCCACTGGAACATCGCCGGCTGGACGCTCGTCCTCGGCGGCATGTTCATCGCCGCCTGGTCGACCTACGGCTTCGAGACGGCGGTCTGCTACACGAGCGAGTTCCGCAATCCGGAGAAGGACACCTTCAAGGCGATCTTCTATTCGGGCCTCCTGTGCCTCGCTCTGTTCATCCTGGTGCCGTTCACCTTCCAGGGCGTGCTCGGCCTCAACGGCATGCTGGCGACCCCGATCGTGGACGGCTCCGGCGTCGCCGAGGCGATGGCCAAAATGGTCGGCGGCGGCGCGTTGGTACAGTCGATCCTCGTGATGCTCATGATCCTGGCGCTCCTGCTCTCGATCATGACCGCCATGGCCGGCTCCTCGCGCACCCTTTACCAGGGCTCGGTTGACGGCTGGCTGCCGCGCTATCTGAGCCACGTGAACGCCCACGGTGCGCCGACCCGCGCGATGTGGACCGACCTCGTCGTCAACCTGATCGTGCTCGCCATCGCCTGCGCCGACGCCACCTCGTTCTTCTTCATCCTGGCGGTGTCGAACTGCGGCTACATCATCTTCAACTTCCTCAACCTCAATGCCGGCTGGATCCATCGGATCGATTCGTCCCATGTTCCGCGGCCCTACCGCGCGCCGACCTTCGTGCTCGCGCTCGGCGGCCTGTTCGCCTTCGTGAATGCGATGTTCATGGGCGCCGGCGCCAAGGTGTGGAACGGGTCGGCCTTGTGGGCCGGTCTCATCACCGCCGCGCTGATCATCCCGGTGTTCTGGTACCGCCATTATGTCCAGGACGGCGGCAAGTTCCCGCACGAGATGGAGGAGGATCTCCACGTCGGCGGCCCGCGTGACAAGACCGAGCGCAAGGCGGGGATCCTCCCTTATCTGACGCTCGCCGGCGGCATCGCGGTGGTGCTCATCTCGAACTGGGTCTTCACCATCTGAAGCCCCGCCGCATCGGCGCGCCGCGCCCCTTCGGGCGCGGCTTTAGGAAGCCCCGACGGCGCCGTATCGGCGCCGTCGTCGCGATCCGGATCGGGATCGCCCGGGTGCGCCGGGACCCTCTTTCTCGGCGGGACTCAAGATAATCGAGTTGCCCCACAAGAAATTGTCGTTACACTGAGGAAACAGAGCCGCGCCACAGCGGCCGTTCCAGAGGATCAGAGATGACGCTGACTTGGAGACACTCCGTCCTCGCCGACCGCCATCGCGCGCTCGGCTCGAAGCTTGAGGACTGGAGCGGCATGGGCACCGCGTGGACCTATGCCAAGGACATGAGCGAGGAACACGTTGCGATCCGCACCCGCGCGGGCCTCATGGACGTGTCGGGGTTGAAGAAGGTCCATCTGGTCGGCCCGCACGCCGCCGCCATCCTGCATCAGGCGACGACCCGCGACATCACCAAGATCTATCCCGGCAAGTCGGCCTATGCCTGCATGCTCAACGAGGCCGGGCACTTCACCGAGGATTGCATCATCTACCGCACCGGGCCGAACGCCTGGATGGTGGTGCACGGCTCCGGCTCGGGCCACGAAGAGCTGACGCGCGCCGCCCTCGGCCGCAACGTCGCGGTGCTGTTCGACGACGACCTGCACGACCTCTCGCTCCAGGGCCCGCTCGCCGTCGATTATCTCGCCGACAAGGTGCCGGGCATCCGCGATCTGCGCTATTTCCACCATATGCAGACGACGCTGTTCGGCCGCCCGGTGATGATCTCGCGCACCGGCTATACCGGCGAGCGCGGCTACGAGATCTTCTGCAAGGGCGAAGACGCGCCGCTGATCTGGGACACGATCGTCTCGGAGGGAGCGGCGCTCGGCATCATTCCGTGCTGCTTCACCGTGCTCGACATGCTGCGCGTCGAGAGCTACCTGCTGTTCTACCCCTACGACAATTCGCAGATGTATCCTTTCCCGGACGAGCCGCCGGGCGACAGCCTGTGGGAACTCGGCCTCGACTTCACCGTGAGCCCGGGCAAGACCGGCTTCCGCGGTGCCGAGCAGCACTACAAGCTGAAGGGCAAGGAACGCTTCAAGATCTTCGGTGTGCTCGTCGAGGGCGACCAGCCCACAGACGCCGGCGACGCGCTTTATGCCGACGGCCGCCAAGTCGGCGTCGTCACCTGCGGGATGTATTCGAGCCTCACCAACCGCTCGATGGCGATCGCCCGGCTCGACGTCCCCTATGCCGTTCAGGGCAAGCCGCTCGAAGTGCGGGGCAAGACCGTGAACGGCCCGGCGATCGCCCACACGCTGCCCTTCGACGATCCGAAGAAGGCGAAGCGCACCGCCGTCGGCTGAGGGCCGCGGGCATCCGGCAGCGGCGTCCGGCACGCCGCTTGCCTCTCCGAGACCGGTGCGGCGCGGGAAAATGCGCCGTTTGTCGTGGTTCGTACCGAGAGCGACGCATGCTTGTCGCGGGCATCAAGAGCAGACCGCAATATCCGGGCCTCGTGCTCGATCCGAAGGCACGGCTCCACCTGATCGCGGCGGAAGGCGAGGGGGCGTTGGCCGTCCTCGCGCTCGCCGCCGCCGGCGGGCCGGACTTTCCGGCGAAGACGGTGGTCTATTACACCCCCGGCGGCTCGGCCGGGGCGGGCCATGTCGGAAGCCTTGAGGCGCTCGGCCTCGATGCGCTCCATGTGACGCCGACGGTGCCGACCCTCCTCACGCGCCTCGACGTCCACCTCGCGACGGCGACCATGGGCACCCGGCTCTACACCGCCGGCGCCGAGGGCTTCCTCGGCCAAGTCGTGCAGTTGGGCGAGCGGCACGGCATCGACCATCTCTCGATCCGCACCGAGCATTGCGGCTCGCTCGCCCGCCGCGTCCAGTGCGTCCATTGCAAGGGGATCACCGAGAACGTGACGACGAGCATCGTGCCGTGCGCCCATTGCGGCCTGAGCCTTCTGGTGCGCGATCATTATTCCCGCCGGCTCGCGGCGTTCATGGGCGTCTGCGTCGATGCCGAGGCGCCCGGCGAGGTGCCCGCCGCCGAGGAGATCTTCCGATGAGCGGCGGGGCCGAACTGCGCGTCAAGATCGCCGAGATCGAGCCGGTCGCGACCGACGTGCGGCGCTTCCGCTTCGTCGCCGCCGACGGCGGGGCGCTGCCTCTGTTCTCCGGCGGCGCGCATGTCGTCGTCGGCATGGAGGCGGGCGACCGGCGCATCCGCAACGCCTATTCGCTGATGGGCTCGCCGTTCGACGAGAGCTCCTATCAGGTCAGCGTTCTGAAGACGCGGGACTCCCGCGGCGGCTCGGTCTTCCTCCATGAGCGCGTGGCGGTTGGCGATACGCTGGTGATCTCCCACCCGGTCAACCTCTTCCCGGTCGACCGACGCGCCCGCAAGCATCTCTTCATCGCCGGCGGCATCGGCATCACGCCCTTCCTGGCGATGGCCGAGCAGCTCTCAGAGGAAGGCGCGCGCTTCGAACTGCACTATGCCATGCGCGCCCGCGATTGCGGGGCCTATGCCGAGGAGGCCGCGCGACTCTATGGCGGCCGTGTCCACCTCTATTGCAGCGCCGAGGGACGCCGGCTGCCGGTCGACGCCCTGCTCGCCAACCAGCCGCTCGGCACCCACCTCTATGTCTGCGGCCCCGAGCGGATGATCGAAGGGGTGATCGGCGCGGCGCGCGACGCCGGCTGGCCCGAGGAGAACCTGCACGCCGAGCGCTTCCAGGCGCCGCCCGCCGGCGAGCCCTTCCGCGCGCGGCTCGCCCGCTCCGGGATCTCGATCGACGTCGGTCCGCACCAGAGCCTGCTCGAGGCGCTGGAAGCCGCCGGCATCGACGCGCCCTATCTCTGCCGCGGCGGTGCCTGCGGCCAGTGCGAGACGGCCATCGTCTCGTGCGACGGCACGCTCGTCCACAACGACCATTATCTGACGCCGGAAGAACGAGCCGGCGCAGCCAAGATCATGACCTGCGTGTCGCGGCTCGCCGGCCGCGAGCTGGTGCTCGATCTTTGAGTTCGGTTTTTTGAGTTTCATGGGATGAACGGTGCGAAGCGCGCCGCGCGTCCGCAGAGGAGGGAGCGTTCCCATGGGCCTCGTCTTCAAGACGGAGACCTTCCGCGACGATTTCACGTTCTCGAACAGCCCGGCCTCGATCCGGCGCTTTCCGTTTCCGTTCGATCGCGATGCCTACGCCTATTCGGTGAACATCGAGCCGCACACCAAGGGCGCGCCCGGCTCCGTGTTCGAGTTCCCGATCGACGTCGACGAGCACTATGTCGCCGAGATGCACGACCGGGCGCTGGTGCTGAAGGCCGACCCGCTGCGCTGCCAGTCCCTGCCGCACATGATCACCGCGGAATGGGACCTCGTCGAGCTCCTGATGACCTCGATGGCGGAGGCCTATCCCGAGCATTTCACCCTGACGCGCGACGGCGACGCCTGGCACTGGATCAACCGTCCGCTCGGCATCGACGACCGTTTCACCTTCGGCGATACGGCGACGCTGCCCCTTCCGCCGATGGAATACATCACCCGCCAATGTCAGGGCGATTTCTCTCTGCTCGACCAGCGCGACAACAATCTTTGGATGGATGCGGGCATCGTCACGACCCAGGCCGATTGGTCGCTCGATTTCGACATCGGCATGAATTTCATGGAATGGCACGGGCCGGTGCCGCTCGCCCATGAGGCGGGCGTGTTCGACCGGGCGCTGAAATTCCTGTTGAACCTTCAGCTCGGCCGCCCGGTGCGCCGGCTGAACTGGACGATGACGATCAATCCCCGGCTCGATACGAGCCCGGAGAATTACCACAAGTGGGGCACCGACCGGACCACCGTGACGACCGAGAATGTCGGCGACAAGGTGCATCTGCGCGTGGAATTGCAGGCCTTGTGGCGGCTGCCGCGCTCGAACGCGATCGTCTTCTCGATCCGCTGCTATCTGATCAAGCTGTCGGAACTGGTGACGAGCCCGAAATGGGCGCGCCGGCTGCACCGGGTGCTGAAGTCGCTGCCGCCGGAATTGATCGATTACAAGGGCCTGACCCGCTACCACCCGCAGACCGTCGAATGGCTCTCCAAGTTCGACGACGGCGCCCCGACCTCGCCGGGCATCGGGCCGGATTGATTGCGCTTCAATCTAACATCTAGCCTAGCGCATCTTAGGCATAATATGATCTATCTGGCATTCTATTCGCGCGCTCCATGCGCCACGGAATGATATCGTCATATCATCCGCGACTGGACGCATGCGTGAAATATTGCGAAGCGCAATGCGCTCGGTCTGAGGGCGTGCATAAAAATGAACTCGGGCGAAGCTAGGAGATGGATCGAGGCACATTTTGGATCACTTGCCCGTTCCGAGAAGAGTAAAAATACTCCTATTGCAGACGAGGAATTCGAAAAAGCGCTTGCCGGCTTGAGATTTTTCTCGTTGCGCAGAAATAAAGATTATTTGACAATCGAGCGATTCCTTTGGGCCGGGTGTGCGAAGTTTGATCGCTGGTTTGCTCCGTCGCCACCGTCGGTACCCAAGAGTTACAGTCGCCTTTTGAATGAATTCGCGGATCGATTAGGTAATCATGAGCGAATTCCCATGAACTCGCCCGTGTTCAAGGTTCACGCGCTACGCGATGAAGTGTACACGGAATTCGTGGGCAAGAAGCTCCCGCTCGGGAAGGCTTATATGGCCGCTTGCGAGCGTTTTCAAGCGCGGCTGGATGAAATTCCAGTGCCTCAGAATGACATGAAGCGGAGCGAGCTGCTCACCGCAAAGGCTAACCTTCGTGCGATCTTAAGCGGGTTGACGGAGGGTCTCCTTATTACCAAACTTAGAACAACGTTGCCGTACCCGCTTTGCCGGCAGCCATTCCGTCTAAGTCTAGAGTGGGAAGGCCTCTCAGTTTCGGTGAAAATAACTTCGAAATTTGTTACTCCTCGCGAATTTCTTGTTCAAACGCAGAGCCCATATGCGATTCGGCCATTTACTTCAACGAGGTGGCAATTCGGAGAAACAAGGTTTGATATCGAGATAAGTGGACTTATTGATCCGAGTATTCAGGTCGATCCTCTTCAGATCCCTGGATTGGCTGTGCCTCTGGATTTCTGGCCGAACGGAATGCGTGTCGCATATGACATAATAGACATGTGTTGCTGGGCGCTTCGGGGGAATTCCCAGTATGTTGGCCTGTGGGCGCCTGCGCCTGGTGACCTTAGCGAAATCGAGAGCGCTATTCAGGTCGCCGGACGACCAGAAATGGATTTCATCCGGCGCGCGAATCCTTCATTGCCGGTTGAAATTTTTCTTCCGACTGATGAAATTCTTGAAATAGAGGTCGGCAAGGTAAGTCCTGTCAGTTGGCATTCCAGGTGCAGAGCCGCAGCTGAACATTATGCTATGCATGGTGAGGCTAGAGAAGCTATATTTTGGCTGAATGTTGGAGTTGAGGCGCTGTTGAGAAGTCGAATGGATGCGGCAATTGCAGCGAATAACGTGAATGTAGATATCGATAATCTGCAGGGTGGAGACTCATACTGGGATGAGGCGAAGCGTGTGCTCGGAGAGCAATTCCCTGATATATCTGAAGAGATTATTTGGCCCTCGAGTCGGAAGAAGCCGAGCTTGTTTCAGCAGCTTAAGATTTTTTGCAAGGCTGTGCCTGGGGCGCCTGATTTTGCGACAGTCAAAACTGCTTATGCACGGGTCGCGCAAAACAGGAACGATCTTTTTCATGGAAATAGCGATGCGACCATTTCCATAGAAGACGTGCGTCAAGCTTTGGTGAATTTTGATTGGCTTGACCAGAAATTCTGCAACGCGGATTGTTAGTGTGGTTCTCAATTGATGAAATATATATTTTTTTATTTGTACCGTCAAACGCGCCCGTCCCGGTCGAGGGCGGGCGCGCGGCCGTGGCGGGCCTTGTAGGCGCGGGAGAAATGGCTCGCGCTGACGAAGCCGCAGGCGACCGCGATCTCGGCGACGCTCATCGCGGTTTGGCGCACCAGGGCGGCGGCGTGGTCGAGCCGCACGCCGAGATAATGATCCCGGAGCGTGGTGCCGAGCCGGTCGGCGAACAGCCGCTCGAGCTGGCGCACCGAGAGGCCTGCCCCGGCGGCGAGCGCCTCGCGGGTTCGCGGCTCTTCGATCGCCTGTTCCATCGTTTGCAGAACACCGATCAGGCGCCGGTCGGTGGTGCCGAACCGCTCCCCGGGGCTGAGGCGTTGGGCATCGCTCGCCGGCCGCTCCTGGGTGCGCAGGAACCATTCGCTGACGGCGAGGGCGAGGGTGGCGCCGTGGTCGCGGGCGATCAGCGCGAGCATCATGTCGAGCGCGGCGATGCCGCCGGCGCAGGTGACGCGGTCGCCGTCGATCTCATAGAGGGTGCGGCGCACCTTGAGATCGGGGAAATCCTCCACGAAGGCCGGAATGTGCTCCCAGTGGAGCGTGCAGCGCCGCCCGCGAGCAGGCCGGCGCGGGCGAGCACGAACGGTCCGCCGGACATGCCGGCGATCAGGGGTAGGCCGTCGCGGGCGAGGCGGCGCAGCCAGGCGAACGTCTTGCGGTCGCGAAATAGCGCCGGATTGCCGCCGGCGCAGACGAACAGCGCATCGAGCGCAACCGCGTCGCCGACCTTGGCGTCGGGTGCGATCCGAATCCCGTTCGAGGCCTCGATCGGCGCGCCGTCGATCGCGACGTGACACCATCGATAGAGCGTGCGCTCGGAGAGGTGGTTGGCGCCGCGCAGCGGTTCGACCGCCGACGCATAGGACATCAGCGGAAAGCCCGGCAGCAGCAGGAAGCCGATCGTGCGGGGCGGGGAGGAGGGCGGCGCGAAAATGGGGGGCAACTCCGAGGCAACCGCATCCCGCCTGCCTCCCTCCGCTCCCCGCATCCGCTCGCCCGTCATGGCCTCCCTCCGCCGTTCCATCATGACGCTCATAGGCATGCAAATGTCGTTCTGAGGCATGATAGCGGGGCCGGACGGGTCCAACCATAGGGGAGATGCGGCGCCTCCCTCGCCGCGCCTCGGAACCAGCGATGCGCTATTCCTTTCTCTCCATTCTCGCGAACGGGCTGAGCGGCCAGAAGGGCTGGACGCGCCAGTGGCGCGCCGCCGAACCCAAGCCCGCTTATGACGTGGTGATCGTCGGCGGCGGCGGTCATGGTCTCGCCGCCGCCTATTATCTCGCCAAGGAACACGGCATCCGCAACGTCGCGGTGATCGAAAAGGGCTGGATCGGCTCCGGCAATGCGGGGCGCAACACCACGATCATCCGCTCGAATTATCTGCTGCCGGGCAACGAAGGCTTCTACGAATGGTCCATGAAGCTCTGGGAAGGCCTGGAGCAGGACCTGAACTACAACGCGATGGTGAGCCAGCGCGGCGTCTTGAACCTCTGCCATTCGGACGCCCAGCGTGACGCCTACGCCCGGCGCGGCAATGCCATGCGCCTCCACGGCGTCGATTCCGAACTCCTCGACCGCGAGGGCGTGCGGGCGATCGCGCCGTTCCTCGATTTCGACAATGCCCGCTTCCCCATTCAGGGCGGCCTTCTACAACGGCGCGGCGGCACCGCCCGCCACGACGCCGTGGTGTGGGGCTATGCCCGCGGCGCCGATCGGCTCGGCGTCGACATCATCGAGAACGCCGAGGTGACCGGTTTCGTCCGCGAGGGCGAGCGTATCGTCGGTGTCGAGACGACGCGCGGCGCGATCCGTGCCGGCAAGGTCGGGCTCGCGGTCGCCGGCAACACGACGCGGGTCGCGGGCAAGGCGGGTCTGCGCCTGCCGATCGAGAGCCATGTCCTCCAGGCGTTCGTCTCCGAGGGGCTGAAGCCGCTCATTCCCGGCGTCATCACCTTCGGCGCCGGCCACTTCTACATCAGCCAGTCCGACAAGGGCGGCCTCGTCTTCGGCGGCGACATCGACGGCTACAATTCCTATGCCCAGCGCGGCAACCTTCCGGTCATCGAGGATGTCTGCGAGGGCGGCATGGCGGTGATGCCGATGATCGGCCGGCTGCGCCTGCTGCGCCATTGGGCCGGCATCATGGACATGTCGATGGACGGCTCGCCGATCATCGACCGGACGCCGCTTCCGGGCCTCTATCTCAATGCCGGCTGGTGCTATGGCGGCTTCAAGGCGACCCCGGCCTCCGGCTGGTGCTTCGCCTGGACCATCGCCAAGGACGAACCCCACGCCCACAACGCGGCGATGCGGCTCGACCGCTTCCGCACCGGCCATCTGATCGACGAGAAGGGGGTCGGCGCGCAGCCGAATCTGCACTGATGCGCATTCCCTGTCCCTTTTGCGGCCCCCGCGACGCCCACGAATTCGCCTATCTCGGCGATGCCGGTCCGAAGCGTCCCGACCCGGCGGCGGCGAACGCCGAAGACCTGTTCTTCGACTACGCCTACCTGCGCGACAACCCGGCCGGCCCGCACCGCGAACTCTGGTACCATGCGTCCGGCTGCCGGCGCTGGCTCGTCGTCGAGCGCAACACGCTGACCCACGCCATCGCCGGCGCGACGTTCGCCTCGGCAGCTGAGGTTGAGAGCGAGATCGCGGCGGATTCGAGCGGGGAGGGCGCGCGATGAGCCGTCTGCCGACCGGCGGTCTGGTCGACCGCGCCCGCCCGATCCGCTTCACCTTCGACGGCCGCCCGCTGTCGGGCGCGGCGGGCGACACGCTCGCCTCCGCCCTTCTTGCGAACGGCGTCAAGCTCGTCGGTCGCTCGTTCAAATATCATCGCCCGCGTGGCATCGCGTCCGCGGGCCCTGAGGAGCCGAACGCCCTCGTCGAACTGCGCGACGGTGCCCGGTGCGAGCCGAACACCCGGGCGACGGTGGTTGAGCTCCACGATGGGCTCGTGGCCGCGAGCCAGAACCGCTGGCCCTCGCTCGCCTTCGACGTGATGGCGGTGAACCGGCTCGGCGCACCCTTCCTCGGCGCCGGCTTCTACTACAAGACCTTCATGTGGCCGGCGAAGGCCTGGGAGAAGCTCTACGAGCCGGTGATCCGCCGCGCCGCCGGCCTCGGCCGCGCGAGCGCCGTACCCGACCCCGACCATTACGAGAAGGCGACGGCGTTTTGCGACGTGTTCGTCGTCGGCGCCGGTCCGGCCGGCCTGATGGCGGCGCTGACCGCGGCCCGCGCGGGCGCCCGCGTCATCCTCGCCGACGAGGATTTCCGCTTGGGCGGCCGGCTCAACGCCGAGCGCCGCACTGTCGACGACCAGCCGGGTCACGCCTTCGCCGATCGCATCCGCGCCGAGCTCGAGAGCTTGCCGGACGTGCGGATCATGGACCGGACCACGGTGTTCGGCGTCTATGACAGCGGCACCTACGGCGCGCTCGAGCGCGTCGGCGACCATCTCGCGACGCCCGCCCCGTTCGCGCCGCGCCAGCGCCTCTGGCGGATCGTCGCAAAGCGTGCCGTGCTCGCCGCCGGCGCGCTCGACCGGCCGATCGTGTTCGGCGGCAACGACCGCCCGGGCGTGATGTCGGCGGCGGGCTTCCAGACCTACGTGAACCGCTATGCCGTTGCGCCGGCGAAGCGGCTCGTCGTGTTCGCCAACAACGACGGCGCCTGGGACGCCGCCTTCGATGCGGCGCAGGCCGGCATCGAGGTCGCCGCGATCGTCGATGTCCGCCGCTCGGTCGCCCCGGTGCTCGCCGAGCGGGCGCGGGTGCTTGGCCTGCGCACCCTCCTCGGCGGCGCCATCCTCGCGACCCACGGCAAGACCCTCTCGGAGATCGAGATCGCCGCCGACGGCAAGGCCGAGCGGATCGCCGCCGACGGCCTCGCCGTCTCCGGCGGCGCGAGCCCGAGCGTCCATCTCACCTGCCACCATGGCGGCAGGCCGGTGTGGAACGCGGAGATCGCCGCCTTCGTGCCGGGCAAGACGCCGCCGGGGCTGACGGTCGCCGGTGCGGCGGCGGGCGTGTTCGGCCTCGCCTCGTGCCTCGTCGACGGCGCCGAGAAGGGGCGGGCGGCGGTCGCCGATCTCGGCTTCGCCGCGGCCGCGCCCTGGGTGCCGCGGGCCGAGGACGGCGGCTTCGGCATCGAGCCGTTCTGGCACGTCGAGAAGTCCCGCGGTGCCGCTTTCGTCGATGCCCAGAACGACGTCACGGCCAAGGACATCGCGATCGCCCATCGCGAGGGCTTCCGCTCGGTCGAGCATCTGAAGCGCTACACCACCCTCGGCATGGCGACCGACCAGGGCAAGACCTCGAACGTCACCGGTCTCGCCATCATGGCGGCGCTGACCGGGCGCGGCATCCCGGAGACGGGGACGACGATCTTCCGGCCGCCCTACACGCCGGTTTCGATCGGCGCGCTCGCCGGCCACCATCGCGGCAAGGATTTCCGTCCGACCCGCCTGACGCCGACCCATGCCTGGGCGGAGCGCCACGGCGCGGTGTTCGTCGAGACCGGGCTGTGGCTCCGGGCGCAATATTTCCCGCGCCCCGGCGAGGCCGATTGGCTCGCCACCGCGACCCGCGAGGTCGAGGCGGCGCGCTCCGGCGCCGGCCTGATCGACGTGTCGACCTTCGGCAAGATCGATCTCCAGGGCGCCGATGTCGGCACCTTCCTCGACCGCGTCTACATCAACACCTTCTCGACGCTTCCCATCGGCAAGGCGCGCTACGGCGTCATGCTGCGCGAGGACGGCCTCGTCATGGACGACGGCACCACCGCGCGGCTCGGCCCCGACCATTGGGTGATGACCACCACCACCGCGAACGCGGCGAAGGTCTATCAGCACCTCGAATTCTGCCTTCAGGTGCTGTGGCCCGATCTCGACGTCGAGATCGCCTCCATCTCGGAACAATGGGCGCAGCTTTCGCTCTGCGGGCCGCGGGCGCGCGAGGTGCTTTCGGCGGTGGTCGATGCCCCGCTCGACGTCTCGAACGCCGCGCTGCCCTATATGGGTGCCGTCGAAGGCACGGTGATGGGCGGCGTTCCGGCCCGCGTGTTCCGCGTCTCGTTCTCCGGCGAACTCGGTTACGAGATCGCCGTGCCGGCGCGCCGCGGCGCGGCGCTCGCCGAGGCGCTGATGGAAGCCGGCCGTCCGTTCGGCATCACGCCCTACGGCACCGAGGCGCTCGGCATCATGCGCATCGAGAAGGGCCACGTCTCGGGTAACGAGCTCAACGGCCAGACCACGGCCCGCGATCTCGGCCTCGGCCGCATGGCCTCGACCAAGAAGGATTATATCGGCCGCGTCATGGCCGGGCGGCCGGGCCTCGTCGATCCGGCGCGGCCGAGCTTCGTCGGCTTCAAGCCGGTCGATCGCAGCGCGCGGCTGCGCGCCGGGGCGCATTTCCTGCGGGTCGGCCGTTCCGCGATCGTCGACAACGACGAGGGCTTCATGACGTCGGTCGCCTATTCGCCGATGCTGAAGCATTGGATCGGCCTCGGGCTGCTGGTGAACGGGCCGCAGCGGATCGGCGAACGCGTGCGCGCCTACGATCCGGTGCGCGGCGGCGATGTCGAGGTCGAGGTGTGTGCGCCGGCCTTCTACGATCCGGACGGGGAGCGCTTGCGTGGCTGAGAACGATCCTCTCGCTCATCTCTCGCCGAGCCGGCCGGTGCCGGCCGGTCTCCACGGCAGGCGCGACGGCACGCCGGGCCTCGTCGTCCGCCCGGTCGACGTCGTCGCGATCGTCTTGATCGTCGCCCGGCCGAAGGCGGGGGAGATCCCGCCCGCCGCGGCGGCGGCGCTCGGTGCCTTCCTGCCCGCCGGCCCGCGTCACGTCGCCGGCAGCGGTCTCATTCTGATCGGCACCGCGCCTGGCCGCTGGCTCGCCGTGGCCGAGTCGACCGAGCCCGCCGCGCTCGCCGCCCGCCTCGCCACGGTCCTCGGCGGCACCTGCGCGCTGACCGATCAGAGCGATGCGCTCGCTCTGTTCGATCTTTCCGGGCCGGCGCTCGAGACCGTTCTGCCGAAATTCGTGCCCGTCGATCTCCATCCGTCCGTGTTCGGCGCGGATGCGGCGGCGACGACCTCGCTCGCCCTGATCGGCGCCACGCTCTGGCGCCACGGCGACGGCGTGCGCTTCGCCGTCGCCCGCTCCATGGCGAACGCCTTCCTGCGCCTCGTGGTGACGAGCGGCGCGGAAGTGGGAGTGGAGTTACAATGATGAGTTATGTCAGCTCATTCTAGGCGAACTGGCGTATTGATTATCATTTCCTTGTACCAGGAAATCATTCTATCGATGTGAGAGAATACTATTTCTGCGACAGCTTGATTGAATCCATCCTTTTGACGCATCTCGGGCACATCTACGCATATTTTTGTTTCGTAATTCCCATATGTCTCTAGCGTGGACGAAGGATACGGATTGCCTGATATGAGAAGCGTAACTTCTTCTATCGGTCTTCTTATTATGAAATCAATCTTTCCGACCTTGTCCGCTATCGTTGTCCAAAGACGATGACGAATATAGGCATCCTCGATGCCTGGGATGTAAAAGTAGTTCCATGATTCTCCTGCTGCATACGCGCCTTTGAGGCGTTCAATATTGAATTTGTTCGCATAGTATATTCCTCTGATGTCAAAAAATGAATGATAATCCCGTCTAAGTTGAAGCATATCTTGATCAGGAATGCCGACACCCGACGTTGATTGTTTAATAATTGCTCTTTGTAGTATGGCTCGTCTATAGAGTAGCCGAGACTCCGATGCGTTCTCCATGATGCGCATTATGGATTCATAGGATATAAAGGCGTCAAACTCCGAGCGTTCCCCAATGTAATTTTGAGGCGCGACTAATATTATTCTGCAATAATGCCAATTTGAAGCGGTTTGAATATTGGCGTATTCTTGATATCGAGCGGCCTGCCGATTTCCTGGTGCCGAATTTATCTTGTTCTCAATCAAAATTGAGCTTGGACGAGAAGTATCATCGCTAGTTTTATATAATACGAGCAGGTCCCCATACCCTAACCCTCCCAGTACTGGCTCGGGTACTACGTCTATCACCTCTGCGGTCGGTGCAGGAATGTCACATGCCGCAAGGAATCTTGGAAGAAAACCCGGATCGCACGCGAATTCTTCAGACAGCAAGTGGTCAATTTCCACTTCTTGAGCGAGCTTGCGTAGTATTGTATTCATCCTATTATTCCTGGCGGAATAGAGTATCCAGAATCATTATTGCTTCTTCATGCTGTGTTGGCAATGCGATCTGCGTGGGTAGATGGCGGCATATTGCGCGCGGCGTTTTGTGACCCGACGAGCGAGGTACATAATGTGCCCACCGTTGCCTGATTGTCGCGAAGCGGTGGCATTGAGGGAAAGGCGCGCGCACCCACGGCAACACCCGTGACGGACCTGCCGGCCGGCGATAAGGTCGGCGCGCAAGGGACGAGCAAGGGACGTGCGATTAAGTGCGCCCCAGGACACGGGAAACGGGCGAGGATGACGATATGACCGAAGCCGCGCAAGCGAACGCCGCCGCCCCCGCAGGAGCGGCCCCCGCGCCGCCCTGCACCCTCGTCATCTTCGGCGCCTCCGGCGACCTCACGAAGCGCCTCCTCATGCCGGCGCTGTGCAACCTCACCAACGAGGGCCTGCTCGACCCGGGCTTCCGTGTCCTCGGCGTCGATGCGGTCGAGCATGACGATGCCGGCTTTCGCAGCCATCTCGACGACGCGCTGCGCACCATTGCCGTCGCCCCGGGCGCGGAAGGCAAGGTTGCCGAGGGCACCGCGTGGCCCTGGCTCGCCGAGCGCATCCATTATCTTTCGGGCGATTTCGGCAGTCCCGCGACCTACGAGGCGATCGGAAAGGCGATCGAGCGGCTGTCGGCGGTGAGCTCCCACAAAGTCGTTTTCTATTATGCGACGTCGCCGCGCTTCTTCGGCCCGATCACCGAACAGCTCCATGCCGCGGGCCTGCTCGACGAAAGCGCGGACAACTGGCGGCGCGTCATCATCGAGAAGCCGTTCGGCACCGATCTCGAGTCCGCCCGTGCGCTCAATGCGCGGCTCCTGCGCGTCGCCGAGGAACACCAGCTCTATCGGATGGACCATTTTCTGGGCAAGGAGACGGTCCAGAACATCATGGTGCTGCGTTTCGCCAACGGCTTGTTCGAGCCCTTGTGGAACCGCGAGCACATCGAGCACGTGCAGATCACGGCGGCGGAAGCCGTCACCGTCGAGGCGCGCGGCAAGTTCTACGACGCGACCGGCGCGCTGCGCGACATGGTGCCGAACCACATGTTCCAGCTCCTCGCCATGATGGCGATGGAGGCGCCGAACTCCTTCGATGCCGACCCGATTCGCACTGAGAAGGCGAAGGTGATCGAGGCGATCCGGCGCTATACGCCCGAGGAGGCGGTCGCCAACGCCGTGCGCGCGCAATATGGCGCGGGCAGCGTGCAGGGCCGCAAGGTCGACGCCTACCGCTCCGACCCGAACGTCGATCCGGCGAGCAAGACCGAAACCTATGTCGCGATGAAGTTCCTCATCGACAATTGGCGCTGGTCGGGCGTGCCGTTCTATGTCCGCACCGGCAAGGCGATGACGACGCGGAGCACCGAGATCGCGATCCAGTTCAAGCGGGCGCCTGCGGTGCTGTTCCGCGATGCGCGGGGCGAGTTGAAGCCCAACGTGATGGTGTTCCGCATTCAGCCGAACGAGGGCGTCTCGCTGCGCTTCGCCGCGAAGGTGCCCGGGCGCCGCGTCACGCTGTCCGACGTCGACATGGATTTCCGCTATTCGGACTATTTCCGGACCGAGCCGAGCACCGGCTACGAGACGCTGATCTACGACTGCCTGATCGGTGACAACACGCTGTTCCAGCGCGCCGACAATGTCGAGGCGGGCTGGGCGGCGGTGCAGCCGATGCTCGACGGCTGGGCCTCCGGCCTCGGCGACGTCGACACCTATGACGCCGGCTCCGCCGGCCCGGCGAGTGCCGACGCGCTGCTTGCGCGCGACGGCTTCCGCTGGCTTCCGCTCGATTGAACCAGGAGACGACTGTGACCCACGCGATGCCCGAGACGGCCGCCAAGCGCGCGCCGGCGACCCGCATTTCCCTGTTCGTCTCCGATGTCGACGGCACGTTGGTGACGCCGGAGAAGGTGCTGAGCCCGGCGACCGTCGAGGCGGCGCACAAGCTCAAGGCGGCCGGCGTGGCGCTCGCCATCGTGTCGAGCCGCCCGCCGCGCGGCATGGTGCGTCAGGCGGCGGAACTCGGGCTCGAATTGTTCGGCGGCTTCAACGGCTCGAGCATCGTCCGTCCCGATCTCACGGTCGTCGAGCAGACCTTCGTGCCGGAGAAGGCCGCCGCGGCGGCGATCGACGCCCTCGAGCGGCACGGCGCCGACGTCTGGGTGTTCACCGACCGCGAATGGTACGTGACGAACCCGGACAATCCCCACGTCGCCCGCGAGGTCCGCACCGTCGGCTTCGATCCCATCGTGGTGGAGAGCTTCGAAGGCGCGCTCGAGCGGGTCGGCAAGATCGTGGGTGTCTCCGACGATCACGATGCGCTGGCGCACGAGGAGGGCAAGCTGCAGGCGTTGCTCGGCCACAACGCGCTCGCCAAGCGCTCCCAGGTCTACTATCTCGACGTGACGCCGCCGCACATGGACAAGGGCCATGCGGTCAAGAGCTTCGCCGCCCATTTCGGCGTGCCGCTCGAAGAGGTCGCGGTGATCGGCGACATGGCGAACGATCTGCCGATGTTCGCGACCGGACATCTCGCCATCGCCATGGGCAACGCGTTGCCCGAGATCCAGGCCAAGGCCGACTTCGTCACGACCTCGAACAAGGACGACGGCTTCGCCCACGCGGTGGAAGAGTTCATCCTGCCCCGGGCGGGGGCGAGATGAGGGGCATGCGGCGCTCGCAGGGGACGGGCGACTCGCTAGCGATGCCCAAAGTGGGGAGCTGGAGCGTAGATTATCCCCCTGCACGCGCTGGATTTCTTCCTCCAGATCGCGCATTTTCGGGGCGCGTTTGATGGCTGCGCCGCTGAGCGGCGCAGCGTCACGAGAGATAAATGGAGGCTCTCTATAGGCGTCTCTTCAGTGAGCCAGATGCGGAGCCCGTATCCGCGTCGAGACGCGACCCCCATTGGGGATGATGGGTCGCTTCGGTGCATGACCGACTGGGTGTGCGCTCTCTTTGGGGTGTGGGGCGGAAGCGAAGATGTTCGTGTTCCGAATTATTGGGGGATACCATGGCTATGCTAGCGTGTCACACGGCTGCTTCCAGTACTTGGATCGGCTCGGATAAGTCCCGTCACGGGATGGCGGCACGGCCTTTTCCAAAATTGACCGCTGCAACAATGATGTTCGCGGCCTCGGTTGTCGTCGGGAGCGCTCAGGCGCAGACCGCGTGTGACGGATACGGCGCCGCCTGCGTGAATACGATGAACTTGCTGTCGAACTTTTCGACGTTCTCCAGCAATAGCGCAATCCTCGCGGCAAATTCGTCTATCGAAGACCAGATCTATACCGGCTCGTCGACGTCGATGAGGCAGTTGGCCGCTACGAACGCTATCTATCAGAACGCGATCTACAACGTCTGGAATATGGCGGCTCCCACGCTGAGCGCGCCTTTCAGTCCCACAGCAAATCTGACTCAGAGTCAGGCGACGAACGTAAACACCTATGAGAATTTCGTAAATAGCTTTGTTGATTATACTGGAAACGCAAAATCATATTTTGCTCAGTATAATATATACCAAAATGCCTATCCGCAGCTGAATATCTATCCCTATCAATATGGAAGCCCGCGTCCGTTCCAGACCCAGACGGCCGTCGCCGGAAATCCGTGGACTGTTCAGGAGGTCGGCCAGACCGCCTACGACATCCAGCAGACCCCGGGTCCCGGCGAGTCGTGGGCGCAATTGGACGGCAGCCCGTCCTTTCCGAGCGGCCACTCGACCCGCGGGAACATCGTCGGCATCGCGACGGCCATTGCTGCGCCGCAATATTATAAGGATTTCTTGCTGGCCGGGGTAGAGTTCGCCTACAGCCGTCAAGTGTTCGGCGCGCATTATCCGCTCGATTCCATTGGCGGCCGCTTGGTCGCCATGTACTCGCTCGCCGAGCAGCTCAACGGGACTGACGGTTTCACTCAGATCGACCTCGCCACCATCACGCAGGCGACGGAAGCCTTGCAGGCCCTCGTCGGCTCCGTCAGCAGTTCGCCTTACGCGGCGGCGTGTGAGGGCAACGTCATCGGCTGCATCCGCGCCGGGGCGATCCCGACCGCCGCGCAGTTCGCCGCCGATCGAGCGAATTATACATGGTATCTGACATATGATTTGCCGTCGACGGGGCCGACGAACCTGGCCCCGGTCGTTCCCGCCGGCGCCGAAGTGCTGATCGCGACGCGCTTTCCCTATCTGACCCAGGCGCAATTGACCGAAGTGCTGGCGACGACGGAGATCGCCTCCGGTTCGGCCCTCGACAACGGCAGTGGCTGGGCACGGCTCAACCTCTACGCCGCGGCCGACGGCTTCGGCGCGTTCAATTCCAATGAGACCGTCACGATGAACGCGGCCGCCGGCGGCTACAACGCGTTCGACGTCTGGGCGAACAATATCACCGGTTCCGGTGGCCTGACCCTGGCGGGAACCGGCACGCTCGTGCTCGCCGGCGACAGCACCTATAGCGGCGGCACCAATGTCGCCGGCGGCACGCTCGCCGTGACCGGCTCGATCGAAGGTGCCGTCGACGTCGCGAACGGCGCGATGTTCTACAATGCAGGCACGGTGACGGCGCTCGGCGACAGTGTCGTCACCAACAACGGCACCCTCGTCAACGACGGCACCATCGCGAGCACCGTCGCCAATGCCGGAACGGCGACCAACAACGGAACCATCGCCGGCTCCGTGGTCAACACCGGCACCTTCGTCAATCCGGGGACCATCACCGGATCGGTGGCGAACAGCGGGGCCTTCAACGACAACGGCATCGTCGGTGGCTCGTTCGTCGATTTCGGCCTGCTCAGCGGCAACGGCACCATCGGCGGAGCCCTCACTATCGCGCAGGGCGGCGTCGTCGCCCCGGGCAACTCGATCGGCACGCTCCATGTCGGCGGCAATGTCGTCTTCCAGCCGGGCTCTACCTATGCGGTGCAGATCGATGCCGGTGGGGCGAGCGATCTGATCCAGGCGGGCGGCTCGGCCGCGATCAATGGCGGCGCCGTGCAGGTCTCGGTCGGGTCCGGGGTCGTCGTCGGCCTCAACACCTTCACCATCCTCACCGCGAATGGCGGCGTCAGCGGCCAGTTCACGGCGATCAACGATCCGTTCGGCACGAACTATCCGTTCCTCGACGCGGCGCTCGTCTACGGCGCGAACGGCATCTCGCTCATCAGCACCCGCAGCAGCGTGCCGCTCGCCTCGGTGGCGCAGAACGCCAACCAGGCCGCCGTCGCGCGCGCCCTCGACACCATTCCGGCGACCGGCCCGCTGGTCAACGCGATCGTCTCGCTCAACGCCGCGACCGCGCCGGCCGCCTTCACCGCTTTGTCCGGTGGGATCTATCCGTCGATCGACACCGTGCTCCAGGCCCAGTCGGTGTACTTGCGCGATGCCGTCACCGGCCGCCTGCGGCAGGCCTTCGCCGCCCCAGCAGCCCCGGCGGTCGGACCGAAGACGGCGCAGCTCGTGCCCGGTCTCATTCCGACGGTGTGGACACAGGCCTACGGGAGCTGGGGCGACGGCGAGGGCGGCGACGGCGTCGCCGACGTCTCCCGCTCGATCGGCGGCTTCGTCACCGGCCTCGACAATCCGATCGGCGACACTGCCCGCATCGGCTTCGCCGGCGGCTATTCCCAGTCGCAGTTCAAGGCGGGGTCGCTCGCCTCGTCGGGCGAGAGCGACAATTACGACGTGGCGCTTTATGGCGGCGCGAAGTTCGGCGCGCTCGGGCTTCGTCTCGGCGCCAGCTATACGTGGCACGACCTGTCGGTGAACCGGTCGGTCGCCTTCCAGGGCTTCTCGGAGGCGCTGTCGTCGTCCTACGACGCCGGCACGACGCAGGTGTTCGCCGAGGCCGGTTACGGCATCGCGACGCCCTATGCCGATCTCGAGCCGTTCGCCGGCATCGCCTATGTCAGCCTCCACACCGACGCGATGAGCGAGACCGGCGGGGCGGCGGGGCTCCAGAGCGGTTCGTCGACCCAGGACAACACGTTCACGACCCTCGGCCTGCGCGCCGCCAAGGGCTTCGCCGTCAATGGTGGAACCCTGACGGCGTCCGCCAGCCTCGGCTGGCAATATGCCTTCGGCGACACGACCCCGGTCTCGACCTTGTCGTTCGAGGCGGGCGGGTCGGCGTTCCAGGAGACCGGCATCCCGATTGCCCGCAACGCGGCGCTCGTCGGCGTCGGCTTCGACTTCACGGCGACGCCCAACGTCACCATCGGCCTGCATTATGCCGGCCAGCTCGCCGGCTCCTCCCAGGACAACGCCGTCGACGGACGCGTGTCGATCAAGTTCTGAGGGGCCAATTTCCGAGGAGGACGGGCGCGGCCTTATCCGCCGCGCCCAAGCAGGGCCCAAGCACGGTTCCGAGCGCGGCCTCGGCGGCGGCGACACCCGTGCGATAGGCGCCGTGGGCGGTCGAGAAGTCGTGCACGTGGCAGGCCTCGCCGGCGAAGAACAGCCGGTCGCCGACCGGGGCGGCGAGGGTGAGGCGCGCGTCGGCCCGGCCGGGACGGGCCTGGGAATAGGACCCGAGGGCGAAGGGATCGCGGGCCCAGGCGGTCGAGGTGATCGGCGTCAGCTTCGCGCGGATGCCACTGCCGAGGATGCCGGCGAGTTCGTCGAGGGCGAAGGCCGTGAAGGCGGCCGTGCCGCCGGCTTCGAGGTCGCGCGCGAGCGCTCCGCCGAAATAGCCTTCGATCATCGGCCGGCCGAACGGGCGCAGATGGTAGCTCGCGGTGCGTGCCGAGGTGAGGCTCCCGAAGGCATGGCCGTCGAGCGGCACATCCTCGGGCGCGTCGAGGGCGAGCAGCACCTTGTCGGCGATGCCGAGGGGCAGCGCGCTGGCAGCCTCGATCTTGTCCGGCAGCGGCGGATAGAAGGCGACGGTCTCGGCGGCGAGGACGTTCGTCGGCAGCGTCACGATGACGGCCTTGGCCTTCAGGGTGCCGAGCGCCGTCTCGATCTCGATCGGCGTCGCGCCGTGCCGGATGCGCGTCACGGCGCAGCCGAGGGCGACGGGGACGTGCTGGCCTGCGGCGGCGATCGCCGTCCCGTAGCCCGCCGGAATGCGCCAGTTCACGCCGGTGTCGGCATAATTGGCGAAGTCGCGGACCGAGAGGCCGGCGAGCTCGACGCCGTTCATGTAGCCGCTGATGGCGTCGAGCAGGCCGTTCCAGCGGTTGCCGGGTTCGAGCAGATCGGCGGCTGGACGATCGGGCGCGCCGCTCGCCGCAGCCTCGTCGAGCCGGTCGTAGAAGGCTTCCGCGGCGGCCTGATACGCGGCGCGCTGCTCGGGCGGGAAGTTGATGTCGCGCCGGGTCTGCCAGGGCGCGTGGCGACGCTCGACGGGGAAGCCCAAACCCTCGGCGACGGCGACCCACGGGTTGCGGTCGCCGGAGTGCAGCCAGGCGCAGCCGAGATCGAGCGGGACCGGGGAGGGGATCGTCCAGGCCCGTCCGCCGAGGCGCGCGCGGGCTTCGAGGATCAGGACGTCGCGGCCTGCCGATGCGAGGGTGCGCGCGGCGGCGATGCCCGCCGCACCGCCGCCGACGATGGCGACCTCCACCTCGTGGCGGCCGGAAATCCCGTCGATCGGCATCGGTGACATCCTGGATGGTTTCATCGGAGGTGCGGGGGACCCGTCAGCCGTCGAGGTCCGGATAATGCCGGAAGATGCCCTCGACCGAGAACGGGATGCGCCGGTCTGATTCGAGATAGGCGGCGATCCGCGGCAGGTTCGCGACGCGGTCGTGGAGGCCGATCAGGCCGGGGATGGTCGGCTCGAGGCGGCGCATCGCCTTGGGGAAGGCGTAGCCGAGGCCGGAGACGAGCTGGAACATCGACAGATCGACGTACGACAGCTCGGCGCCCACCATGAAGCCGCCCGGGGCAGGATTGCGGGCGTGCACGCGCTCGAAATAGCCGAGGAATTTCGGCATCCGGGTGCGACGGAAATCCTCCGCGCGGCGCTTCGCCTCGGGCTCCTGGTCTTCGTAGAAGAAGCTCGGCCCGAGCGGATGGTGGGTGTCGTGGATCTCCACCACGAAGTCCGTCACCGTGAGCTGGAGCTGGTGGGCCCACAGGCGGTCGACCTCGCTCGTCGGTGCGAGACCGAGGCGGGGCCCGAGAAAGAGCAGGATGGCCGCCGTCTGGCCGATGGTCATGCCGTCGGCGACGAGAAAGGGCGGGGCGAACGGCGGGCGCGGATCGTCCGCGTCCCGGAGCCGGCCCATCAGACCGCCTTCGCCGTCATGGGTGCCGCGGGCGACGTCGACATAATCCGCTCCGGCGGCTTCGAGTGCGAGGCGCACGAATTCGCCGCGGCCCTGGATCGTCGGCCAATAATGCAGTTCGTAGGCCATGATGTCTCTCCCGTGCGGAGTCTCCTCCGCTCAACGCGCGAGGATCGGCGCCGTTCGCCGTCTCAGGGATCGAGGGCGCCGCTCGACCACGTGCTCGACGGCCCCTCGCAGGCGAACTTGGCGGCGATGTCGCCCCGCGGGATCAGGCGGTCGCGGTAGCGGGTGACGAGCCGCCCCGCCTGGGGCGCGACGAGCGGGATCTCGGAGGCCGGATCGCCCGGCCGCGTGATGATGCGGGCGAAGCGCGTACCGGCGGCCACCTCGGCGCCGAGCGGGACATCGAACACGATGAGCCCCGCCTGGGGGGCCGTCACCGTCTCCATGTGTCCCATCGGGGCGACGGTGCCGGTCCACGCCGGCAGCGTCGCCGGCGCGTCGATGACGCCGCGGGCGCAGAGAAAGGCGTAGAGGCCGTCGGCGTCGGCCTGGGCGGTCGTCTCGTCGACGTCGGCCTGACCGCGCAGCTCGATGGTCGAGACGAGGCGGCCGTCGAGCCGGCTTTCGGCGAGCCAGGGGTCGATGACGACCTCCTCGAAGGCGCCGCCGCTGTCGCCCTCCCAGAGGATGACGAGCTCCGTGCCGAGCGCCACCGCGAGATCGCGCCCCGCCGGCCAGAAGCCGGTATGTAGGTAGAGATAGGGCACGGCTTCGTCGTCGGTGTGGAGATCGAGGACGATGTCGGCATGGCGGGCGAGCGAGGCGAGCCGCGCCTGCCAGGAGACGAACGCCGAGCCGACGCCGCCCGCCGCGACGGAATCCGGGAAGCCGCGGTTGAAGTTGCGGTTGGTCTGGAAATGGTAGCGGCCGAGGATGCGGCCCTGGGCGAACTGGCCGGCGCCGAGCGGGTTCGCCTGCGGCACGACGGTGATCGTGCCCTTGAGGTGTCCGGCTTCCGCCGCCGCGACGAGCCGCGGCAGCAGCAGATGAAGCACCAGCATGCCGGGAATTTCGTCGGCATGAAGTCCGGCCTGGAGATGGACGCGCGGTCCGGTGCCGTCGCCGCGCACCCGCCATGCCCGGATCGAGAGGGTCGCGCCCGGTGCATCGGCATCGATCGGAACGCTGACATCTTCGACGAAGGGGGACGAGAGCACGGCGTTCTCCGGGCGGGGATGGGGTGACGACAGGCGGGGCGCGGGCGGGCTCAGGCGGCGGCGAGGAAACGCTCGGCGAGCGCGCCCCAGAACGCCGCCCCGGGCACAAGGAGGCGGTCGTTGAAATCGTAGCCCGGATTGTGCAGGGCGCGGACATGATCGCCGGTGCCCTGGCCGATGACGAAATAGCTCGCCGGCCGCGCCTCGGCCATGAAGGCGAAGTCCTCGCCGACGGGATAGGGCCGGTCGAGATCGCTGACCGCCGCCTCGCCGGCGAAGGCCGCCGCCGCCGTTCGGGCGAAGGCGGTGGTCGCCGGGTCGTTGACGAGGACGGGATAGCCGACGTCGAGCTCGATCTCGGCTTCGAGGCCGAAGCTCGCGGCCTGGGCCTTGGCGAGTTCGCCGATGCGCCGGCGCAGCAGCGTCAGCACCTCCGGCGAGAAGGCGCGTGAGCCGATCGAGAGGCGGGCCGTCTCTGGGATGATATTGCAGACGGTGCCGGAGCGGAACATGCCGACGGTGACGATCGCCGGCTCGATCGGATCGACGTTGCGGGAGACGATCGTCTGAAGCGCCATGACGAGGCTCGCGCCGGCGACGACCGGGTCGGCCGCCTGGTGGGGCATGGCGCCATGGCCGCCGCGGCCCTTCAGCGTGATGTCGATGGCGTCGACGCCGGCGAAGAAGGCGCCCGGACGGAAGCCGAAGCGGCCTTCCTCGAGCCCCGGCATGTTGTGCATGCCGAACACCGCATCGCAGGGGAAGCGGGTGAACAGGCCATCGTCGATCATCAACTTGGCGCCGCCGCGGTTCTCTTCGGCCGGCTGGAAGATCAGATGGACGGTGCCGTCGAAGCGCCGCGTCTCGGCGAGATAGCGCGCGGCGCCGAGCAAGGTCGTGGTGTGGCCGTCGTGACCGCAGGCGTGCATGCGGCCGGGATTGCGGCTCGCATAGGGAAGGTTCGTTTCCTCCTCGATCGGCAGCGCATCCATGTCGGCGCGCAAGGCGACGGCGCGCCGTCCCGATCCGACGCTCAAGGTGCCGACGACACCCGTGCCGCCGAGGCCGGTCGTCACGCGGTAGCCGAGCGTTTCGAGCTGCTCGGCGACGATGCGGCTGGTGCGGTGCTCTTCGAGGCCGATCTCGGGGTGGGCATGGAGATCGCGGCGCAGGGTGACGAGCTCGTCGGCGTAGCGGGCGATGTGGGCGCGGATCGCGGCGCCGCCTTCGCCGAGTTCGAGGCCGTTGGTCTGCGTGCTCATGCCACTCTCCCCTGCGGTCGCGCCCTCGCGGCCGGGGACGGACGGGCGGAGGGAGCGCGGCCTCAAGCCATGCACGCGCGGGCGGGCGGCCGCAAGGCGTTCCGGTGCGTCCTCACGCAGGTGAAATCGTCGCCGCGCTTGCGGCGGCTCTCCCCGCCCTGTAGGCGAGGGGAGCCGATATCGGGAGGAGAAGCACCGTGAGCGTGCCCGTCTATGCCTTCGACAACGCCATCGTCCGCCGTCCGGCGTCCTCGGTCGTGAACGGCCTGCGCGCCGTCGATCAGGGCGAGCCGAGTCTCGCCGGCGTCGAGGCCGAGCACTCCGCCTATATCCAGGCGTTGGAGGCCGCCGGCGTCGCCGTCGAGGTGCTGCCGCCGCTCGAAGCCTTCCCCGATTCGATCTTCGTCGAGGACCCTGCGCTGGTGTTCCCCGAGGGTGCCGTCGTGCTGCGCCCGGGTGCTGAGAGCCGGCTCGGCGAGGCGGCGGAGATCGCCCCCGTGCTGCGCCGCCGCTTCGAGCGCGTGCTCGACCTCGAAGCCGGCTACGCCGACGGCGGCGATGTGCTGACGACGCCCGACCGCATCCTCATCGGCCTGTCCGCCCGCACCGACCAGACCGGCGCCGAGGCGCTGGTCGCCGCCCTCGGCCGGCTCGGCCGCAAGGCGGAGATCGTGGCGACGCCCGCCGGCGTGCTCCACTTCAAGAGCGATTGCTCGCTGATCGACGGCGACACGGTCCTCTCGACCGCCCGGCTCGCCGAATCCGGCGTGTTCGACCGGCTCGGCGTGCTGATCGTGCCGGAGGGCGAGGAAGCGGCGGCCAATGCGCTTCGCGTCAACGACGTCGTCCTGGTCGGCGCCAATTATCCCCGCACCGCGGACATGCTCGCCCGCCACGGCTACACCGTCGTGCCGCTCTCGGTGATCGAGATCGCCAAGATCGACGCCGGCCTCTCCTGTATGTCGCTGCGCTGGCACTCGGCCTGAGCGAGAGCAGAGAGTCGGCTGCTCAGTCGTTCCAGTGCGGAAGGTCGAGGAAGGCGGCGATCTCGTCCGCCTTCCGCATCGCGTCCGCCCGCGCGCGGATCGCGTCCCGCGAGAGGGCGCCGTGCCGATAGATGGCGAACACGGCGTCCATCGCCGCTTCGGCATAATCGAGCTGGAGGAAGGCGAGGGCCTCCATCCGGTCGGGGCTGTAGAGATCGCGCGGCATCGCCGGCTCCTTTGAGAACCGCCGCCAGTGTGGCGCAGGCCCTGCCGGGAGATCGGTGACTTTCCGCACGGATCGGGAGACGGGCCGGCGCGCTCCTACCGCTTGAACGCTTTGCCGGTGCGCCGTTCGATCACCCGGAAGCCCTGCTCGATGAGGAGGGTGAGGACGAAATAGCCGGCGGCGACGAAGAGCAGAGGTTCGTAGGTCCTGTAGGTCTGGGCGCGGATCACGTTCGCCGCGCCGAGGAGATCGATCACCGTCACCGTGGAGGCGAGCGCCGTCGATTTCAGGAGCAGCACGGTCTCGCCGGCGAGCGTCGGCAGGATCGCGCCGAGGGCGCGCGGCAGCCAGATCCTGAGCGCCACCTGCAGGGGCGACATGCCGTAGGCCCGCGCCGCTTCGATCTCGCCGCGCGGCACGGATGCGAGCGCCGCCCGCACCACCTCGCCGATATAGGCGGCGTTCGAGATGATGAGTGCCACGACGACGTACCAGAAGCCGTCACGCAGGAACGGCCAGAAGATCGAATGGCGGATCGCCGGCGTGCCGGCGAACACCGAACCGAGCCCGTAATAGAGCAGGAAGATCTGCACGAGGAGCGGTGTGCCGCGGATCACGCTCGTGAAGCCGAGCAGCGACCGCGACAGCACGGCGTTGCGCGAGGCGCGGCCGAGGCCGACGAGGATCGCGAACACGAAGCCGAACGAGCCCGAGATCACGACGAGCAGGATCGTCCGCCACAGCCCTTCGAGGAGGAGGGGACCGTATTTGGGGAGCCAGAAGAATTCCATCGTCCTGGCCCCCTCAGATCGCGCGCGGCGTCCAGCGCCGGATGCGGCGCTCGAGCGCGGCGAGACCGGCGTTGGAGACGAGGGTCATGGCATAATAGATCGCCGCCGCGAACAGGAAGAAGGCGAAATATTGCTTTGTCGATCCGGCCGCCTGCTTGGTCGCGAAGAGGAGCTCGTTGTAGCCGACGACGGAAATCAGCGCCGAATCCTTGATGATGGCCATCCAGAGATTGGAGAGCCCGCCGATGGCGAGCGGCAGCATCATCGGCAGGATGATGCGGCGGAAGCGTCCGAAGCCTTCGATGCCGTAGGCGCTGGCGGCCTCGATCTGGCCCTTGGGGATCGCCACGATGGCGCCGCGGATGATCTCGGAGGCGTAGGCGCCCTGGACGAGGCCGAGCACGACGATCGCCGCGGCGAAACCGGAGATCGCGATGTCGTTCTCCGCGAAGCCGACCGAGACCAGGAGCGAGGTCAGCGCCGATTGGCCGGCATAGAACAGGATGATGATGAGGAGGACTTCGGGGATCGACCGGCAGATGGTCGAATAGGCGTTGGCGATCGCGACCGGGATGGTCCTGCCGGAGAGCTTCACCCAGGCGACGAAGGTGCCGATCAGGAGGCCGACGACGAAGGCGCCGATCGAGATTTCGATCGTGGTGATCGCACCGATGAAGAGCTGATAGGCCCAGCTTTCCTGGCCCCAGCCGAGCGTTGTGAAAAACGCGGCCATGTCGTTCGCGTCGCCCCCTTACGCGCTTCGGTTCCGCCGCGAGCCCGCTTGGGCGGCCGGTCCGAATATCGGGTGGAAGAGAGGGCGCGCTCGGGAGAGCGCGCCGCACGGGCCGTCGCCGGCGTTCGCGGCGTGAGCATCGAACGCCGACGGTGGAAGGCTCAGCTCTTCGGCGGGGTCGCGACGTCGTAGGTGAAGTACTTCTTCTCGATCTTCTCGTAGGTGCCGTCCGCATAGATCTCGCGGATGGCCTTGTTGATCTTGTTCAGGAGCTCGGTGTCGCCCTTGCGGATGCCGGCGCCGACGCCCGCGCCCCAGATCGGGTCCGCCTTGTCGAAGAAGCCCTTGAAGGCGTAGCCCTTGCCGGCCTCGGTCGCGAGGAACGGCTCGAGCGCGGCCGAATCCGCGATGGTGGCATCGATGCGGCCGGCGGCGAGGTCGGAGTTCGCCTCGTCCTGGGTGTTGTAGATCTTGATTTCGGCGATGCCCTTCAGCTTCTGGTCGGCGAAGTTGGCGTGGATCGTGGCGGTCTGCACGCCGACCGTCTTGCCCTCGAAGCTCTTCGGATCGGTGGTGATGGTCGAGTCCTTCTCGGCCACCACGGCCGCGGGCGTGTTGTAGTAGGGGATCGAGAAATCGATCGTCTTCTTGCGCTCGTCGGTGATCGACATGGAGGCGAAGATGACGTCGATCTTCTTCGAGGTCAGCGCCGGGATGATGCCGTCCCAGGCGGTTTCCTTCAGCTCGCAGGTGTCGGGCTTCAGCTTGTCGCAGAGCGCCTTGATGAGATCGACCTCGAAGCCTTCCCACTGGCCGGCGGCGTTCTTGGAGGCGAACGGCGGATAGGGTTCGGCGGCGACGCTGAAGCGGATGGTCTCGGCCTGGGCGGCGGCACCGACGCCGACGAGCGCGACGGCGCCCACGAAGAGACGGAGGAGAGTGGTTTTCATCAGGAACCTCTGAGGTTGATTGTTGAGAACGGCCTCTTTCGGGCCGCTGCTCGGTTCGCCGGCGTCGCCGCCGGTCTGGTGCCCGGCCCGAAGGCGGGGCGGTGGAAAAGGGTGGAAGAGGAGCGCGCCGGTCCGGTCATCGGACGGCCGGTCTTCCGGACCCGGCGCGACCGCGGGCCGACGCTCTCCTCTTCGGAGCCGCTGCGGCCGGCCGGATCGGTGGCCGGGCCCCGCGCGCTCTCGCCGGCATCCGCCGATCGTTGTTCACGGCCGGGCAGATCAATGGTGGTGATGCTGCACACTGACGAACTGCCGGCAGCGCTCGCTGACAGGTTCGCCGAAGACCTTCTGCGGTGAACCTTCCTCCTCGATCTGGCCGTTGTGGAGGAACGCGACGTGGCTTGCGACGGAGCGCGCGAACGCCATCTCGTGGGTGACGAGGATCATCGTCCGGCCCTCCTGGGCGAGCCCACGGATCACGCGCAGCACCTCGCCGACGAGTTCGGGATCGAGCGCCGAGGTCGGCTCGTCGAACAGCATCACCGTCGGCTCGATGGCGAGTGCCCGGGCGATCGCCGCGCGCTGCTGCTGGCCGCCCGAGAGGAACGAGGGATAGACGTCGCGCTTCTCGTAAAGTCCGACCTTCTGGAGCATGGCCTCGCCGCGCTCGATGGCGGCCGCGCGGCTCTCCTTCAAGACGTGGATCGGCGCTTCGATGACGTTCTGCAGCACCGTCATGTGGGGCCACAGATTGAAGCTCTGGAACACCATGCCGAGCCGGCTGCGCACCCGCTGGAGCTGCTTGCGGTCGGCGACGGCGCGGACGCCGCGGCGGCTCTCGAGGCGAATCTCCTCACCGGAAATCTCGACCCGCCCGTCATTCGGAATCTCGAGGAGATTGGTGCAGCGCAGGAGCGTGCTCTTGCCGGAGCCCGAGGCGCCGATCAGGGCGACGACGTCGCCGACCTTTGCCGAAATCGAGACACCCTTCAGAACTTCAAGTTGTCCGAAGCTCTTGCGGATGTTTTCAAGGACGACGACGGGGCGCCCCGAGGGCGCGGCGGCCGATACGCTGTCCGTCAAGAATGCCTCCCGAACTGGCGCCTCGCATCGCCGGGCCGCGGGCGTTTTCCGCTCCTGAAAGGCTCCTGACAGCGCGAAGGCCGATTTGATGAAGATAGACGCGGCCGGACGCCTTGCAAGCGATTTGTGCACCCCGTCCATCGCAGGTTGACAGCGGCGCCGCGGGCCGTTGACCTGCCGCCGCGCACGTCGCACCGGTTCCGTTCGAGCCGCGCGTCGCTTATCCACATCCGCCTTCGGAGACCCTGATGAAAGCCACGACGAGCCCGATCGCCTCTCTCGCCGTCGCGGCCGTGGAGCGGGTGGAGATCCATCACCGCGACGGGCAGGCCGCCTTCGAGGCTGCGCGCGAGGCGGAGATCGCGGCGTTCTGGGCGCCGCTGGTCGCCTCGAACCCGGCCCTCTACAACGGCCGCGTCTTCCTGTTCGAGGATCTCGCTTTGGAGGGGGGAGCGCTGGTCGGCACGGCCCGCACCGCCGGCTTCGCGACTCTGCTCGCCTTGATCGAATGGCAGGGCGAGGGGCTCCTCAACCTGTTCGGCTGCGCCGCCCTCCTGAGCCGCGAGGGCGATGTTCTGCTCGGCCGGATGGGAGCTCAGACGGCGACGCCCGGGGCGATCAAGTTCGTCGGCGGCACGCCGGATGCGTCGGACCTCAGGCCCGACGGACGCGTTGATCTGCTCGCGTCGATTCGGCGCGAGGCCGCGGAGGAGACCGGGCTCGACATCGCCGCCGAGGCCCGCAGCGAGGGTCTGCTCCTCGTCCGCGACGGCCCGATCGTCGCCCTCGTCGAGTGCCTGCGCTTCGACCTGTCGACGGACGAACTGATCTCCCGCGTGCGCGCGTTCCTCGCAGCCGATCCCGATCCGGAACTCGCCGACGTCGCCGTGGCGCGCCGCGTCGAGGACGCTGCACGCGACGAGATTCCCCGCTATACCCGCATCGTGCTGGAACACCTGCTCGCCGGTCGGTGAGCCTTCAGGGAGAACGACGATGGCGCGACGGTTTGCGGTGCTCGACGTCTTCACCGATACGCCGCTGACGGGCAACGGCCTCGCGGTGGTGCGCGACGCGGGTGGCCTCACGAGCGAGGCGATGCAGGCGATCGCCCGCGGCTTCAATCTGTCGGAGACGGTGTTTCTGTTGCCGGCGGATGGCCCGGCGCACACGGCGAAGATGCGCATCTTCACGCCCGCTCGGGAACTCCCCTTCGCAGGCCATCCGACCGTCGGCGCCGCCGTTCTCCTCACCCTCGATCGGTTCGAGGGCGATGCCGCCGGACGCGACGCCGTGGTGGTGATCGAGGAGGAGGTCGGCCCCGTGCGCTGCGGGGTCGCCACCGCGAGCAACCGCGCCGGCTATGCCGAGTTCGACGTGCCGCGCATTGCCGGCGCAATTCCCTGCACGCTCGATCGCGATGCGGTCGCGGGTGCCCTCGGCCTGTTGCCGAGCGAGATCGGCTTCGAGAACCACGTGCCGTCGGCCTACGATGCCGGCGTTCCGTTCACCTTCGTGCCGGTGGCGAACCTCGACGCCGCCCGCAAGGCGGCGCCGATCCTCGCCTTGTGGAAGAGCGCGTTCGGGCCCGACGCGCCGGCCTCGGTCTATCTGTATTGCCGGGATACGATCCGCTCCGACGCAAGCTTCCACGCCCGCATGTTCGCGCCCACCTTCGGCATCGGCGAGGACCCGGCGACCGGGGCGGCCGCGTCGGCCTTCGCCGGCGTCGTCCACCGCTTCGACGCGCCGCCGGACGGCGAGCACAAGGTCGCGATCGAACAGGGCGTCGAAATGGGCCGCCCGTCGCTGATCCGCCTGGAGCTCGAGATCGCGCGTGGTGCGATCGCCAATGCCCGCATCGGTGGCGACGCCGTGGTGATCCAGGAAGGCGAGCTCTTCGTCTGACGGATCGGGGCATGACGACGCGAGACGAGGGATTGCCGGGCGCGGGGCTGTCGGCCTCGGAGCTGCCGGTCGAGGCGGCGCTGCCGGGCCTGCGCGCCGCGCTCGAAGGGACCGGCGCGGCCGTCCTCGTCGCGCCGCCGGGGGCGGGCAAGACCACTCGTGTGCCCCTCGCGCTCCTCGATGCGCCCTGGCGCAACGACGGCCGCATCATCGTTCTTGAGCCACGCCGGCTCGCCGCCCGCGCTGCCGCCCGCCGCATGGCCGAGACCCTCGGCGAGCCGGTCGGCCGGACCGTCGGCTACCGCGTCCGCATGGAGAGCAAGATCTCCGCCGCGACGCGCATCGAGATCGTCACCGAGGGCGTCTTCACCCAGATGATCGTGGACGATCCCGCCCTCGAGGGGATCGCCGCCGTGCTCTTCGACGAAGCCCACGAGCGTAGCCTCGACGGCGATCTCGGCCTTGCGCTCGCCATCGAGACCCGGGGCGCGCTGCGGCCGGATCTCCGCCTTGTCGTGATGTCGGCGACCATCGAGGCACGGCGGTTCGCCGATGTGCTCGGCCGCGTGCCGGTGGTCGAGAGCGCAGGGCGGGCCTTCCCCGTCGAGACATATTATCGCCCGCGCGCCCCCGGAGGACGGGTCGAGGACACGATGACGGACGCCATCGTCGCCGCCCTGGCCGAGGAGGAGGGCTCGGTGCTCGCCTTCCTGCCGGGCCAGGCCGATATCCTGCGCACAGCCGAGCGGCTGGGGCCGCGGCTTGCCGCGAACACCGATCTCGCCCCGCTCTACGGCGCGCTCGATCCCGCCGTTCAGGATGCCGCGATTCGGCCGGCGCCAGCCGGCCGCCGAAAGGTGGTGCTGGCGACCTCCATCGCCGAGACGTCGCTGACCATCGAGGGCGTGCGCATCGTCGTCGACAGCGGATTGGCGCGCCGGCCGGTGTTCGAACCGGCGACGGGGCTGACGCGACTCGAGACGGTCCGGGTGTCCCGCGCGTCGGCCGATCAGCGTCGGGGCCGCGCCGGCCGCACCGCGCCGGGCGTGTGCATCCGGCTCTGGGACGAAGGACAGACCGCCGCGCTGCCGCCCCACGATCGGCCGGAGATCCTCGAAAGCGACCTCGCCGGGTTGGTGCTCGACCTCGCCGCCTGGGGCGTCGCCGATCCCGCCACGATGCCGTTTCTCGATCCGCCGCCGGCCCCGGCCTGGCGCGAGGCGGCCGACCTCGTGCGCCGGCTCGATGCGCTCGACGCCGCCGGGAGGCTCACGGCGGAGGGCGAGCGGCTGCGCCGCCTGCCGCTGCATCCGCGCCTCGGTCACATGGTGCTGCGCGCGGCCGCGCGGGGCGAGGGGCGGCTCGCCGCCGAGGTCGCCCTGCTCCTCACCGAGCGGGGGCTCGGCGGCACCGACACCGATCTGCGCGAGCGCCTGCGCCGGTTCCGCACCGAGCGCGGCCGCCGGGCCGACGAGGGACGTGCCCTGGCGCGCCGTTGGCTCACCGCCGCCGATCCGGCCGCGGGGATGGGGGAGGGCGGCGTCGATCCCGAGCGGGCCGGTGCGGTCCTCGCTCTCGCTTTTCCCGATCGCCTCGCCGAGGCGCGCGGCGCACCCGGCCGCTTCCGCCTCGCCAACGGGCGCGGCGGCGTGCTCGATCCCGCCGACGCGCTCGCCAAGGCGCCTTATCTCGCGGTGGCAGAGCTTCAGGGCGCGGCCGAGAACGCCCGCATCCTGCTCGCCGCGCCGATCGCGCGCGACGAGATCGAAAGCGATTTTGCGGAGCGCATCGAGAGCGGCATCGAGATCGCCTTCGACGAAAGCGCGCGCGCCGTCCGGGCCCGGCGCGTGCGGCGGCTCGACCGCGTGGTGCTCGCGGAAGAGCCGATCGCGGTGCCGCCGGGCGAGACCGCGGATGCGGCCTTCGCCGCCGGCCTCGCGCGGCTCGGCCTCGCCGCGCTGCCGTGGACGGCGGGCCTCGTGCGCCTCAGGGGCCGTCTCGCCTTCCTCCGGCAGACTCTCGGTGAGCCGTGGCCCGACGTGTCGGACGCTGTCCTGGCCGCTGGTCTGCGGGATTGGCTGCTGCCCTACGCGCCGGGTGTGATGCGCCTCGACGGGCTCACCCCGGCGATGCTCGGAGCAGCGCTCGAAGGGCTGCTCCCCAGCGGCCGGGGCCACGATCTCGACCGGCATGCCCCGCCGATGCTGGAGACGCCGGCCGGCCGGCCGGCGCCCATCGACTACGACCGCGATTCGCCGACCGCGTCGGTGCGGGTCCAGGACCTGTTCGGCCTCGACGTTCATCCGACCATCGCCGACGGCAAGGTGCCCCTGGTGCTGGAATTGCTGTCACCGGCCGAGCGCCCCATCCAGATCACCCGCGATCTGCCGGGTTTCTGGCGCGGGTCCTGGAGTGCGGTGCGCGCCGATCTCCGCGGGCGCTATCCGAAGCACTCCTGGCCCGAGGATCCCGTCACCGCCCCGCCGGTGCGGATGTCGCGGCCGCGGGGATAGCCTCGCGCAGTCCTTGACGATGGCGCCGGGGCCGGCAGAGCGTCGTGCCGGTGTTGCGCGGTCCCCTCAGAGCATTCGGGGAAGAACGTCGGTTTCGCCGTTCCTGTCCTCCAGCCGATGCTTGAGCGCGCCGGCCACGTGCAGGACGATCAGGCCCAGCAGAAGATATGCGGAATATTCGTGCAGCGTCTGGAAGACGGAGAAGGCCGTCTCGCTCTTCGGCAGGATTTCCGGCACGCGGGACAGGAAGAAGAACGGTACGCCATCGCCGTCCGGGAGGCTGCTCGACATGGCATAGCCGAGCATGGGGGTGAGGAGCGTCATCGCGATGATCAGGCGATGAATAATGTGGGAGAGCCATTTCTCCCAAGGCTTCAGCGATTTGGGCTCGTGGGGCAACACGGCGCGGTAATGCCGGCGAAGGGCGAGATGCACCACCGCGAGAAGCCAGACCAGGACGCCGAATTGTTTGTGGTTCGGATAGAGAACGGCGGCCAGGGGGCTATCTTCGGCGCGCCCCGTCATGAACCAGCCGCATGCGATCAGCCCCAAGATCAGAACCGCCCTGATCCAGTGCAGCATCCGGATCGCCGCTGGATATTTGATGGCGCGGTGGGTCGTCGGCGTCGCCGTCATGCGCTCGGTCCTCGCTTTCGTCACCCCTCTGCGACGAGGCGGCCGCGGACCGATATCCTCCGAACGCCGACGTTCGGTGGAGGTCGTGTGGAGACTTGGTGGAGGGTCGCGTTGCCGGCCCCCGCCGACAACGGCCGAAGGTTCTGACGCTTCGCCGGCTCGGCACTCAGACGTCGAAGGATCCGCCTCCGCCCGTGGGCGCGGGCGTCGAGGTTCGTCCGCCGCCCCGTGGGTGCGATCTCCGAGGGGCGGTCACCCCTCCCGCTTGTGGCGGTGGTTTGCCGGCACATAATAGTGCCGCGGGTCGCGGGCGAAGGCGGCGAGGCCTTCGATGGCCGGCAGCGGATGGCGGATCAGCAGGGTCGGGATGTCGCTGACGAGCTTGGCGAGCGGCGCCTTGTCCTCGAAGGCGGCGCGGAAGGTGCCGTCCGTCAGGAAGTTCTCGATCTTCGGGGCGATGCCGCCGGCGAGGAAGACACCGCCGGTCGCGAGGAACGTCAGCGCCAGATCGCCCGCGAAGCGGCCGAGATAGATCGTGAAGAGGCGCAGGGTGTGGATCGCGAGCGGATCGCCGCGGTCGGCGGCGTCGGTCACGTCCGCCGGAGTCGCGGCGATCGCCGTCGCGCCGTTGACGGCGACGACGGCGTGATAGAGGCGCAGAAGGCCCGGACCGGAGATCACGGTCTCAGGCGTGATGCGGCCGTGGCTCTTCTCGAGCTTCGCCCAGAGCGCGAAATCCTCGTCGGTGATGGGGCCGAAATCGGCGTGCCCGGCCTCGCTCGGGATCGGCACCCAATGCTGGCCGCTGTGGATGAGGCCGGACTGGCCGAGGCCCGTGCCAGGGCCTACGACGACCCGCGGCCCCGACGGATGCGGCGCGCCGCCGCCGATGTGGACGATGTCGTCGCCCGCGAGCACCGGCAGCGCGAGGGCGAGCGCCTCGAAATCGTTGACGAGGACGAGATCTTCGAGCCCGAGGTCGGCGACGAGGCGGCGCGGCTCGAATTCCCAGGCCGCATTGGTGAGGACGATGCGTTCGTTGTCGAGCGGGCCGGCGAGATCGAGCACGGCGGAGCGCGGCGCCGGAGCGCCGGCCGCAGCGAGCACGGCGCGCGCCGCCTCGACAGGCGAGGGATAATCCTTGGTGTGGACGAACGGAAAGACCGTGACCTTGGCCTGCTTGTCCTCGAGCAAGGCGAACCGTCCGTTGGTGCCGCCGATGTCGGCGAGCAGAACCGGAAAAGGCAGTGGGCCGGTGTCGGAGGCGTGGGCCATCTTTCTCTCTCGTTTTTGCCGGCACGCGGCTCTTGTCGATCGGTCGGGAAGCCATCACCGACCTGCGGGCGGTGTCAAGGCTCTTCCCGCGTGTCGCCGCTCCGCTCGCGGCAGCGCAACGGGAATGTTGCCGTAAGCCGGACGGTTCAGCCCGAATCGGCGCCGAACGCGACGACGACGCCGCTTGCGTGAACGGCATCGCATCGCTCAGATGACGCCTCGAGCGGCGCGGACCGGACGGTCGGCTGCGGTTCGTGGACACGAGGTGGGGCTAACACATCCATGCGCGACGATCACGCCGACTTGGTCGGCAGCACGTTCGGCTTCAAGGCGCACCCGCAGCGGCCCACCCTGCTCGGGGAGATGCACGCACGCCCGTTCCATCTCATCGACACGCCGCGCATCATTCTTCATCTGGCTTTCGCGACGCCACCCGAGGCGGCCGCCTCCGACCGCGCCGCGTTCGAGCGGCTGTGCCGGAGTTGCGGCGTGCCCGGCCCGGGCGCGGAAATCAAACACCACCATCTCGTACTCCATGGTGGCACGCTGCGGTGGGAGCAGCACACCGAATACACGACCTACACCTTCGATGCGGCGCCCGGCACGGGCCGGCTGCCGGAACATCCCTTCGCCAGCGGCTTCGTGCAGCCGGGCCTTCTCGTCGCGGCCGTGCGCGTGGACGTATTGCCGATGCCGGATCTGCTCGATGTCGGCCTCGAGCCGTTCGATCCGATCAGCCTCTGCGTCGCCCGTATGGCGGGCGGCGAGGCGATCGCGGCCACCGACTTCCGTCAGGACGCCGACGGCTTCACCCGCATCCGCGTGTTCGGCGAGGATCTGGCGCCGACGCGCGCCGGCGCCCTCGTCCAGCGCCTCATCGAGATCGAGACCTATCGCACCTTCGCGCTGCTCGGTCTGCCGCAGGCCCAGAAACTCGATCCCGCCGTGCGGCGCATGGAAGGGGAACTCGTCGAGATTTCGGGTGCGATGCGCACCGCCCGTGGGCTCGAAGACAACCAAGTGTTGCTTGAACGGCTGTCGCGCCTCGCCGCCGAGATCGAGGCGGAAGCGGCGGCCTCCGCCTACCGCTTCGCGGCGACCCGCGCCTACAACGAGATCGTCAACGAACGGCTTGCCTCGGTTCAGGAGGAGCGGCTCCCGGGATACGGCAGTTGGCAGGGCTTCCTGCAGCGCCGCTTCGGTCCGGCGATGCGCACCTGCAAGGCGATCGAGGATCGCCAAGCCTCGCTCGCCACCCGCATCGCCCGCGCCGCCAACCTCTTGCGCACCCGCGTGGACGTCGAGCTCGAACAGCAGAACCGCGACCTCCTCCTGTCGATGAACCTGCGCGCGCGGCTTCAACTCCGACTGCAGCAGACGGTGGAGGGCCTCTCGGTCGCGGCCATCACCTATTATGTCGTGGCGCTGATCGGCAAAGTCGCCGAGGGCCTGCACGAAGCGGGCTTCCCCGTCGATCCGGCGATCGCGAGCGCGATCGCAGTGCCGCCAGTCATCGTCGGGCTTTGGCTCCTGGTCCAGCGCGTCCGGCACAAGCACGCCGAATAGGGCGCGGGCGAAGCTCCACCCGCATACAAAAACGCCCGGCACTGCCGGGCGAGGATGCGATTGAGACGAGACGGTACCCATCCTTCCTTCTCCCCGCGAGCGGCGAGAAGGTGGCGCGAAGTGCCGGACGAGGGGCCATCACGTCAACGGTCATCTTTGGAAAAGGCTTTGTCACAACGCTCGGCGTTGAACCTTACCGCCTCGTCCGCCCTTCGCGCCCCTTCACCGAAAGGGCCGACGGGAGGGGAGGAACGGCACGGCAGTGCCGCCGTGCCCCACCCTTACGCGCCGATCGCGGCCTGAGGGCGCTCGAGTTCGCGGCGAGGCCGCTCCATCTCGCGTGCCGCATCGCGGACCGCGTCCTGGACCTTCTCGAAGGCGCGCACTTCGATCTGACGCACGCGCTCCCGGCTAACGCCGAATTCCGTCGAGAGATCCTCGAGCGTGATCGGGTCGTCCGACAGGCGGCGCGCTTCGAAGATGCGGCGCTCGCGGTCGTTCAGGACGCCGAGGGCGTTCTTCAGGAGCTGCTTGCGGTTCGCGAGCTCCTCGCTCTCCGCCAGCACCTGTTCCTGGGTCGAGGACTCGTCCACGAGCCAGTCTTGCCACTCGCCGGATTCGGAATCGGCGCGGATCGGCGCGTTGAGCGAGGCGTCGCCGGAGAGGCGACGGTTCATCGAAATGACGTCCTCCTCGCTGACACCGAGCTTGGTCGCGATCTGGGCGACCTGTTCGGGGCGAAGATCGCCGTCCTCGAGCGCCTGGATCTGACCCTTCACCTTGCGCAGGTTGAAGAACAGCCGCTTCTGGCTCGCCGTGGTGCCCATCTTCACGAGGCTCCACGAGCGCAGGATATATTCTTGAATTGCGGCCTTGATCCACCACATCGCGTAGGTGGCGAGGCGGAAGCCCTTGTCGGGCTCGAACCGCTTCACGGCCTGCATCAGGCCGACATTGCCTTCGGAGATCACCTCGCCGATCGGCAGGCCGTAGCCGCGATAGCCCATCGCGATCTTCGCCACGAGGCGCAGATGCGAAGTCACGAGCTTATGCGCCGCCGCCGGATCGTCGTGTTCCTTGTAGCGCTTGGCGAGCATGTATTCTTCCTGCGGCTCCAGCATCGGGAACCGCCGGATCTCTTCGAGATAACGCGACAGGCCGCCTTCGCCGGCAGCGATCGCGGGAAGAGACGGTTGGGCCATGATTGCGCCCTCCTCGAGTTCGAGTCGTGTCCCCCCGGTCGGGCAGGACCCGCGCAGCGCCCATGCGACACACCGCACCTCTTCTCGGAGAAGGGCTGCGGCGGGCCTCCAGTTCCTCGCCCTTCATCGGGATTTCCCGATGGGGTTGGGCGCAGGAAGGCGTTCTCTCGGCACGCTGCACCGTCCGACTATAACGCCGTTTATGTCGAAAGCGCGACCCTTTTCGGAGGCGGCACCGCGGCCGCTCGCTTCACGGTGCCGTCATCGAGTGATGGGCGCGCGCTTCACGGGATGGCCCGGAAAGCCTCGACCAGCGCTGCGAGATCGTCCGGCAGATCGCTCTCGAACTCCAGGATCTCGCCGGTGACGGGATGCTCGAAGGCGAGAACCGCGGCGTGCAGCGCCTGCCGGCCGAATGCCGCCGCCAGGGAGTGCGCCGGCTCCGGAAGGCGGTTCACCTTGGTGCGGAAGCCCGCGCCATATTCCTCGTCGCCGACGAGGGGATGGCCGATGTGGGCCATGTGGACGCGAATCTGATGGGTCCGGCCGGTCTCCAGCCGGCATTCGATGAGCGAGGCGATCGGCTCGTCGCCGCTGCCGAAGCGCTCGAGCACCGTATAATGGGTGACGGCCTCCTTGCCGCCCGACCTCGCCACCGCACGGCGTTGGCGGTTCGCGGTCGAGCGGGCGAGGGGGGCGTCGATGGTTCCGCCGCCGGCGCGCGGTGCCCCCCAGACGAGAGCGATGTACGCCCGTTCGAGCGCGCCCGTTCGCCCGTGATCGGCGAACTGTGCGGCGAGCCCCCGGTGGGCGCGGTCGGTCTTGGCGACGACGAGCAGGCCGGACGTGTCCTTGTCGAGCCGGTGCACGATGCCCGGCCGCCGCACGCCGCCGATGCCCGAAAGATCGTCGCCGCAATGGTGCAGGAGGGCGTTGACGAGGGTGCCGCGGGCGTGACCCGCCGCCGGATGGACGACGAGCCCCGCCGGCTTGTCGATCACGATCAGGGCTTCGTCCTCATAGACGACGTCGAGGGGAATCGCCTCGGGCTCCGGCGTCGCCGGCTCGGGCGGGGGCAATTCCACCGCGATCCGCGCACCCGCGCCGATCTTTCGGCTCGATTCGTGCACGATCCGGCCGTCGACAGTGACTTTCCCGGCCTTCACCAGCGCCTGAAGCCGTGCGCGGCTCGGCGCCTCGGGGCCGAGCGCTTCGACCAAGCGGGCGGCGAGGACGGCATCGAGCCGTCCGGTCGGGGTCCCGTCCTCGATCACGGTCTCGATCAAGCCGCCGGCCACTTCGCCGCCGACCTCCGCCTCCTCGTCGTCGAGGAGCGCTTCGTCGTCGAACAGATTCTCGGCGTCGCCTGTGAGATCGAGATCCGCCGCGGGCGTGGCATCCTCCTCGGCCGTCGGCGCGGGGTAGCGCGCCTCGGTCGAACCGTCGTATGGAGCGTCCAGTGCCGCGGGGCTGCGGTCTTCGCCGCCCGTCGTGTCGCCGCTCGTCTTTCGTCCGGAGGCTTTTCGCCCGCCCATGCCGCTCACCAAGACCTCCATGTCCGAAGACGAGAAAGAAGCGCCGCTCGATCCGGCGGCGGAGCGGCTGCAGCGGCGCTTGACGCGCCTCGTCCGCATCTCCGGCGTCACCATGGCGGCCGGTCTCATCGCGGTCTTTTCGGCGATCCTCTACCGCACGGTCAACAGGCCGAGCACGGCGCACACCGGCGCGCCCCTCGATATCGCCGTGCCGGCGCCGTCCGGCGCGACCATCCTGTCGTCCAACACGAGCGGCGATCTCCTCACCATGGTGGTCGATGCGCCGGAAGGACGGATGGCGATCGTGGTCGATCTGCGCAACGGTTCGGTCGTCGCGCGCGCCCGCCTCGTCACCCAGCCGGGGACCTGAGCGCCGCGCCGTCGGCGCGATCCTGGTGGCGCGGCGCCTCGCCCGGCTCCGTCATGATGGTGACCACGACGCGATCGCGCCCGCCGTCCTTCGCCGCGTAGAGGGCGCGGTCGGCGGCTTCGATGAGGTCGATCGCCTGCGCGGACAGATCCGGCCGCGCGAAGGCGACGCCGATGCTGACCGAGAGATCCCAGGATACGCTGCGTGACGCCTGAACACGCTCCTGCCCCGTCCGCACGCGAATCCGCTCGGCGACGCGCAGCGCTTCGTCCGCACTGATGTCGGGCAGGATCACCGCGAACTCCTCTCCGCCATAGCGGGCCGCGAGGTCCTCGGTTTCCCGGACACTCTGCGCGATGATCCGGGCGAGCGCGCGCAGAATCTCGTCCCCGCGCAGATGCCCGAACATGTCGTTGAGGTCCTTGAAGCGGTCGGCATCGATCATCAGGAGCGCCAGCGACGACCCCGTTCGCCCGGTGCGCCGCCATTCGCGTTCGAGCACTTCGTCGAAGCGGCGGCGGTTGGCGAGGCCGGTGAGAGGATCGGTGATCGCGAGCGTCGCCAGATGCGTCTCCGCACGGACGCGCCGTTTGAGTTCCTGGCGCAGCGCGACGGCAAGCATCAGAGCGAGGAAGCAGACGCCGAACATCACCGCGCCCATCGCGATTGCCCGCCATTCCCACCCGCCATAGATCGAGGTGTAGGAGGTCGAGACCGCCGCGATGAGGCTGAAGCGCGGAATGGCGCCGAACGCGACGAGGCGCGGGGCGCCCGCGGTCGCATGGGGGAGATCGATCAAGCCGGAAGGCTCGGCGAGCATGGCGCGGAAGGCGGGGCGATCGGCGACGTCCGCGTTCGTGCGCAGGGCGCCGCTCGACGGCTGGCGCAGCAAGACGGTCCCGTCGGCGCGGATGAGCGCGACGGCGCCGCCGTCACCGACGGCGAGCTTGACGAAGAGGTCGCGAAAGTAGGAGAGGCGCAGGGTGAGGGCGACGAGATCGCTAGGCGTTCCGTCCGGACTGGACAATCGCCGGGTCAAGGCGACGCTCATGTGATCGGAATCGGGATCGGCGAAGGGCTTGCTCAACGATGCCCGCGCGCCGGCTTGGCTCGCGAGGTCTCGGTATAGCGCGTCGCGGGCGGACCCTATCGGCAGATCGCCGGCCCCGCTCACGAGCTGGCCGGCACCGTCGAACACCATCAGGGACGAGGCCCCCGCATCTGCCCGAGGGCGCTTTGCAGGCGCATCGCTCGCCGCGCACCGGCATCGGGCGAGGGGTCGTTCGACGTGCTGATCTCGCTGGCGGTCATGTCGACGACGAACGCGCCCATGGCGAGATAATTGTCGACCGCGGAAGCGACCATCTCCTGCAAATTCTCGGTCGAGGTCTTGGCGCTCCGGAGGGCATCGGCGCGGCCGTCCCAGAGCGCGATGAGCACGATCGCGATCATCGACAGCAACAGGACGCCATTGTTGAGATAGATGTGACGCCCGAGCCACGAGACACGCTGTGTCCCGATCTCGTCCGAATCCGTCACGGCTGAACGTCCATCGATCGAAGGCGTTGGATGTTCGGACGAGACGGAGGGGAGGGCGTCGGAGACGGTGCCGACGTCGCGCGCGCCTTCGGACGCCCGGGCGCTAGAAAGCCGGTGACACTCGACGCAACAGGATGAAACGAACGCGCGTGCGGCATCTCGACTCGACGAACCCAAGGCCCCCGGAACTCAGGCCCGCAGGAAATCGGCACCTCCAGGGCGGTTCGTCAAATCACGCTGCCGAGACATCTATAGCAACGGCGGGGACGGCTGCGCGAATCCGGTTCGCGACGAGACCTTCCCGCTCGGGTCGGCCGCCGCCGTGGCGGCCGGCGATTCGCCGTCACTTGAACGGATTTCGCCCAGGGGCCGGCTTCTTGCCGTCGAACATCCGGAACAGGGTCCATTCTTCGACGATCTTGTTGCCGGGCAAGTAACACAGGCTGATCTCGCTGCCGTCGGCCAGCTTTGCGTTGACCGTGTGGCCCCCCATTTTGCCGCAGAACACGGATGCGGGATTGGCCATCGCCCATGCCGCACTCGGAATCATCGTCCCGACGCAAATGGCGATCACAGTGGACTTCTTCATGGCACGGCCTCCAAGTGCAAACCGGACTTAGATAGGCCGATCATTCTGAAACCGCGGTGAACACTCGGCCAGGCGGCTGCACTCGGTACGGCCTCCTCCGGCCATTCCCGGTTCGGACCGCTTCGGCATGGCCGGCGATCCTGTCCAACCCCCATGCTGCACCCCGCCGGCTGAGGGACGACGGTCCCCGGCCATACCGGATTGATCCAGCGGCCATGACCGGCCGCCGTTGCAGATCGGTCGGAAAGCGGCCGGGCCGGACGCGATCAGCGGCCGAGGGTGGCGTCCACCAGCACGACCGCCAGCCATCCCGAGGCGATCGCGGCACCGAGGCAGGCGATCAGAAAGCCGGTGAGGGCGATCCGGGGATGGCGCCAGCGCCGGCCGCGGCCCGACGGGCGGCGGGCGACCGCGAGCCATTCCTCGAAGTTGAAGTCGACCGGGGGCGGCACCGGCTCGTAATCGGAGAGCCGCGGGCGCCGGATCTCTCCGGTGCGGGTTTCACCGGTCCGAATCCCGGCGGGCAGAGGGTTGCCGCGCTTCACCGTCATTGGCTTGCCCATCTCAGCACCCACCGATCGGCAGAGAGGCGGAGGCGCCGGGGATAACCGAGATGTGTGCCGGCGAGACGGACCGCGCGGCACGACGGTGCAAGCTCGAGGTCGGGGCGGGTCGGTTCGAAGTGGGCAACAATACACAGTCGCCCGCGCGCAAGGCGCAGCGTGGTTCCGTCATGGCGTCGCTCCCTGAGCAGCGACCGTCGGGACCAGTGGCCCCGCACGGCGCGTGCCGATCATCGCCGGTCTCGATGGTCGAATGCCGTGTCGGCCCTGAACCTTCGCCGAGGGGCCGACAAAACCGGCGTCCGAGAGTTCCTTCGCGGCCGGCGTGCGCCTGTTGTGTGTCGTTTTGGCGCACTGAATCATGCCCATAGAATCCCTCTAAGGGCAAGGCCTCACGAATTCGTGATACGTCGCCGCGCAATCGCCGCAAAAGCCCCGCGAACTGGTTGAAACTACTCGGTCTCGCGGGCGAAGCCGGGCGGAATGCGATGGGCTTCGAGCTTTGCCGGGCCACCTATGCGCGCGCCGGCAAAGCCGAAAATCACAGCCCGCTGAACCAGTTGTAGCCCTGGTCTTCCCAGTAGCCGCCCGGATAGTCGTTGGTGACGAAGATCTCGGCGATATATTTCGGATTTTTAAAGCCGAGCTTGGTGGGGACACGCAGCTTCAGGGGAAAGCCGTATTCTGCGGGCAGCACCGCGCGGCCGAAATCGAGCGTGAGCTGCGTCTGCGGGTGCAGCGCGGTCGGCATGTCGAGGCTCGTATAATAGCGGTCGGCGCACTTGAACCCGACATAGCGCGCGGTGAGGTCGGCGCCGATGCGCTCGAGGAAGGTCCGGAACGGCACGCCGCCCCATTCGCCGATGGCGCTCCAGCCCTCGATGCAGACGTGCCGCGTGATCTGGCTCGTTTGGGGGAGCGTCCGCAAATCCGCGAGACTCCAGGGCCGTTTCGATTCGACCCGACCGGAGACCTGGAGCCGGAAGTCCGATGGGTCGACGTCGGGGACGTCGTCGATCGGATAGAAGGCGTTGAAGGGAAACGGGTTCGTGATGTCCGCCGCGGTGTAGGTCGGGGCAAGCCGCGCAGGATCGAACAGCCACGCCTGCACGCGGTCGTTCCAGCGCGACATTGCCCACAAGACTTTGTCGACCGTATCGCCGTCCTGAAGGTTGCAGCCGGACAGCAGGGCGACGGCCCCAAGCGAGAGGGACGAACGCAGAAAAAGCCGGCGCTCGAGGTTGCGCAGACCCGTCCGGTGGTCTTTCGCATCGAGGCCCGCGGCGACGCGCCGTCTCGGCCTGGGTTGGCTGGCTGCTGCGCGCGAGGGAGGCATGGTTTCGTCACTCATCTTTGGTCTCCCCGTCTTTCGGGCGCGGTGCGCCGATCGTCATGGTGCGGAGCGTGCTCGGGACGATCGCCACCATGGCAACATGGACGACGGTGAAGGCGACGATGGCGCTCATGCCGGCGAAATGGACGATGCGGGCGGTCGCGAAGCCGCCGAACAGGGCGGTCAGCCAGGCGAACTGGACCGGCTTCCAGATGGCGAGGCCCGAGGCGACCATGAGGACGCCGGCCCCGAGGACGCCCACATAGAGGGCCTTCTGAATGGTGTTGTAGCCGCCGCCGTCGTGCTTCAGGCGGAATGTCAGCGCCAGCTTGAGGTCTTCGAGGCCGTCTGCGAGGCGGATCGGGAACAGGCGGCGCCGCAGGGTGCCGCTGAGGAGCCCGTAGCCGAGATAGATCGCGGCGTTTGCAACGAGCAGCCACATGGCGGCGAAATGCCAGATCGTCGATCCGCCGAGCCATCCGCCGAGCGTCGCCCAAGCCGGGAAATGGAAGGGTAGGATCGGATAGGCGTTGTAGATTCCGAGGCCGCTCATCACCATTGAGACCATGGCGACGAGGTTGACCCAGTGGGTGATCCGCACCGCCGGCGAAAGCCCGGCGGTGCGTCCCGTGTCGGCGTGACGGCTCATCGATGCGCCCTCACATCGGCGGGGCGGCACCGTTGGTGCCGACGCTGACCGATCGGGCGACGAGCGAGCCGTCGGCGTTCTTCGTGGCGAGCAGGACCGCCTTCACGCCGGCCTTGAGGAGGGTGCGGTCGGCCGGGACGATGGACACGATCGGCACGTCGGCCGGGACGAAGACCTTCTTCTCCCCGTTCTGATATTTGACCGTCAGCGTGCGGCCGTCGCTGCCGACGATGCTGCCGACGGCGCCGTTCGTCATCGTGCTGTTGGGCGTCAGATCCCAGGGACGGGTGCCTTCCCCGGCGCCGCGCATGGAGGCGGGGAAGATGTGGACCTCGAGGGCCTTCAGCGAACCATCGGGCTGCGGGGCGGCCGCGGTGCCGATATAGCTGTCTGGCTTGATGGCATCGAGGGTCGTTAGCTCGATCGCGGCCACCGACGTCTCCTTCGTGAGCGCCACTTGGACGTCCTTGCCGTCTCGGGTGTGGACCTCGAGGCTGTCGGGGCTCACGGCGGTGATCGTGCCGCGAACCCGGCTCGGGATCGCCTGCTCCGCCGAGGCCGCCATCGTCCCGCCGGCGATCGTCATGGCGATTACGGCCCCGCTCAGGGCCAACTTGAACGCGTTCATCATGTCATCCTCGCATTGCGTCGCTCTCGAAGCGGCGGAGATGACATTAGGCGGCGGGGAGGGGCGGGCCCGATGACCGGCGAATGACAAATCTGTCATGCTCCGGTCAGCGAGGAGACCCTTTCCGTCGGTCAATCGTGGCGGGTTGTGGAGCCGAGGCCGTGACCATCCTCATCATCGAAGACGATCCGAAGACCGGAGACTATCTGCGCAAGGGTCTCAAGGAACACGGCTACGTGGTCGATATCGCGCGCGACGGCGTCGACGGCCTCTACCGGGCGCTCGAGCAGGATTACGAACTCGTGGTGCTCGACGTCATGCTGCCCGGCCTCGACGGCTGGGAGGTGATCCGTCAGCTTCGCGCCAAACGCGACGTGCCGATCATCTTCCTCTCGGCCCGCGACGAGGTGAACGACCGTATCCGCGGCCTGCGCCTCGGGGCGGACGATTATCTCGTCAAGCCGTTCTCGTTCGTGGAGCTCGAACTGCGCATCCGCACCATCCTCAGGCGCGGATCGACCCGGGAAATCGAGGTCTTCGAGGTCGCCGACCTGCGCCTCGACGTGGTGCGCCGCAAGGTGACGCGGGATGGCGTCGAGATCCCGCTGACCAACAAGGAATTCATGCTGCTGCACCTGCTGCTGCGGCGGCAGGGCGAGGTGCTCACGCGCACCCAGATCGCATCCGAAGTCTGGGACATGAACTTCGACAGCGACACCAACGTCGTCGACGTCGCGGTCAAACGGCTGCGCGCCAAGGTCGACGCACCCTTCGAACGCAAGCTGATCGCAACCGTCCGCAGTGTCGGCTACTCGCTCAGCGTGGACCCGTGATGATCGGCGCCCACTCCTCGCTCACGCTCAGGGCGGCGGCGGCCTGTGCGCTCATCATCTCGACCGTGATGGTCGTGTTCGGGCTTTCGCTCGATTATTCGGTCCGCTTTGCCATGGACCGCCGGGTCGAGACGATGGTGGTGGGCCGCGCCGCCTATTTCGGCCGCCTGATCCACGAGATGTATTCGGCCGACCAACTCCGCGATCGGCCGCTCCTGATCGCCAACATGCTCGGCGCCGAGCAGGACGTGCTTGTGTTCCGCAAGCCCGACGGCGGCGTTCTCGTCGAGGTCAATCCGGATCACCTGCCGCTGCCGCCGATCCGGCCGGAAGAGCGGGGCGCGCCGGAGGTGCCGCAGCGGACCGTCACGCCCGACGGACTCGCGGTCGTATGGGCGTCGACGATCGTGCGCGCGGCGGCGGACGGGAGCCCGGTCGAGATCCTGGTTGGCCATCCGATGAGCGGCGAAGCCGTGATGCTCGACGCGCTGCGCCGGCAGATTGTGCTGGTGACCGCGCTCGCCGTCGCAGCCGCGTCGCTCCTCACCTTCGTCGCGCTGCGCCGGGGCATGCGTCCCTTGCGCCGGATGGCGGCGCGCGCCGAAGAGATCGCCCCGGGGCGGATGGATCTGCGCTTCGACGTCGCCGCGGCGCCGGCCGAACTCGCCGGTCTCGCCGAGGCGATCAACGCCATGCTCGACCGGCTCGCCGCCGGCTATCAGCGGCTGTCGCAATTCTCCGCCGATCTCGCCCACGAGATCCGCACGCCGCTCGGCGTCCTGATTGGCCAGACCCAGGTCGCGCTCGGCCAGCCGCGGGCGGGGGAGGATTATCGCGAGGTCCTCGAATCGAACCTCGAAGAGCTCGAACGGCTGCGGCGCCTCAGCGACAACATCCTGTTTCTGGCCCGTGCCGACAACGCCGCCGCCGACCTCGATCGCAGCGAGCTCTCGCTCGCCGTCGAGCTCGAGCGGATCACCGATTATTTCGAAGGGCCCGCCGCGGAGCGCGGCATCCGCTTCGCGGTCGAGGCCGACGGTACAATCACGGCCAATGCCGAACTTTTTCGCCGAGCCGTCGGCAATCTCGTCGTGAACGCGGTCCGCCACGGCACCACGGGGAGCCTCGTGCGGGTCGTCGGCACGGCCGATGGCGGCGGCGCCCGCGTCGTCGTCGAGAACCACGGGCATCCCTTGTCTGGGGAGCAGCTCGCCCGGGTCTTCGACCGGTTCTACCGGGTCGATCCCGCCCGCAACGACGCCACGGAATCGAACGGCCTCGGCCTCGCGATCGTGCAGGCCATCATGGTCCTGCACGGCGGCCGAGCGGAGGCGACCTGCTCGGACGACGGCCTGTTCCGCTTCACGCTGACGTTCCCGTAGGCGTCTTTGCCGCCGCTCCCGGGCCCATTCGCCGACCCGTTCTTGCCCCAGACCCGTTCTCATCCCTGACCCTATCTTGCCCCTGACCCTCGCCCGTCCCTGATCCACGGCTGGGATCGGGCCGAACGGTTCGGTTCGTCGCGGCGGCCCCGCCCTTCAGCCGAGGGCCGCCGCCGAGCGGCGGGGAGGGCGTCGCCGGGGGAGCAGGCGGTGGATAAATCCTGTCGCGGCGAAAAACCGGCACATCGCTCTTGCCAGCCGCCGGCCGAGCGGGTAGAGACACGGCCGTCCACGAGAGCGCACGCCGCTCTCGCCTGCTCCCTTCGTCTAGCGGTCTAGGACGTCGCCCTCTCACGGCGAAAACAGGGGTTCGAGTCCCCTAGGGAGCGCCATTTCTCTTGCAGGCCTTATGATCCGTCCTGACGTGCCGCGATTTCGCGCCGCGGGCGATCGTCTCTTTGATGCCTGATCCATCCGTCCTCGGCGTCGCCTTGCTTGCGATGTTCTCTCCGCTCGCCGATCTTTCCCCGTGTGGGTGGTATTGTTCGTGTCCTTGCGGGAGGCCCTTCCATGGAGCGCTATAGCGGCGGATGCGTGTGCGGCGACGTCACCTTCGTGGCGACGGGGCGCCCCTATCGGGTCGGGGTCTGTCATTGCTTCGAATGCCGCAAGCATCACGGCGCGCTGTTTCATGCCTCGGCGATCTTTCCGAAGACGGCGGTCTCCATCGACGGCGAGACGCGCGATTATGCGGGGCGGCATTTCTGTCCGCGCTGCGGCGCGTCGGTGTTCGCGGTGAGCGGCGACGAGGTCGAGATCTATCTCGGCTCCCTCGACAAGACCGATCAGTTCGCGCCGACCTACGAGAGCTGGGTCATCCGCCGCGAATCCTGGCTGCCGCCCTTTCCCGGCACCAAACTCTACGAACGCGACCGCGAGGGGACAGGCCGGTTCGAGGACTGACGCGGTCGAGCAGGCGGTGGTGCCCACACGGCGTCGGGGCTTCGTCCGATCTCCATGCCCCAATGTCCATGCCCTTGTAACAATGGCCGCTTAAGCCTTCCGTCTTTCTCCAAGAGGGACGTTCGGCGATGTCGAAGTCGGCTGTTCTGGGTCTTGTCCTCACCGTTTGCGCGAGCACGGTCGCCTTCGCCGCGGGGCCGGTGAAGATCGCCTTCGTCGATACCGGCAACACCGGCCGCAGCGTCACCGCGGAAGCGATCGCCGACAAATACATCGCCGCGAAGCATCTCGACGTCGTCGTCATCTCCCGCGCTGTTGATCTCAACCCCTTCAACGTGACGCCGGAGCCGAATGCCGCCGTGCTGCTGGCGAAGGACGGCATGGACGTCTCCCACCACACGGCGCAGCAGGTCACGATCAACGATGTGCGCCACGCCGACCTCATCCTGACCATGACGGCCGGCCACCGCGACCGGCTTGTCGCGATGTTCCCCGAGGCGAAGGGCAAGGTGTTCGTGCTCGGCGACTATGCGACCGGCAAGCCGGAGGAAATCGAGGACGCCTACGGCAAGCCGATGGCCGTCTACGAGACCATGTACACGCAGGTCGGGACCTTCACGCCGAAGGCGATCGACAAGGCCGTGGCGACGCTCCAGTCGAAGTAGGCACAAGCCCGCCGGGCCGGTGCGTGGGGCGGCGGCTCGCTCTTGATGCGGCGGATGAGGCGCTCGGCTAAGCTGGGCGACGCGGTGCTGACCGGCACGGAGGGAACGGGCGCGTTCATGACCAGGCCTTTTGCACGGATCGTCGCGGACGCCCGCTCGGTCCCCTTCGAATTTGACCCGGCGCGCGGCGTTGCGATCGGCATCGTCGATGAAAGCGGACCAGGCCGGGGCCTCGCGGCCCGGAAGATCCTCGAATGCGCGCACGCGGGACGTCCCCAGGACCCGCTCCAGTTCGTCTTCGACGTGGAGAACGCATTTCACACCCTCGCCGAAGCGTTCCCTTACATGATCGTCGGCGGGGATTATGCGCAGATCCCGCTGCGCATGCGCCCGGACTCGATCCTCGAAGAGGTGCTGCGCGCGGGCAAGAGCGCGATCTTGCAAATCCACGCGCTGCCTGCGGCCGAGCGCACGGCGTTCATCGCGCGCTTCATTCTGGCTCTTCTGGATTTGCCACGGTCGAGCTGGCGCCCGATCGTCGTCTTCATCGACGAGGCGCATCTCTATGCGCCGCGCGGCGGTCACGCGGCCAGTCTCGAGCCGATCGTCTCGCTCCTCGCCCAAGGCCCGCCGCGCGGCATAGGCGCCATTCTCGCGACCGCCCACCCCGCCAAACTCTACGAGGGCGCGGCCGAGCGGATCGCCACGTGGTTGGTCGGCCGGGTTGGATCGAGCCGCGACCGTGGGGTCGCCGCCGGCCTCGTCGGTCTCGCGCCGAACGGCGCCGAGGCGCGCGGCCTGGCGCGCCTGTCCGCGGATCAATTCTGGGTGCGTGGCGCGGGGATATCCGAGCCCGCAACGCCGGCCCCGGTCGGCGGGGCCGTCCTCGTGCGCGTCGAGCCGACCCTGACGAAGCCGGGGGCCGCGACCGCGCTTGCGGTGCGCGCCGGCGCCGGCCGGCGCCCCGCGTTCGGCAGGGTCGCGTCGAGCGCGGTGATCGTCGGGTCGATCCTGCTCGGCCTGCTCGGCATGGTGCTCGTGCTTCGTGGCGGCTTTGTCCTGCCGTCGCTCGTCTTGATGCTCGCGGGTATGTTCGGGCTCGTCGTGGCCCACATCGGCTCGACGATCAACCGATAGGCCCGCGGACGGCCCGTCGTCACGACAGCCGGTCGGGCGGGGCGAGGGCCGGCAGGCGCGCGAGCGCGATCGCGCCGGCGAGCGCGATGAGGAGCAGGGCCACGACGAGCCCGACCACGCCCGGCCATGCGAAGGCGGTGAAGAACAGGCCGCCTGCGGAGCCGACCAGGCTCGATCCGCCATAATAGGCGAAGAGATAGAGCGAAGAGGCCTGCGCCTTGGCGCTCGTCGCGCGCCGGCCGACCCAGCTCGAGGCGATCGAGTGGCCACCGAAGAAGCCGAACGTGAACACCGCGATGCCGGCGATGATGACGGGGAGCGGCTGGGCGAGGGTCAGCGCTGCGCCCGCCATCATGATGACGAGCGTCGCCCAGAACACCTTGCGGCGGCCGAGCCGGCCGGCGAGGTTGCCGACCCAGGCCGACGAGAACGTGCCGATCAGGTAGACGAGGAAGATTGCGCCGATCGCGGTCTGGCTCAGATGATAGGGCGGGGCGACGAGGCGGTAGCCCGCATAATTGTAGAGCGTGACGAAGCTGCCCATCAGCAGGAACGATTCGGCGAACAGAAGCCGCATCGCCGGATCGCGCAGGTGGCCGGCGAAGGAGCGGGCGAGGGCACGGAGCGAGCGCGCCTGCGCCTCGAAATGGAGCGAGGCGGGCAGGCTGCGCCAGAACGCGATGGCGGAGAGGAGCCCGAGCCCGCCGATCACGGCGATCGCCACCCGCCAATGGATCGCGTCCGACAAGGCGCCGGAGAGGAACCGGCCCGCCATGCCGCCGAACGCGCTGCCGCCGATATAGAGCCCCATCGCGAGCCCGATCGAGCGGGGATGGATCTCCTCCCCGAGATAGGCCATCGCGACCGCCGGCAGGCCGCTGAGCGTGATCCCTTCGAGGGCGCGGATGGTCAGGAAGACGGCCCATGTCGGGGCGACGGAGGAGACGATCGTCAATCCGGCCGAGACGAACAGCGAGGCGACCATGATGGGCTTGCGGCCGACGATCTCCGAGACCGAGCCCGCGAACAGGAGCGAGACGGCGAGAAAGCCCGTCGTCAGCGACAAGGCGAGGCTCGCGTGCACCGGCGTCGCGCCGAAATCGCGGGTGAAGACCGGGAACAGCGGCTGTACGCAATAGAGCAGGGCGAAGGTCGCGAAGCCAGCGGCGAACAGCGCCAGGTTGGTGCGCCGGAATTCGGGCGTGCCATGCTCGATGAGCGCGACCGTCTCGATGATCGGATCGGCGACCTCGAGGGCGCTCGGCGTCTCGATGTCGGAGGCCTCGAAGGCGTCCTCGGGGGAGAGGGGGGAGCGATCCGACACGGCAATCCTCCGCGGTCGGCCGCAACATCACGCCGGCCGGGCGCGCCCTAATAGATCGTTCAACGGAGGGGTTTCGGCGAGGCCCTTTTCGGCATGGCAGGTCCGACGACTGGGCAATGCATCGGCGGGGACGCGGCGGCTACTCTGGATCCTCCTGGCCGTCGTTGCCGCTGTTCGTCGTGGTCGCCACGGGCGTCTTGGCGTCGGTCTTCTCGACGTCCCGCACCGCCCGCATGAAGACCGAGTCCGGTACCTTGATGAGCCCGTCGAACGGCGTGCTCATTTCGTCGATCAGGTAAACGCATCCCCGATCGAGGCCGCACAGATGATGAGTGTGATCGTCGCGACTGGGTTTCGTGGTGCGAAGAGGCCGAAGGAGAGGAAGATGATGAAAAGCCAGCCCGACAGGACGATCAAGAGGAGCGGTGGAACCGATCCGGACGCGTCACCTCGCAATGCGTTGAACAGCTTGCCGACATCGACGGTGAGCTGAAGGGCGTAGCTTCTGGCGTCGGTCTGCGCCTGATCGGTCGGTTTAAGGAGGCGGATGGCCTGCAGGACGTCCGTGAAATGGACCGCCGGCTTCGGCGGCCGCTGCTCGGGAAAGCCGAGGATCCATGCCGCATAATGGACGTTCGACCGCAGCAGCTTCAAGACGGGCTCCGCATCGCGTCCGTATTCGTGGAGCGTGACGTTGATCAGAATGTAGTCGCCGGCCAGAGTCTTTGTATCGGCGGAGGCCGTATCGAAATTGCCTTTGACCGAGGCGATCAGGAGGCCGAGCACGAGCGAGGCCATGGCGGCGACCATGCCGATGCCGAGATTGACGACGTCACGGGTCCGGTCATCGCGGTGATGGACCGGCAGATAGCGCTGCAATCGCATGCCGAGCAGCGTCCCGAACGCGACGAGGACGAAGACGCCGAGACCGATAAAGAAGGAATCCATCTGGCTGCAGACCGCGACTCGCAAGGGAACCTTACGATATGCGTAAAGCGCACGAGCTGCGCTCGCAATCGGCGAGCGCCCCGGCGGAGCGGCATCCGGCCAGATTTCTTCCGGCGCGGCGGCGCGAGAGGCGTTCCGAGCCGCTGCAACTCTCCCGTCGAGCGGTCCAGCTGTCGAAGGCCCAGGTCGCAACCCGGGCGGAGGCCGGAGCGCCGTGATCTCAGTCGTTGCGTGATCTCAGTCTTTGTAGGAAGGGTCGAGCCGCTCGACGAGGCGGAGATTGGCGTCCCATTCGAGCTCGAGATCGCCGTCGTCGAACGACATCTGGTCGGTCTGGGCCGCGACGAGGGCCTCGATGTCGGCCGTCGGCATGTGCAGCGGCCGGCCCATCGACAAAGTCGCCACCTGAATTTCGCAGGCGAGGTTCAGATAGTACATCAGGTTGAAGGCCTCGGCGACGGAACGCCCGACGGTAAGGAGGCCGTGATTGCGCAGGATCAGGGCGCGGTGGTCGCCGAGATCGGCGATGATGCGCTCGCGCTCGCCGAGATTGAGGGCGATGCCCTCATAATCGTGGTAGCCGACGTGGCCGGTGAAGCCCATGGCGATCTGGTTGAGCGGTAAGAGGCCATCCGCGAGGGCCGAGACGGCCATGCCGGCGCGGGTGTGGGTGTGGATCACGCAGGCGGCGTCCTCGCGGGCGAGATGCACCGCGCTGTGGATGACGAACCCGGCGGGATTTACCCGGTGCGGGGAGGGGGCCACCTTGTTGCCTTCGACGTCGATCTTGACGAGCGAAGAGGCGGTGATTTCATCCCACCGATAGCCGTAGGGATTGATCAGGAAGCGACCCGTCTCGCCCGGCACGCGCACCGTCGCGTGGGTGTAGATCTGGTCCGTCATGCGGTGATGGGCGAGCAGGCGGTAACACGCCGCGAGTTCGATGCGCTGCGAACGTTCGGTTCGCGCGGCCTGCACGCGGGGGATCGGCGAGTTCATCGGAAGGCTCCATCGTTTTCACCATCATGAAACAGGAGCCGCGATCTGGCAACGCCTGAGCGGCCCGCTACAGCCGTCCCTGGCTGGTCCACGGTGCCGCATGCAGGGCATTCAAGCCTTGAAAGTGCGCTTGCGAACGTCGCCGATCGCTGTCATGCTCGGTTCACGCTGGTGAAGAGCCTCCCCTCTCCCCTTCGGGTTCATAAGGGACTTCGCGTTGCAATCGACCGACAAATCCACTTTTGCGGCGCGTGCAGACGGGTCCCGTCGCGCCCATAGTCTACGCCTTGTCAATCTCGTCAAGAAATACGGCGCGTTGAGTGCCGTGGACAATGTATCGCTCGACATCGCGCGCGGCGAATTCCTGACGTTGCTGGGCCCGTCGGGCTCCGGCAAGACCACGCTCCTGATGATGCTGGCCGGCTTCGTGATGCCGACGTCCGGGCATATCGAGGTGGACGACCAGGACGTGACCCACCTGCCGCCCGAGCGGCGCAATTTCGGCATGGTGTTCCAGGGTTACGCCCTGTTCCCGCACATGACGGTCGCCGACAACATCGCCTATCCGCTGAAGGTGCGGTCGGTGGCAAAGGACGAGATCGCCCGCCGCGTGGCATGGGCCATGTCGCTGGTGCGGCTCGGCGGTTTCGGCGAGCGCTATCCCAGGCAATTGTCGGGTGGCCAGCAGCAGCGCGTCGCCATCGCCCGCGCCCTGGTGTTCGATCCGCTGGTGGTGCTGTTCGACGAGCCGCTCGGCGCCCTCGATCGCAAGCTCCGCGCCGAGGTGCAGGCCGAGTTCAAGACGCTGCATCAGGAACTCGGCACCACCTTCGTCTACGTCACGCACGACCAGGAAGAGGCCCTCTCGATGTCCGATCGCATCGCGATCGTGGACGGAGGCCACATCATCCAGGCGGGGCGGCCGGACGAGCTCTACGAGCGGCCGCGGACCCGCTTCGTCGCCAATTTCCTGGGCACCAGCAATTGCTTCGCGGGCAAGGTCGCGGGCCGGGACGGGGAGGCGATCGTGATCGATGTCGCCGGAGCGCGCATCCGCCATCGCGGCGCCGCGGCGGAGGACTGCGCGGCCGGGCGCGACGTCGCCTTCGCCCTGCGGCCGGAAAAGCTCAAGCTCGCCCCTGCGGCGCGGGAAGATCTCAACAGCGTCCGTGGGACCATCGCCGACGTCACCTATCTCGGCGCGAACCTGCACGTGTCGGTCGAGACCGAGGCGCTCGGCCGCCTCGCCGTGACCATGCCGGCCTGGTCCGAGGGCGGCACGCCGGTCGCCGGTGCGGAGACTTGGGTGAGCTGGCCCTCGAACGCGACGGTGGTCCTCGCCGACGAGGTCGCCGCCTGAATTTTCGACGCATCGGCCGGCGGGGAACCCGGCCAATGTGCTCATACGATATGGCACATCGCTTGCTAGCGTTGGGCCGCGACCGCCAAGCGGTCACTCGGATAAGACGGCCGCGCGAGCGCGCCGAAAGACGACAAGGGCCAAAAGGTCCGGATTCCAGAGCAGCGAACGCAGCCGAAGGCTGCGACACAAGAGGGGAATATCCATGTCCGCATCCCGTTTTGCGGCCGATCTCGTCGAGATGGGCATCGAACGCCTGGCGAAGGGCGAGATCGACCGGCGCTCCTTCCTTGGTGCGCTGGCGGCGATCGGCTTCGCACCGGCCGTGATGTCGAGCTCGAAGGCGATGGCGGAGGCCAAGGAGATCGTCGTCGTCAATTTCGGCGGTGATGCCGTGCCGACCTGGGGCAAGGCCTGGGGCGAGCCGTTCACCAAGGATACCGGCATCAAGGTGTCGATCATCGGCGGTGAACCGACCGCCGGCGCCATCAAGGCGATGGAAGAGAGCGGCAAGATCATCTGGGATCTGACCGACGGCGACGCCTACTACCTTCCCATCCTGTCCAAGCAGGACCTCATCCAGAAATACGATTACAGCATCGTCGATAAGAACAAGGTCCGCCCCGAATTCGTCTATGAATATGGGCTCGCGACCTATTTCTACTCGACTGTCAACGGCTACAATCTCGACAAGACCGGCGGCAAGGTGCCGAACGGCTACAAGGATTATCTGAACTTCAAGGACTTCCCGGGCAAGCGCGCCATGTACAAATGGCTCGTCGGCTCGCTCGAGGCGGTACTGCTCGGCTCCGGCGTCGAGCCGGACAAGCTCTATCCGCTCGACGTCGAGAAGGCCTTCTCGATCATCAAGGAGCACAAGGATCAGTTCGTGCTGTGGGGCGGCGGCGCGGCGAGCCAGCAGCTCTTCCGCGACGGCGAGGTCGTCATGGGCTCGATCTGGTCGACCCGCGCCTCTGTGCTCGACCGTGAATCGAAGGGCAAGATCTCCTGGTCGTGGGATCAGGGCATCATCGCGCCGGGCGTCTGGCCCGTGCTCAAGGGCAACCCGGCCGGCGCCGAGGTGTGGAAGTTCATCGCCTCCACCCAGATCCCGGAGCGGCAGGTCGAACTCTTGAAGCTCCTCGGCAACGGCCCGGCCAACCCGGCCGCCGACAAGCTGATGACGCCCGAGCTCGAGAAGATCAACTGCGCCTTCGAGGCGAACTTCAAGCGCCAGATCCCGGTCGGGACGGCGTGGTACGCCGAGAACTACGACACCGTGCAGAACGACTTCCTCGACCTCTTCGCGGGCTGATCGGTTCGATGTCTCGTGTGGCCGTAGCGGCGGCGGGGGGGCGGCCACTGGCCGTCCGCCTGCCGAGTAGTCCGTGGCTGCTGGTGCTGCCGTTTCTGGCGGTGCTGGCGGTGTTCTATGTCGTGCCCATCGGCCAGGTTCTATGGCTGAGTTTCAGCGACCCGACGCTCGGCTTCGGGAATTATGCGCGCCTCGCCTCGAGTGAATCGCTCCAGCGCGTGCTCCTGACGACGTTCCGCGTCTGCGCGACGACGACCTTCTTCGCCATCACGCTCGGCTATCTGATCGCCTACGTGATGATCCACGCGGGGCCGACCCACCGGCTGTGGATCACCGGCTTCGTGCTGGTGCCGTTCTGGATCTCGCTGCTCGTGCGCGCCTTCGCCTGGCTGACGCTGCTGCGCTCCGAGGGCATCATCAACAATGCCCTGATCGGCTTGGGCGTGATCGATCAGCCGCTGCCGCTGGTCTACAACGAATTCGCCGTCGTGATCGGCATGGTGCACTACATGGTGCCCTACGCGGTGCTGCCGCTCTATGCCAACATGAAGGGCATCGATCCGCGCCTCGCCGACGCCTCCCGCTCCCTCGGGGCGGGCGCGGGCCGGACCTTCCTGTCGGTGACGCTGCCCCTCTCGATGCCGGGCATCGTGGCCGCGGGCCTCCTCGTCTTCATCCTCACCCTCGGCTTCTTCGTCACACCGGCGATCCTCGGCGGCGGCAAGGTCGTGATGATCGCGGAATATGTGAGCGTGCAGGTCCTCAAGACGGTGCGCTGGGGTGTCGGCACCATGATGGCCTCGGTCCTCCTGGCGACGGTCGTCTTCCTCCTCATCGCGATGGCGAAGGTGGTCGACGTGCGCCAGATGTTCGGCGCGAAGTGAGGGGCGGGCCGATGTCGTTGTCCGTCACCTGGTCCAAGCTGCGCTGGCCGCTCCTCGTCGGGGCGACCTGGGCGGTGCTGATGTTCCTGATGCTGCCGACGCTCGTCGCCGTGCCGGTGTCGCTCACCACCGAGCGCTATCTGTCGCTGCCGCACGGCGCGATCTCGTTCGATCATTATGCCTCGCTCGTCAGCGATCCGAGCTGGCGCAACTCGGCGCTCCAGAGCCTCGGCATCGGCATCGTCGTTACCGTCCTCGCGACGACGCTCGGGACCGCGGCGGCGATCGGCCTGTGGCGGCTGTCGTCCTGGGCGGCGGAGGCGGCGCGCGTCGTCTTCCTCGCACCGATGATCGTGCCGCCGATCGTCTCGGCGCTCGCCTTCTACAAGCTGTTCGCCCAGATGCGCCTGATCGACACCTTCGTCGGCGTCATTCTGGCCCACACGCTGCTGGCGACGCCCTATGTCCTGATCACGGTGGCGGCCTCGCTCGCCACCATCGATCTCCGGCAGGAACAGGCGTCGCGCTCGCTCGGGGCGTCGACCTGGCGGACCCTGCGCAGCGTGATCGTGCCGCAGATCATGCCGGGCGTGACCGCAGGCGCCGTGTTCGCCTTCATCATCTCCTGGGACGAGATCGTCGTGACGCTCTTCATCGCCGCGCGGACGGTCTACACCCTGCCGCGCAAGATGTGGGATGGCATCAACGAAGCCGTCGATCCGACCATCGCGGCGGCCGCGACGGTGCTGTTCCTGGTCACGATGATCCTGATCGGGCTCCAAGTGGTGCGCGAAGCGCGCCGCCAGTAGGGGAGCTGTGGCGCGCGAAGCGCGTCGCCAGTAGGGGGCTGTGGCGCGCGAGGCGCGCCGCCGCTGGGACGGGAGGGGGCGCCCCGAATGCGCCGCCGATAACGTGCCCGCACCGGCCGATCGACGGCACTCAACCAACACCCGCCGCCGGTCGCGGACGGAAGCGGGTGAGATCGGGAGCGCGCCATGGACGCGATGACGGACGAGGAGCTCGAGCGCGCCAAGGCCGAGATGGCCCGCTGGTATTGGTGGGGCATCCCGACCTTCTTCCGCGCCCCTTGGAACGAGGATCCGGCGGCGAGCGACATCGCCCTCGTCGGCGTGCCCCATTCGTCCGGCAACGGCTCGACCGAGCGCGACCAGCATCTCGGCCCCCGCGCGGTGCGCCACGTCTCGGCGCTCTATCGCCGTGGTCACGGCCGGTTCGGCCTGATCCCCTGGGACGTCGCCCGCATTTCCGACGTCGGCGACGTGCCGCTCCCGGAGGCGATGGTCAACGACGTCAGCATCCGGCACATCGAGGCGTTCATGAAGCGCTTCGACGCGGCCGGCACCCGTGTCGTCTCGATCGGCGGCGATCATTCGATCACCGGTCCGATCCTCAAGGCGGTCGCCGGCCCGAACGCGCGGCTGAGCGGCGGGCGGCCGGTGGCGCTCGTCCACTTCGATTCCCACACCGACACCTATCACCACCTGCCGCACTGGCTCGGCAACAAGCGCTCCGCCGCCCATTGGGGCAGCTACACGGTCGAGGAGGGCCACGTCGATCCGGCCCGCTCGACCCAGGTCGGCATCCGTCCGAATGTCGGCACGCCCGGCTCGCGCAACGCGAGCGAGGAACTCGGCTACCGCATCATCGGCATGGACGAATATGAGGAGATCGGCCCGGCCGGGGTGATCGCGGCGCTCCGCGAGCGGATCGGCGATGCCCCGGTCTACATCACGTTCGATCTTGATAGCCTCGACCCCTGCGACGCGCCGGGCGTGTCGAATCTCGAACCGGGCTATGCCGGCATCCGCATCGGCGACGCGGTTCGGATGCTCCAGGGGCTTCGCGGTCTCGACATCATCGGCGGCGACGTCGTCTGCCTGATGCCGACCAAGGACAGTCCGAACCAGATCACCGCGATGAACGCCATGGTGGTGATGTTCGAGATAGTGTGCCTGATGGCCGACCGGATGCGCGCCCGCGCCTGACGACACTGCGGCCGCGGGGCGGATCGGATATGATCGCTGCGTCAGGCCGCGCCATCGCGTCGGCGCGCGTGCCGTCCCGCATGCGTTATGTTTCGTCGCGAAGTCCATGGACACCTTGCTGTCGGTCCTAGATCCTAGCCTCCGTCCCCACGCCGAAGCGTTGCGTGCGTGGTTCCTCAGCGCCGAGTGCCACGCGCTCGACCTCGAAGGGCTAGTGACGGCCGCGGGGGAGCATTTCGGTGCGCTCGGGCTGAATATCGATCGGCTGGGATTCCATTCGCGGGCGCTTCATCCCGCCATATCGGCACACGGTGTGAGCTGGCTTTCCGGCCTCGGGCTGCATCGCTTTGAGAGGGGCTACGATCCGGTTCTACCGGAACTCCTGGCCGATCCCATCCTGCACCGCGTCATTCTCGACAACCGGCCGTTCCGCGGTCGGATCAGTGTCGAAAGCGATACCCCGTTCCAGCGCCACATGACGGAATTCGGGATCCGCGATCTCTACATGGTCCCGCTGTTCGGCAACGGGGAGATCGTCACGGCCGTGGCGTGGGGCTCGCGCACGGGCCTGGGCGAGCAGGCGGTTGCGTTCTGTGACGCCGTGATGTCGGCCCTTCGCGCCGCCGTTGAGGTCCGCGTCCTGCGCGATATCGGCGTGACGCTCATGGCCACCTATGTCGGGAGCCGGGCCGGGGGTCTCGTGCTCGCAGGAAACATCCGTCGCGGAACGTCGACGAAGATGGAAGCGGCCATCATCTTCTGCGACCTGCGCGGCTTCACCGCGCTTTCCAATGCGATTCCCGCCGACGAAGTGATGGGCCTGCTGGACGGCTATTTCGATCGGGTGGTACCGGCGATCGAGGGGCAGGGCGGTGAAATCCTCAAGTTCATGGGCGATGGGGTTCTTGGCGTCTTTCACGACCCGAGCCGGACGCCGGCGCAGAATTGCGGGGCCGCGCTGAGGGCTGCCCAGGGCGTATTGGCAACACTCCAGGCGGAAATCAGTGGCCGCCGGCTCGAAACGAGCATTGCCCTCCACTGGGGCACGGTCCTCTACGGCAATATCGGCGCGGGTAACCGGCTCGATTTCACCGTGATCGGACCAGCGGTCAACCTGACGAGCCGGATCGAAGGCGAATGCTCGCCGCGTGGCGAATCCGTGCTGGTCTCGGACGCCTTCGCCGCGCGCGTGCCGGACGCCCGGTTCCGTTCGATCGGCAGGGTCGCCCTGCGCGGCTTCGCCGAGCCCGTCGAATTGTTCGCGCCGCTATTCGAGGGTACGGACGCCTGAGGCGCCGCCGGCTTTCGGTGCGAGGCAACCTAACCCGATCAAGGTGGTGCGCACCGCCTGTTCGATCGGCGTGTGAGGCTCGGTTCCGAGAAAAGCGAGGAGCTTCCGGTTGTCGAGCTGGACCCGCTCGCGCCAGAGATAGCGCATCTCCAGAACCTCGCGGAACGTCGTGACGAACGGCGCCGCGAGGCGCACGATGGGCCACGGGAAGCCACGGACCGGCAGATCCGGCCGACCGACCGCGCGGCGGATCGCGTCCGTCATGTGCCGGCCGTCCTCGTCCCAGTGGCCGCCGAAGTGGAAGACCTCGAAGGGGGCGAGCTCCGCCTCGCGCTCGACGATCCGCATCATCGTCTCGGCGAGGTCCGGCAGGTAGGCCCAGGCGTGGCCGATCCCCGGGCGCCCGGGATAGGCGATCGCGGTGACGGGGCGACCGGGCTTCACCATCTGGCCGAACCAATTGTTGCGGGCGCGGGGGCCGAAATAGTCCCCGGCACGCACGACGAGCGCGCGCACGCCGTCTGCGGCTGCTGCCGCCATGCGCCGTTCCATCTCGACCCGGATGCGGCCTTTGCGGGTCAGCGCGTTCTGCGGCGCCTCCGGTGTCAGCAGGGGAAAGGCGTCCGGGCCGTAATTGTAGATGGTGCCGGGCAGCAGGATCCGTGCGCCGGAGGACCGGGCGGCGGCGAGGCTGCTGTCGAGCATCGGCAGGACGAGTTCCGCCCAGCGCCGATAGCCCGGCGGATTGACGGCGTGGACGATCAGGGTTGCGTCCTCCGCCGCTGCTATGACGTCTGCCGGACGCATGGCGTCGCCGGTCCTCCACTCGATGCCGTTGCGCCGGCCGGCCTTCGCCGGATCGCGGTGGAGGGCGCGCACCTGCCAGCCGCGGGCGACGAGAGTCGCCGCCATTTCGCCGCCGATCCCGCCCGTGGCACCGAGCACCAAGGCGGTGCCGGTCGCAGCGCCCTTCGTGTTCGCATCCGTTGTCATGGGAAAGTCTCCAGTTCCGATGGCTTGGATGTGACGCCGATCGCCTCTCAACGGAATTGCATGTCTCCGGCGAGGCGTTATACGTTTTCGTATGGCGTCGTTGCCGGACTGGACCCTCTACCGAACGTTCCTCGCGGTCCTCGAAGAGGGCTCGCTGTCGGGGGCGGCGCGGGCGCTCGGCCTGGCGCAGCCGACGATCGGCCGCCACGTCGATGCGCTGGAGGCGGCACTCGGGCTCTCCCTGTTCGTGCGCGCTCCGCACGGGCTTTCGCCGACGGATGCCGCGCTCGCGCTCCGGCCTCATGCCGAGGCGATGCGCGCGACGGCGGCGGCCATGGTCCGCACCGCATCCGGCGTCGCCGATGCCGTCGCCGGTACGGTCCGCGTCAGCGCGAGCGAGATGATCGGGGCGGAAGTCCTGCCGCCGATCGTCGCGGAACTCCTCGCCGCGCACCCCGGGCTCGCGATCGAACTCGTACTCAACAACCGCACGGACGACCTGCTGCGCCGGGAGGCGGACATCGCCGTGCGCATGGTCGCGCCGACCCAGGACGCCTTGGTCGCCCGCAAGCTCGGCGTCATTCCGCTCGGCTTCCATGCCCACCGCGATTATCTGGCGCGCCGGGGCGTGCCGACCTCGCTGGCCGACTTCCCGAGCCACAGCCTGATCGGCTTCGACCGCGAGACCGTCTTTGTGCGCGGGCTCGCCGCGGCGGGCCTGTTCGTCGACCGCGACGGGTTCGCCCTCCGCACGGACAGCGACCTCGCCCACTTCGCGGCGATCCGGGCCGGGTGCGGCATCGGCATGTGCCAGATCGCGCTTGCCGCGCGCCATCCCGCGCTGGTCCGTGTGCTGCCGGAGGTGTCGTTCCCGATGCCCACCTGGCTCGTCATGCACGAGGATTTGCGACGGGTCCGCCGCTTCCGCGTCGTGTTTGATGCGCTCGCCGAGGGTCTATCCGCCCATGTGGCCGCGGCGGAGCGAACCGGCGCTTGATTCCTCTCCGCGAAACGGGCAGGCGAGAGGAGGTAGCAGCGACAAGGGGTGTGGGTCCATGAACGGCGTCGGGTTCTTCAGTGCGATCATCATCGGCATCTTCGCCGGCTGGGTGGCGGAGCGGGCCTTCAACCGCCGCCACGGCCTCCTCAAGAACCTCGTCGTCGGCCTGATCGGCTCGTTCCTCGGCGGCTTCCTCGCGCGCACCTTGAACATCCAGGTGATGCCGGGCTTCGGCGGCAGCCTCGTCGTCTCGATCGTCGGCGCGCTCGTGCTCCTGTTCCTGCTCGGCCTGTTCTCGCGGCGGGACTGAGCGCCGGCGCGCTCCGGGTCGGCATTCCCGGCAGGGCTGGCCTGCATTCCCGCCCCTCGACGCGGGCGGTCCCGGGCGCTAATAAGCCTGGATGGATCGCGCGATCCGGCGGGATGGCCGATCGCAAGTTCGGGAGAGCGGTTCCTTCATGGTCACGGTGCTCGACACGACCAACGCGCGTCCGCGTCATCCCGAGAAGGCGCATCGACCGGACCAGCCGGTGCTGCGCAAGCCGGAATGGATCCGCGTGCGGGCGCCGGGCTCGCCGGTCTACCGCGAAACCCAGGACATCGTGCGCGAGAACGGCCTCGTCACCGTGTGCGAGGAAGCGGGCTGCCCGAACATCGGCGAATGCTGGTCGAAGCGGCACGCCACCTTCATGATCATGGGCGACACCTGCACCCGCGCGTGCGCCTTCTGCAACGTGCGCACCGGCATGCCGGAAGCGCTCGACGCCGACGAGCCGGCCAAGGTCGCCGAGGCGGTCGCCAAGCTCGGGCTCAGCCACGTCGTCATCACCTCGGTCGACCGCGACGATCTCGCCGACGGCGGCGCCGATCATTTCGCCCGGGTGATCCGCGCCATCCGCGCCGCCGCTCCGAAGACCACGATCGAGATCCTGACGCCGGACTTCCTACGCAAGGACGGCGCGCTCGAAGTGGTGGTCGCGGCGAAGCCGGACGTGTTCAACCACAATCTCGAGACGGTGCCTTCGAAATATCTGAAGGTCCGGCCGGGCGCCCGCTATTTCCACTCGATCCGCCTGCTGCAGCGGGTCAAGGAGCTCGATCCGACCATCTTCACCAAGTCCGGCATCATGGTCGGCCTCGGCGAGGAGCGGAACGAAGTCCTCCAGCTCATGGACGATCTGCGCTCGGCCGACGTCGATTTCATCACCATCGGCCAATATCTCCAGCCGAGCCGGAAGCACCATCCGGTGATCCGCTTCGTGACGCCCGACGAGTTCGCCGGCTTCGAGACGGTCGCCTATGCGAAGGGCTTCCTGATGGTGTCGTCGAGCCCGCTGACGCGCTCCTCGCATCATGCGGGCGAGGACTTCGAGCGGCTCAAGGCGGCCCGTCTCTCCAAGATCGGCGGCTGAGCGCACCGCCGATGCCGATGTTCGAGACCGCGCGGCGGGTCAAGCATTCCGCCATGGATATGTTCGCGCTCGTGGCGGACGTCGAGAAATATCCGCGCTTCGTGCCGCTCTGCCAGTCGCTGATCGTGCGTGGCCGCCGCGCGATGCCGGACGGCCGCGAAATCCTCGTCGCCGACATGACGGTCGCCTACAAGGTCTTTCGCGAGACCTTCACCTCCCAGGTCACGCTCGATCTCGCCAAGCTCCAGATCGACGTGACCTATCTCGACGGTCCGTTCCGCCATTTGGAGAACCGCTGGACCTTCGCGGATGCCGGCGAACGGCTCTGCGACATCTCGTTCTTCATTTCCTACGAGTTCAAGAGCCGCGCGCTCGCCGCCTTGATGGGCGCCGTGTTCGAACAGGCCTTCCGCCGCTTCGCCGACGCCTTCGAAGCCCGCGCCAACGAGGTCTACGGCACCACGCCGGCGTGAGACGTGCGGATAGGCGGCTGCGCCCGCGTCACCGATCATAGTGGAAGCGGCAGCTCGCGATTTCGAGGGCTTGGTCGTCGCCCGCGCCGCGCACGCGGTAGACGAGGCGGTGCTCCTGGGTGATCCGGCGTGACCACCAGCCTTGCAGATTGCCGCGCAGGGGCTCCGGCTTACCGGCGCCGGTGTGGGGCGTGCGCATCGCCTCGCGGATCAGCAGGTTGATGCGGGCGAGAACCGTCGGGTTCGCCTGCCATTCGAGATAATCGCGCCAGGCCGCGCTCGAGAAGACGAGCTTCACGGCTCGATCAGCGCGCGACCCTCGCCGGCGCCCTGGTCGAGTTCCGCGATCGCAGCGCGCAGGTGTTCGGCATTGGCGGGCGTGCTGAGGAGGTGGAGCGTCTCGCGCAACCCTTCGAGCTCGGCGAGGGGGAGAATGGCGACCGGCTCGTGGTTCTGCCGGACGACGACGAGCTCCTTCCGATCGGCCTCGACCTGATCGAAGTGCTTCGCCATGTTGGCGCGCAGATCCGTGAAGGTGACGTGGCTCATGGAGATCCTCCTGGCGATCCTCCGCTGTACAGATATATGTACGCTTGAGCATCCGCGTACGAAAGGCCCGCTATGATCGACAAGCTCGATTTCCTGCTCGCGCTCGCCCAGGAGCGGCATTTCGGGCGGGCGGCGGACCTGTGCGGCGTCACCCAGCCGACGCTCTCGGCAGGCATCCGGGCGCTCGAGAACGATCTCGGCGTGCTTCTGGTCAACCGCGGCAGCCGCTTCATCGGTTTCACCGCGGAGGGCGAGCGGGTGCTCGAATGGGCGCGGCGGATCGTCGGTGATGCGCGCGCGATGCGCCAGGAGGTCCATGCCCTGCGGCACGGCCTCGCCGGCCATCTCCGTATCGCCTGCGTGCCGACGGCGCTCTCGCTGTTGCCGGCCCTGACCACGCCCTATCGCACGCGCCACCCGGCCGTGCGCATCACCATCCTGTCGCGCACCTCGGCCGACATTCTCGGCATGCTCGACAATCTGGAGATCGACGCCGGGGTCACATACGTTGACAACGAGCCGGTCGGAAAGGTGCGGGTGCTGCCGCTCTACCGCGAGCATTACCGACTGATCACGGCGGCGAACGGCCCGTTCTCGGACCGCGACAGCGTCGGTTGGGCTGATCTCGGCGACGCGCCGCTCTGCCTTCTCACCCCCGACATGCAGAACCGCCGCATCGTCGAGCGGATGCTCCGTCAGGCCGGCATCGAGCCGCGGCCGCAGCTCGAATCGAACTCCATCATGGTGCTCGTCGCCCACATCCGGACTGGGCAATGGTGCGCCATTCTGCCCGAGCGGCTCGCCGAAACGGTCGGAAGCGGCGGCGAACTCAAGACGGTCGCCGTGACCGGGCCGGCCATGGTGCCGACCATCGGCCTCGTGGTGCCGAGCCGCGAGCCGATGCTGCCGCTCACCGCCGCCCTGGTCGGCGAGGCGCGGCGCATCGCGGAAGACGGCGCCGCCTGACGCCGTCTCGATGCGTTCCCGTTCGCGCCTCAGGCCCCTTGAGCGCGGACATAGCTGCCCGGCGCGTCCTCGATCGCCTTGAGGCCGCCGGTGCCGGGAATGCGGGCCGGAACGGTGTCGCGGTCGTGGCTCTTCAGCCAATGGTCCCAATCCGGCCACCACGAGCCCGGATGCTCGGTCGCCGTGGGGAGCCAATCCTCGAACTCGCCCTTCGGCTTCGGTCCGGTCCAGTGCTGGTATTTCTTCAGCGCCGGCGGATTGCAGACGCCTGCGATATGGCCCGAGCCGGCCATCACGAACCGGACCGGACCGCCGAACCGCGCGGCGCCGGTGAAGACGGACTTCGCCGGCGCGATGTGGTCCTCGCGGGTTGCCAGATGATAGGCGGGCTGCTTGATCTTCTTCAGGAGGAGCGGCGCGCCGTCGATGCTGAGCTTTCCCGCGGCGAAGGCGTTCTCCAGATAGAACTTGCGCATGTAGAAGGCGTGGTTCGCCGCCGGCATGCGCGTCGAATCGGAGTTCCAATAGAGCAGGTCGAACGGGAAGGGCTCTTTGCCCAGCATGTAATTGTTGACCACGTAGGGCCACAACAGGTCGTTCGAGCGCAGCAGGTTGAAGGTGTTGGCCATCACCGCGCCGTCGAGATAGCCGCGCTCCTGCATGCGGGCTTCGAGCACGCAGAGCTGTTCCTCGTCGACGAAGACCTTGAGGTCGCCGGCGTGGGTGAAGTCGGTCTGCGCGGTGAGGAAGGACGCGGTGCGAACCCTTTTGTCGCCGGTGTTCGCCATGTGGGCGAGGGCGACCGCGAGCAGCGTGCCGCCGACGCAATAGCCGGTGACGTCGACCTCTTCTTCACCGGTCGCGGCGGTTACTGCGTCCAGGGTCTCGAGAATGCCCTCGCGCATGTAGTCTTCGAAGGAGACGCTGGCGAGGCCGGCGTCCGGGTTGACCCAGGACACCATGAAGACGGTGTGGCCCTGGTCGACGAGCCAGCGGACCAGCGACTTCTCTGGGGTCAGATCGAGGATGTAATATTTGTTGATCCACGGCGGCACGATCACGAGCGGGCGCTTGCGCACCGTGTCGGTCGTCGGAGAGTATTGGATGAGCTGACGCAGCCGGTTCTGCGCGACGACCTTGCCCGGCGTCATCGCCAGATTGCGGCCGAGGGCGAATTTCGACTTGTCGGTCTGACGCAGCTTCAACTCGCCGTGGCCGGCTTTGATGTCCTCGGCCAGCATCTTCATGCCGCGGACGAGATTCTCGCCGTTCGAGGACACCGTCTCGCGCAGGAGCTCGGGGTTCGTCAGGATGAAGTTCGAGGGCGAAATCGCGTTGGCGATCTGGCGAATGTAGAACGCCGCCTTGTGCCGCGTGTGGTCATCCACCTCGCTCGCATCCTCGACCAGACTGTCGGCCCAGCGCGAGGTGATGAGGTAGGCCTGCTTCAGAAAGTCGAAGAACTGATTCTGCGACCATTCGGGGTCTTTGAAGCGCTTGTCCTTGGGGTCCGGCTCGACGGCGGGTTGCGAGGGTTCGCCCATCATGCGCCGGAGCGACTGATCCCAGAGCGACATGTAGCCGGTCCACAGGCGCGCCTGCGCTTCGATCGCCCGCTTCGGATCCGACAGCCAGAACTCGCCGATCTGACCGATCGTCTTGAGCACTTCGGCGAGTTCGTCCGAGACGCGGGTGCGCGTCTCGCCCTTTTCCCGCGGCTCGATATAAGCCGCGGCCGCCCGACCGCCTTCCTCGATGAACCGCGCAATGTTCTGCGCCAGCGCCTCGGGGTTCTTGATCACGTATTGGAACAGCGGATTGTCGGCCCGCTCGGTCATCTCGGTCGGCTCCTGTCGGCTGGTGCCCGGCACAAGGCGGCACGCGCTTTCGCATATTACGCCCGCGCGGCACCCCCGTGACAACCTCCGAGGCGCCGCAGGGTGGCGGTGGGCTGCGGCTCGGCGTATTCTCCGCGCGCCCGGCGGCGAGCGTTCTGCCGCGATGCGTCCAGTGTGTAGAGGAAGTCGGTTGTCCATGATCCGTGCCGAGCGCCGCCAAGATCATTTTCGCCTTCGGTCGCGGATCATCTCGGGCGTCGCGCTGACGGCCGTCGCCGCGGCGCTCTCGGGGTGCGGCGTCGGCGATCCGACCCAGACGCTGATCCCCTACAAGTTCGATCGCACCGCCTCACCCCCGACCGATACCGCGCCGAAGACCAAGAAGGACGGCTATCCGAACTTCGGCTACACGGCGGTCCCGACCATTCCAGTGATGAAGACCTCCGACGAGCAGACGAGCGACCTCAACGCGCTGTCGAAGGCCGAGTCGTCGCAGGCCTCCCGCGCCACCAGCGCGGCGCAGGCCGTGACGGCCTCGCCCGACGCGCTGCAGAAAGAGGGCGCCGAGCATGTCGATACGGCGCGCAAGATGATCCAGGACGCCGACCCGACCACCAACGGGGGCTCGACCACGAACCAGTGAGGTTGCCGGAGAAGCGGGTGGATACACTTTCTTAACCCTCGGGAAACGTCCGTCCACGATAGTAGAGGCGACCCGCGAGACGCATTCGGGCCGCATTTGGGGTCCAACGAGAAGGGGCCTCGCGAGGCGCCGGTCGTGCGCTCTCGCCGGGCGTGTTATGGTGCTGTCGGCGCCGAGGGCGCCGCTTCAGATCAACAATCGCGCGTCGGCGGGCGAGCCCGCTGCGCATGACCCAAGGTCAATGGTGCAAGGTCAACGGTGATGGACGAGTTCCACAAGATCCGGCGTTTGCCGCTTTACGTCTTCGAGCAGGTCAACCGGCTGAAGGCGAGCGCGCGAGCGGCGGGCGCGGACATCATCGATCTCGGCATGGGCAATCCCGACCTGCCGACGCCGCAATTCATCGTCGACAAGCTCTGCGAGACGATCCAGCGCCCGCGGACCCACCGCTATTCCTCGTCGAAGGGTATTCCGGGTCTGCGCCGCGCCCAGGCCGCCTATTACGAGCGCCGCTTCGGCGTGAAGCTCGATCCTAACACCGAGGTCGTCGCGACCCTCGGTTCGAAGGAAGGCTTCGCCAACATGGCGCAAGCGATCACGGCGCCCGGCGACGTGGTGCTGGTGCCGAACCCGAGCTATCCGATCCACGCCTTCGGCTTCCTGATGGCGGGCGGCGTGATCCGCTCGGTGCCGGCCGAGCCGGGGCCGGAATTCTTCCGCGCCCTCGAGCGCGCCGTCGTGCATTCGATCCCGAAGCCGCTCGCCGTGGTGCTCTGCTATCCGGCGAACCCGACCGCGACCGTCGCCGATCTCGACTTCTACCGCGACGTCGTCGCCTTCGCCCGCCGCCACGAGTTGTTCGTTCTCTCCGACCTCGCCTACGCCGAAATCTATTTCGACGGCGTGCCGCCCCCGTCGATTCTCCAGGTTCCGGGGGCCAAGGACGTCGCGGTCGAGTTCACCTCGATGTCGAAGACGTTCTCCATGCCGGGCTGGCGCATGGGCTTCGCGGTCGGCAACGAGCGGCTGATCTCCGCGCTGACCCGGGTGAAGTCCTATCTCGATTACGGCGCGTTCACGCCGATCCAGGTCGCCGCCTCCGCCGCGCTCCACGCCGGCGATGCGCCGATCGAGGAGGTCCGCGAGGTCTATCGGCGCCGCCGCGACGCCCTCGTCGACGCCTTCGGCCGCTCCGGGTGGACGATCCCGTCGCCCAATGCCTCGATGTTTGCCTGGGCGCCGATCCCCGAACCTTATCGCGAGCTCGGCAGCCTGGAATTCTCCAAGCTCCTCCTCGAGAAGGCGGACATCGCGGTGGCGCCGGGCATCGGCTTCGGCGAGCACGGCGATTCCTTCGTGCGCATCGCGCTCGTGGAAAACGAGCAGCGCATTCGCCAGGCTGCGCGCAACCTCCGCCGTTTCCTTGAAACGGCGGACGAAACGTTGCACAACGTCATCCCGATCAGCGCTCGCCGCTGATCGCGCGGGGGGCGCGCTCGCAGCAGGACGTTCCGCTTGGGTAGCCTGCCGCGCGGCATCCGCCCGCGCCGCAGGCCGCCGTCCTGCGACCGCCTGACCGGGCGGCCGTCGAAGCGGGGGCCAGCTTCCGCCTCCGGAGCGGGCTCGCGTCGTCACGGCCCGCCCGTGGCGGCGGGCTCTGGAGCGGGCTTCGCTCCGCGGCCGCAGGGCCGCGTCCGACCCTCGTGCGCAGGATTCCAGCCTACATGGTTCAGCCGCTGAAAGTGGGCCTCGCCGGCCTCGGGACGGTGGGGAGCGCGGTCGTCCGGCTCATCGATCGCCACGCCGACGAGCTCACCGACCGCTGCGGCCGTCCGATCGTCGTGAGCGCCGTTTCCGCGCGGTCGCGTGGTCGCGATCGCGGTTTCGATCTGTCCCGGTTCCGCTGGCATGACGATCCGGTCGCGGTGGCAAACGATCCCGAGATCGATGTCCTCGTCGAAGTGATGGGCGGGGAAGGCGGTGCCGCCGAGGCGGCCGTCGCCGCCGCCATCGAACGCGGCATCCCGGTCGTGACCGCCAACAAGGCGCTGCTCGCCCGCCACGGCACCCGCTTCGCACGGCGCGCCGACGAGACGGGGTCGAGCATCGGCTTCGAAGCCGCGGTCGCCGGCGGCATCCCGATCGTGCGCACGCTGCGCGAGGCGATCGCCGGCAATGCGGTGAGCCGCGTCTATGGCATCCTCAACGGCACCTGCAATTATATCCTGACCCGCATGGAGCGGGAGGGGCTCGACTTCGCCGCCTGCTTGGCCGAGGCGCAGCGGCTCGGCTATGCCGAGGCCGACCCGACCTTCGACGTCGAGGGCTTCGACACCGCGCACAAGCTGGCGCTGCTGACGAGCCTCGCCTTCGGCACCGAGGTCGACGCCGCGGCGATCCACGTCGAGGGCATCTCGGCCATCACGCCGGCCGACATCGAGGCGGCCGACGAGCTCGGCTACCGCATCAAGTTGCTCGGCGTCGCGAGCCGCACCGAAGGCGGCATCGAGCAGCGCGTCCACCCCACCATGGTGCCGAAATCGTCGGCGATAGCCCGGGTCGACGGCGTCCTCAATGCGGTCGCGGTCGATGGCGACGCGGTCGGCGAGATCGTTCTCGTCGGCCCCGGCGCCGGCGGCGACGCCACCGCCTCGTCGGTGCTCGCGGACCTTGCCGACGTCGCGTCGGGCCGGCGTCTCAGCGCCTTCGGCCGCCCGGCGGCCCGCCTCAAGCCCTATCAGGCCGCGCGCATGAAGAAGCATGCCGGCGGCTATTATCTGCGCTTCCTCGTCCACGACCGTCCCGGCGCGTTCGCCGCGATCGCGAGCCACATGGCGGCCCACGGCATCTCGCTCGAATCGATCGTGCAGCGCCGTCGCGCGCCGCATGAGGACGCGCCAGGCGCGGCGACCCCGGCGGATGCCCAGCCGATCATCCTCATCACCTACGAGACGACCGAATCCGCGGTGCGCGCGGCCCTGGAGGCGATCGAGAACGAGCAGACCGTCATCGCCGGCCGGCCCCGCATGATCCGCATCGAGAAGCTGGCGTGACAGGCGGGCGCTTCCCGCGATAGTTGAGGAAAGGATGTCCGCGGAACGCTTCGCAGAGGGTGCGGGCGTCGGCGCGGACGAAGTGGACCATGGCTGAGCACGACAAGGCGAAAACGGCGAAGGCGAAGAAGAAGGACAAGGCGCCGGCGACGGCCGGCGCGGTGGACGAATTGGGGGGAGAGACGTCCGCGAAGAAGTCGGCCCGCAAGAAGGCCGGTAAGGGCAAAGAGGCGAAGAAGGAGCGGAAGGCGGCCACGGCAGCGCGCTCCGAGACGATCGCAAATCAGGAGGAGCGGACGACGATGAGCAAGGAAGCGGCGTGGAATGCCGTGCTGGAGCGCATTCTGACCCTCGAGGTCGTGCGCGTGACGGAGCGTGCCGCCGTGGCCGCCGCCCGCCTCCGCGGACGCGGCGACGAGAAGGCGGCCGATCAGGCGGCCGTCGACGCCATGCGCAAGGAGCTCAACCGGCTGCCGATCGACGGGACCGTCGTGATCGGCGAGGGTGAGCGCGACGAGGCGCCGATGCTCTATATTGGCGAAAATGTCGGCACCGGTGGCAAGACCAAGGTCGATATCGCCCTCGATCCGCTCGAAGGCACCACGCTGTGCGCCAAGAACCAGCCGAACTCGCTGGCGGTGCTCGCCATCACCGAGCGCGGCGGGCTCCTCAACGCGCCCGACGTCTACATGGACAAGATCGCGATCGGCCCGGGCTATCCCGACGGTCTGATCGATCTCGACGCCTCGCCGGCCGACAACATCCTCGCCCTCGCTAAGGCGAAGGGCGTTCCGGTCAACGAGATCAACGCGCTCATCATGGACCGCCCGCGCCACGCCGCCCTGATCGAGGCGGTGCGGGCGACCGGCGCGGCGGTGCAGCTCATCACCGACGGCGACGTCGCCGGCATCATCCACACCACCAATCCGGACCAGACCGGCGTCGATATCTATCTCGGCATCGGCGGCGCGCCGGAGGGCGTGCTCGCGGCCGCCGCGCTGCGCTGCATCGGCGGCCAGATGCAGGGCCGTCTCATCCTCGACACCGAGGAGAAGCGCGAGCGCGCCCGGCGGATGGGCATCGCCGATCCGAACAAGAAGTACGACATGTCCGAGATGGCCTCGGGCGACGTCTATTTCGCCGCGACCGGCGTGACCGACGGCAGCCTGCTCACCGGCGTGCGCTTCGGCCGCGACGCGGTGACGACGGAGACGCTGGTGATGCGCTCGGCGACCCGCACGGTGCGCTGGGTGAAGGCGACCCACCCGCTGTTGCGCAAGTTCGAGTCCGAATAAGCCGGCGCGACGCGTTCGTTTGCGGCCGCGGTGGATGTCCACGTGCCGCCACGAACTCGGCCTCTCGATCCCTTCTCCCCCTCGGGGAGAAGGTGGCCCGGTAGGGCCGGATGAGGGGAGGCGGCGCCGGAAGCCGTTCCATCGCCCGTATCGCTCCCTCACCCCAACCCTCTCCCCGCGGGGGAGAGGGGGCCGGCCGAGCGTTCAGCGGACGGCTTTACAGTCCAACCGCGACAGCTTCGCGCCATCTCAGGCCTTCATGCCCTTTGTTGACGGTGCAGCCGCACCCCTATATCCCACCCCCGACCGCTTACCTGCGCTCGTAGGCAGTGAGTGAGCAAGGAGACGACGATGATCGAATTGACCTTTCCCGATGGCGCCAAGCGTGCGTTCGAAGCCGGCGTGACCGGCCGCGCGGTCGCCGAATCGATTTCCAAGTCGCTCGCCAAGAAGGCCGTCGCGGTCGCCATTGATGGCACCGTGCAGGATCTGGCCGAGCCGCTCGCCCGTGACGGCCGCATCGAGATCGTGACCCGCGAGGACCCGCGCGCGGTCGAGCTGATCCGCCACGATGCCGCGCACGTCCTGGCCGAGGCCGTGCAGGAGCTCTTTCCGGGCACTCAGGTCACCATCGGCCCGGTGATCGAGAACGGCTTCTATTACGACTTCTTCCGCAACGAGCCCTTCACCCTCGACGACCTGCCGAAGATCGAGGCGAAGATGCGCGAGATCATCGCGCGCAACGCCCCCTTCACCAAGGAAGTGTGGTCGCGCGACGAGGCCAAGCGCGTGTTCGCCGACAAGGGCGAGCAGTTCAAGGTCGAGCTCGTCGACGCGATCCCTGCCGACCAGGACGTCAAGATCTATAAGCAGGGCGAGTGGTTCGACCTCTGCCGCGGCCCGCACATGGCCTCGACCGGGCAGATCGGCCAGTCCTTCAAGCTGATGAAGGTCGCCGGCGCCTATTGGCGCGGCGATGCGCGCAATCCCATGCTGTCGCGTATCTACGGCACCGCCTGGGGCACCGACGCCGACCTCAACGCCTACCTCACCATGCTCGAGGAGGCGGAGAAGCGCGACCATCGCCGGCTCGGCCGCGAGATGGACCTCTTCCATTTCCAGGAGGAGGGGCCGGGCGTCGTGTTCTGGCATCCGAACGGCTGGGCCGTGTTCCAAGGCCTCGTCGCCTATATGCGCCGCCGCCTCGCCGCCGATTATCGCGAGGTCAACGCGCCGCAGGTGCTGGACAAGTCGCTATGGGAAACCTCTGGCCACTGGGGCTGGTACCGCGAGAACATGTTCGCGGTGCGCTCGGCCGGCGAGGAGACCGACGACGACCGCATCTTCGCGCTGAAGCCGATGAACTGCCCGGGGCATGTGCAGATCTTCAAGCATGGCCTGAAGTCCTACCGCGATCTACCGATGCGGCTTGCGGAATTTGGCGCAGTGCATCGCTATGAGCCGTCGGGCGCGATGCACGGCCTGATGCGCGTGCGCGGCTTCACCCAGGACGACGCGCACATCTTCTGCACCGAAGAGCAGATGGCGGCGGAGTGCCTGAAGATCAACGACCTGATCCTCTCGACCTATGCCGATTTCGGGTTCCAGGAGATCGTGGTGAAGCTCTCGACCCGGCCGGAGAAGCGGGTCGGTTCGGACGAGCTCTGGGATCACGCCGAGGGCGTGATGAGCCAGGTGCTCGAGCAGATCGCGGCGCAGTCCGGCGGGCGTATCAAGACCGCGATCAATCCGGGCGAGGGCGCGTTCTACGGGCCGAAGTTCGAATATGTGCTGCGCGACGCCATCGGGCGTGATTGGCAATGCGGCACCACCCAGGTCGACTTCAACCTGCCGGAGCGGTTCGGTGCGTTCTATATCGGCGAAGACGGTCAGAAGAAGGCGCCGGTGATGATCCACCGGGCCATCTGCGGCTCGATGGAGCGCTTCATCGGCATCCTGATCGAGAACTATGCCGGCCACTTCCCGCTCTGGCTCGCGCCGACCCAGGTGATGGTCACAACCATCACCTCGGACGCCGACGATTATGCGGTGAAGGTGCGCGAGCGCCTCGTCGCGGCGGGGCTGCGGGCGGAGATCGATCTGCGCAACGAGAAGATCAACTACAAGGTGCGCGAGCACTCGCTGGCCAAGGTGCCGGTGATGCTGGTCGCCGGCAAGCGCGAGGCAGAGGAGGGGACCATCTCGATCCGCCGCCTCGGCTCCCGCGATCAGGCGCAGATGCCGCTCGAAGCGGCGCTCGCCGCCCTCATCGACGAGGCGGTGCCCCCCGACCTCCGCCGCGCCCGCGCCGCCACGGCGGCGTGAGGCCGCCACGAGAGAGGCGCGCGGTGGGCGGAAGTCCATCCGCGCGTTCTTTCATCGCGTGGAAAGCCTGATCATCGTGTCTGGCGGCGCAACGCCGCCGCCTCCCTTATCTCCGCTGGCGGGGAGAAGGTGGCCCAATAGGGCCGGATGAGGGGCGTTCTCGGCCCTTATCCTCTCCGGCAAATTCTTCAAAGATATAAGAAAATCCCCTCATGCGCCCCTTCGGGGCACCTTCTCCCCGAGGGTGAGAAGGGAGGGCTGCACCCCGATCGAGCAACGAAATCCCGATCTTTTGGGGCGGGCGCCACGCCATCGAAGCCGATCGGATCGCAAGGTCGCCGCCGTAGCAGCGCCGCGCCCTATTTCAGATCGCTCGCCATGACCTCGACATCCCGGTCCCGGCCGGATTCGATGTCGACGGTGTTCGAGTAGGTCTTCCCGCCGTTCGTGGCGACGATGTCGTATTGGCCTTCCGCGAGCACGACCGTCGGGAAGGCGCCGACCTTCTCGGTGACGACGTCGCCCGCGGGGGTCAGCACCGACCATTGGGTGTTGGCGAGCGCTTCGCCGCCGGGCGCCGAGACGAGCTTCAGCGTCACCTCGGCCGCCTTCTGGTGCAGCCGGGCGTCGGTGAGCTTGCCGGGATGAACCTCGATGTCGGCGCGCATCACCGCGTTGATGTCGCCATAGCGGCTTTCGATATGATAGGTGCCGGCCGGCAGCCGCACGATGGCGCCGGGCTTCACGTTGCCGAGCACGAGCGGCCGCTCGCCGTTGGCGTCCTCGCCGCCGAAGATGTCGAAGCTGCATTCGGCGGCCGGCAGCGGCCGGTCGTCGTCGCTCACTGCCTCGAGCCGGAGGCCGCCGGCGCGCAACACGACCGTCTCGGTGACGACGTCGCGGTCCACGGTGACCTTGCGGGTCAGCCCGGCCCGGCCATAGGCGGCATGCACGAGGTAGCTTCCGGGTTTCAGGCGAAACTCTCCGTCGCCGCCGGCCGACATGGCCACGAGCGGCAGGTGACCGTCGGGGCCCGGCGTATCGCCGAACACGCGCCACACCAGCCCCGTGCTGAGGGGTTTGCCGTTGTCGGTCAGCTTGGCGACGAGATAAAGCGGCACCTCGCGGTCGTCGGGGCGGCCGGTGGTCGCCGTCGTCGCGGGGGCGTAGGGCACCGCCGGGCCGAACGGCGAGGCGGGATTGGTGATGCTCTTCTGCGCGACGCCGGCCCCGGGCTTGCGCGGCGGCAGCGCCGGCGGACGAGCCTGGACCACGCCGCCGTCGATGGTGTCCGAGGCGGCCTCGGCCGGTCCCGTCGATACAACAGCGAGCAAAGCGGCGACGGCGATCGGCGCGACGGCAAGGACCCGGATCATCGATGTCCGACCGGTCCGCGACCCGATCGGGTCCGATCCGCTCATCTCGACGCCATCGCGCGGTTTGGCAGCCGCCATGCCTGAACCTCTTTCGAGAGACGCCGCGGGGCGGGAATCGGCCCGAAACGGCACCGCGAAGATGCGGCAAGTGACAGAAGGACAAAGGCGATTTGAAGACCGCCGGCGGTGAGCCGCCGAACCGTCGTCGTCGCCTCGAAGGTGCCATCGTCCGGGAGCCAAGGAGATGGGGCTTGCCGGGCGCAGCGGCACCTTTTACCGGAAGGAGCGCAGACAACGCGCGCCGCCTCCGCTCCCGTCCGTTCCTGCCGTCGACAGCCTCTGCTGAGAACGGCATCCTTCCGAGAGCCTCCCCGTCATGACCGATCTCATCGCCTATCTCAAGACCCGCCGTTCGATTCCGGCGCTGCAACTCGCCGCGCCTGCGCCGGAGGGGGAGGAACTGCTTTCGATCCTGACGATCGCCGCGCGGGTGCCAGACCACGGCAAGCTCGCCCCGTGGCGATTCGTGCTTTATCGGGGCGAGGGTGCGGTCGCCGCCGGCGAGCGCCTCGCGGTCCATGGCGCGCGCCGCTTTCCAGAGGCGACGGAGGAGATGATCCGCGCGGAGAAGACGCGCTTTACCCGCGCGCCGCTCGTCGTCGGCGTCTTCAGCCGCGCCGCGCCTCATCCGAAGATTCCCGAATGGGAGCAGGTGCTGTCCGCCGGGGCCGTCTGCCTCAATCTTCTCCATGCAGTGAACGCCCACGGCTATGCAGGCGTCTGGCTCACCGAATGGCCGGCCTACGACGCCGAAGCGGCGAAGCTCCTCGGTGCGGCCGAGGGGGAGAAGGTCGCCGGCTTTGTCCACATCGGCACGCCGACCCAGCCGCCCTTCGAGCGCGACCGTCCGAATGTGCCGAGCCTCATCACCGAATACCAGTGAGCCGAGCGAGTCTCCGATGTTCTATGATGCCATCCGCAACGACCACGGCCTGCGCCACGATCCGTTCAAGGCGCTGCTCGCGCCGCGGCCGATCGGCTGGATCTCGACTGTCGACATCGACGGCCGCCCGAATCTCGCGCCCTACAGCTTCTTCGGCGCGGTCGCCGAGCAGCCGCACATCGTGATGGTGTCTTCGGCCGGCTGGAAGGATACACTGTCGAACATCCGGGCGACGGGCGAATTCGTCTGCAATCTCGCGACCTGGGACCTTCGGGAGGCCGTCAACCGCTCGAGTGCGCCACTCGAGCGGGGGCGGTCGGAGTTCGAGCTCGTCGGCCTGACGCCGGTCCCCGGCGTGCTCGTCGATGCGCCCCGCGTCGGCGAGGCGGCGGCGGCCCTCGAATGCCGGGTGTTGCAGATCATCCAGCTCGACAATCTCGACGGCAGCCCGAGCGAGAACATCTGCGCGTTCGGGCAGGTGGTGGGCATCCACATCGCCGATCACGCCATCGTCGACGGGAAATTCGATACGGCGAACGTCAAGCCGATCGCCCGGCTCGGATACCGCGATTATTCGGTGGTGGATGCCGCCGCCCTGTTCCAGATGACGCGGCCGCCCGGCGGGGAGTGAGGAACGAGCAGCGCGAGAGGCGCCGTCAGTAGCGGAACTGCTCGGCGAGGTTCCGCTCTTCCCAGGAATGGTCGGCGTCGAACATGACGAGGCCCGTGCACACGGGGTCTTCGTAGATGTCGACCCGGCGCACCGAGCGGATTTCGAGGTGATCGGCCGCGGCCGCGACGGGGCGCTTCTCGATCTCCAGAACCTCGATCGTCACCCGCGCGGTGCGCGAGAGCAGGGCGCCCCGCCAACGCCGGGGGCGGAACGCGCTGATCGAGGTCAGCGCCAGCAATTGGGCGTTGATCGGCAGGATCGGCCCGTGGGCGGAGAGATTGTAGGCGGTCGAGCCCGCCGGGGTCGCGACGAGGATGCCGTCGCAGATCAGCTCTTCCAGCCGGATGCGGCCGTCGATGCTGATCCGGAGTTTTGCCGCCTGATGCAGCTCGCGCAGCAGCGAGACCTCGTTGAAGGCGTGGGCGATATGGAGCGCGCCGTGAATGTCGGTCGCCTCCATCTTGAGCGGCCGGAGCGCGGTGATGTCGCCCTGGCGCAGCCGCTCGAGCAGGCCCTCTTCGCGGAACTCGTTCATGAGGAAGCCGACCGAGCCGCGGTTCATCCCGTAGATCGGCTTGCCGGTGTTCATGAAGCGGTGGAGGGCTTCGAGCATCAGGCCGTCGCCGCCGAGGGCGACGATGGCGTCGGCCTCTTCGGCGGAGGGATCGCCATAGACCGAGGCGAGACGGGTGCGGGCGGTCTGGGCCTCTTCGGTGCGGCTCGCCACAAAGGCGACGCGCTCGATCTTCGCAAGCTTCGATAGCATCGCTGTCAACGCCTCGGGTCGCCTGCGGTCGGCCTCATCATCTGCGCGAGTTAGCACGGCTGCGTACTTTTTGCCAACGACCTCGCAGTGATCGAGGTTAAGCGTCGGTGAGGCGGGCGTCAGGGTGCCGCGGGGGGAACGGGCGGGATCGCCTTCAGATAGGCGGCGATGTCGGCGCGGTCCTGGTCGGCGAGGTGGTGCAGGTTCTCGACCACCTCCGCCATCGAGCCGCCGAGGGTGTCGAAATCCGGGGTGAAGCCGGTGTCGAGCGCCTCGGCGATGTCGGACGCGCTCCACTTCGCGAATGCGCCCGTCGGGGTGATGTCGGGAATGCGGCCCTTGCCGTCCGGTGCCGGGCCGCCGGCGAGCCAGCGGCTCTTTTCGAGGCCGCCGAAGGCGTCGCGCGGCGTGTGGCATTCGCCGCAATGGCCGGGACCGACGACCAGATAGCCGCCGGCCTTCGCCGAAGCCGACCAGGCGAGGTCCGGCGCGTAGGGCTTGCCGTCGAGATAGACGAGCTTCCAGAGCCCGATGCCGCGCCGGATGTTGAAGGGGAAGGGCAGTTCGAACGACTTCGACGGCGTCGCGTCCGCCGGCAGGGTCGCGAGGTAAGCGCGCAGGTCGAGCAGGTCCTCGATCCGCATGTGCTGGTAGGAGGTGTAGGGGAACGCCGGATAGAGGTGTTCACCAGCCGGCGAGACGCCGCGCATCATGGCGTTGACGAAGTCTAGGTCGCTCCAGGCGCCGATGCCGGCGGTGCGGTCCGAGGAGATGTTCGGCGTCACGAAGGTGCCGAACGGCGAGGCGATCTCGACGCCGCCGACGAGCTTCAGCCGGTCGTCGCCCTTCGATCCCGGTGCCGCATGGCAGCTCACGCAGCCGCCCGCCCAGAACATCCGCTCGCCGTTGGCGAGGTCGGCCGTGTGCTTCGGCAGGTCGGCGGCGGAGAGCGTCCACGGCATGGTGAGGACGTAGAAGCCGCCGAGCGCGAGCACCACGACGCCGCTTACGGCGAGCGCGAGCCAGCCGAGCACGCTCGGACGGCGGCTCGGCGCGCGAGCGACCGGCGCACGCGAGGTCGGCGGGGGCGAGGCCATGGCACCTCCTGGACGGCCGGACGGCGCGCGTCGCCCGAGCCGTAGCCCGGGCGCCCACGCGCCGGCGCGATGGTCGTTGGATCAGTCCGAGATGCGATAGGCTTGGTGGCAGCTCTTGCAGCCGGCGCCGACCGCGGCGAACTTCGCGCCGAAGGCCTTGGCGCCCTCGGGCGCGGCGGCCGCGGCGTCATTGGCAGCGGCGATGACCTTGTTCGCCTCGGCCTCGAAGCCGGCCTTATCCTGCCAGATCTTCGGCGAGGCCTCGGTCTTGCCCTTGTCGGAGCCGGGCGGGAAGAGGGTGATGAACACCTTCATGTCGGCCGCGATCGTGTTCGCCGCCGCGGCCGCCTTGGCCGGATCGTACGGCGTCGTGCCCTTGAGCATTTCGCCGATCGCTTTGGCCTCGCGGCCGTTCTTCTTCATGAGGGCCTGGCGCTCGGCGATCGGATCGCCGGCAGCCTGGGCGGCGCTGAGCCAGGCCCCGGCGAGCGTCGCCAAAGCGAGGCCGGTGGCGGTGACGGCACGAACGGACACGACACGCGTCATGGCAGTCTCCCTTTCGTCTCCCGACAAGCGGTGCAGGAGTTTAGAATTGAGATAATGACATGAACGCGGTCGGTGTGCCGCCTATTCCATCGCACTTTCGCGAAACGGTGCGAAGCCGGACCTGCCAGCCCTCAAATCGGCGTGAGGCCGCTCGGAAGCGGACCGCTCACTCGGCCTGGGCGGCCTGGGTCTCGGCGGCGACCGGCGCGGTCGGCCCCGTGCCGTCGAAGTCGTCGACGCCGTTCGTCAGCGCCCAGCAGGCGAGGCGGACGGTCTTCGGCACCACCACCGACTTTCCGTCGCGGCGGCCCTTTTCGTAGTACTGGATCATCCGCTTCTTGAGGCCGAGCCGGTCGGCCGCCTCTTTCTGCTTCAGACCCAGAGACTTGCGCCACGCGCGGAAGCGCTCGGGGGTCATCAGGTCCTGCTCGGAGACCTTCTCGACGGTCTTGCTGGCCGGAGCAGCCTTGGCGGCCGGATCGGCCGAACCGGGTTCTTTCTTCGTCATTTCGTCACGTGATTTGGCGGGGAAAGGCACGCCGGGACCGGCGCACACGATGGGTGACACGACCCGCGAACGGAGGCCAGCGGAAAAGCGCGCTCAATGCGCTTTTCCCTTGATTGTGACGCACGATGTGCGCATAAAACTCTCGTTCGGCGCACGGTGTGCATGTGTGGCGATCATTCCGCGAAGGTCGACCCATCTCCCGCCACGTTTTCTGGGAGCCCGCCGGGTCGGGTGCATGCGGCCGGTTTCGAAGACCGGCCACGGAATCGGTTGGCGCGGCGCCATCAGCCCCGACCGACGGCATGCCCTCCTGGACGCGGACAGCCCGGCACACCAGCCGAGGCGGGGGCGGTGCGCGAAGGCGCGCCGCCCCCGTTTCCATTTGAGCCCCTTCGCAAAGACCCGCCTCGCCGCGCATCGGCGGTTCAAGGCATCGCTGCGGTGCGATATGGTTCCCCCGCGTGGCGTAAGCACCGGGGCGCGAAGACATGGCCGGCACGACGACGACGAGGCTGAGCGATCCCGAACCCGGCGCCGCGTCGGACCGCATCGTCCGCGAGTTCGCCCAGCGCCTCGTCGAGAACGGCATCTCGGGTCTGCCCGCCGGCGAACGTCGCGTCATCGCCCGGGTCGCCAAGCGCTATGCGCTGGCGCGCGAGCTCGACATCGCCTTCGAGGAGAGCACGACCTTCGGCGATCGCGTCGCCGACCGGGTGGCCGAGATCGGCGGCTCGTGGACCTTCATCATCTCGTTCGTGGTGTTCATCGCGGTCTGGGCCGGCCTCAACGCGGTGCTGCTGCACTGGTCGGCGGCGTTCGATCCTTATCCCTTCATCTTTCTGAACCTGCTTCTGTCGCTTCTCGCCGCGCTTCAGGCGCCGGTCATCATGATGGCGCAGAACCGCCAGGCCGACCGTGACCGCCTCACGGCGGCGCACGATTACGAGGTCGACCTCAAGGCCGAGCTCGAGATCATGGCGCTGCACGACAAGCTCGACGACCTGCGCTCGCGCGAGATCGCCGCCTTGATCGAGAAGCTCGAGCGCCTCGCGGAGAAGACGGAAACGGAGCTCGCGGCGCTCAAGAGCGAGCGCGCCGCCAAATGAAAAGGGCGCCGTCTCGGGCGCCCTCGTCGATCATCCGGTTGGCCGGTCTCAGCCGCGGATGGCGACCGCCTCGGCGGCGAGCGCCTCAAGGCCGGCCCAATCGCCGGCGGCGATCTTGTCCTTCGGCGCCATCCACGAGCCGCCGACGCAGACCACGTTCTTGAGCTTCAGGTAGTTCGGCGCGATCGCCGGCGTGATGCCGCCGGTCGGGCAGAAGCGGATCTGCGCGAGCGGCGAGGCGAGGGCGCCGACATAGGCCGCACCGCCCGCCTGCTCGGCCGGGAAAAACTTCTGGAACAGGTAGCCGCGTTCGAGAAGGCGCATCGATTCCGAGGCGGAGGCGGCGCCCGGCAAGAGCGGCACCGCGGATTCGTCGGCGGCGTCGAGCAGTTTCTCGGTCACGCCCGGGGAGACGGCGAAGCGCGCGCCCGCTTTCTCGGCGGCGGCGAGCTGGTCCTTGGTGAGCACGGTGCCGACGCCGACGATGGCGCCCTCGACCTCGCCGAGGATCGCCCGGGTCGCGTCGAGCGCGGCCGGCGTGCGGAGCGTGATTTCGAGCACCTTGAGCCCGCCCGCGACGAGCGCCCGGGCGAGCGGGACCGCGCTCGCCACGTCCTCGATGATGAGGACGGGAATGACCGGAGCGGTCGTCAGGATGGTCTCGACGGCGTCGTGATGGCGGCCGGTCATGCGGCGATCCCTGAAAAGATGGTGGCACCCTTGTCGGCGGCGCCGACGGTGGCGCGGAACGGGGCGAACAGCTCCCGCCCGACACCGAACTGATAATCGTCGAGGTCGGCGACGACCGGCGTACGCGCCTCCCACTCGCTCTCCTCGACGAGGATTTCGACGCGGCCCGTCACGGCGTCGACGCGGATCAGGTCGCCGTCGCGGATGCGGGCGATCGGGCCGCCGTCCACCGCCTCCGGCGTCACGTGGATCGCCGCCGGCACCTTGCCGGACGCGCCGGACAGGCGGCCGTCGGTGACGAGCGCGACCTTGTGGCCGCGATCCTGGAGCACGCCGAGCGGCGGCATCAGCTTGTGGAGCTCCGGCATGCCGTTCGCCTTCGGCCCCTGGAAGCGCACGACGGCGACGAAATCACGATCGAGCTCGCCCGCCTTGAAGGCGGCCTGAAGCGCTTCCTGGCTGTGGAACACCTTGGCCGGCGCCTCGATGACGTGGCGCTCGGGGCGACAGCGGAGGTCTTGATGACGGCGTGGCCGAGCGGGCCGGTCAGTACCCGCAGGCCGCCGGTCGGCTGGAACGGGTGGGCTACACCGCGCAGCACGGTGGCGTCGCCGCTGTGGTGCGCCGCCTCCTTCCAGGCGAGCGTGCCGGTCTCGCCGAGCTTCGGCTCGACCGCATAGCCGTCGAGGCCCGTGCCCCACACCGTCTTGACGTCGGCATGGAGAAGGCCGGCCGAGATCAGCTCGCGGATCAGGAAGCCCATGCCGCCGGCGGCGTGGAAGTGGTTCACGTCCGCCTTGCCGTTCGGATAGACGCGGGTCAGCAGCGGCACCGCCTCGGCCAAGTCGGAGAGGTCTTCCCACGTCAGCGTGATGCCGGCGGCGGCGGCCATGGCGATCAGGTGGATGGTGTGGTTGGTCGAGCCGCCGGTGGCGTGGAGGCCGACGACGCCGTTCACCACGACCTTCTCGTCGAACAGGCGTCCGACCGGCGTGAACTCGTTGCCCTGGGCGGTGAGGGCGAGCGCGCGCTTCGCGGCGGCGCGGGTGAGTTCGTCGCGCAGCGGCGTGTTCGGGTTGACGAAGGACGAGCCCGGAAGATGCAGGCCCATGATCTCCATCAGCATCTGGTTGGAGTTCGCGGTGCCGTAGAAGGTGCAGGTGCCGGGGCTGTGATAGGACTGCGCCTCCGCCTCGAGCAGCGCGTCGCGGCCGACCTTGCCCTCGGCATAAAGCTGGCGGATGCGGGACTTCTCGTCGTTGGGCAGGCCCGAGGGCATCGGGCCGGCCGGGACGAACACCGCCGGCAGATGGCCGAACGACAGCGCGCCGATGACGAGGCCCGGCACGATCTTGTCGCAGATGCCGAGATAGACGGCGGCGTCGAACATCTGGTGCGACAGGGCGACGGCGGTCGAGAGCGCGATCACGTCGCGGGAGAACAGCGAGAGCTCCATGCCCGCTTCGCCCTGGGTGACGCCGTCGCACATCGCCGGCACGCCGCCGGCGACCTGCGCCACCGCGCCGACCTCGTGCGCCGCTTCCCGGATCACCTCGGGATAGCGCTCGTAGGGCTGATGGGCCGAGAGCATATCGTTGTAGGCGTTGACGATGGCGAGGTTCGGAACCGCGCCGTCGCGCAGCCGCGCCTTGTCGATCGGAGAGCACGCCGCAAAGCCGTGCGCGAGGTTGGCGCAGCCGAGCGCGGTGCGCTTCGGACCCTTCTCGATGGCGCGGTCGATGCGCTCCAGATAGCGGGCGCGGCCGTCGTGGGAACGGCGGGCGATGCGGGCGGTCACCTCTGCGATGCGGTCGTGGACCATGGCGGCTCCTGTCAGGCGCACGCACGGATCCGGCGCGCCGTCGTCGGCTGTGAGCGGGCGCAGGCGAGGGCGATGCGCCGAGGGGGAAGCGGACGGAACCGAGCCTTCCGTGCCGCGCGTCCCTGTTTCTGGAACAATTACGACATCATAACGGAAACGAGCACGGGGTCACGCCGGGATGATGGCGGGACGCGAAATTCGCCGCCCGCTCGGCCCCGATAAGTCTCAGGGGCTCCAATAGATCGTGATCGGACGCACCGATTGGCACAGCGCCGCGCGGATCGGCATGTCGAGAATGGGGCCGTCGCCCTGCGCCTTCTCGAGCACCGCCTTCTTGCCGTCGCCCTCGATGTGGAGGGCGAGATGGTCGGTGCGGAGCAGTTCCGCGAGGGTGAGGGTAATGCGCGCCTCGCCGGCGCCACCGGCGTGCATGGTCGTCACACGGGCCGGATTGTCGAGATCGACCGCCGCCGCAAGGTGGTCGCCGCCGGGGAAGAACGAGGCGGTGTGCCCGTCGTCGCCCATGCCGAGAATGACGGCGGCGAACGGGTGCGGCAGCGCGGCGATGGTGCGCTCGACGGCGTCGCGGCCCTCGTCCGGCGTCGCGGCGCCGTTGTAGAGCGGCACGAAGGTCGCGGCGCTCGCCCGGCCCGCGAGCAGCGCCCGGCGGACCAGAGCGGCGTTCGAGCGGTCCGACGTTTCGTCGACCCAGCGCTCGTCGACGAGCGTCACCGTCACCTTCGACCAATCGAGATCGATCCCGCCCAGCGCCTCGAAGAAGCGCTCCGGGGTGCGTCCGCCGGAGACCGCGAGACTCGCCGCGCCGTCGCGCGCGATGCGCTGGCGCAGCGAATCGGCGACGGCCCCGGCGAGGGCGGCGGCGAGCGCGCCGCGATCGGGGAAGACGTTGAGCGTCGTCATCAGGCTGTCCTCGACGATAAGGCGGGCCGCCGCGCGGCCGCGTTTCCTCGATCACGGCGGGGGACGGTTCGGCCCGTCCTCCCCAATAGGGCTCCGGCGCAGCCGAAGCCGGCCGGGCCATTAGGCTGGCGTCCGTGCGCAGCCCGGTCGGGCCGGGCCGCGCGCAGCGCTCACGCGTCGTCTTCGTGCCAGGTGCGGCCGTCGCGCTCGATCAGCGCGACCGCGGCGGACGGCCCCCAGGTGCCGGACACATAGGGCTTCGGCGGCTCGCGGCGGCTCTTCCAGGCTTCGAGGATCGGGTCGACCCAGGTCCACGCCGCCTCGACCTCGTCGCGGCGCATGAACAGCGTCTGGTTGCCGCGCACCACGTCCATGATGAGGCGCTCGTAGGCGTCCGGATTGCGGACGCCGAAGGCCTCCGCGAAGCTCATGTCGAGCGGCACGTACTGGAGACGCATGCCGCCCGGGCCGGGATCCTTGATCATCAGCCACAGCCGCACGCCCTCGTCGGGCTGGAGGCGGATCACGAGGCGGTTGTTGGAGATCGGCCCGGCGCCGCCGTCGAACACCGAATGGGGGATGTGGCGGAAGGCGACGACGATCTCGGAGACGCGGCTCGCGAGGCGCTTGCCGGTGCGCAGGTAGAAAGGCACGCCCGCCCAGCGCCAATTGTTGATCTCGGCCTTCAGCGCGACGAAGGTCTCGGTCTCGGAGGAGGGCTTGCCGAGCTCCTCGAGATAGCCCGCGACGGCGCCGCCGGCGGACGCGCCCGCCTTGTACTGGCCGCGAACGGTCAGGAGATCGACGTTCGCTTCGTCGACCGGCTTCAGCGACTTCAGCACCTTGAGCTTCTCGTCGCGCACCGCGTCGGCGCCGAGCGAGGTCGGCGGCTCCATGGCCACCAAGCAGAGGAGCTGGAGGATATGGTTCTGCACCATGTCGCGCAGCGCGCCGGCGGTGTCGTAATAGCCGGCGCGACTTTCGACGCCGAGCGTCTCGGCGACCGTGATCTGCACATGGTCGATGTGGGCGGAATTCCACAGCGGCTCGAACAGGGCGTTGGCGAAGCGCAACGCCATCAGGTTCTGCACCGTCTCCTTCCCGAGATAATGGTCGATGCGGTAGACGCGCTCTTCCGGGAAGTATTTGCCGATCTGGTCGTTCACCTGATGGGCCGATTCGAGGTTCTTGCCGATCGGCTTCTCGACCACGAGGCGGGCGTTGGAGGTGACGAGGCCGTGGCTGGCGAGCCGCTCGCAGATTGGGCCGAACAGCTCGGGCGCGGTCGCGAGATAATAGACGCGGACCCGTTCCTCGTCGCGGCCGAGGGCGGCGGAGAGATCGTCCCAGCCTTCGGCGGAGGTGGCGTCGGTGCCGACATAAGCGAGGCGGGCGAGGAAGCGGTCGAGCGAGGCGGTCTCGATGTCCGTGGCCTTGACGTGATCGAGCACACACTTCTTGGCGTCCGCGACGAACTCCTCGTTCGTCATATGGCGGCGCGCGGTGCCGAAGATGCGGGCATCCGCCGGGACCTGCCCGGCGTGGTCACGGTGATAGAGCGCGGGAATGAGTTTGCGGCGCGAGAGATCGCCCGTCGCGCCGAACACGACGATGTCGAACGGGTCGACTTCGACGATACGTGAGACCATGCCTGAGCTCCAGATGTCGGACATCCGGCTGGGAGGCGCCGGACCCCGGAAACGAGATACGCGGGTCGAGCCACGCGGAGATCACGGCCCCATCTCTAGGGCATGATGCAAGCCGCGTCGACCGCTCGGTCGCGCACCGGAGACTGCGACCGCGCGGGCGCGCGTCCGGCGGGACGAGCGCGGACAATAGGCGTCCCAGAATTAGTGGCAAGATTTTTTTGACGCCCGAAATAAAGGTACGGTCCGTCGTTCAGTTTCCATTCAGGTGCGGTGCGCATCGATCTGCGCCGAGCGGATTGACCGATGGTCGCAGCCTGCGCAGAAATGCGCCCCGCCATCATCGAGCGTCTGAGGGGCCGGACGTTTCCGGCGCGATGGGGGCGGCTGGAGGGACTACGTGTTTCGATCGTTTCTGGGAGTAACCGCCCTCGCACTGGTGCTGCTGGTGGGGGCGGGGGCCGGCGTTCGCGCGGCCGACGATTCTATCCCCGGCACCGCCAATCCTGCGCCTGATGCGGAAGAGGGCGAGTTCAATCTCGTCACCGTCGCGCAGCCGCTGAGCAATCCGTGGTCGATCGATTTCCTGCCCGACGGCAGCCTGATCGCGACCGAGCGCGCCGGCCGTCTCGACATCATCAAGGGCCCGGGTGCCAAACCCGAGCCGATCGAGGGGCTGCCGAAGGACATCTTCGTGTCCGGCCACGGCGGCCTTCTCGAGGTTCGCCTCGATCCGAAGTTCGCCCAGAACCACACGCTCTATCTGTCCTATTTCACCGGCAGCAAGGAAGCGTCGACGATCCGCGTGGTCCGCGCCCGTCTCGACGACCACAAGCTCGTCGACGTGAAGCCGATCTACGAGGCCTATCCGCCGGCGCCGGGCATCGAGAATCTCGGCGGCCGCATTGTGGTCGACGACAAGGACCATCTGTTCCTGACCCTCGGTGACCGCTTCGATCGGGCGCGGCCGCAGGATCTCGAACAGTCCTGGGGCAAGATCATCCGCATCAACACCGACGGCACGATCCCGCAGGACAATCCGTTCATCGGCGTGCCCGCGGCCCGCCACGAGATCTGGGCGTTCGGCGTGCGCAATCCGCAGGGCCTCAGCTTCGATCCGGTCTCGCACATCCTGTGGGAGGACGAGCACGGCCCGCAGGGCGGCGACGAGGTGAACATCATTCAGCCGGGTCGGAATTATGGCTGGCCGATCATCACCTACGGCATCAGCTACGAGAACCAGAAGATCGGCATCGGCGATCACGCGCCGGGCATGGAGCAGCCGATCTATTATTTCAAACCGTCGATCGCGACCTCCGGCCTCGCCGTGGTCCGCGGCAAGCCGGAGCTGATCTGGAACAACGCCCTGTGGATCGGCGGGCTCGCCGGCGAAATCCTCGTGCGGCTCGATCTAGAAGGCGACCGGGTGGTCAGCGAGCACCGCTATCTCGAGGGCAAGATCGGCCGCATCCGCGACGTCCGCCTCGGGCCGGACGGCTTCCTCTACCTTGCGACCGACCTCGAGGACGGCGGCATCTACCGCCTAGAGCCGCGCAACGAAGCGTCCGTTGGCAAGTGAAGCCTCTGTTGGCAAGTGAAGCCTCTGCCGGCAACTGAAGCCTCTGCCGGCAGCGAGGATTGGAACGAGAAAGGGGCCGCGCCGGGGATCGGGGCGGCCCCTTTTCTTATGAGGCTAGGCGTCTCTCTTGAGGCGATGCGTCTCGACCCGCTTACGACGGCTTGCCGCTCGCGATCGCGTGGGCGAGGTCGTGATATTCCTCGCAGTTCATGCCGCACAGGGTTTCGAGCCGCGCCAGATTCCGCTTCGCCTGATCGATGCGGCCCATCTTCACCAGCGCCTCGCCATAATATTCGAGCGCGCCGATATGGTTCGGGTTCACCGCCAGCGCTCGCTTGTAATAGGTCTCGGCTGCCTTCAGGTGCCCGAGCTTGCGGCTCGCATAGCCCATGTAGTTGAGGGTGTCGGCGTCCTGCATGCCGCTCGCAGCCAACAGGTCGTAGCCTTGCTGGTAATGGCCTGCTTTGATGAGCGCGACCGCCTTGGCGTAGGTCTGCGGCGAGGTCGGCAGGCCTCCGGGCACCGCGACCATGCGGTCGGGCGTGCTGCCCCCGCTGCCGCCCCCGCTCGTGCCGCCGCCACCGCCGCCGGCCGCAGAGGCCGCGGTCGCCGCCATCGCGAGGGCGAGCAAGGCTCCGGCAGCGCGGGTCGCGATCGGGCGGTGCAATCTCATCCGGCTCATCGTCATGGTTGTCTCCCGGTCCGCACGGCATCCGTCGCCGGCGGTCTGATCCAAGGACGGCGGGAGGACGCCGGGCATTCCAACCGGGCGCAAGCGGCGATGTCACGACTTCGTGAACCGCGAGGCGGCGCGCAAGGGAATGGCGGGATAGGTGCCGGCGTCTGACCCATCGTGCGGATCGCGCACCGTGCGAGCGGCGGACTTCGATGAAACACACACTCGAGGTGATCGAGGAGCATATCCCGGCCCTGCGCCGTTATGCCTGGGCGCTCGTGCGCGATCGCGACCGGGCGGACGATCTCGTGCAGGATTGCCTGGAGCGGGCGATCGGGCGGTGGTCGTCGCGGCGCGACGACGGCAATCTCCGCGCCTGGCTCTTCACCATCCTGCACAACCTCCACATCAGCGCGATCCGTCAGACGATGCGCCGCGGTCCGCACGTCGCCCTCGAGGACTCGGGCTACGATCCCCCGGTCGCGCCCGACGCGGAACACCATGTCGCCGCCCACGATGCGCTCGCGGCGATCGCGCTGCTGCCCTTGGAGCAGCGGACGGTTCTGCTCCTCGTCGGGGTCGAGGAATTGACCTACGAGGAGGCGGCGAAGGTGCTCGGGGTGCCGCTTGGCACGATCATGTCGCGTCTCAGCCGTGGACGGGAACGCCTTCACAGTCTTTTGGAATCCGGTGGAGCGTCACCGCTTCGGAGGGTCAAGTAATGTCCGACCGTCCCATCCGCGACGATGTTCACGCCTGGATCGATGGGCGCCTCGATCTGGAGACCGCGCGCCGCGTGGAGGCTGCGCTCGCCACCGATCCGGTCGCTGCGGCGCGGGCGTCCGCGTTCCGCCGCGAGCGCGACCTGCTGGCGGCGCAGCTCCAGCCCCGCCGCGACGAGCCCATTCCCGAGCGCCTGCGCCTGCGCACCCTGATAAAGGCCCGCGCCGCCGCGCGCCGTCGCCTGTGGACCATGGTGGCCGCTGCGAGCGTCGCGCTCGTCATCGGCGCCGGCGGCGGCTGGTTTGCGGGGACGCGCGTTGGGGGCGAGGCGGGCGGACTGACCAATCATTGGGACACGATGGCGGCCGACGCCGTCTTGGCGCACCGTACCTATGCCGCGGACGTCGTGCATGCGGTGGAGGTCGGTCCCGATCGCGCCTATCTCGCCCGCTGGATCTCGCGCCGGCTTGGTCACGATCTGCCGGTGCCCGACCTCACGGCTGCCGGCTATCGCCTGGTCGGCGGCCGCGTGCTGCCCGGCGATGCGGACGGCAAGGCCTCGCAGCTTCTCTACGAGAACGCGAGCGGCGACCGCGTCGCGCTCTATGTCTGGGCCGGCGAGAAGGGATCGAGTGCGTTCCGGACCTACAGCGCCGACGGCGTCACCGCCGTCTATTGGGTCGACCAGGGCTGCGGCTATGCCGTCACGGCAGATCTCGGCAAGGCGGCGATCGAACCGATCGCCCGGCTCGCCTACGACCAATACGACGTCAAGCCGGCGAGCGGCTGATCCGGTGGGATCAGCCGTCCCGTCGCAGGCGAAGCACCGTGATGATGGCATAGAGCGTGAGGAAGCCCGCCGCGACGTGGAAGATGCCGTTCGGGCCGAAGGTGTCGAGCCCGAAGCCCATCGTCGACGGCCCGATCAGCATGCCGACCGCGTAGAGCAGGATGAACGCGGCGTTGGCCGAGGCGAGGGACGCTCCGGAGAAACGTGCGCCAAGCAGGGCGAGCCCGACCGTGTAGAGGCCGGTGATCAGCGCGCCCCAGCAGAACAGGCCGATCCAGAGCGCCGTCGGGTCGCCGTTGGCGAAGGGGATCGCGACCGCGACCGCGAGCGAGCCGAGGGTGAGCAGGAAGAGGAGCAGGCGCTTGTCCATCCGGTCGGCGAGGAAGCCGATCGGGATCTGTGCGACGCACAGGCCGAGGCCGAGCGCGGAGATGAGGAAGGTCGAGGTGGAGACGCTGAGCCCGACCCCGATCCCGTACACCGGCAGCAGCGACAGGATGCCGGAATCGACCGCACCGAACACGAGCGCAGCGAAGGTCGCCGCCGGCGCGACCCAGAGATAGTGAAGGATCGAGCCGGCGCTCTTGCCCTCGACCAGCGGCTGGTGGTCGCGCCCCGCGAGGATCGGCAGGAGCGTCAGCAGCATGATCGCGGTGCTCAAGGCGAACGGTGTGAAGCCCTGGGTGCCGACGACGCTGAGGATGACCGGCCCGAGCGTGAAGCCGAGGGAGAGCATCGTGCCGTAGATGCCGAGCGCGACGCCGCGCCGATCGGCAGGGGCGGCGGCGTTGATCCAGAATTCCGAGAGACAGAACAGGATCGTCAGCCCCCGTGGAAGACGAGGCGCAGGACGAACCACGTCCACAAGGGATGCAGAAAATAGAAGCCGACGAACGCCGCGGACATCGCCAGGATGGAGGCGACGAGCGCCCCGACGGTGCCGAGCCGGCGCGCGAGCGGCACCGCGAACGGCGTCGCTATGATCGCCGCGACGCCGGCGACCGCACTGTTGAGGCCGATCAGGCTCGCCGAGACGCCGCGCTGGTCGAGCACGATCGCAAGCAGCGGCAGGCCGATGGACAGGCCGACGCCGAACGAGAACGAGGCGGTGACCGGTGCGATGAGGCCGATCGAGAGGAGGCGGCTCGAAGCGCCGGCCCCGGTCCTGATCTCGTGCGGCTTGGTCATGATGGCACCGTTCGTCCCGACAAACGCTTGCGTCAGTCTCGCCCCAGCCGGCGCCCTGTGCCGACCGCGGCGGCCGCCACGATCTGGCGACCCGACGCATGAACTGCGATCGCAGTCCTATATCGCTTTCGGGGGGCTTTGAACAGCCGGCGGGTCAGTCCCTCCGTGAAGCGCCTCGGCGCCGCCGTTTTCGGCAGTCTCGACCGCCGTTCTCCGCCAGGACTAGGCTCGCGTTAAATGTACGCTCGGCGTATACTTTGAGAGGTGGTGTCGTCTCTAATAAAATATAGGCAGCCATCCCTTCAAAGCGGCGGGCTTGCCGCGTAGAACGAAGAGATGCGATGGACTGGCATCGGCGCGCGCCGAGAACGTCTTCGCTATCGAAGCTTTTATCCTCGGGGAGCCCATCATGCGCATCTACCTCGCCGCTGCTTTCGTCGTCGTCTCGGCCGCCGCGGCCTTCGCCGATTCCGATCGCCCGGTGACCGACGCCGAGCGCGCCAAGATCGTGGACGCGCTGAAGGCTCAGGGCTGCACCATTGGTGGAACCGTCGAGTTCGACGACGACGGATACTTCAAGGCGGACAACGCTCAGTGCTCGGACGGCCACGTCTACGACTTCAAGTTCCGCAGTTCGGATTATCAGTTGCTCGAGAAGGACTTCGAGCACTGAGGCGCGCCTCCGTGCCGGTCCTCCTCCGCTTGGGCGCGCCGCGGCGCGCTCTCGCGGCGACAGCCGTTCTCCTGTCGGTCGGCCTCGGCCCTGGGCCAGTCGGCGCAGAGAACGCCACACGGACCCTGGTCTGCCCCGCCCCCCAAGCGAAATCCGACGCGGCCGACACGGCGCACTGGGTCTCGCCACCGGAGGCGAACAATGACGACAAGGCGCCCAATCCATGCGCGCCGTGCGACGACCCCGCCAACGCCCCCCTCAAGACGTGCGCGGTGTACCGCTTCCTAACGTCGCCGGCCTGCGCCGGGGGCCGCTGTGCAGACGGGCAGGGCGAGTTCGTCGCCCGGACGATCGGCGGCCATGACGTCTTCCTACAATACGACACGCGCTATCGCTCGCCCGAGCGCTACCCGCGGGCGCGGGGCGAAAATTGCCGCTTTCTTGTCTGGGCGATCGATCCGGTGGCCGGGATCGAGGACGTCGGCGGTTATGCCGGCCGAAACTATTGGCGGGATGCCTACGTCGCCGCGCAGACGCTGGTCGAGCCGCCGTTCGCGCCGGACGGCCTCGCGCTCGCCATTCAGCCCGCGACGACCCGCGGGCAGCACCAGCTCCATCTCCACGTGGGTACTCTCTTGCCCGCCTATCGCACGGCGCTCGCCGGCCTTCCGCGCGAGACGTCGAAGGTGCTCATCAACGGCTATGATTTTCGCGCACGGTTCATTGCGGTGGCGGCGGGCGACGCGCCTTTCGAGGGCATCGACGTGTTCGCCATCGTGCGCGAGATGCTGCCCCGTGGCGCCGCCGATCTGCCGCTCTATGGCGTGCTCGCCACCGTGACGGACGGCGGCAAGGGAATCTGGATCCTCGCCGCCGAACGGTTCAACCGTATCGAGCTCAATTACCGCCAGCCCACGGCGTGCCGGCTGCGATGATCGCAGGCGGCACGCCGAGCCCTCATTTGTACGTGACGGCCTTGTTCGTGTCGGTCGTCCAGACTCGGAGCAGAGTCGCGACGGACTGGGCATGGGAGCCGCCCTTATAGGGCTCGTAATGGCCGCCGACCGGCGCGAACATGTCCGGATGCAGCAGGAACACGGCGGCGCTCTGATCCCACATCAAAGCCTTGCCGCCCGGACCACCGTTCTCGATGCCCACCTTCGCCGGATCCCAAGTGTGGCGGTCGGCGAAGAGCGCGGCCTTGAGCGCGCCCGGCAGTCCGTCCCCGCGTAGCCCCTCCACCATCGCCAGCGAGGGGGAATATGGGGGCTCCGTGCCGCGGGGTATATCGACCCAGAACGCCTTTAGGCCGGCGAGCTCGGCCGTCGCAGTCTTGCAGGCGGGCAGGTCGTAGCCGCAATTGAACGAATATTTCCCCGGCTTCTGGGTCGGATCGCCGATCGGCTTGCCCATGATGACGATCCGGTCGAGCTTCGGCTTGATCGCGGCGCTGTAGTGCACGAACGACGAGAAGGTGCCGATAACAAGCAGGTCGATTCTGTGGCAATCGGCCGTTCTCTTGGAGATCTCCTGGACATAATCCGGCGCGGGCGTCCTCGATGGCATCAGCGGCGCGCTGAGGAGCCCGTTCACCCTGCTCATGATGTCGCGATAATAGACCATCCAGGGCCAGTTCTTCGCGATGTCCGCCACGGACCGGTGACTGTCGGCGCCGATGATGACGGGGATTTGCCGCTGATTTGGTTCAGCGATGAGCCGCGACACGGCCGATGCACCCTGCTCCGCCGTCGTGTAGCCCTCGGAGGTCACGATCGCCGCGACGTGGCGGTTCCCGATCACGAGCGGGATCGCCATCATGTCGTCGACGTCGAAGTCGGTGTCGATGATCGTGCAATCGGCCGCCGGGGCCGCTTTTGCCGTCGGGGCGGCGAAGATCGCGAAAGTGACCGCGATCGCTCCGATCAAGGCAGCGCCCCGGCGTCTCCGTCCGAAATCAAGGTCGTCGCGAGCTGTCATGGGATTGGTCCTCGTTGCGTTCGATGAGCGTGGCGCGGACGTGGGCGCTCAGCGCGCATATTTCTGGAGCAGGTATCCTCTCGACCACGACACCAGGATCGTCGTCCGGCCGCCCTCACGATGCTGATCGGCGACCGTGGTTACGAAGCGCTCCGGGGTCTCGTGGAACAGACCGGCCCGGCCATAGAGCAGGGCATCGACATAGGCCGCGTTGGCGCAGGCGCGCTGCGCATATTTCTTCGCGATCTTGAAATTCGCCACGGCGCCCGCGCCGACGCACTTCGCCTCGATGGCCTTGGAGAGGGCGCCTTCGCTCGGCTTCGCGGGTGGGACACCGATCTCCTCGAAGGCGTAGCGCACCGAGGCGATGCCGTAGAAGGCGCCGGTGCTGTTGTTCACCGCGGGGGCGCCGACGGCGGCGAAGCGCTTCTCCACGATGGTCGAATAGGAAGCCTCGCAGGCGGCGGCGTCGAACGTCGCGGTGTGCGCGATCCGAACGAGTTCGCCCTTGATGAGATCGCCGGCGTCCTGAGCCGGCTCCAAGCCGGTCGGGAAGCAGCGCGCGCCGCCGTCGGCGGGCGGGCTTTCGAGCCGCATCGCCTTGCGGGCGTCGTCCTGGCCGAGGCCGATATAGGTGCGGTTGAAGACCGCGTAGGAGCTGCCGTTGATCGCGACCCGGTAGACGTTCTGCGCAGGATCGGGCGCGGCGGTGGTCGGATAGCTCACCTGCATCGACGAGCCGCCGACCTCCACGACGCCGACCGGGGCTTCGCCGCCGGTGAAGGCGCGGCGATAATGATCGTTGAGGTCGATCCAGCTCCAGAGACCTTCCTCGCTGTTGCCGTCGATGGTGCGCGCTTCGCCCGCCTTGAAACCCTGCTTCTCGATGTAGGCGCGGATGCCTGCATAGAACGCGTCGATTTCGGTCTGGTCGTGGGTCCCGACCGGCTTCAGGGTTCCGCGCATGCCTGCGGTCGCCAGCACGTCGACCACGACGTCCGATTTGGCGATGCCGCGCGCCGCGAGGGTCGGCGTCAGCGCGTCGAGCAGGCGGCGGAACACGGCGTCGCCGACTGCGTCCGGTCCGAGATCGCGCTTCGGCCCGCCGACGCGATTGACGAAATCGTCGATGCCGTCCTCGGCGTCATCGCCTTCGTCGCTCGCGAGCGCGGTGATCTTCGGATAGGGGCCCGGGACCACCTCATAGAGGGCGATGCTGGTGCCGCTGCTGCCGGCATCGACGATGGCGGTGTAGACCGGCTTCTCGGTCGCCTGGGCCGGGGTGGCCGCGAGCGGCATCGCCGAGAGCGCCGCCGCCAGGGCGGCTGTCGCGTATGCAAAGTATACGGCGTTGTTTATATTTTTGCGAAGAGCCTCTGCCCTTGTCATTTTCTATGCCTCCGGCAGCAGCGACGTCGTGATGTTTCACGGCGAGCGTAGTACGGTCTGGTTTGGAGCCGTCAATACGTTCGTTTAGGCCGAACTATCATGAGGTTGCAGGGAGGTCCACCTTCGCGCCGGGGAGGGAGGTGAAATAAGTTATAAGCTGAAGGTCCCGTTCGGTCGGCGGGGCGCAGCAGCAATCGCCGCGGGCATGAGCCGGGCGGGGCGCTGTGAGACAGGGACGCATCGAGCGGCGACGAGCGCGGGGCGCTCCGTCGTCGCGGCGACGGATCACTTGTCCAGGTAGATGAGATCGGTGACGCCCGGCGCGAGGGTCTCGTCGCAGGGTTCGAAGGTCATGTCGATGAGCCGGCGGTGGCCGTAGCGCCGGAAGCAGATGTGCCAGCGGTGCAGCACCGCCTCATCGAACTCGATATCCGTGTGCCGCAGGCTGATCCCGCTCGCGAGGCCGAGCGCGCCCTCGAAGATCGCATGCCTGAGATCGTCGTCGACGGCGAGCTTTCGCGCCTCGTCGACGAGATTGTCGGCGAGACACCGGCCTTCCAAGTCCGCGCTGAGCGGCCACAAGCGGCGGAAGCCCGTTGACGCCGCGAGCAGACGGATTCCGTCGAGATCGAACAAGGCGCGCACGGCCGCTTGACGTCCGACGAAGGCACGTTCGATCGCGACCTCGTCTCGTCCGGCCTCCGCCATCAAGGCTTTAAGGTGGGCGACCTGCGCCGGGTTCGGCACGTCCCGCCCGGTCTCCCAGAAGGAGATGATGGTTTGCGAAACGCCCAGCATCTCGGCGAGGGCGCGCTGCTTGACGGAATTCAGGCTCCGCCACATCCGCAGGCGCCGGGCGAGGGCGCGTGGATCGTCCGGCCCGAAGCTCGGCGCGGCGGCGCCGAGATCACCCGATCCGCGAAGCTGCCGCCGATCACGTTCCACAGTCGCTCCCGCCCCCATCCGCGAACCGAGAGACCATCAGCTCACGATCTTGGAGAGCTTGGCGACGGCCTTGTCCTCGGGATCGTTGAAATCGACGGTGCCGGCGAAGGTGCCGTTGCGGTCGAACAGGAGCACGGCGGCCGAATGGTCCATCGTGTAGTCGCCGTTGCTGGTCTCGACCTTGCGGGCGTAGACGCGGAATTCCTTGACCGCCTTGTCGATCTCGGCCTGTGAGCCGGTCAGACCGATGATCCGCGGATCGAAGGCGGAGAGATAATCCTTCATCTGCTGCGGCGTGTCCCGCGACGGGTCGACCGAGACGAAGATGAAATCGATATCGTTCGCCTTGGGTCCGAGCGCGTTCAGCCAGTTGCCGGCGTCGGCGAGCGTCGTCGGGCAGACGTCCGGGCAATGGGTGAAGCCGAAGAACATGGCGCGCGCCTTGCCCTTGAAATCGGCGTCCGTGACCGTCTTGCCGTCGGTGTTCACCAGGGTGAAGGGGCCGCCGATGGTGCCGACATTCGGCGAGCCGGTCATGCCCCCGAGGGGCACGAGGCCGAGCGACATGGCTCCGGCGAGGGCGATGACGACGAGCGCGACGCCCCAGATCGCAAAGCGCAAGCCGCGGTTCGAGCTCGGGTTCGGTGCTGGTGTCTTTATGGGTGCCATCGTCTCCACTCACGTCTAGCGCGCGGCGCCGCGGACGGCCGCCGCGATGTCCGGGGCCCCGCTCGCCCGAGCCATCCGCGGCACGGACCATGGGGCACCAGAGCCGGCGCGGCAAGGTTCTGAGCGCCGCACCGCCCTCAGGCGGCGCCCTTGGCCGTTTCCGTCGGGTCCTCGTTGGCCGCCGGCGCGGTGCCGGAGGACGGGGAGGACGGCGGGCTCGCAGGCGGTCTCGGAGGGGCCGGCGGCGTGTTCGGCACGTGGACGAGCGGGTCGAGGGTGTCCAGCGGATTCGGCGTGATGGCGCCGCCGACGGGGGCGGTCGCCGACAGGTCGAAGCCCGATTTCTCGGCCGACGGCCGCGGCGAGCGCACCGAGACGCGCCACAGGATGAAAGCGAGCAGCACAACCTGGGTGATGGCGGTGAACAGGAACAGCGCGCCGGGCCCGAGCCGAATGACGAGGAGCGAGGCGAGCGACGGCCCGAATACCGAGCCGAGGCCGTTCGACAGCAGAATGCCGGCCGCCGTCTCGACATAGCCGCCGCGCGGCGTGTTGTCGTAGGCGTGAGCGGCGGCGAGCGAATAGCCGGGCAGGGTGAGCGCGCCGAACACGAAGGCGAGGACGGCGAGTGTCGTCGGCGACAGCGGCGTCAGCCACAGCGCGATGCCGCTGAAGGCTGCGCCGACGAGAAGGACGGCGAGAACCTTGCGGCGATCGAAGGAATCGGAGAGGCGGCCGACCGGCCACTGGGCGAGGGCGCCCGCGATGACCGCCGTGCTCATGAACATCGCCGCATCGTCGACGCCGAGGCCGCTCCCCGTCGCGAACAAGGGCCCTAGGCTCCAGAACGCGCCGTTCGCGACGCCGATCATGAAGGCGCCGACGAGGCCGACGGGCGCGGAGCGATAGAGCCGCTTGGGCGAGAAGCGAATGAGCGCGATCGGCGCCGGCTGGGCCGAGCGGGTCAGGGCGACCGGTACCACGGCGACCGAGGCGAGCATCGAGGCGAGGGCGAACGAGGCGAACGATTTCACCGGGTTCAACGTCACCAGCATCTGGCCGATGGTGATCGTCGCGAAGTTCACGACGATGTAGGCCGACATGACGAGGCCGCGGTTCTGGTTGGTGGCGCTGTCGTTGAGCCAGCTCTCGATGATGAGATAGAGCCCGGCGAGGCAGAAGCCGGTGATGGCGCGCAGGATCGACCACAGCACCGGATCGACCGTCATGGTGTAGCCGAGCACCACGGCCGAGGCGATCGAGACCATCGCCGCGAAGGCGCGGATGTGGCCGGCACGCAGCACGAGATAGGGCCCGAGCAGGCAGCCGGCGACGAAGCCGACATAATAGGCCGAGCCGAGCAGGCCGAGCGCGATGGCGCTGAAGCCCTCCGCCTCGCCGCGAAGGGGCAAGAGCGTGAATTGCAGGCCGTTGCCGGCCAGAATGAACGCGGCCCCGAGCAGGAGCGAAAGGATCGGGCGCAGGGAAGAGACCATGACGGGCTCGCGACGCGGTCGGGTTCGGGACACGGGAAGCGTCCGCCGCGACAAGGCGGGGCGGACGCTTCGGCACATTCGGCTCAAGATCGGCGGACGTCATCCTAACCGGAGCAGGTGGGAGATGTCCCACACCGGTTCGCGATCCGTCCCCCGCGCCGATCGCCGCAAGCCCGCGAAAGCCCGCCGCTCCGTTCGCGTCCGTCGCCGCGCTTTTCCTCTCCCGCCCCGAAATGGCGAAAGCGTGTCGCCGGTTGTGCTTTTCGCCCTCAGCCGCGCGATGCGGCGCCGGCCGCCTCGATGCCGAGCGCGGCCATGGCGCTCGCCGCGATGCCGGCCGCGTCGAGCCCGGCCGCCCGGTACATCACCTCCGGCTTGTCGTGATCCTGGTAGAGATCCGGCAGCGTCAATGTGCGGACGCGGAGGCCGTTGTCGAGCGCGCCGGCGGCGGCGAGAGCGTGGAGCGCGTGCGCACCGAATCCGCCGGCCGAACCCTCCTCCACGGTCAGGAGCACGGCGTGTTCCCGGGCGAGGCGGAGCAGGAGATCGACATCGAGCGGCTTGGCGAACCGGGCGTCCGCGACGGTCGTCGAGAGCCCGGCCGCATCGAGGACCTCGGCTGCCTTGAGGCACTCGCCGAGGCGGGCGCCGAAGGAGAGCATGGCGATGCGGTCGCCTTGCCTGAGCACACGCCCGCGGCCGATCTCGAGGGGCACGCCTCGCTCGGGCATCTCGACGCCCAGCCCGTCGCCGCGTGGAAAGCGGAACGCGATCGGCCCGTCGTCGTAGGCGACGGCGGTCGCCACCATGTGGCGCAGTTCCGCCTCGTCGCCCGCCGCCATCACCACCATGCCCGGCAGGCAGGTCAGGAAAGCCGTGTCGAACGCCCCCGCGTGAGTCGCGCCGTCGGCACCGACAAGGCCGGCGCGATCGATCGGGAAGCGCACCGGCAGGCCCTGGAGCGCGACGTCGTGGACGATCTGATCGTAGCCGCGCTGCAGGAAGGTCGAGTAGATCGCGCAGAACGGCTTGAGCCCGCCGGCCGCGAGCGCCGCCGCGAACGTCACCGCGTGCTGCTCGGCGATGCCGACGTCGAAGGTGCGCTTCGGGAAGACCTCGCCGAAGAGGCCGAGCCCCGTCCCGGACGGCATCGCCGCGGTGATCGCCACCACCCGCTCGTCGGCCTCCGCCTCGGCGATCAGGCTCTCGGCGAACACGCGGGTATAAGCGGGGGCGTTGCCCTTCACCTTCGCCTGCTCGCCGGTGACGACATCGAAGCGGGAGACGCCGTGATATTTGTCTGCGGCGCGCTCGGCCGGGGCATAGCCCTTGCCCTTCTCGGTGACGACGTGGACCAGGATCGGCCCGCGCGCCGCCTCGCGCGCATTGCTCAGGACGGCGACGAGCTGGTCGAGATCGTGGCCGTCGATGGGCCCGACATAATAGAAGCCAAGCGCCTCGAAGAGCGTGCCGCCGGCGTTGCCGTCGCGGGAAAAGCCGGTGGCGAAATCCTTGGCGATCTTCTCCGCCCGCGCCGCGCCCCGCTCGACGAAGGCGGGGAGATGGCGGGCGATGCCCTTCACGGCGTCGCGGAAGCCGAGAAAGGCGGGCTCCGAGACGAGCCGGGCGAGGTGGCCGTTGAGCGCGCCGACCGGCGGGGCGATCGACATGTCGTTGTCGTTGAGCACGACCACGAGGCGGCTGCCCAGCGCCCCCGCATTGTTCATCGCCTCGTAGGCCATGCCGCCGGTCATCGCGCCGTCGCCGATGATGCTGACGACGTGGCTGCGCTCGCCGAGGAGATCGCGGGCGATCGCGAAGCCGAGGCCGGCCGAGATCGAGGTCGAGGAATGGGCGGCGCCGAACGGGTCGTATTCGGATTCCGAGCGCTTGGTGAAGCCCGAGAGCCCGCCGCCCTGACGTAGGGTGCGGATGCGGTCGCGCCGCCCGGTCAGGATCTTGTGGGGATAGGTCTGATGGCCGACGTCCCAGATCAGCCGGTCGCGCGGCGTCTCGAACACGTGATGGAGGGCGACGGTGAGTTCGACGACACCGAGGCCGGCGCCGAGATGGCCGCCGGTCGTCGAGACCGCGTCGATCATCTCCGCCCGCACTTCGTCGGCGACCTGGCGCAGCGCCGAAACCGGCAGCCGGCGCAGGTCCGCGGGCGTGCGAATGCGGTCGAGGAGGGGCGTCGCGGGGGGCGTCTTCATGGGCTCGGCCTCCAGAATAGGAGGTCGTTTTCATAAGGAGCCCGTCCGGCAGAACGCAAGCGGAACAGTTTGCGGTTCCGCGCGTCCGGTGTTCCGCCGATTTCAGCCGAGGATCTGGGTCGCGAGTTCGCCGTCGAGGATGAGGCGGTCGATCAGCCCCGTCTTGAGGATCGAGCGCAGCGCCGCGCCCTTGCGGCGGCCGGCGGCGAGCAGCACCACCTCCTGCCGCTCGAGATCGCCGATCGAGAGGCTCGGGCTGCGCAGATTGAGGTCGCATTCGGCGAGCCGGCCCTCGGCGTCGAAGAACTTGCCGGCCATGTCGCACGCGGCACCGGCGGCGAGCGCGCTTTCGAGGTCCGGCTCCGTCAGCAGCCCCTGGCGGACCAGGAAGGCGTCGCGGGTGAGCTCGCCGAGGCTGACGATGTGGAAATCGGCGGTGCGGGCGAGCGCCAGGGTCTCCTGGACGATGCGCTGGCCGGTGATGACGTCGAAATCCTGCACGCTGTCGGTCAGGAAGGGGGCGGCGAGGAAGTGCCCCTCCGCGCCGCAGGCCTGGGCGAAGCGCTGCACCACCTCGAAGGCGTGGGTGGAGGCGGTGTGGGTGAGCGAGCCGCAGATCGAGACGAAGCAGGCGTTCGGTTTCGGGAAGCCGGTGAACGCCTCGGCGAGCGCGGCGATGGTGCGGCCCGAGCCGAGGCCGACGGTGACCTGCTCGGCGTTCTGGAGGCGGCGGGTCAGATGGTTCGCCGCCGCGATGCCGACCGAGCGTCGCGCCAGCCGGTCGGCGACATCGTCCGACATGCCGGCGACCTCGTCCTCGAAATAGGGGGTGAGGATGCACTCCTTGAGATTCCAGCGCCGGGCGATCCAGTCGGCGAGCGCCAGCGTCTCCGCCATCTCGTGCTCGATCGTGATCTTCACGATGCCCGAATCGCGGGCGGCGGCGAGGAGCCGCGTCACCTTGAACCGCGACACGTGCAGGGCGCGCGCGACCTCCTCCTGACCCTTCCCGTGCACGTAGTAGAGCCAGGCCGCGCGCACCGCGAGGTCGTGATCCGTGCTCCTGGTGTCGGCCATGGGTCCTCAAGTGCGCTGCACAATCGATCGCTCTGCGCACAATTGTTGACGCGACTTGGGATCGGTGGCAACACTGAACAAGTGTGCGGCGGTCGCACAAAAGTACAACGGCTCGAAAGAAGCCGAATGACAGCAATCGCGGGGCCTCGGGGCGGCCGCGGGAGGGACGGAAATGGATGCATTCCTTCAAGGGTTGAAGGCCGTCGTCGATTCGCTCGGCGCGACGGTCCTGTTGCCGATCGTGATCTTCGTGATCGGCCTCGTGCTCGGCGCCAAGCCGGGCCGCGCGTTCCGCGCCGGCGTGACGATCGGCGTCGCTTTCATCGGCATCAATCTGGTGCTCGGCCTGATGTTCACGAGCCTCGCCGACGTGGCGCAGGCGATCGTGAAGAACACCGGCATCCAGCGCGACATCGTCGACGTGGGTTGGCCGTCGGCGGCGGCGATCGCCTTCGGCTCGTCGGTCGGCCTCTGGGTCATCCCGGTCGCCATCATCGTCAACGTCGCGCTGCTGCTGACGGGCCTGACCCGCACCCTCAACGTCGACGTCTGGAACTTCTGGCACTTCGCCTTCATCGGCTCGCTCGTCGTCGCGGCGACCAACAGCCTGACCTACGGCATCGTCACCGCGGCCCTGATGGCGGCGCTGGCGCTCCTCTTCGCCGATTGGTCGGCCAAGGCGGTGCAGAAATTCTACGGCGTGCCGGGCGTCTCGGTGCCCCATCTCGCCTCGGCGCAGATCATGCCGATCGCGATCGCCATCAATTGGGTGATCGAGCGCATCCCGGGCATCAACAAGATCGAGATCTCGACCGACACCATCCAGCGCCGCTTCGGCGTGCTCGGCGAGCCGGTCGTGCTCGGCCTCGTCATCGGCCTCGTGCTCGGCCTCATCGGCTACTACAACGCCGGCGGCATTGAGGTGGTGGTCACGAAGGTGCTCCAGACCGGCATGAACCTCGCCGCCGTCATGCTGATCCTGCCGCGCATGGTGAAGATCCTCATGGAGGGCCTGATCCCGGTGTCGGAAGCCGCGCGCGACTTCGTCAAGCGCCGCGCCGGTGACCGCGAAATCCTGGTCGGCCTCGATTCCGCGATCCTGATCGGCCACCCGGCCGCGATCTCGAGCGCGCTGATCCTGGTGCCGATCGCGATCCTGCTGTCGGTGGTGCTGCCCGGCAATCGCGTGATCCTGTTCGCCGACCTCGCGGTGATCCCGTTCCTCGTCGCCATGGCGGCGCCGGTCCTGAACGGCAACGTGTTCCGCATGGTCATCGTCGGGGCGGTGACTCTCGCCGTCGGCTTCTATGTGGCGAACGCGCTCGCGCCGCTCTTCACCTCGGCGGCGGTCGGGGCCGGCTTCAAGCTGCCGGCGAACGCGGTGCAGATCACCAGCGTCGTCGATGGCTTCCTGTGGATCAGCTACGTCGTCGTGCAACTCGTGCAGGGCCTCGGCATCGCCGGTCTCGGCGTGATCCTGGTCCTCATCGCGGCCGCCTTCTGGGGCTTCCGCCGCAACACCCGGGCGTGGGAACACGCCGCGGGTGCCGAGCCGGAGGCGACCGTCACCGGCGGCCGGACCGTTCCGGCCGAGTGATCCCCGCGCGCACCGCCCCGGCTTTGGTCGGGCGGTGCCCTGCGCCGAGACGGCCGCCCGAAAGAGCCCGCCCCGCGATGGAGCGAGCGCCCCCGGCGGCCTCCTTGAGGAGAGATTCCCGTGAGCACGTTCTCCCGATTCCTCGATCCCCAGGCGATCGTCCTGAGGGCCGAGGCCGACACGCCGGAGGCGGTGATCCGCCTCCTCGGCGGCAAACTCCAGGCGCTCGGCCGTGTGCATCCGAGCTTCGTCGAGGCGGTCATCGCCCGCGAGGCGACGATGCCGACCGGACTGCCGCTCGGCACCGCCTTCAACGTCGCGGTGCCGCACACCGATCCCGAGCATGTGATCGCGCCGTCTCTTGCCCTTGCGACGTTCGACACGCCCGTCGTGTTCTCCAACATGGAGGATCCGGACGAGAAGCTGCCGGTCCGCGTCGTCTTCCTGATGGCGCTCAACGAGCGCAAGCGGCAGATCGAGATGCTCCAGCAGATTGCCGAGACCATCCAGCGGCCGGGCGCCGTCGAGGCCCTTGCCGGTGCCCGCACCGTGGACGAGGTTTGGGCGGCGCTCGACCAGACCTCGTTCGCCTGAGGATCGCGTAACGATCCCGCGCCCACAAACCTGAAGCGAGAAGGAAAGCCATGGCCAGTCCGAAAGTCGTTCTCGTCGCGTGCGGTACCGCCGTGGCGACCTCCACCGTGGTCGCCAATGCGATCGAGGAGGAGATGAAGGCCCGCGGCATCGCGGTCTCGATCCGGCAGTGCAAGGCGACCGAGGTGCCGAGCCTCATCGACGACGTCGATCTCGTCGTCTCCACGACGCCGGTGCCGCCGGGCCTCAAGAAGCCGGTGATCACCACGCTCGCCTTCCTGACCGGCATTGGCAAGGAAGACGTCATCGCCCAGATCGAGCGCCATCTGCGCGCCTGAGGCGCGCCTGGACATGCGATTGCGAGACGGGCGTCCGCGCCCGCCTCGGACACGACCCCGCGAGCCGGCTTCTTAGCCGGCTGGCCGTTTCCGAGCGAAGCCCTACTTTAACCCGAACGGAGCGGGTTGAGCGCGGGGACGATCCGGCGCGGCGGGGGGCTGACACATGCGCGTGCTGGCGGTGGCGGAGCGTTTCGTGCCGGCGCCCGGGGGCTCGGAGATCAGCCTCCACGCGGTGCTGCGCCGCCTGGCGCTCGCCGGTCACGACACCGCGATCTACACCCGTCCGAAGCCTCATCTCGGCGAACCCTGGCTCGAGCGCATCGAGGTCGCCGCCTTCGAGGCCGACGCCTTTTCCGCCGAGATCGCCCGACGGCGCCCCGATCGCATCCTGACGCAGATGGATTGGTCCCACCTTTGCGGACCGATCGCCGTCGCGGCGGGCATCCCCGTCTGCTTCTTCTCCTGTGTCGGCGATCTCTGCGGCCACTTCGACGGCATCGTCTTCAATTCACGCTGGAATGCGGAGACCCTGACGGCCGCCTATCCTTTCCTCTTGGGCAAGGCGCGTCATCTCCTGCATCCGCTCATCGAGCCCGACCGCGTTCGCGCGCAAGCGCCAGCGCCCTCCCACGTCGCGATGGTCAATCCGATCCGCGCGAAGGGCGGGCACTTGTTCAGCCGCCTCGTCGCCGCCAACCCGGATATTCCTTTTCTTGCGGTGCGCGGCTGGTATGCCCCCGAGGAGGACGGCGTGGCGCTCGACCTCCCGAACCTCTCCTTGTTGCCCACGTTGTCGGATATGCGCCGCTTCTATGCGTCCGCACGGATCGTTCTCGTGCCGAGCCTGTTCCCCGAGGCGTTCGGGCGGGTTGCACGTGAGGCGGTGCTTAACGGCTTGCCCGTGATCGCCTCGACCCGCGGCGGCCTCATCGATGCGACGTGGGGGGCGGCGATTCACCTCGATCCCGAGGACGATGCAGCCTGGAACGCGACGCTGCGGCGCCTCTGGCAAGATGAAGCGGCTGCCGAAGTCCTGGCGGCTCGCGCCCGTGCCGCCGCCGTCACGTTCGACGCCGGGGCGGACTTCGCTGCCTTCCTGGATTTCCTCTTCGCGCTGCGACCGCAAGGAGATTATCTGCGGGATTTTGATGGGTTCCACAATTTGGAGTGGCTTTCACCGGTGCGTACGTCGCACGGCGCCTGATTCGGCTGCGACGGCGCGGCCTCGATTGCCGCGCTTCCTCCAATGGCCGCGGTGATCCTCTTTTCTACGGGCGTGCGCCCGGCTTCAACTTTATGGGAAACCGCGCGCTCCGGCGATCTATCGGCAGCGAAAGCGATGCTTTGTACGCTTGACCCGATGACCGACTTCGACAGGCTATCTGGAATCTTTGAGAGGTGGCTTTTATTCAAAATTCATATGCTTATCGTGATGTAGGGGCAGTTTAGGGTTTCGCGTGCCGGCGGAGTCTCGGAAGGGCCGGCGGGGAGTTGGGGTCTCGATGGATTTGGCCGACATTGCCATCGAGGCGGCGGCGAACGCCGATGCCGTGCCTGCGTTCGTGGCAGCGGGGTTCGACCTCGTGCCGCAACCCGTTTGGGTGCTCGATCTCGCGCGGATCAGCCATATCTATGCGAACGCGGCCGGCTTCGCCTTCTGGGGCGCGCGCGATCTCGATGATCTGCAAACGCAGATATTGACGCCGCTTGCTCCCGGCGTCGTCGCAAGGCTGTGCGGGGTCGTTCGCGACGGCATAGAGGGCAAGGCGGCCTCGCTGCGCTGGACGTTCTATCCGCGGGGTAGGGCGACCAATCTCGACGTGGTCATGCGCCCGGTATGGATCGAGCCGGGCCGGCTCGGCATCCTGACCATCGGCCACGCCGCGCTTCCGGCCGGTGGACCTCCCCGGGGCGCCGAAGCCCTTCATCACACCGCCATGCCGACGACATCGTACGACCTCGACGGTCTCGTCCTGTTCCGCAATCCGGCCGCGGAGGAGATGTTCGCGTCGGCGGAACACCGCTTTCTCGACCGGTTCGTCGATCGCGAGTCCGGTGCCGCATTCTGGAACGCGATTCTCGAAGTGGGCGTCGCGTCGGACGTGTTCGAGGTCGTGACGGATCAAGGCGTCGTCTGGCACGCGATAGACGGAACGCGCGTGACCGATCCGATCTCGAACGCGCACAACGTGATCGTGTGCGAGCGGGACGTTTCCGACCTCAAGGCGACGGAAACCCGGCTGCGCGAGCGCGAGCGCCAGCTCCGCCAAGTTCAGGACATCGCCCGGCTCGGGGATTGGCGCTTCGACATCGGCTCCGGCCATTGCGAGCTGTCGCCGACCATCGCCGAGATCCACGGCCTCGACGAGGCGACGATCAGCTTCGAGCGGCTTTGCGAACTGGTCCATCCGGCCGACCTCGCGCCCATGCTCGACAATATCCGCCGTGCGATCGAGAGCGGTGAGACGACGGAGTGGGTCCACCGCCTGATCCTGCGCAATGGAGAGGTGCGCCATCTCTGGCACCGTTGCGCGCCGGAACACGGCCACGACGGGGTCGTGATCGCTGCGCGTATGGTGGCGCGCGATGTCACCGAGGAGGCGAGGGCTCGGGAGCGTATCGAGCGGCTCGCTTTGTGGGACGGCGTCACCGGCCTCGCGAACCGGGTGGCGTTCGGCGAGGCGCTCAAGGGCACGATGCGGCGCACGAGTGCGACCGGCGGCACGCTTTTGGTGCTCGATCTCGACAGCTTCAAGGAGATCAACGACACGCGCGGCCACGCCGCCGGCGACTCCGTGCTCAAGGAAGTGGGCGCGCGGCTTGCCCGTGCCGTCGGGCAGGGCGGCAGCGCGGCGCGGATCGGCGGCGACAAGTTCGCGCTGGTCGTGCCCGGGCTCACCAACGCCGACTTCGCCCGGATGCTCGCCCGCGAGCTGCAGGAGGCGATCGCCGCTCCGATCGATCTCGACGAAGGCCGGGTGCGGATGGGCGTCAGCATCGGCATCGCACGCTGGCCGCAGGATGGCACCAGATCGGAAGACGTGCTGCGTCACGCCAACCTGGCGACCGAGGCGGTCAAGCTCGACGGTGGTGCCGGGCACCGGCAGTTCGCGCCGTCGATGCGCGAGGAGGCCGACGAACGCAGTTGGGTCATCGAGCAATTGCCGGCCGCGATCGAGCGGGGCGAGATCGAGGTCCACTATCAGCCGATCGTCGCCCTCGCGACGCGCGCCCATGTCGGCTTCGAGGCGCTGGTGCGCTGGCGCAGCCCGTCCCGCGGGCTCCTGATGCCGGACCGCTTCATTCCGATCCTCGAGCAAGCGGGTCTGATCGGGGAACTCGGCGCCGAGGTCCTGCGCATCGCCGCGCGGCAGGCCCGGGCGTGGCTCGATTCCGGGATCGATCCCGGGCGTATCGCCATCAATCTCGGCGGTGGTCAGGTGCGCGACGACGGCGCGTTGCAGAAGGTGCTCGAAACCATCCGCGAGGCCGGGCTCAGGCCCGACCGGCTGGAACTCGAGGTCACCGAGACCGTCACCATTGGGCGCCACACCCGCGAGATCTCCAACCTGCTCTCCGCGTTCCGGGCGAACGGGATGGCGATCGTGCTCGACGATTTCGGCACCGGCCATGCGTCGCTGACGCACCTGACCCGCCTGCCGGTCGACCGCATCAAGATCGACCGCTCCTTCGTGTCCGGCATTACCGAGAAATCGGCGGACGCGGCGATCGTCCGCGCCATCGTGGCGCTCGCGACCAATCTCGGCATGGAGGTCGTGGCGGAAGGAGTCGAGACGGAGGCGCAGGCCGGATTTCTGCGCGGCTGCGGCTGCTCCTATGCCCAAGGCTACCTGTTCGGCCGCCCGCAACCCGCCGAAGCCTGCGTCGGGCTCGTCCACTAAGGGCCGCTCGAAGCCGCTCTCCCAACTGGGTGGCCCGGGTGCGCCGCGTCGGCGGCGTTGCCCGCGCCGCGGCGATGGCTTAAGTACGGGCGCAAATTCTCCCATCCCGTCTCGACGAGTTCAGGACCGCAATGGCGCGCCAGTTCATCTACCACATGCACGGCCTCTCGAAGTCCTATGCCGGCGGCAAGAAGGTGCTCGACAACGTCCATCTGTCGTTCTACCCGGACGCCAAGATCGGCGTGCTCGGCCCGAACGGCTCGGGTAAGTCGACCCTGCTGCGCATCATGGCGGGCACCGACAAGGAGTTCACCGGCGAGGCCTGGGCGGCGGACGGCGCCCGCGTCGGCTATCTGCCCCAGGAGCCGCAGCTCGATCCGACCAAGACCGTGATCGAGAACGTCATGGAGGGCGTCGCCGAGAAGAAGGCGGTGCTCGACCGCTACAACGAACTCGCGATGAACTATTCCGAGGAGACCGCCGACGAGATGGCGGCGCTCCAGGACAAGATCGACGCGCAGAACCTGTGGGACCTCGAATCCCAGGTCGAGCAGGCGATGGACGCCCTCGGGTGCCCGCCGAGCGATGCCGATGTCGGCCCGCTCTCGGGCGGCGAGAAGCGCCGCGTCGCCCTCTGCAAGCTCCTGCTGTGGCAGCCCGAACTGCTCCTGCTCGACGAGCCGACCAACCATCTCGACGCCGAGACGGTGCATTGGCTGGAAAACCACCTGCGCGAATATCCGGGGGCGATTCTGATCGTCACCCACGATCGCTACTTCCTCGACAACGTGACCGGCTGGATTCTCGAGCTCGACCGCGGACACGGCATTCCCTACGAGGGCAATTATTCGGTCTACCTCGAGAAGAAGGCGAAGCGCCTCGAGCAGGAGGGCCGCGAGGAGGCTGCCCGCCAGCGCGCGATCACCCGCGAGCGTGAATGGATCCAGGCAAGCCCCAAGGCCCGCCAGACGAAATCCAAAGCCCGTATCCAGGCTTACGACGAACTGCTCAAGCGCAACCTCGACCGCGCGCCGGGCGCTGCCCAGATCGTCATTCCGCCGGGCGAGCGGCTCGGCGACACGGTGATCGAGGTCGACAACCTCGCCAAGGCCTACGGCGACCGGCTCCTCATCGAAGGGCTCTCCTTCAAGCTGCCGCCGGGCGGCATCGTCGGCGTCATCGGCCCGAACGGCGCCGGTAAGTCGACGCTGTTCAAGATGATCACCGGCCAGGAACAGCCCGATTCCGGCGCGATCCGCCTCGGCGACACCGTCGATCTCGGCTATGTCGATCAGTCGCGCGACGCCCTCGATCCGAACAAGACCGTCTGGGAGGAAATCTCCGGCGGCAACGAGGTCATCACCCTCGGCAAGCGCGAGATGAACTCCCGCGCTTATGTCGGCGCTTTCAACTTCAAGGGCGGCGACCAGCAGCAGAAGGTGGGCTCGCTCTCCGGCGGTCAGCGCAACCGGGTGCATCTCGCCAAGATGCTGAAGTCCGGCTCGAACGTGCTGCTCCTCGACGAACCGACCAACGACCTCGACACCGAAACCCTCGCCGCCCTCGAAGACGCGCTCGAGGATTTCGCCGGCTGCGCCGTGGTCATCAGCCATGATCGCATGTTCCTCGACCGTCTCGCGACGCACATCCTCGCCTTCGAGGGCGAGGCGCACGTCGAATGGTTCGAAGGCAACTTCGAGGCCTACGAAGAGGACAAGAAGCGCCGTCTCGGCCCGGATTCGGTGCTGCCGAAGCGCATCAAGTACAAGCGCCTGACCCGCTGAGGCGGGCGGGCCGAGCCGGCCCTCGCATCCCTGTGGCCGGCGGCCGCCCCGAGCGGGCGTCGGACATGATGGAGACGAGCATGGCGGATTGGTCCTCGGCCCAATATCTGAAGTTCGAAGACGATCGGACCCGGCCGGCGGCGGACTTGCTGCGCCGGGTCGTCGTCGCGGCGCCGCGGCGCGTGGTCGATATCGGCTGCGGCCCGGGCAATTCGACGGAACTCCTCGCCGAGCGGTTCCCGGCCGCGGCGATCGAAGGGTTCGACACCTCCGCGAACATGCTCGAAGCGGCCCGCGCGCGCCTGCCGGCGGCGCATTTCTTCGCGGCGGACGCGACGAGCTGGACGCCGTCGCCCGAAACCGACGTCGTGTTCGCCAACGCAATCTTCCAATGGGTGCCGGACCACCTCGCCGAGCTACGCCGCATCTTCGAGGCGCTGCCGAGCGGGGCGGTGCTCGCCGTGCAGATGCCCGACAATACCGACGAGCCGACCCACCGCCTGATGGAAGAGGTGGTGCGCGCGGACGGGCCCTGGAGCGCGGCCGCCGGTCACGTGCGGCGCCGGCCGCGCTTGCCGTCTCCGGAGGCCTATTATGATCGGCTGAAGCCGATCGCCCGGTCGGTCGATGTCTGGCACACGATTTACAACCACGTGCTCGACGACGCGGCGGCGATCGTCGAATGGGTCAAGGGCACCGGCCTGAGGCCGTTCATCGATCCGCTTGGCGGGGCGGAGCGGGCGGCCTACCTTGTGGCCTACGAGGCTCGGATCGCCGAGGCCTATCCGCCGCGCGTGGACGGCAAGGTGCTATTGCGCTTTCCGCGTCTTTTCGTCGTTGCCGAACGCCTCTGAGGGGACAAGTCGAGATGAACCAGCAGCCGATGTTGTTCGAGCCGGAGATCGCGGTCGTCTCTGGGCGCAAGTTCGAGGGACGGGTCGTCGGCGTGCTTGCCACCACGGACCCCGCGGATTTCGACACGCAGCCCGTCGAGTTCCTCGATCTCGGTCTCGAAGGCGTCGCCGGCGACCGCCATCACGGCTTCGTCCGCGCCTCGTCGAGCCGGGAGCCTTGGCATCCGCGCGGAACGTCGGTTCGCAACGACCGGCAGCTCTCGCTTCTCTCCGTCGAGGATCTCGCCGAGATTTCGCGCCGCCTCAACGTCGCCGACACCGCCGCCGGCTGGATCGGCGGCAACATCGTGTTCGAGGGCATCCCGCGACTGTCGTGGCTGCCGCGCGGCACGCGGCTGTTCTTCTCGAGCGGCGCCGTCGTCTATGTCGAGGATCAGAACGGCCCGTGCCGGATCGCCGGGCGCGCCATCGTGCGGCGCATCCCCGACCGGCCCGACATCGAGCTCGGCTTCCCGAAAGAGGCGAAGGGCCTGCGCGGCGTCGTCGCCTCGGTCGAACGCGCCGGGCAGGTGAAGCCCGGCGACGTCGTGAAGGTCATGGTGCCGGAGCAGTGGATCTATCCGGCCTGAACGGGACGACCGTCCGCCGCCTCAGACGTGGCGGCGGATCGCGAGGCCGAAGCTGATCCAGGCGACGCCCTGGAAGACGAGATCGACGCCGAGCACGAGGCCGATCAGCCACTCGGTGTTGAGCGGCCACTGCGCGGTGATCAGCAGGCCGAACAGGGTCGTCACGATCGCGCTCGCGAGCATCCAGCCCCAGCCGAGCGCGGGGCGCGCGTCGAGCGCCGCGATGATGCGGAACACGCCGGTGACGAGCACGACGACGCCGAGCATCAGCGTGAACACCTCCGAGGCGAGCACCGGCTTCTCGATCGCGATGCCGCCGGCGATCGCGTAGATGACGCCGCTTCCGAGCCAGTAGAGGATCTTGCCCCAGCCGCGCGCCTGGAAGGCGTGCAGGATCTGCACGATGCCGGCGGCGATCAGCAGGATGCCGGTGAGGAACATCACCGCGAGGGTGGCGGCGAAGAGATTGCCGAGCGCGACGAGGCCGAGCACGGTCAGCGCAGCGCCCGCCACGACGAACCATTTCCAGGCGTCGCGAAGGCCCGATAATTTCGCGTTCAATTTGGCCGGCGTGAGTTCGATCGGCATGTCCATCCCCGTGCGTGTCAGCGTCGCGGCGGAGCTTAAGCCGAACGGAGCGAAAGCTGAACATCGGATCGGTCGACCGGCGGCGTAAACGTCCCACCTTGCCGGCGACGGCGACCGGCGAACCGCAGCGCGGCGGTCCGGAATTTACAATCTGTTACCCACGGCGTGCTGATCTCCCGCAGAGACGAGAGAACTGGCGCCCCCGGGCCATGATTCGGTCCGGGACGACGGTCGTGTTGAGCGCGTAGGTGTATCGATGGGACGACGGCTCGCTTTGGATTTCTATGGTGCGGCGGCCGGCATCGCCGTCCTCGGAGCGGTCGGATCCGCTCCCGCATTCGCGCAGCAGATCACCGAGGTCGACAAGGCCACCCAATGGGTCGTCACGATCCAGGGCAACGGCGTGGTGTCCCCCGTCTATTACGGGGCGAGTTCCTACAGCGCGGTGCCGTTCCCGTCGTTCGAGTTCCGCCGCGCCGACCAGCCGGCGAACTTCGAATCCCCCGACGACGGTTTCAATCTCTCCCTGTTCGGCAACCGCCAATTCAAGGTCGGCATCATCGGCCAATATCGCTCCGGCCGCTACAATTCGTCCGAAGACAATCTCTACGGCATCGACAGCATTCCCTGGGCGATCGAGGCGGGCGGCTTCGCGGAATTCTGGCCGGTCGAGCAATTGCGCACCCGCATCGCCGTGATGCACGGCGTCAAGGGCAACTATGCCTGGAGCGGCGAGTTTCAGGCCGACTGGGTGCAGAAATTGCAGCCGTGGACTTTCTCGATCGGTCCGCGCGTCGATTTCGGCGACGCCAAGTTCGTGAACACCTATTTCGGCGTGACGCAGCAGGAGGCGGACGTCAACGGGCTCGTCACGCCCTACGATCCGGGCGGCGGCATCACCGGGGTCGGCGGCCTCGCGATGGCGGCCTACAAGTTCAACGACAACTGGGCGACGAGCGTCTACGGCAAATATGAGCGCCTGGTGGGCGACGCGGCCGACAGCCCGATCGTCAAGAATCTCGGCTCGCCGAACCAGGCGCAGATCGGCGTGACGCTGAGCTACACCTTCGGCGTCAGCTATTGATCGGGGTCGGGGCGGGCCGGCCAGGCCGGCGCCGCCCCACACCGAGGTCGGACGCGTAACGGTGCCCCGGCTTTCGGGACGCGGGTCTTCGACGATCAGCGCTCACTGCGCCTTGGTGCAGTCCTTGAGTTCCTTCTCGTCGATGGTGAACACCTTGCCCGCGGTGATCGCGACGTTCGGAACGACGCAGGTGCGGCCCTTGGCATCGACGAACTTCACGTCGTAATGGCCCGTGCTGACACCCTTCAGCGTCAGCCGCTCGTCGTGGTCGACGCTGCCGTCGTCGTCGAGCTTGCACAGATCCTCGCCGTATTTGTTCTGGCCGGGCGCCGAGAGATAAAGCTGCTCGATCGTATTCGACGTCAGGTTCCAGAAACGGGTACGTTCTGCAGCGTTCGCCGAGCCGGCGATCACGATCAGGGCGAGGGCCGTTGCGATCTGCGCGCGCATCTTGATCTCCCTTATGAAGTTCTTATGGAATAATCGATCCATCCCGCTTCAATGAAGCACGACGGTTTCTTTCCGACAAGCGCGCGGTGAGGGGCGCCGCGGCCCGCGCGAAGATGTTATGCGCGGCGATCCGTCGACACGGGTCAGGCGCGACCGCTCGCTCGCTTCACGGCCTCCACCACGGCGGCCGTCGTGGCGGCGGTGGCGAACTCGAAGGCGAGGGTGGCGACGTGGGCGCGGTGGATCGTCTCGGCCGGGATGATGGCCTCGTCACCCGCCGGCAGATCGAAGCAATCGCAGGCGTCTTCGGCGAGGATCATGCGCCAGCCGAGATTGGAGCCGACGCGCACGCTCGTCGAAACGCACATGTCGGTCGAGATGCCGAAGGCGACGACGGTGTGAACGCCGAGGCGACGCAGCCTGAGATCGAGGTCGGTTCCGATGAAGGCGGCGTTGACGCTCTTGGTGACGAGCGGCTCGCCCTCGGCGGGGGAGAAGCCGGGCCGGAAGGCGTTGCCGGGCAGGCCCGGACGCAAGGTCGAGTTCGGCTCCACCGAATCGTGGCGAACGTGGAGGATGGGCCAGCCGGCCGCCCGCCATGCGGCGAGGAGGGCGAGACCGTTCTCGTCGACGTGCCGGTTCCAGCGTCGCGGCCACGGCGGGCCGTCGAATGCCTGCTGCATGTCGATGGGCAGGAGGGCGGCGGGCTCGGTGAACATCGGAAGGCAACCTTTCGAGGGAGAAGTGGCCGGTGCAGGGTTCGCGGGCCGTTGACGGATAGGCTTGCTCGATCGTGCGGAGAGAGATAAAGATATCTTTATATCCGCACCGCCGAGTGAAACCGTGAACGTTCAACCGCGCCCCGTCGGGCTCGACGCCCTCGTCTCGACGCTGAAGGCGGCGGGCGAATCCACGCGCCTGCGCATCCTCGCGCTGCTCGCCGAGGGCGACCTCACGGTGAAGGACCTGACCACCATACTGGGCCAGAGCCAGCCGCGCATCTCCCGTCATCTGAAGCTGCTCGTCGAAGCCGGCTTGGTGCTGCGGTTTCCGGAAGGGGCGTGGGCCTATTACCGCCTCGCCGAGCCGGCGCTGCACGGTGGGCTCGCCGCGAGCCTGCTCGCCGCGCTCGATTTCTCGGACTTGCCGCTCGAGCGCGACCGGGCGCGCTGCGACGCGGTCAAGCGCGCCCACGCCGAGGCGGCGGCCAACTATTTCGCCGCCAACGCCGGCTCCTGGGATCGGCTACGCTCGCTCCACGTCTCCGAGGCCGCCGTCGAGGCGGCGATGCGCGAGGCGGTCGGCGACCGGCCGTTCGGCTCGCTCCTCGACATCGGCACCGGCACCGGGCGTATCCTCGAGCTCTTTCAGGACCTCTACGGCAGCGCCGTCGGGATCGATCCGAGTCAGCCGATGCTTGCGGTCGCGCGGGCCAATCTCGAGCGCGCCGGGATCGCGAGCGCGCAGGTGCGCCAGGGCGACGTCTATTCGCTCACCATGGCGGCGGACCGCTTCGATCTCGTCACCATCCATCAGGTGCTGCACTTCCTGGACGATCCAGGCCGCGCGGTCGGCGAGGCGGCGCGGATGCTGCGGCCGGGCGGCCGGCTCCTGATCGTCGATTTCGCCCCCCACGCTCTCGAATTCCTGCGCGCCGAGCACGCCCATCGCCGGCTCGGCTTCGCCCACGACCAGGTCCGTGCGTGGTGCGAGGAGGCCGGCCTCGAGACGGTGCGGGTCGTCGACCTCGCCGCGCCGGACGGCGCACCGCAAGCTTTGACTGTTACGCTGTGGCTCGCGAAGGATCCCCGCATCCTCGTGGCCGGCACGACGCGATTGGAGACCGTGTGATGACCCCGACCCCCCGCTTGAGCCGCGCCGGCGGCGCGCCGGTGTCCGTTTCGTTCGAGTTCTTCCCGCCGAAGACGGAGGAGATGGAGCGCAATCTGTGGACCGCGGTGGAGCGCCTCGCGCCGCTGCGCCCGAGCTTCGTGTCGGTCACCTACGGCGCCGGCGGCTCGACCCGGGAGCGCACCCACGCGACCGTCGCCCGCATCCTGCGCGAGACCGACTTGAAGCCCGCCGCGCACCTGACCTGCGTTGCGGCGAGCCGCGCCGAAATCGACACCGTGGTGCGCGGCTACCACGAGGTTGGCGTGCGCCACATCGTGGCGCTGCGCGGCGATCCGGCGGCCGGGCCGGGCAACGCCTACGAGCCCCATCCGGACGGCTACGCCTTTACCGCCGATCTCATCCGCGGCATCCGCGCGATTGGGGATTTCGAGATTTCAGTGTCCGCCTATCCGGAACGCCACCCGGAAAGCCCGACCTGGGACGTCGAGCTCGACATCCTCAAGCGCAAGGTCGATGCCGGCGCGACCCGGGCGATCACCCAGTTCTTCTTCGACAACGATCTCTACGACGCCTATGTGGAGCGCGTGCGGGCGGCGGGCATCGATATTCCGATCCTGCCCGGCATCCTGCCGGTGCTCGGGCTCGCGCAGGTGAAGAACTTCGCGGCCCGCACCGGTGCGACGGTTCCGGCGTGGATCGCCCACCGCTTCGAGGGGCTCGAGCACGATCCGGCGACGCGCCAGCTCGTCTCCGCCGCCGTCGCCGCCGAGCAGGCGCTCGATCTGGTGGACCGCGGCGTGACGGACTTCCATTTCTATACGATGAACCGCGCCGACCTCGTCTACGCGATCTGTCATCTCCTCGGCCTGCGGCCCACGCCGCTCGCCGAGGCCGCCTGACCCTTTCGGGAGATTTCAGCCATGGCCGCCACGACCTCAGCGCCGTCGCGTCGCACGCGGGACGAGGCGAACGCCCGCAGCGCGGCGCTCGCCGATCTCGCCCGCCGCCGCATCCTCGTCATCGACGGAGCGATGGGCACGATGATCCAGCGTCACCGGTTCGACGAGGCGGCCTTTCGTGGTGACCGCTTCGGCGACTGGAAGCGCGATCTCAAGGGCAACAACGATCTTCTGATCCTGACCCAGCCGGACACCATCCGGGCGATCCACCGCGCCTATCTCGATGCCGGGGCGGACATCGTCGAGACCAATACGTTCTCCTCGACGAGCATCGCCCAGGCCGATTACGGCATGGAGGCGCTCGCCTACGAGCTCAATCTCGAAGGCGCCCGCCTCGCCCGCGAGGCGGCCGAGGCGGTGACGGCGCTCGATCCGTCCCGCCCGCGCTTCGTCGCCGGGGCGATCGGCCCCACCAACCGCACCGCCTCGATCTCGCCGGACGTCAACGATCCGGGCTACCGGGCCGTCAGCTTCGACGATCTGCGCATCGCCTATGGCGAGGCCGCGCGCGGCCTCATCGACGGCGGCGCCGACATCATCCTGATCGAGACGGTGTTCGACACGCTCAACGCCAAGGCGGCGCTGTTCGCCGTGGAGGAGGCCTTCGACGCCGCCGGCTTCCAACTGCCGGTCATCGTCTCGGGCACCATCACCGACCTGTCCGGCCGCACGCTCTCCGGCCAGACCCCGACGGCGTTCTGGTATTCGGTGCGGCACGCGGATCTGTTCGCGATCGGCCTCAATTGCGCGCTCGGCGCCAAGGAGATGCGCGCTCACGTGGACGAGCTTTCGCGCGTCGCCGACACCCTCGTCTCGGCCTACCCGAACGCCGGGCTGCCGAACGAGTTCGGCGAATATGACGAGAGCCCGGCGGCGATGGCCGCGCTCGTCAAGGAGTTCGCGACCGCCGGCCTCGTCAACGTGCTCGGCGGCTGCTGCGGCACGACGCCGGACCACATCCGGGCGATCGCCGAGGCGGTCGAGGGCGTCACACCCCGCGCCCTGCCGAAGCTGCCCCGCAAGCTCCGCCTCGCCGGGCTTGAGCCCTTCGAGGTGGCGGCGTGAACGCTGCCGCCTTCCGTTCAAATCGCCGCCTCTCAAGCCCGACGAGCTGACGCCATGTCCGATCCTGTGTCTTCCGAAGACGTCGCCGTCGAGCGGTCCGAAACGCGGGCCGTGTTCATCAATGTCGGCGAACGGACCAACGTCACCGGCTCGGCCCGCTTCCGCAAGCTCGTCAAGGAGGGCGACTATTCCGCCGCCCTCGACGTCGCGCGCGAGCAGGTCGAGAGCGGCGCCCAGATCATCGACGTCAACATGGACGAGGGCCTGCTCGATTCCGAGAAGGCGATGGTGACCTTCCTCAATCTGGTCGCCGCCGAACCGGACATCGCGCGCGTGCCGGTGATGGTCGATTCCTCCAAGTGGAGCGTTATCGAGGCCGGGCTGAAGTGTCTCCAGGGCAAGGGGATCGTCAATTCGATCTCGCTCAAGGAGGGTGAGGAGGCCTTCATCCGCCAGGCCCGGCTCGTCAAGCGCTACGGCGCCGCCGTCGTCGTGATGGCCTTCGACGAAACGGGGCAGGCGGACACCTACCAGCGCAAGATCGACATCTGCCGTCGCTGCTACGACGTGCTGACGAAGAAGGTCGGCTTCGCGCCCGAGGACATCATCTTCGATCCGAATATCTTCGCGGTCGCGACCGGCATCGACGAACACAACAATTACGGCGTCGACTTCATCGAGGCGACGCGCTGGATCCGGCGGAACCTGCCGGGCGCGCACGTCTCCGGCGGCGTCTCGAACCTCTCCTTCTCGTTCCGCGGCAACGAGCCGGTGCGCGCGGCGATGCACTCCGTGTTCCTCTACCACGCGATTGCCGCGGGCATGGACATGGGCATCGTCAATGCTGGCCAGCTCAGCGTCTACGACGACATCGATCCGGAGCTGCGCGAGCTCTGCGAGGATGTCGTGCTCAACCGGCGGTCCGACGCGACCGAGCGCCTCGTCGAGGCGGCGGCGCGCTTCAAGGGCGACGGCGCGGCGAAGCGCGAGGTCGATCTCGCTTGGCGGGCGCTGCCGGTCGAGAAGCGGCTCGAGCATGCGCTCGTCAACGGCATCACCGAGTTCATCGAGGTCGATACGGAGGAGGCGCGCGCCGCCGCGGACCGCCCGCTCCACGTCATCGAAGGCCCGCTGATGGCGGGCATGAACGTCGTCGGCGACCTGTTCGGCGCCGGCAAGATGTTCCTGCCGCAGGTGGTGAAGTCGGCCCGCGTGATGAAGCAGGCGGTCGCCTATCTGATGCCGTTCATGGAGGAGGAGAAGCAGCGTCTCGGCCTCACCGAACAATCGGCGGCGGCGAAGGTGCTGCTCGCGACCGTGAAGGGCGACGTCCACGACATCGGCAAGAACATCGTCGGCGTCGTGCTCCAGTGCAACAATTACGAGGTCATCGATCTCGGCGTGATGGTGCCGACCGCGACCATCCTGGAACGGGCGCGCGCCGAGAAGGTCGACGTCATCGGCCTGTCGGGCCTCATCACGCCGTCGCTCGACGAGATGTGTCACGTCGCGGCCGAGATGGAGCGCGAGGGCTTCGACGTGCCGCTGCTGATCGGCGGCGCGACCACGAGCCGGATCCATACCGCCGTGAAGATCAGCCCGAATTATCATCGCGGTCAGGCGGTCTACGTCACCGACGCGAGCCGTGCGGTCGGCGTCGTGTCGCGTCTCATGGGCGACCGTGAGGCCTTCGTCGGCGAGGTTCGCACCGAATATGCGGTGATCGCGGAAGGCCATGCCCGCAGCCAGGAAGACCGCCGCCGTCTGCCGCTCACCGAGGCGCGGGCGAAGCGCTTCAAGATCGACTGGAGTGGCTATCAGCCGGTTCGGCCGCGCTTTCTCGGCCCGCGGGTGTTCCGCGACGTGCCGCTCGGCGACATCGTCCCCTATATCGACTGGACGCCTTTCCTCTCGGCTTGGGAGATCAAGGGCACCTATCCCCTGGTGCTCGACGATCCGAAGGTCGGCCCCGCCGCCCGCAACCTGATCCGCGACGCCCAGGCGATGCTGAAGCAGCTCGTCCGCGAGCGCTGGCTGACCGCGAGCGGCGTCATCGGCTTCTGGCCGGCCAACGCCGACGGCGACGACATCGTGCTCTACACGGACGACAGCCGGACCGAGCGCCTGACGACGCTCCACACTCTGCGCCAGCAGATGGCCCGCACCACTGATCGCGGCAACGTCGCGCTCGCCGATTTCGTCGCGCCGGTCGGATCGGGCGTCGCCGATTATGTCGGCGGCTTCGCCGTGACGGCGGGCATCGGCGAAGATGCCGTCATCGAACGCTTCAGCCGCGCCAACGACGATTATTCGAAGATCCTGTCCCAATCCCTCGCCGACCGCCTCGCCGAGGCCTTCGCCGAGGCGATGCATGCGCGCGTGCGCCGCGAGTTCTGGGGCTATGCCGCGGGCGAGAACCTCGCGCCGGCCGAACTCATCGCGGAGGCCTATCAGGGCATCCGCCCGGCGCCGGGTTATCCGGCCCAGCCCGACCACACCGAGAAGCGGACGCTGTTCGATCTCCTCGGCGCCGAGTCGGAGATCGGCCTGAAGCTCACGGAGAGCTATGCCATGTGGCCGGCCTCCGCGGTGTCGGGGCTCTATTTCGCCCATCCCCAGAGCCATTATTTCGGCGTCGGGCGCATCGAGCGCGACCAGATCGAGGATTATGCCGCCCGCAAGGGCTGGGATATCGCCGAGGCCGAGCGCTGGCTCGCCCCGATCCTCGCCTACGATCCGGCTACGGTACGCACCCGCGCGGCGTAAACGACGCCGGGCGTCCGGCGCAGCGCACGAAAGGCCGGGGAGGGGCGCGTCGTGACGCCGCCACCGCACCGTGCTCCCCGCGCGCTCTCGGCGTCGTGAGGGTCCGTCATCCCACGATCGCCATGCAGACCGGGATGACGCCGCGGCCGACGAAGCCGAGCTCCCGGGCCGCGCCGCGGGAGAGGTCGATCACCCGGCTGCGGGTGAACGGCCCGCGGTCGTTGACGCGAACGAGCAGGCTGCGGTTCGTCTCCATGTCGGTGACGAGGAGCTGCGTGCCGAACGGCAGCGAGCGATGGGCCGCCGTGAGGGCGCCCGAGGCGAAGCGCTCGCCGCTCGCGGTGTGGGACCCGCCCGATCCGTACCAGGAGGCATTGCCGCACTTGCGGCCGGCCGAGGCCACCCAGCGCGAGGTGTCGACGCGGTCGGCTGCGGTGTCGCTCGTCCTGGTGCCGCCGGGCTCGGACGTGTCCTCGGTCAGCGCGGTCCTTTGCGCGGCCTCGGCCTGACGGCGGGCGCCGAGGGGAGATCCCGGATCGACCTGCGGCAAGGTTGCGGCCGAACCTTCGACGGCGGCACGCTTGCCGGCCGCAGCATCGTTCGCCTTGGGCGAGACGGTGTCTTCGCCTGGGCTGCCGGCCGGAGCGACCGCGGCCGGAGACGTCGCCGCATCCTCGACGTCCTTGCGGTGGGACTTGCCGAGGCGGTTGCGGGCGCGCAGGTCGCGATGACCCTGTCTGCTGTCCGGATGCTTGCTCGCCTCGGGCGAAGGCGCACCCGTTGCATCTTTCGAATCGGCCTTTTGTTGCGGTGCGGCGGCTGCCCAGGATGAGGGGAGGCTTGGGGTAAAAGGAGCGTCGCCTGCGTACGCTGGACGAACGGCTGATAACATGGTGACGGCGTAGATCGAGGTCGCTGAGGCCGCCAATAGGAATGCCGAAATCTTCGTATTATTTTTCGATTGCGCTGATTTACCGTTACGCTTGAAAACGTTCATCCTTCACTATGGCTCACTGTTGTTGACGATGAGCGAACGTCTAAGAAGGAAATACGCCCAAAGGGTGTCGCCATACTCGCTGATAAAGCGCTGTATTGGCTTAGGCTTAGTCGATGTTGATCAGGAAAATTTAAGGCTTGTGACCGCGATGGGGCGGGATTGCCGCTGCGGCGCGCTCCGCATGTCCACCGCGGGCACCGCCTTCGCGGCTGCGAGAGCGCAAGCCACGCACAAGCCAGGGCATCCAATCGTCATCGCGACCGTACACTTACGAGCCGATCGCGAGACGGAAACAACGCCGCGAAAGCCGCTCACGACCCGCCGGAGCGGGCTCAAAGCCCGGGTCGGCCGCCGTGCTGCGGTCCTTTCGCCGCTTCCAAGCTTCGGGGGGACCATGCGCATTGCCGACCTACCCATCCGCACCAAACTCGTCGTCTTCGCAGGCGCCCTGTTCGGGGCCGCGCTGACGATCGTCGGCGGCATCGGCCTGCTGACGATGACGAACGCGGTGAGGCTGGATGCCGAAACCCTCGGCGTCACGCTTGCGTCGAACTACGCTCAGGACTTCGCCCAAGAGGTCGATCGCGCGGCGCTGACGGCGCGGGCTGCGGCGGAAGCCGTGGAGGGTCTCGTGGCGGCCGGGAAGGCGGATCGCGACGCCTTGGGCCGCATGATGACCAGCCTGGTGGCGCAGAATCCGGGCCTGATCGGCATGACGCTCGCCTTCGAGCCGAACGCGCTCGACGGCCACGACGCCGACTTCACGGCGCATCCCTATTCCGACGCCAGCGGCCGTTTCGTCCCCTACTTCTTCCACAAGCCGGACGGCTCGGTCGGGGTCGAGAAGCTCGTCATGACGAAGGAGGCCGGCACCGAGAGCTGGTACGACCGCCCGGTGCGCGAGAACCGCGCCCTCGTCACGCCGCCCTACATCTATCCCGTCAACGGCAAGGACGTGCTGATGACGACCGTCAGCGTCGTCATTCGGCGCGACGGCAAGCCGATCGGCATCGTGACGACCGATCTGTCGCTGGAGAACATGTCGGCGCTCGCCAAGAGCATGAAGGTGTTCGGCGGCGGCGATGCGAGCCTGATCGGCACCGGCGGAATCTGGGTGGCGAACAAGGACGCGTCACTGCTCGGCAAGCCGGTCGCCGATGCCGACTCCCGCTCGCTCGTCGAGGCCTCCGCCGGCGGTGTCGTCATGCGGCAGATCTCGACCGAGGACGGCGCGACCTACGCCTTCGCAAGCCCGGTCAAGATCGCCGGTGTGGACGAGGTCTGGACGCTGGTCCTGACCGTTCCGCAATGGCTGGCGATGAAGACGGTGACCGACGCCCGCAACATGATGGGCGGCTTCGCGGCCCTGGTGCTCATCGGCATGCTGGTGCTCGTCTGGGTCGGCTCGCGGATCATCACCAAGCCGATCGTCGACCTCACCGAGAAGATGCGCCTGCTGGCTGCGGACGACACCTCGATCGTGCTCGCGGGCACCGACCGGAAGGACGAGATCGGCGCCATCGCCCGCGCCGTGGACGTGTTCCGGGAAAATGCCATCGAGCGCCACAAGCTCGAGTCGGAGAATGCCGAGGCGCAGGCGCGTCAGCAGCGTCGGCAGAGCTCGGTCGATACGCTCATCACCCGCTTCCGCGAAGCGACCCACGTCATGATCGATGCGGCGAGCCGCGCCTCCAACGATCTCGCTTCGGTCTCCCAGGAACTGACCAGTGCGGCGACGGAGAGCGAGACCCGGGCGCATTCGGCGCGCGACACCTCGGCCAGGGCCTCCTCGAACGTGCAGTCCGTCGCCTCGGCCGCGGAGGAACTGACGAGTTCCATCGGCGAGATCGCCCGCCAGGTCGCCGCCACCTCCGAGATGATCGGCAAGGCGGCGGTCGACGCCCGCACGACGAACGCGAAGATCGAGAGCCTGCAAGCGGCGGCGAACCGGATCGGCGACGTGGTCCAGCTCATCGAGGCGATCGCCGGCCAGACCAACCTGCTCGCCCTCAATGCCACCATCGAGGCGGCGCGTGCCGGTGACGCCGGCAAGGGCTTCGCCGTCGTCGCCTCGGAGGTGAAGCAGCTCGCCGCCCAGACCTCGAAGGCGACCGAGGAGATCACCTCCCAGATCGCCGCCGTGCGCGCCGAGACCGATCAGGCGGTGACCGCGATCCGCGCCATCTCGGCGACGATCGAGGAGGTCAACGCCTTCGCCGGTTCGATCGCCTCGGCGGTCGAGGAGCAGAGCGCGGCGACGAGCGAGATCGGCACCAACATCGAGCGCGCCGCGGCGGGCACCGAGGCGGTCGCGACCGACATCGACGAGCTCAACTCGGCCGTCGTCGGCACCAACGCCTCGGCGACGCGGGTGCTCGACGTGTCGCATTCGGTGCGCACCGTCACCGACAAGCTCGAGACGGAGATCGAGGGCTTCCTGCGCTCCGTCGCGGCGGCCTGATCCGGCGGGCGACCAATCCGGCCGGCGGCTGCGATGCCGCCGGCTCAGACCTTCCGCCTCAGTTTTGTGTCTCAGCCTTTACGGGGACGCTTGCGGTAGGGCGCGTTGCCGCCGTCCTCAGGCGCGCGCGGCTTGCGGGCCGGGCGCTCGTCCGTGCTCGACCGCGGCTTGCGCTCATCTGCGCCGTAGGCCCGCTCCGGCTTGCCGGGACGAGGGGCCTCGGCGGAGCGCTTCTTGCCCTTGTAGGGCCCGCTCTTCGGCTCGTGATCCGGCGCGGCGCGCGGCGCGTCCGCCTCATGGCGGTCGCTGCGCTTCGGCTTCTCGTAGCGGCGCTCTGCCTCGCCGGGCTCGGGACGGTCGAACGCCTTGCGCGGCGGCTTCTCGCGATAGGTCTCGGCCTGCGGCGCGGCATCGTCGCCGCGGGCCTCACGCGGCCGCTTCGGCCCTTTGAAGCCCTTGCCGGGCTTGCCGCGCGGTCCGCGCGTCGGCTCGCCGGCGTCGGGACCGAGCGGCACGATCTCGGCCTCGCCGCGCTCGCGCTGGATCGAGGCGAGGAAGGTGCCGGCCGCGGCTTGCGCGATCTCGAAGCGGGTCTCCTCGGGGAAGATGCGGATCGTGCCGACATGCTCACGGCCGATGCCGCCCTGGCGGCAGATCAGCGGCAGCAGCCATTTCGGATCGGCCCGCTTGTTGCGGCCGATATCCATGCGGAACCAGACGCCGCCGGTGCCGCCCTGGGACGCGGCGGCGTGGCTTCCGCGCGGCTCACGAACGGCGCCCGCACCGCGGCCCTCGCCGGGATCGCCGACGTCCTCGGCGGCCGGCAGGCGGCTGCGATAGAGCCGGGCGAGCGCCATCGCGAGGTCTTCGGCCGAACGCTCGGCGAGGAGGGCGTCGGCCATCTCCCGGTCGTCGTCGCCGGCGGGTTCGGTGAGGATCGGATCGGCCAGCAGGCGGGCGCGATCGAGGGCGCGGATTTCCTCCGGCGTCGGCGGTCCGCTCCAGATCGGCACGATGCCGGCGTTGACCATCAGCGTCTCGGCCTTGCGGCGGCGGTTGCGCGCGACGAGGAGCACGCTGATGCCCTTGCGGCCCGCCCGGCCGGTGCGGCCGCTGCGATGCTGGAGCGTCTCGGCATCGTTGGGCAGCTCGGCATGGATGACGAGCGCGAGGCCCGGCAGGTCGATGCCGCGGGCGGCGACGTCGGTCGCGACGCACACGCGAGCGCGGCCGTCGCGCAGCGCCTGGAGTGCCTGGTTGCGCTCGCTCTGGCCGAGTTCGCCGGAGAGCGCGACGACCGAGAAGCCGCGCTCGAGCAGCACCGCCTGGAGGTGGCGGACGGAATTGCGGGTGTTGCAGAACACGATCGCCGCCGGCGCCTCGTGGAGGCGCAGCAGGTTGACGACCGCGTGCTCGATCTCGTTCGGAAAGACGCGGACGGCGCGATATTCGATGTCGGCGTGGCCCCGCTCGCCGCCTTCGACGCGGATGCGCAGGGCACGGTCTTGGAAGCGCTCGGCGAGGGCGACGATGTCCTTCGGCAGCGTCGCCGAGAAGAGCAGGGTGCGGCGGCCTTCCGGCGTCGCCTCGAGGAGGAACTCGAGGTCTTCGCGGAAGCCGAGGTCGAGCATCTCGTCGGCCTCGTCGAGGACGACGGCGGCGAGCGCCGAGAGATCGAGCGCGCCGCGCTCGACGTGGTCGCGGAGGCGGCCGGGCGTGCCGACGACGATGTGGGCGCCGTCGGCGAGGCGCCGACGTTCGGCCTTCGGGTCCATGCCGCCGACGCACGAGACGACGCGCGCGCCCGCCGCGGCATAGAGCCAGGTCAGCTCGCGGTGGACCTGCAGGGCGAGTTCGCGGGTCGGCGCGACGACGAGGGCGAGCGGCGCGCTCGGCCGGTCGAGGCCCGCGGGGGCGGCGTCGGGCTCGCCGAGGAGATCCCGGGCGAAGGCGAGACCGTAGGCGACGGTCTTGCCGGATCCGGTCTGCGCGGAGACGAGAAGGTCACGGCCGTCAGCGGCCTCTTCGAGGACGGCGGCCTGAACCGGTGTCGGCTCGGAATAATCGCGCTCGGCGAGGGCGCGGGCGATCGCCGGGTGCAGGACGGGAAAGGGCAAGTGCAAAGCCTCGAGCGGCGGCGCGGACCGAGGTCGCGCGGCGATGAAAGCGTGTCGGGATTGACCGTTCCATAGAGGGGTGCGGGGCCGTTGTCATCCGCCGGGAACGGGAAACAGCCCTGCGCGCGCGAAAAGGGTGCGCCGACCATCTCCACGCCAGCTTGTCGTCGATCTATGCTGCCACACCTCGGCATTGGAAGAATTCCGGCATGACGCGATTTCCGCGACTTTTTCCCCGCCCGTTGCGGCTCCGTCTCGGCGCGGCGGCGGCGCTCGTCCTCGGCCTCGCGGGCGTCGCCCAAGGCCAGTCGACGGCGTTCGCACCGCAAGGTTCGCCGGGTCCGGATACGATGGCGCTCAAGGGGCTCGAGATCGTCCGCCGCACCTCGGCGTTCGTCGGGCCGGACGTGCCGGATGCCACGAAGCGCTATGCCGGCAACAATCTCGCCTGCACCGATTGCCATCTCCAGGCCGGCACGCAGCGCTTCGCCCTGCCGCTCTACGGTCTGAGGGACCTGTTTCCCCATTACAACGCGCGCACCGGCGATGCGATCTCGCTCGCCGACCGCGTCAATGCCTGCTTCACCCGCAGCCTGAACGGCAAGGCGATGCCCGAGGATGCGCCGGAGATGAAGGCGCTCGTCGCCTATCTCGATTATCTCTCGACCGGCATGAGCAACGGGAAGATCCCGCCCGATCAGGGCGCCGGGCATATCTCGTGGCTGACGCGGCCGGCCGATCCGAAGCGCGGCGAGCCGATCTATGCGGCGACCTGCGCGATGTGCCACGGCAAGAAGGGCGAGGGCATCCGCTGGAGCGCGGTCGTGAAGGACCGCGGTTACATGATCCCGCCGCTGTGGGGCAAGGACAGCTTCAACGACGGCGCCGGCATGGCCCGCCTCATCACCATGGCGAACTTTGTCCACTCCAACATGCCGCACGGCACGGATTATTGGTCGCCGAACCTCAAGGTCGACGAGGCGTGGGACGTCGCGGCCTATGTGCTGTCGCAGCCCCGGCCGAAAAAGAAGGGACTCGACAAGGACTTCCCGGATCTTCTTCTGAAGCCGGTGGATGTGCCGTACGGGCCCTATGCCGACGAGTTCAGCGAGGAGGAGCACAAATTCGGCCCCTTCGGCCCGATCGCCCGGCGCATCGTCGCCCTCAAGAACGAGGCGCGCCTCAAAGCCCGGCAGAAGGAGATCCAGGAGCTCCAGAACGCCCAGCGGCAACAGCAGCAGCAACAGGCGCCGCAGGATCTGACGCCGCAGCCGGGTGCCGCGCAGCAGCCGACCGGCCTGCAATGAGACCGCGCCGTCAGGCCTGACGGCCGCGGGCGATGCGCACGGCGGCGAGGTCGAGGGCGGCGAGGAAGGCGGAACGATCCTTCGGCGAAAACGGCGGTGGCCCGCCCGTCGTCGCGCCGGCCGAGCGCAGGTCTTCCATGAGATTCCGCGTGGCGAGCGCCATCCCGATCGAGGCGGTGGTGAAGGCGCGGCCGTTCGGGGCGAGGACCGTCGCGCCCGCCTTCACGCAACGGTCGGCGAGCGGAATGTCGGCGGTGACGACGATGTCGCCGGCACCCGCGCGCTCGGCGATCCAGTCGTCGGCGACGTTGAGGCCGCCGGGCACCAGCACGCGCTCGATCGGAAAGCCTGGATCACGCGGCAGCATCAGGCCGCTGTTCGCCACGAGCACCACCTTGAGCCCGCGCCGCTCGGCCACGCGGTAGATCTCCGCCTTCACCGGACAGGCGTCGGCATCGACATAGACGACGATGGGGGCGGCGGCGTCGCTCATGCGCGGTTCGTCCTGGGCAGTGTTCGTCCAAACGAAGACGCCGCCGGGCGAACCGGCGGCGTCGGGAACGGGTCATCGAAACCGAATGAAACCGGAGGCGGCCTCAGCCGGCCTTCCGGAACGGGTTCAGCTTCTTCATGGTGGTCGAGATGCGGTGGCGGCGCTGTTCGTGCGCCACGACGTCGTCGTCGGTCACCCAGTTCATCTGGATCGCCCGGCGACGGCCCTCGAACGGCTCGTGGCCGTGCCAGGAATTGTCCGAGCGGCGGAACACGAGCAGCGTGCCGCCGTTCGGGGGCACCTCGGCGACATAATTGTCGAGATTCTCGCCGTCCCGCAGGATGCGCAGGCGGCCGCCGTCGGCGTCCCAATCCTGGTTCAGGTAGACGAGGACCGTGATGACCTTGGTCTTCGAGTCGGTGTGGATCTTGCCGTCGGTCTTCCGGCAATAGCCGCGCACCGTGTACATCGTCGGCCGGTCGGAAAGGTCGAGACCGAACTTGCGCTCGATGGCGTCGCGGAAGGCCGGGCCGTCGAGCTCCTCCATCAGCGCAGCGAAGTCGCCCTGGATGGTGAGCTCGGAGGGCGGGTGCGAGCCGGGGCCGGGCACCTCGGGATAATCGGCGAGCACGCTCTTCATCCGATCGGAGAGGACGAAGTTCGGCACCACGAGGAAATCGTAGGGGTCGCGCTGGAGCGGGGTCGCTTCGAGGGCGGCGTAGTCGAGATAGCTCATCGCTGCGCGCGGGACGCGTGCGGCCCCGCCTCCTTCAAAAGGCCTGTCGCCCCGCTTGCGCCGGGATTGCGGCGCGATTGCGACCGAGTCGCAGAATGCGTGGGCCGCCTTCATCTAAGGCTTCGGATCGGCCCGCGGCAAGATGCGTACATGACGCGGAGATGGGCGGGCCTTGAGCACCTGCGCCGCCACCGAACAGGTCGGAGAGCGCATCGGCGGGCCGCGAAGGGCCTCGGGGCGCCAGGGCGTCCCGAGGCCGAGGATGGGCCGTTCCGGCCGGAAATCGCGAGCCCCTTCCGGTAGATCGGGCCGCTCGGGCGCGCTCGCGGCGCGGCTCAGAAGCCGAGCGCGCTCTTGACCGCCGCGGCGCCGTCGCCGCCGGACGCGGTCTTAACCCCCGCGATCCAAGTGTTCACAAGGTCGGCATGCGTTTTGAGTTCCGCCTTCGCGGCGGCTTTCGGGTCGGCGCCCCTGGCCAGGATCTCGCCCATGACCGCGTTTTCCATGTCGACGGTGAAGCTGACCTGGTTCAGAAGCCGTTCGAGATTCGGGCAGTCCTTGGCGAAGCCCTTGCGCGTCACCGTGTTGACTTCGGCGGCGCCGAAGTTCGGGCCGAAATAGGCATCGCCGCCGGCGAGATAGGTGAGGGGATAATCCTTGTTCATCGGATGCGGCTCCCAGGCGAGGAACACGATCCAGCCCTTGGAGCGCTCCGCCTTGTCGACCTGCGAGAGCATGCCCTGCTCGCTCGATTCCACGACCTTCCAGCCCTTGAGGCCGAAATCGCCGGCGTCGATCATCTTCTGGATGTTCTGGTTCGCCGGCGCGCCGGGCTCGATGCCGTAGATCTTGCCGTCGAACTTGTCCTTGTGGGCGGCGAGGTCGGCGAAGGACTTCACCCCTTCGGCGGCGACGTAGTTCGGCACCGCGAGGGTGAAGCGGATGCCCTTCAGGTTGGTGCGCACGGTGACGAGGTCGCCGGCGGTGGTGAGAGGCTCGACGAAGCGCTTCTGTGCCGGCATCCAATTGCCGAGGAAGACGTCGATCTGGCCGTTCTTCAAAGCCTCGAAGGTGATCGGCACGCTCAGCGTCTCGACCTTCTGCTGGTAGCCGAGCGCTTCGAGCACGAGGCCGAGCATGGCGTTGGTCGAGGTGATGTCGGTCCAGCCCGGGTCGGACATGCGGACGCGGGTGCAGGAGGCCTCGTCGGCGGCCGCGGCGCCGGTTCCGACGAGGAGGGCGGCGAGCGAGGCGGCAGCGAGGCGCTTGAGGCGGCGTGTCGTCATGGTGATCCCCTGGTTTCGTTGTGGCTGTCTGAAAGAGCGGTCGCGCTCAGGGGCGCACGCGCGGAAACCGGGCGCGCGCCTCGAGATCGTCGAGGTCCATGTGGTTGCGGATGTACTCGCGGCTCGCATCGCGCGGCGGCTGGTAATCCCAGGGTGCCGGCGTGCCGATCGACAGCGAGCCGGCGACGAGATGGCGGCGCTGCTGGCTCTCGCGCACGGCCCGGTCGATGGCCTCCAAATCCCAGCGCTCGGCGATCTCCGCCCGGTAGGCCGCGACGATTGGCGCATAGGCCGGATCGCTCGCGAGGTTCGTCCGCTCGTGCGGATCGGCCGAGAGGTCGTAGAGCTGGTCCGGGTCGGCGGGCGAGTGGACGAACTTGAGGGCGCCGCGACGGATCATCAGGATCGGTGCGATCGCCCCTTCGGCGAGATATTCGCCGATCGCCTCGTCGTGGCCGCCGCTGCCGAGGAGATGTGGCCGGAGACTGCGCCCTTCGATCGGGGTCGCGAGGGGCGGGGGCGCGCCGTCGGTCGCGATGTCGAGAAAGGTCGGGGCGAGATCGACGAGGGAGACCGCGGCGGCGACGCGCTTCGGCGTATAGCGGCCGGGGGCGTGGACGATGAGGGGCACGCGGGACGCGCCCTCGAAGAAGCTCATCTTGTACCAGAAGCCGCGCTCGCCCAGCATTTCGCCGTGGTCGCTGGTGATCATCACCACGGTGTCGTCGGCGAGCCCGGTCTCGCGCAGCACGCGCATCAGCTTGCCGACATTGTCGTCGACATAGGAGATCGCCCCGTAATAGGCGCGCCGGGCATTGCGGACGTGGGCCTCGGTGACCTCGGCGTTCGCCATGTCGCAGACGCGGTGCAGCCGCGCCTCGTGAGGCGTCATCGCGACATCGCCGGCGCCGACGACGGGTAGGTCGATCTCGTCTTCCCGGTAGAGGTTCCACCAGTCTTCGGGGATGGCGAAGGGGTCGTGCGGATGGGTCAGCGACACCACCATCGCGAACGGCCGGCGGTCGGGGCTGCGCACATGGTCGTAGAGCGAGCGGGTCGCGGCGAAGACCACCTCGTCGTCGAAATCGAGCTGGTTGGTGCGCACGCAGAGCCCGGCGTCGGTCACCGAGCTCATGTTGTGATACCAGCTCGGCCGCGCCTCGGGAGCGCTCCAATCCGGCGTCCAGCCGAAATCGGCCGGGTAGATGTCGGTCGTCAGCCGCTCCTCGAAGCCGTGCAGTTGGTCCGGGCCGCAGAAATGCATTTTGCCCGACAGAACCGTGCGGTAGCCGGCCTTGCGGAGATAATGCGCGAAGGTCGGGATGTCGGAGCGGAACTCGGCGGCGTTGTCGTAGGCCGCGGTCTTCGACGGCAGACGCCCGGACATGAACACGGCGCGCGACGGCGAGCAGAGCGGGCTGTTGCAATAGGCCGCGTCGAACACGACGCCGTCGCGGGCGAGCGCGGCGATGTTCGGGGCCTTCACCACCGGATGGCCATAAGCCGGCAGGAAGGCCGGGGCCATCTGATCGGCCATGATGACGAGGATGTTGGGCTTTGCCGCCGGCACGTCGATCTCCCGTTCACACCCGGGCGAGGCCGCCTGCGGGTGCGCGTTGAACGGGAAAATGCTGTTTTCGAAGGGGCCGATCGTAAAGTAGTCTATTGATCATGTAGGTATGAGTCTCATTCATGGAACGCCGCCGCCGCCGTCTTCCGCTCAACGAGCTCGCCGCCTTCGAGGCGGCGGCCGAGACGGGCAGCTTTTCCGCCGCCGCCCGCCAGCTCGGGATGACGCAATCGGCGATCAGCCATCACGTGGCGAACCTCGAGGCCGATCTCGGCGTGCGGCTGTTCGAGCGGGTCTGGCGCGGGGTGAGAACGACCGAGGCGGGCGCCGCTCTGCACGAGGCCCTGAGCCGCGGGCTCGACCTCGTCGATGCGGGGCTCACGGCCGCGCGGTCGATCGGGGCGCGGCGCCAGCTCACGGTGCACACCGACTTCGCGTTCGCCTCGTTCTGGCTGGTGCCGCGGCTCGGCGAACTTCAGGCTGCGGTGCCGGACATCGATGTTCGTATCGTCACCAGCCAGACGAGCGGCTTCGATCTCGATTTCAGCGCCGGCGACGTCGCCATTCATTTCGGCATGCCGCCGCGGGGCCTGCGCAGGGTCGTGCGCCTCGTCGGCGAGGAGGTGGTGCCCGTCGCGAGCCCGGCGCTCGCCGCCACGCTTGCGGAGACGCTCGCCCGCGCCGAAGCGCTCGCCGCGAGCCCGCTCCTCCACCTCGAAGGCGGCGGCGACCGCTGGCTCACCTGGACCGATTATCTCGCTCAGTTCGGGGCCGTGCGCCGCCGTGGCGCGCGCGATCTCGCCTTCACGAACTATCCGCTGCTGCTCGATGCGGCGATCGCCGGCCAGGGCTTCGCCCTCGGCTGGCGTCCGCTCATCGAGGGGCCGCTGGCGCGGGGCCTCCTCGCGGAGATCGACCTGCCGCCGCTCGCAACCCAGCGCGGCTATCATCTGGTGGTGCCGCAGGGAAGGACGGAGACCGCCGTCCTGCGCGATTTCTGCCGCTGGATCACCGCCGCCTTCGCCGCGCCGGACGGCGGGTGAACGGCATTGCAGGCGGGCTGAAAAGTCTCGTCTGCCTCCATAGTCCGGTCACGGGGCCGGTGGCATAGTGCGCCGCCTCGTCGATCCGCCGGAGTTCCCTATGCGCCCGAACGTTCTTCTCATCACCGCCGACCAATGGCGCGGCGACAGCTTCGGTGCGGCGGGTCACCCCGTGGTGAAGACGCCGCACATCGATCGGCTCGCGGCGCGCAGCACCGTGTTCCGCCGCCATTTCGCCGGGGCTGCGCCGTGCAGCCCGGCCCGCGCCTGCCTCTATACCGGCCTCTACCAGATGACGAACCGGGTGGTGCGCAACGGCACGCCGCTCGACGCCCGCCACGATACGCTCGCCGAGATGGCCCGCCGGCTCGGCTACGATCCGACTTTGTTCGGCTACACCGATCAATCGATCGATCCGCGCACGACCTCGGGCGACGATCCGCGGCTCAGGACGTACGAGGGCGTGCTGCCCGGCTTCACGGTGCGGGTGCGCCTGCCCGAGGACAACGGCCCCTGGCTCTCCTGGCTCGCCGCCCGCGGCCACACCATTCCCGCCGAGCGCTGGGACATCTACCGCCCCGCCGACGGCGCGACCCGCCCGACCCAGGCACCGGCCCGCTATGGCGCCGAGGAGACCGAGACGGCCTTTCTCACCGGCGAGGCGATCCGCTGGCTCGGCGAGCAGCGCGCCGGCGAGCCCTGGTTCGCCCACGTCTCGTTTCTGCGGCCGCATCCGCCCTTCGTCGTTCCCGCGCCCTACAGCACCCTCTACGACCCGGCGGAGGGGCCGGCCTATCGGCGCGCCGCGACGCCGGAAATCGACCGCGGCAGCCACCCGCTCAACGCCTATTGGGGTGAGCAGATGCGCGAGGGGAGCCACTTCCTGATCGGCGGCGATCCCGTCACGGACTGGACCGAGCGCGACTTCGACGTGCTGCGCGCCGTCTATTGGGGCATGGTGAGCGAGGTCGACGCGCAGATCGGCCGCCTTCTCGGGGCGATCGCCGACGCCGGCGCGGCGGACAACACCGTCGTCGTCCTCACCGCGGATCACGGTGAGATGTTGGGCGACCATTGGGCGCTCGGCAAATACGGCTTCTACGACCAGAGCTATCATGTGCCGCTGATCGTGCACGATCCGCGGCGGCCGGCCGGCCAGGGCCGCGTCGTCGAGGCCTTCACCGAGGCGGTCGATGTGGTGCCGACGATCATGGACCTCGTCGGTGCCCCCGCGCCGCGTTATCTCGACGGGCGCTCGCTGCTGCCGTTCCTCGACGGGGCGGCCTCCGTCGCCGGCTGGCGCGACGCGGCGCATTTCGAATACGATTTCCGCGAGGTCGCGAGCGGCGAGGCGGGCCGCTATTTCGGCCTCGGGCTCGACGAGCTCTCCCTCGCCGTCCATCGCGGCGAGCGCTTCAAATATGTCCACTTCGCCGGCCTGCCGCCGCTCCTGTTCGACCTTCAGGAAGACCCGGGCGAACTCGTCAATCTGGCCGACGATCCGGCTTATCGCGACGCCCGGCTCGCCTGCGCCGAAGCGCTGCTCGCCTGGCGCGCGCGCCATCTCGACCGCCGCCTGACCGGGCTCGAACTGACGGCGCGGGGCCTCGTCGACGGACGGGCGTGATCAGGGAAGCGCGCGGCGGCGGGCGCCGGGCTCGCCGCGCGGCACCGCGGCGATGAGGGCGCGGGTATAATCGTCCTGCGGCGCGCTCCAGATCCGCGCGCTCGGGCCCTCCTCGACGATCCGCCCCGACCGCAGCACGACGACGCGGTCGGCGATGCGCCGCACCACGGCGAGATCGTGGGAGATGAACAGGAGCCCGAGGCCCGTCTCCTGCCGCAGCCCGGCGAGCAGGTTCAGGATTTGCGCCCGCACCGACACGTCGAGCGAGGCGACGGGCTCGTCGCAGATCAGGATGCGCGGCCGGCAGGCGAGCGCGCGCAGGATCGCGATGCGCTGGCGCTGGCCGCCCGAGAGGTCGCCCGGCCGCCGCGCGGCGAAACTCTCCGGCAGCCCGGCGCTCGCGAGCAGGCGGGCGATCTCCGCGGCCCGCTCGGCGCGCGGCACGATGGCGTGGACGGCGAGCGGATCGCCGAGGAGCCGGGCGACGGTCGCCCGCGGGTTGAGCGCGGCGAGCGGGTCCTGGAACACGATCTGCACCGCCCGGCGGAAGGGCAGCAGCGCGCGCCCTTCGGTTCTGGTCACGTCGACCCCGTCGAGCGCGACGGTGCCGGCGGTGGGCGCGGCGAGCCGCGCCGCGAGGCGAGCGAGGGTGGTCTTGCCCGAACCGGATTCGCCGACGAGGCCGACGATCTCGCCCGGCGCGACGCTGAGCGACACGCCGTCGAGCGCCATGACCTCGCGGCCGGCGAGGCGGTAGCGGCACGTCAGATTCGTGAGGCTCAGGCCACTGTTCATGGGACTTATGCCTCGCCCGGATAAAGATGGCAGGCGACGCGGCGGCTGTCGTGCGCGATCGGCAGGGGCGTGCGCTCGCGGCAGGGCTCGAAGGCGGCCGCGCAGCGCGGCGCGAAGGCGCAGCCTTGGATGATTTCGCCCGGTGCGGGAGCCTGACCCGGCAGCTCGGGGAACGGGCGGTCGGCCGCGTCCGCCGTGTCGGCACCGTCCTCGAAGGCGAGGGACGCGGCGGCGAGCGCCTGGGAATAGGGATGGAGCGGCCGCCGGGCGATCGCCTCCGCCGGTCCCTCTTCGACGATCCGCCCGGCATAGAGCACGATGATGCGGTCGGCGATTTCGATCGCGAGCGCCAGATCGTGGCTGACGATGAGGAGCCCCATGCCGGCGGCGACGAGCGACCCCAGGAGGGCGACGACCTGCGCCTGCACCGTCGGATCGAGCGCGGTCGTCGGCTCGTCGGCGAGCAGGATCGCCGGGTTGCCGGCGAGCGCCATCGCGATCGCGACGCGCTGCTTCTGTCCACCCGACAGCATGTGCGGATAGGCCCTGGCCCGAAGCGCCGGATCGGGCAGGCCGACGCGGCCGAGGGCGGCGACCGCCTCCCGTGCGGCGTCGGCCCGTCCGAGCCTGCGCCCGGTGCGATAGAGCTCGGCGACCTGATCGCCGATGCGCATCATCGGATCGAGGCTCGCGCCGGGGTCTTGGAACACCGCGCCGAACACCGTGCCCCGAAGGCCGGCGAGCGACGCGCGGTCGGCGAGGGCGATCGTCCGCTCTCCGATCGTGAGCGTGCCGCCGATCTCGGCGTCGGTGGGTGCGAGCCCGAGCAGCGCGGCGAGGCTCGCGCTCTTGCCGGAGCCGCTCTCGCCGACGAGTGCCGTGACGCTCCCGGCCGCGAGCGAGAACGAGATGCCGCGCACGGCCTCGACGGGCCCACGCGCCCCGGCGAAGCGCACGGCGAGATCGTCGATGCGGAGCGAGAGGGGAGCAGCACTCATGCGGGCGGCCGCTCCACCGCGAGGCGGCCGGCGATCCAGTCGGCCGCGAGGGTGACGGCGAGCACGGTGAGTGCGATGGCGATGCCGGGGATGACGACGAGAAAGGGCGCGGTGCGGATCGCCGAGCGGCCGGCGGCGACCATGCCGCCCCACGACACCGCGTTGGCATCCCCGAGCCCGAGAAAGGACAGAGCGGATTCGATCAGGATGGCGCTCGCGACGACGATGCCTGCGAGCGCGATGACCGGAGCAAGAGCGTTCGGCAGCACCTCGCGGAAGGCGATGCGCAGCGGTGACAGGCCGATCGCCCGGCAGCCGGCGACGAAATCGAGGGTCCGCACCCGCCGCACCTCGGCACGCACCAGCCGCGCCGATGCCGGCCAGGACGACAGGGCGATGGCGATGACGACGCTCGACGCCGCCGGGCCGAGCACGCTGACGAGGGCGAGCGCGATCAGAAAGGTCGGCACCGTCTGCACCGCCTCGGTGACGCGCATCAGGGCATCGTCGGCGAGGCCGCCGAGGAAGCCGGCGAGGGTGCCGACGATCAGGCCGAGCCCGATCGCCCCCACGCTCGCGGCCGCAGCCACGCTCATCGAGATGCGGGCCCCGTAGACGAGCCCCGACAGCACGTCGCGTCCGAGCGTGTCGCTGCCGAGCGGATGGGCGGGATCGGTGAAGGGGGCGACGAGCGGCGGCGCGACGAGGTCTAGCGGGTCGCCCGAGACGAGGAACGGCGCGGCAATGGCGGCGAGCGCGACGAGCGCGAGGAAAACGAGGGCCGCGGGTCCGGCGAGCCCGGTCCGGCGGACGCCGCGGGTGCGGGCCACCGCGCTCACAGGGAGGCTCCGACGCGCGGATCGAGCCGGGCGTGGGCGAGGTCGGCGAGGAGGTTCGCGGCGATCACGACGAGGGTTCCGGTCAGGATGATGCCGGCGAGGAGAGGCAGGTCACGCTGCATCACCGCCTCGTAGGCGAGGCGGCCGAGGCCGGGGATCGCGAACACCGTCTCGATCACCACGCTGCCGCCGAGGAGGAGCCCCGCCTGGAGCCCGAGCAGCGTGACGACGGGGACGATGGCGTTGCGCGCCATGTGTCGCCAGACGATGCGCCGCTCCGGCAGGCCGTTCGCCCGGAGGAAGCGGACATGATCGCTCGCCGCCACGCCGAGCATCGCCGCGCGCATCACCCGGACATAGAGGGCGGTGTAGGACAGCGCGAGGGCGGCGACCGGGAGCACGAGATGGCGGGCGACGTCGGCGACGGCCGCGAGGCCCACGAGCGGCGCGCCGATGGTGAAGAGGCCGCCGGAGGGGAGCCAGGCGAGCTTCACCGAGAAGAGAATGATGCCGGCGAGGCCGACGAAGAAGGCCGGCGTCGCGTTGAAGACGAGGGCGACGGCGTTGATGAGGCCGTCCCGCCACGTGCCCGCCTTGAGGGCGGCGGCGAGGCCGGCGAGCGTGCCGAGGCCGGCCGACAGCGCGAGGGCGGACAGCGTAAGCAGGAGCGTGTTGCCGATCCGCGCCCCGATCAGCGCGGCGACCGGCTGGTTGAACGCGACCGACCAGCCGAGATCGAACCGGACGAGGCGCCCGAGATAGAGCGCGAGACGCGCCGGCCAGCCGTCTGCGAGCCCCCAGGCGGCCCGCAGGCCTGCCGCATAATCGGCGCTGCCGCCGCCGGAGCCGGCGAGATAGGCGTCGACCGCATCACCGGGGGCAAGGGCGAGCAGGAGGAAGACGCCGAGGGCGACGATGATCAGAACCGGCACCGCCTGAAGGAGCCGTCGCACCACGAACCGCAGCCACCGCATATCACCATCACCCGCGGACGCGCCGCGAGAGGGCGGCTCGCCGCATTACGCACCTTGCGCTGGGAAGGATCAAGGGTGAGGCAGCGGCCGTGGGCTGCGGGCCTCATGGGTGTCGCGGGTGGTTTGGATTCGGTCGGTTGACGGGATCCGAGAGTGCAAACTATAGTTTGCAGGTGATCGCACTTTTCAAGTCCACGACCTTTGATGCGTGGATGAGAGGCCTGCGGGACCGAAGGGCGGCAGCTCGCATCCAGGCGCGTATCGATCGGCTGGCATCGGGCAATCCCGGTGACGTGAAACCTATGGGTTCCGGCATCTCAGAAATGGGAGTGGATCACGGCCCAGGCTACAGGGTCTATTTCATGCAGCGTGGGGATATCCTGATCGTCTCGCTATGCGGCGGCGATAAGTCGTCGCAATCCCGGGATATCGTGAAGGCGAAGGCAATCGCCGCCGAGTGGAAGGAATGACCTTTGGAGAAAGAGACATTCAGTCCTTACGATACGGCTGATTATCTTCAGAGCGAAGAAGATATCGTCACCTATATCGAGGCTGTCATGGAGGAGGGCGGAGACGATCCCGCCTTCGTTACCCGCGCTCTCGGCGTCGTCGCGCGGGCGCGGAATTTCAGCCAGCTCGCGCGTGACGTCGGGATGACCCGTCAAGGGCTCGACAAGGCGCTGTCGGGCGACGGCAATCCGAGCTTCGCGACCGTCGTCAAGGTCGCGCAGGCACTCGGCCTGCGCGTCACGTTCCGGCCCGCGGCTTAGGCGGACGCTTCCTCACCCCGCCTTGGTGATCGCGTCGAAGGCCTGGAGGTTGGCGACCAGGGCCTCGAAGTCCTTGAGCGGCACCATGTTGGGGCCGTCGGAGGGGGCGTGGTCGGGGTCCGGATGGGTCTCGATGAAGACGCCGGCGACGCCGACCGCGACCGCGGCGCGCGCCAGCGTCGCGACGAAGCGGCGCTCACCGCCCGAGGTCTCGCCGCGGCCGCCCGGCTGCTGCACCGAATGGGTGGCGTCGAAGATCACCGGCGCGCCGGTCTCCGCCATGATCGGCAGGGCGCGCATGTCCGAGACGAGGGTGTTGTAGCCGAAGCTGACGCCGCGCTCGGTCGCGAGCACGCGGCCGTTGCCGGCCCCGGTCACCTTGGCGACGACGTTGGCCATGTCCCAGGGCGCCAGGAACTGGCCCTTCTTGACGTTGACGGCACGGCCGGTCTTGGCGGCGGCGATCAGAAGGTCCGTCTGGCGGCACAGGAACGCCGGGATCTGCAGCACGTCCACCGCCTCGGCGACGGGCGCGCACTGATCGGGCTCGTGGACGTCGGTCAGCACCGGCAGGCCGGTCGCCTCGCGGATCTCCGCGAAGATCGGCAGGGCCTCCTTGAGCCCGATGCCGCGCTGGCTCGACAGGCTGGTCCGGTTCGCCTTGTCGAACGAGGTCTTGAAGACGAGGCCGATCTTGCGCCGCGCGGCGATCTCCTTGAGCGCATGGGCGACCTCGAGCGCGTGGGCGCGGCTCTCGAGCTGGCACGGCCCGGCGATGAGGGCGATCGGCGCCGTGTTGGAAAAGCGCACCGGGCCGATCTCGACGACGGACAACGGACGCAAGGGGGTCTGAGCGGTCATGGAAATCCTCGGCCGAACCCGTCGGCTTCTCCTCGAAACGGCGTCCGTCATGCGCCCGAACGGCGCCGAGGGCAAGTTTGCATCGAACGCCGGGACCGAAAAGCCGGGTCAGACCCGCTGGTGTTCGAGCCGCGCCACCGCATAGAGCGGCACCCCGAACAGCGCCGAAAACCCCGCGCAGGCGAGCGTATGGCCCGGCGAAAGACCTTCGAGAATGGGGGTGAGCTCGGCGAGCCGCCACATCGGCAGACGCGCCCGATAATCGTCCATCGCGCTGACACCCCAGCGGAATTCGATCGACGGGTCGTCGCGGGCGAGCGGTCCGATCGAGGGGTGCATCTTGGCCATGCCGCACATCGCGAAGGCGAACGCATCGAAGGCGAAGGTGAGCGGCCGGTCGCCGAACGCGGCAGCGATCTCGGTGAGGAGCGCGCGGACACGCGGCGGCGTCAGATAGGGCATCAGCCCTTCGGCGAGAACGATCAGCGGGCGGGCGGGAAGGCGAAGCGCCCGCTGCCAGCCGGGCCGATCGACCGAGGCGACGACATGGGTGCGGCGTGGATGGACCGCCGTGAGGTCGCCGTGGAGGCGGATCGGTGCTTCGAGGTCGAGATCCCACCAGGCGAGGCGGCCGTCGTCGAGCCGCTCGAAGGCGGACGAGAGGCCGGCACCGAGATTGAGCACGGCGATCTCGCCGTGGCGATCAGCGAAGGTGCGCACCGCCTCGTCGAGGATCATCGAGCGGCGGGCGACGCCGAACACGCATTCGCGGGTGCGCGCGAAAGCGTGGGGATCGATGTCGAGGGCGGCGATGAGAGCTTCGGCCGTCGGGTCCGTGAAGCCGAGGTTCGGGAAGGTCTCGCGGGCGAGCGCCCGCGCGCACAGCGTCACCAGGAGCGTGCGCGACACGCCCTGAAGGGCGGCCGCCTGGGGTGAGGCCGCTTCGTCGCCGGCCCGTCGCATGGGGTCCTCCGGCCGGCTCTCATGGAGCCGCTCTACCAACAGAGAGTAGCGGTGGGGCCCTCCGACAACAATGGCGATGTCGCCGCAGGGCCCTTCATCCCATCAGAGTGGTCTACGCTTCGGCGTCGAGGACGAGGGCGAGGCCGCTCGCGTCGGCGGGCGCGACGAAGATCCGGCCGCCGTCGCGACGGTGCGCGATGCCGTTGGCGGCGAGAGTGGCTACGGCGCGGTCCGCGTCCTCGATGGCGATGGTCGCGGCGGCGATGCGGCCCGGCTCCGCCACCGTCACGCCCCATCGGTCGAGGTCGGCGGCGGGCGCGAGGACCAGCGTTCCGGCCGGATCGGGGAAGGCGAGGGCGCTTCCCTGCGGCTGTGCGGCGACCCCCGAGAAGCCTTCGAAGACGGCGCGGTGGGATTGCGGATCATCCACGGCGACGACGATCTCCGCGATGCCGCGGCCGCTGTTGGCGTGGGTCTGGAACGGCGCCTTCCAGAAGTTCTCCGGGTAATGGTTGTGCGAGGCGAACAGGCCGAGATCGGCAAGGGCTTCGTCGGCGACGAAGGTGAGCGAGAAGGCGACGGTGCGGGCGACGCCGTCCGGCCCCGTCGCGGTGCGCTCGAAGCCGAACGGGGCGAACAGGCGGAGCCCCGCCGCACCGAAGGCGGCGCGGTCCGCCTCTGCACCGGCGCTGCGCACCACGATCATCGAACCGCCGCCGACGGGATGGCGGGCGAGCCAATCGCGGTTGAAGGCGGCGAACGAGAAGGTCTCGTCATCACCGTCCACGATCTTCGCCGGATCGACGACGGCGACAAGCTCGACGAAGCTTCCGTTGCCGAACTGGACGAGGTGGTTGCCCGTGCCGAACGGATGGCGTGCCTCGGGCGTCGTTGTGAAGCCGAGACTTCGCCACGTCTCGGCCGCCCGTGCGAGATCGGGCACCGCCACGACGAGATGATCGATGCCACGGCCGCTCATAGGATCTCCGTTCTCGCGCCGCCCGTCAGGTCAGCCAACTCAGTGCGTCAGCCAGGTATCGTACCACGATGACGTCGCCCAGCGCGGGTTGTTCGAGACGTTGTGGACGGCCTTGTTCGCCACCGTGACGAAGGTGAAGTTGACGAGGTTGAGGATCGGCAATTCGTCCACCACGATGCGCTGGAACTCCTTGTAGAGTTCGATGCGCTTCGCCGTGTCGATGGTGATGGCGGCTTCCGCGATCACCGCGTCGAGCTTCGGATCGTCGAAATTGTACTGATTGGAGAAGGGTATGCCCTTCTTCAAGCCGCCCTGGAAGAGGATCGTCGTGGAGATCGCCGGATCGTTGCGATAGACCGGCGAGCCGATGGCGATGTCGAAATCGCGGTCGGTATAGACCGCCTTGGTGTGGCCGGCGGCGTCGTGGGAGACGATCTCGACCTCGATGCCGACCGCCTTGAGGGCCTGGCGCACATAGGTGCCGGTTTGCACCGTCTGCTCGAACCACGGCGCCGGCAGGAGGCGCAGGCGGAAGCGCACGCCGTTCTTGTCCTTCTTGTGCCCGGCCTCGTCGAGCAGCTTTTCCGCCGCCTTCGGATCGAACGGATAGGTCGGCAGGCCGTCGGCGAAGAAGGTCTTGGCAGTCTCCGGGATCGGGCCTTGAGCGGCCTGCGCATAACCGAGGAAGATCGTGTCGACGATCACCTTCTGGTCGATCGCGTGGGCGAGCGCGCGGCGGACGCGGACGTCGGAGAGCACCTTGTTGGCGTGGTTGATCTCGAGGGTGAGCTGGTAGGTGATGCCCTCGTAGCCCTTGGTGATGACCGAGAGCTGCGGCAGCGTCGCGAGGCGCTTCAGATCGACGAGCGGCACGCCGGAAAACGCGGAGAGCTGAACCTCACCCGATTCCAGGGCCGCCGACGTCGAGGCGCGGTCCGGCAGCACGCGGTAGACGATGCCATCGAGATACGGCTTTCCGGTATCCCAATAATTCGGGTTCTTGGTCAGCCGGTAATATTGGCCTTGGGCATATTCCGTGAGCTGGAACGGCCCGGTGCCGACGAGCTGGATATTGTGCGGATTGTTGGCGATGTCGGTGCCGTCATAGAGGTGCTTCGGCAGCACGCTCGTAAGCGCCGGCAGGGCATTCTCGATGAGCTGCGGCGGCGTCGGCTTGGAGAAGCGGAAGATGGCGGTGTGCTTGTCGGGGGTGTCGACGGTCGCAAGGTTCGCGAACACCACCTGCCCGAGATTCTGCAGCGGCTTCCAGACCTGAAGTGCCGAGAAGGCGACGTCGGCCGAGGTGAACGGTTCGCCGTCGTGGAAGGCGACGTTCTTGCGCAGATTGAAGGTGAAGGACAGGCCGTCGGCCGAGCCCTGCCACGAGGTCGCCAGCACGGGCCGCGGAGGACCGTCGAACGTCATCTCGGCGAGCGGCTCGATCACCTTGCTCGCGACGTAGAACACGCCGTTCGAGGCGACGATGGCGGGGTTGAGATTGCGCGGCTCGGTGTCGGCGGCGACGACGAGCGTGCCGCCCGGGGTCGGCGTGTCGTCGGCGAAGACCGGCCGGGTCAGCGCCGTGGAGGCGAGCAGGGTCGCCGTTCCCGCCAAAAAGCCGCGCCGCGTCGGCGCGAATGTGAAGATACCGCCGTTCATCGTCCCACTCCTGCTCTGCCCGTCGGAGCACTATAGCGGGAGCGCGCACGGCGGAGCAGGGGCGAAAAGGCCGCTGCGGTCCGCCGGCGAGGAGGTGATTTCGCTGAATGCCCCAAGCGCGGAAAATCGTTCCGTGCTTGGGGGCGGTCTACTCGGTGGAATGCGTCGAGACTCAGCCGCGGCCGCGGCGGCTCATGCCGGGGCGGACCTGCTTCTCGATCCAGTTCGCGAGCTCGGCGAGCCGGATCGTCTCGTCGAGCAGGTCGGCATCGAAGCCGTAGCGCCAGGCGAGATCCTTGCGGGTCGGGTCGGCGGCCAGCGTCCGATAATCGGCAGCGACGCCGAGCGCGTCGGCCTCGTTGGCGAACAGCCCTTCGCCGATCAGCCGTTCGGAATAGCGGATGATGTAGGCGGCGAGATCGGCGAGCGACATCTCGGGGTGGTACTGCACCCCCCAGAAGGTCCCGTTGCCGTGAGAGATCGCGGCGCCCTGCACGGCCGAAATGCCGTTGCCGGCGGTCACCACCATGCCGGCGGGGCGGACGTCGACTTCGTCGATGTGGATCGCCGGGGCATCGAACACCGCGCCCTTGCCGGCGTGGAGGCCGATGGCGGCGTCCTCCGGCGTCGCGCAAATCTTGCGCGCCGGGCCGATCTCGCGGCCGTTCGGATTGCGCCGAACGCTGCCGCCGGCGGCAACCGTCGCGACCTGGAGCCCCCAGCACGAGCCGAAGAAGGGGACGCCTTCCTCGAAGATCGTGCGGGCGAACTCGATCTGGCGCAGCGCTTCCGGCTCCGCCTTGTAGATGTTGAGGGCGGACCCGCCGATGGCGACGCCGTCATAGCCGGCGAGGCCCGCCTTGTCGGGGATGTTGGCACCCGGGTCGGCCGGATAGCAGATATCGACCACCGCGTCGGGGGCGAGCTTCTGCAACACCGCCGCGTAGGAATCGCTCGGGGTGCCGCCGGCGATCGCCGCGTGGGCGCGACGCACCTCCGCGGTGTTGCCTTCGACCACGAGCAGGCGCGGCGCGCGGCCCGAACCTGTTTCCGCCTTGCCGGGTGCCGACATGGCTCAGCCCTTCAGGGTCAGGTCGCCGCGGATGGCGGCGAGGATCACGGGCTCGAAGTCCTTCGCCACCATCGGGCGCGGATTGCCGCCGGTCGACGGGTCGCGCTCGGCCTGGACGGCGAGCTCGGCGATGCGGCTCTCGTCGACGCCGAGATCGGCGAGGCTGTTGGCGATGCCGAGATCCTGGCGAAGCTGGAGGATCCACGCGAGCACGCCGTCGAAGCCGCGGCCCGGCAGGTCGAGCAGGCGAGCGATGGCGTCCATGCGATCCTCGATCGCCGGGCGGTTCCACAGCATGACATAGGGCAGCACGACGCCGTTCGTCAGGCCGTGGTGGGTGTCGTAGAAGGCGCCGACCGGGTGCGAGATCGAATGCACCGCGCCGAGGCCCTTCTGGAAGGCGGCCGCGCCCATCGAGGCGGCGGCGAGCATGCGCGAGCGGGCCTCGATGTCGCGGCCGTTCGCCACCGCGCGCGGCAGGTAGATCGAGACGAGGCGCAGGCCTTCGAGCGCGATGCCGTCGGCCATCGGGTGGAAGCCCGGCGCGCAATAGGCCTCGAAGCAATGGGTGAGGGCGTCGAAGCCCGTGCCCGCGGTGAGCTTCGGCGGCAGGCCGACGGTCAGCTCCGGATCGGCGATGACGACCTTCGGCAGCATCAGCGGGTGGAAGATGATCTTCTTCTCGTGGGTCGCCTCGTTGGTCACGACCGCGGCGCGGCCGACCTCCGAGCCGGTGCCGGCGGTCGTCGGAACGGCGACGATCGGCGCGATGGTCGCGGCGTTGGCGCGGGTCCACCAATCGCCGACGTCCTCGTAATCGAAGATCGGGCGGGTCTGGCCGTTCATGAAGGCGACCGACTTGCCGACGTCGAGCGCCGAGCCGCCGCCGAAGGCGATGACGCCGTCGTGGCCGCCGGCGGTGAAGACGGCGAGGCCGGCCGTCACGTTCGACTCGGTCGGGTTGCCCTTCACGTCGGAGAAGATGCCGTAGGCGAGGCCGGCCTTCTTGAGCGAGTCTTCCGCGCTCGCCAGGATCGGGGTGCCGACGAGACCGCCGTCGGTGACGATGAGCGGCTTCGTGATGCCCGCCGTCCGGCAGGCGTCCGCGAGCTCGGCGATGCGGCCGGGGCCGCTCAGCACGCGGGTCGGATAATTCCAGGCGCCGGTGAGGACGGGGGCGGATGCGGTCATGGGGATCTCAGCCTCGAAGGGTGTTCGGTTCGGTCTTCCGCCGGGTCGGCCCGGCCGGCCGTCGGGATCGGAGCGGGCGCCGCCATCGGGGGCGGCCGGTGCGCTTCCGCGTCATCCCCGGGACGAGCCCCGGGGACGAATGTCGGGCAGGCGGATCTCAGGCGATCTCGCGCAGGTGGAACGACTTCGGCCGGGTCAGCATGTGATAGCCGATCACCGACAGGGACGCGCCGCGGCCGGTGTCCTTGACGCCGGTCCAGGCGAGCGCCGGGTCGAGATAATCGCAGCGGTTCATGAACACGGTGCCGGTCTCGACGCGGTCGCCGAGCGCCTCGGCGGTGGCGATGTCCTGCGTCCAGATCGAGGCGGTCAGGCCGTACGGGCTGTCGTTCATGAGGCGAACCGCCTCCTCGTCGTCCTTCACCTTCATGATGCCGACGACGGGACCGAAGCTCTCCTCCATCATCACCGACATCGTGTGATCGACGTTGGTGAGGACCTGCGGCGCGAGATAGGCGGTGCCCGCCTTGTCGGCCGGATGGTCCTTCGGATCGATGTGGGCGACGGCACCCTTGGCGATCGCTTCCGCCGTCTGCTTGCGCACCCAATCGGCGAAGCGGACATTGGCCATCGGGCCGAGGGTCGAGGCCTCGTCGAGCGGGTTGCCGAGCTTATATTGCTTGGTCAGCGCCACGAAGCCGTCGACGAACCGGTCATAGTGGCTCTCGTGCACGTAGATGCGCTCGATGCCACAGCAGCACTGGCCGGAATTGTAGAAGGCGCCGTCGACGAGGTTCTCGATGGCGAACTCGACGTTGGCGTCGGCGCGGACATAAGCCGGGTCCTTGCCGCCGAGCTCGAGGCCGAGCGAGGTGAAGGTGCCGGCCGCGGCCTTCTCGATCGCCTTGCCGCCGGCGACGGAGCCGGTGAAGTTGACGTGGTTGACCGCGCCGGAGGCGAGGATGCGCGAGGTGTCCTCGTGGCTCAGCACCAGGTTGGTGAAGAGGCCCTTCGGCAGTCCGGCCTTGTCCATCGCCGCTTGGAAGCGCTCGCCGACCAGGATGGTCTGGGCGGCGTGCTTCAGGATCACCGCGTTGCCGGCGATGAGGGCCGGCGCGATGGTGTTGACGGCGGTGAGGTAGGGGTAGTTCCACGGCGCGACGACGAAGACGATGCCGACCGGCGTCCGCTTGATGAGGCGGCGGAAGCCTTCCTTCGGCGTCGGCACGACCGGCGCGAGAGCTTCCTCGGCGATGTCGACGCAGTAGCGCACGCGCTCCTCGAAGCCGCGGAACTCGCCGCCATAGCGCACCGGGCGGCCCATCTGCTGGGCGAGCTCCGGCACGATCTCCTGGTTCATGGCGAGCATCGCGTCGAGGAAGGCGAGCACGGCCTTGGAGCGCTCGGCGATCGGCACCGCGGCCCAGGCCGCCTGCGCCTTGCGGGCGCCGGCGAGGGCCGCGTCGATGGCGGCGGCCGAGGCGGCCGGCCGGCGGGCGAGCTCGCTTCCGTCGATCGGCGAGATGCAGACGATATCGGTCAAGATGGTCTCCTCGAAGCGGTCGTGACGGGGGCGGCCCCCGTCAGATGATCTCGAAATAGCGGGCGAGCTCCCAATCGGTGATCGCACGCCGGAATTCGCGTTCTTCCCAGTCGCGCGTGGCGGCATGATGATCCACGAACGCGTCGCCGAAGAGGGCGCGGGCGGGCTTCGAGGCCTTGAGCCGGGCAGCCGCCTCCGACAGGGTGCGCGGCAGCGCGCGCTTCGCCGGAATGCGCTTGTCGTAGGCGTTGCCGACGATCGGCGCGTCCGGCTCGATCTTGTTCTCGATGCCCCAGAGCCCGGAGCCGATCGCCGCCGCAAGCGCCAGATAGGGATTGATGTCGGCCGCTGCTATCCGGTACTCGACGCGCTGGCTCCACGGCGAGCCGGGGATGACGCGCAGCGCGCAGGTGCGGTTCTCGACGCCCCAGGTGGCGTCGGTCGGCGCCCAGAAGCCCGGAATGAGCCGCGAATAGGAGTTCACGGTCGACGAGACCATCGCCAGCACTTCAGGCATCAGGGCCTGCTGGCCGCCGAGGAACCAGCGCATCTCGTCCGACATGGTGTGCGGTTTCGTCGCGTCGTGGAAGACCGGCTTGCCGTCCTTCGACAGCGAGACGTGGATGTGGCCGGACTGGCCCGGCCAGTCCTTCGACCACTTCGCCATGAAGGTCGCCATCCAACCGCGCTGCTGGGCGAGCACCTTCGTGAACGTCTTGAACAGCGCGCCGCGATCGGCCGCCTCGAGTGCCTCGGAATGGACGATCGCCGCCTCGAGCACGCCCGGACCCGTCTCGGTGTGCAGGCCCTCGAGGGGGAAGCGCATCTCCTCGCCGAGTTCCATCAGGTCGTGATAGAAATCGGCGTGCACCGTCGAGCGCAGCATCGAATAGCCGAAGAAGCCCGGCGTGATCGGCGTCAGCTTCTGATAGTTCTTCTCGCGCACGGAATGCGGCGTTTCTTCGAATACGAAGAACTCGAACTCGGTCGCCGCTTCGACCTTGTAGCCGAGGCCGGCGGCGCGATCGATCACCCGGCGCAGCACGCCGCGCGGACAGACCTCTTCCGCCCGGCCGTCGAACTCGGCGAGGAAGAGTAGCATGTCGCCTTCGAACGGCACGGGGCGGCAGGTCTCCGGCAGCACGCGCACGGAGGCGTCGGGATAGGCGGTGTGCCAGCCGGTGAAGCTCACATTGTCGTAGAGCTGGTCGTTCGAATCCCAGCCGAGCACGACGTCGCAGAAGCCGAAGCCCTTCTCGAGCGCCGAGAAGAACTTGTCGCGGGCCATGTACTTGCCGCGCATGATGCCGTCGGCATCGAACACGCCGACCTTGACGTGGGTGAGGTTGCGTTCCTCGACGATCGCGCGCGCATCCGCCGCCGTCCGGACGTCCTGGGGTTTCATGCAAGACTCTTCTTCTCAGGAAGGGGGACCGGCCGGGCACTCGCGGCCCGGCCGGAGGCGTTGCGAGGCGATCAGCCCTTTTCGCCGACGGCAGCTTCCGCGGCCGCGATGTCCTTGGCGCGCTTGCGGATCTGGTCGCCGATCGGCGGCCCCTGGAAGCGGCGGGACTCGAAGGCGACCCAGATGATCGCGGTCACCACGACGAAGCCGACGGTGATGTAGAGCGCCCAATCGTTCGGCGGCTGGATGCCGATGACGAAGATCAGGATCATCGAGATCACCGAGAGCACCGCGACGAGGCTGTAGAGGCCGCGGCCCATGTTCCACGGTCCCATCTGCGGCCACTTCTTCGAGCCGTAGGCGATGAGGCCGAGGGCGATCGGAATGGCGAACGAGAAGAACAGGAAGATCACGGTGCAGGACACCACGATCGAGTAGGCCGAGGCGCCGGCGATCGTCACCGCCGAGGTGAACCACACGAACAGCACCGACAGGATGGAGCCGGTCCAGATCGCGGCGACCGGGGTGCGGTGCTTCGGGCTGATCTTGGCGAGGGTCTTGGAGGCCGGCAGGCCGCCGTCGCGGGAGAACGCGAACATCATCCGCGAGAGCGAGGTGACCGTCGCGAGGCCGCAGAGGAACTGCGAGACGAAGATCGCGAGGTAGAGGATGTCCTTCACGATCGGGTTCACCTGGGCGTCCATGGCCCAGAAGAACACATTCCAGCCCTGCTTCGCCGCGTCGTCCATGTTCGGGATCATGAGCACGAAGGCGCACAGCATGATGTAGCCGAACACCGACGACCAGATCACCGACGAGACCATGCCGCGCGGCACCGAGTGGGCCGCCTTGATGGTCTCTTCGGAGGTGTGGGCCGAGGCGTCGTAGCCGGTGATGGTGTAGATCGGCAGGAGGAGGCCGAGCAGGAACACCCACCACTCAGAGACCTGCGGCCACACGCCGGCGCCCGCATCGCCCGAATAGTTCGAGAAGGTGAAGAGGCGCGCGATGTCGTAGCTGGGCGCCGCCGCGAGGCAGACGATCGTCAGCGCGATCGCGGTGACGAAGATCAGCGAGCCGGAGAAGTCGGTCAGCTTCGCGGTCAGGCGAATGCCGAAATGGTTGATGAGGGCCTGGATGATGGTGATGACGGCGACGCAGGCGATGCGCACCGTCAGGGTGTCTTCCATGCCGAAGCGCGGACCGAACGCACCGAAGAAGAAATAATAGGTGCCGACATTGATGGCGCCGAGCACGGTGACGAGGCCGAGCAGGTTGAACCACGCGGTCAGCCAGCCGGTGAAGCGGTTGCCGAGGATCGAACCCCAGTGGTAGAGGCCGCCGGCCGTCGGGTAGGCCGACGAAATCTGGGCCATGGCGAGCGCGAACACGCCGGAGATGACGCAGCCGAGCGGCCAGCCGAGGCCGATCGCCGCGCCGCCGGCACCGGACGTCGCCTGGGCGAGCGAATTGATGCCGCCCGACAGGATGCAGATGATCGAGAACGAGATGGCGAAGTTGGAAAACTTCGACATCCGGCGGTCCAGCTCCTGGGCATAGCCCATGTCGTGCAGGACCTTGATGTCTTGATGCCGATCGACGTCCGAATAATCGGACCCGGAACCCGGATTCGCTGCCATGTGGTCAATCTCCCTTCGGATCGCTCCGGCGTGTCTCGAAAGGCTGGCCTCGGCCCGTTCCCCTTATCGGCCGTAAGCGCCCGCCGCCGATCCCCTTGCAAAGCCCTGCGCGTCCGCGGAATAATCGTTCCAACACCGCTTCGTTATGTCAATCTGGAAAGAAAATGCCGGCGGTCAGAAAGGTAAAAAATGCCGCGGAGAAACCGGCCGGCCACACCCGGCAGGAAGACGATTCCAACGTGCAGGCACGTCTCGCCCGTGCGCTCGAGGACCTGACCCCTCGGGAGCGCCGCGTCGGTCTTTATCTGCGGGATCATTATCCCGTCGCCGGTCTCGATCCGCTGCCGCGATTCGCCACATCCGCCGGCGTCAGCCCGCAGACGGTGTTGCGCCTCGTCGCCAAGCTCGGCTTCGCCGGCTACCGGGAGTTCCAGGATCAACTGCGCGCCGAACTCCTGTCGGAGCACGCCTCGCCGCTCGGGCGCTGGGTGGCGCACCGGCCGGCGGAGGGCGGCGACTGGCTCGGCGCGTTCGGCGCGCATCTCGCCGCCAACCTGGCCGACGCCTTCGAGCGGGTTGTTCGGGCCGATTTCGAAGCGGCGGCGGCGCTGCTCGCCGACAAGCGGTCGAGCGTCTTCGCGGCCGGCGGCCGCTTCACCCAGCCGATCGCGCGCTATCTCGTCCGCCATCTTCAGATCGTGCGCGGCAAGGCCGAGGAGATCGGTTCGCTGACGGCGACGTGGCCGGACCGCCTGCTCGATTTCGACCGCCGCACCGTCGCCGTCATCTACGACATCCGCCGCTATCAGCGCGACGCGACGCGGCTCGCCGAAGCGGCGGCCGAGCAGGGCGCGACCGTCATCCTGTTCACCGACAGCCGCTCGGCGCCGGCGGCCCGGTCGGCGCGATACGTCTTCGTCGCCCCCGTCGAAGGGGCGGGGGCCTGGGATTCCTCGCTCGCGCTGTTCGGGCTGACCGAGGCTCTGATCGCGCGGGTGACCGAGCTCGAGGGCGGCGGCACCGCCGACCGCCTCGGCCGCCTCGAAAATCTCCGCTCGAAGCTGCTCGGTGGGCCTTGAGGGCCGCGGACCGCCGCTCAGTCGGCGCTGCGGACCACGGCGCCGAAGGCGGCGAGGACGGCGGCCGCCTCGGGAGAGGGGCTGACCCCAGCGAGGGCGGCATCGACGTCGAGCCCGGCTGCCTCCAGCGGCTCGCGCACCAAGGCGAGGGTGAGTGCGGTGCCTTCGGCGGTGAACTCGGGGTGGAATTGCAGCCCCCACGCCCGCGGCGCATAGCGCAGGGCCTGGATGCCCTTCTCGTTGCGGGCGAGCACGACCGCGTCGGCCGGCGGCGTCAGCACCCCCTGATAATGGGCGGCCTGGGCGGCGAAGGTTTCGGGCGCCGCCGCGAACAGCGGGTCATCGCGCCCGTGTTCCGTCACGCCGATCGTCGCGGTGCCGTATTCCGGTGCGCCGTCGATCGGACCGACCGTCCCGCCCAGTGCGTGGGCGAGCAATTGGTGTCCGAAGCAGACCCCGAGCACCGGCACGCCGGCGGCGATGGCGCGGCGGACATAATCCGAGGTCTCGTGGATCCAGGGGAGCCCGTCGCCGACCATCACGGCGGCACCGGTGAGGGCGATCGCCGAGACCTCTTCCGGCGGCGGCGGCGCAACGCCATCGCACACCGGCACCATCAGCGTCTCCCGGTCCTGGAGCCCGATGCCTTCGGCGATGGCGTGGCTCATTTCCCCGCAGCTCGAATACCATTCCGGCACGGTGCGCTCGACGACTTCGCACTGGAGAACGACGAGAGGCTTCAAGGCGGGCTCCTTGGGAAAACGGGAATGCGGGGGAGGGGTCAAGCGTCTTCGAATCGCAAATCGGATTCGTAATCTCGACCGCCATAATAGAGGCCGAGAATATTGACCGCGTCGGGCGCCACGTCAAAGGCGATGGTCACGCGACGCCCATATCCTACGGTGCGCAGACCCGGACGGATTTTACCGGCGCTCACTTTCAGCCCGGAGCGCGGCGAGGACCTGTTCGGGCGTCCGTCCGATCGAAGGATCGGCCCGGAGTTCGTCATAGGCCGCTCCAACTTCCGTCCTCAGCCAATCGTCGAGGGCGCGCTCCTGCGCCTGCAGGGCGCGCAGACCCTCCCGGATCACCTCGCTCTCGCTCGCATATTCGCCCGAGCGGACCTTGTCCTTGACCATCTGCGCCATCTCGTCGGGCAGCGTCACGCTGAACTGCTGCGTGCTGCGCATGGCAATCTCCGTGCGGCCTCGGCTGAGGAATGCCGAGATTATCAGAGCGCCCGACCGGGGGACAGATCGAGACGGGGCCACCGTGAAACGGCGCGCGTCAGCCCGCACCGTCCTGAGCCGCGGCGTGCTCGATGAGGTCCCAGCGGTTGCCGTAGAGATCCTCGAACACGGCGACGGTGCCGTAGGACTCCTGCCGCGGTGCCTCGACGAAGCGGACGCCGCGGGCGCGGAACGCTTCGTAATCGCGCCGGAAGTCGTCGGTCGCCAGGAACAGGAAGACGCGGCCGCCGGCCTGCGCGCCGATCGCGGCCTCTTGTGCCGGGCCGTCGGCCTTGGCGAGGAGGAGCGCGCCGCCCGCACCGCCTTTCGGTGCCACCACGACCCAGCGCTTCTCCGGCGATAAGGCGGTGTCGGTCTTCAGATCGAAGCCGAGCGCGCCGACATAGAAGGCGATCGCCTCGTCGTAATCGCGGACGACGAGGGTGGTCATGAAGATCGACGGTGCCATGGTCGCCAACCCTCAGAGGAAATAGCGCCGCCACTCGAAGTCGGTGATGTGGCTGGCGAGCCAGCGCTCGAACGCGTCCGACTCGAACCGCGCGGCGTCGGCATAATGCCGGGTGAGATCGGCGCCGAACACGCGCTCGGCGAAGGCGGAGCCTGCGAAGGCCTCGATCGAGGCCGCGAGCGTGCGGGAGAGGGGCGGAAAGTCGGCCCCGCGCGGCAGGCCGGAGGCCGGCGGGGGCGGCGGAAGGTCAGCCTCGATGCCGTCGAGGCCGGCGGCGAGGAGCGCCGTCAGGACGAGGTGGAGGTTGGCGTCGGCGCCGGCGGCGCGGTGTTCGAGCCGGGCATGGTGGGCCGCGGCACCGGGAATGCCACGGATCGCCGCCATGCGGTTCTCGACGCCGAAGCTCGCGGTCTCCGGCGACCAGGCCTCGAGGTCGAGACGGCGGTAGGAGTTCATCGTCGGCCGGAACAGGAGGTGCGTCTCGGCGAGGGTCGCGACTTGCCCGGCGGCGAACGACAGGGCGAGGGGCGACAGCGCGCCCTCCGCGGCGAAGACGTTGGCGCCGTCGCGCCACAGGCTCTGGTGGATGTGGGCGCCGCAGCCGCTTTCCCGGCCCGGCGGACGGACGCGGGCCATGAAGGTCGCGACGAGGCCGTGCTCGGCGGCGAGCGCCCGCAACACGAGCTTCGTGCGGGCGAGATCGTCGGCGGCCTCGAGCGGCGTCTTCGGCGTGAGCGCGATCTCGTAGAGCCCGCGGCCATATTCCGAGACGAACGAGGCCATGCCGATGCCGAGGGCGCTCAGGCGCTCGGCGAGGCGGGCGACGAACGTCGCTTGGCCGGGCGCCCGAGCGGCATCGTAGTTCGCCGGCGACGCGCCCCACGGCGTCAGCTCGCCGAAGCGGCCGGTCTTCATCAGGACGGGGTCCGCCTCGAACAGGCCGAACTCGAGCTCGACGGCGAAGCGCGGCTCGAAGCCGAGGCGGAGCGCGCGCTCCTCCTGCCGCTTGAGCGGTGCCCTGACGTCGAGCGGCGACGGGGCGCCGTCGGCGAGGAAGAGGTCGACGAAGACGGAGGCCGTCTCCGGCGCCCATTTATGGTGGCGGACCGTCGCCGGGTCGGCGAGGGCGAGGGCGTTGGCGAAGCCCGTCTCGACGCCCGCGAACGGCGAGGGGAACAGCGGCTCCTCGTTCGGCTCGCCTTCGCCGCGGGCGGTCGCGAGCAGCATCGGATTGAAGGCCTCGCCGTCCGGATCGAACCGGAGGCGGCCGGTCTTGGTGCGGAGCGTGCCGGCGAGATCGACGAAATGGGTCTCGAGGAGCGACGCCCCGGCGGCGCGCATCCTCTCCTCGGCGGCGGCGAGGTCGGGGCGGCGGCGGGCGGCGAGGGCGCGGAGGGTCATCGGGAAGCCGGGGCGATCAAAGGGGGGTCCCTCCCGATTGCGCAGGACGTTCGGGGGTGTGGGGACATCTCGCACGCTCCGCGCGATCCCGCCAGAACGAACCCGCCAGCGCTTGGCCGCGAGATGCGCGCCGAGCACGGCACGCCGTCCGTGCGCCATTGATCCCCTATGCCCTGTCTGACTGGTCCCTCTCGGATCCGGCGCACCCCGCGTTCCGGATGGCCACCGGGACCGTCGGCGCCCATCGCAAAATAGGCTATTGAAATTATAGACTTATCCGAGTCTTTCGCGTTTTTTTGCCGTCGGATCGCCCTTCACGGCCCGCGAGCGCGATGTGGGCCATCTCATCCGTCTTTTGGCCTTTCTGGAGGAATTCTTTTCCGGCAGAAGGGGCGCGCCATGGAACGGCATGCCCCGAAAAAGCGCGGCCGTTCCTCTATCTCTCATTCAGACCGTGGGGCGCGTGCGCCCCGAACTCCCCGCGAGGCGAGATGAGCGATATCGCAACGGGCCGGACGCCCGAGCGCCTGACCGTCTTTCCGGCCTTCCACAAGGTGGCAGGCCGTCCCGTCGTCGTGATCGGCGGGGACGACGAGGCGCTCGCCAAAGTTCGGCTGCTCGGCGAGACCGAGGCGCGGATCGTCGTGATCGCGTCCGAGGTCGAGGCGGAGGTCGAAGAGGCCGTGTCGCGTCTCGGTGGCGAGGTGCGCCACCGCGCTGCGACGGCTGCCGACCTCGACGGCGCCGCCCTCGTCTTCGTCGCCCTGGAAGACGACGACGAAGCCGCCGCCGCGGTGGCGATGGCGCGCGCCGCAGGCGTGCCGGTCAATGCGGTCGACCGCCCCGAGCTCTGCGATTTCATCGTGCCGGCCCTGGTGAACCGTGCGCCGATCGCGGTCGCGATCTCCTCGACCGGCACCGGCCCGGTGCTCGCGCGCCACATCCGTGCCCGCATCGAGGCGATGTTGCCGACCCAGCTCGGCGCGCTCGCCCGGCTCGCCGACCAGTTCCGCGCGACCACCGCCCGCGTCCTGACCTCGTCGGACGAGAAGCGCCGGTTCTGGGCGCGCTTCTTCTCCGGCGCCGTGGCGGACCGCGTCTATGCCGGCCGTCTCGACGAGGCGCGCGCCGAGGCGGCGCGGCTTCTGAACGGTGGCTCCAACGAGCCCGGTTTCGTGTGGCTCGTCGGCGCCGGCCCCGGCGCAGTCGATCTGCTCACGTTGCGCGCGCAGCGGCTCCTGCAAGAGGCGGACGTCATTGTGCATGACCGGCTGGTGCCGGATGCCGTGGTCGCCATGGGCCGCCGCGATGCCGAGCGCATCTCCGTCGGCAAGGCCAAGGGCTGCCATTCGGCGACCCAGGCCGAGATCAACGATCTTCTCGTCTCGCTCGCCGGCGCCGGGCGCCGCGTCGTCCGCCTCAAGGCCGGCGATCCCTTGGTGTTCGGCCGCGCCGGGGAAGAGATGGCGGCGCTGAAGGCCGCCGGCATCGCCTTCGAGGTGGTGCCGGGCATCACCGCCGCGGTCGCCGCCGCCGCCTCGATCGGCCTGCCGCTGACGCTGCGGGGCGTGGCGTCGAGCCTGGTGTTCGCGACCGGCCACGACCGCGACGGCGAGACGCTGCCCGGTTGGGCGGGCGTCGTTCTCGCCGGTGCCACAGTCGCCGTCTATATGGGTCGCTCCGTCGCCGCCAAGGTCGCCGCCCGGTTGATCGAGGCGGGGCTTGCGGGCACCACGCCGGTTGTCGCCGTCGAAAACGCGAGCCGCGACGACGAGGTCGCCTATGCGGGTTCGCTCGCGGACCTTTCCGCGCTCACCGACGCCGCGCGGGAGACCGCGCCCGTTCTCATCGTGATCGGCGAGGCGGTCGGCCATGCCGATCTCTCCGCCGCCCGTCCGCTCGTCCGCGCCCGCCGCGTCGTGGCCGCCTGAGGAATTCGCCGATGCCCACGCCGATCCGTCCCGTCAAAGCCGGTGCCGCCGCCAAGAAGGGCGCCGACCTGAAGCAGGCCGTCACCGCGAACCGGCTCTCCGACGGGCTCGTCATCTTCCTCGCCGCCGGCGAGCGGTGGACCGAGCACGTCGCCGAGGCGGAGGTCTTCACCGATCCCGCTGCCCTCGAAGCCGCGCTCGACTTCGGCAAGCGCTGCGTCGCCGAGCGGCTCCTGGTCGAGCCCTATCCGATCGACGTCACCCTGGAGGCGGAAGGTCCGGTTCCCTCGAAGCTGCGCGAATGGATCCGCGCCTTCGGCCCGACCGCCCGCACCGACGTCGTCGCCCCCGAACCCGTCGCGCCCGCGCCGGCTCCCGAAGCCGTGGCCTGAGCCCCGACGAGAGGCACCCTATCATGTACCGCTACGACGAGTTCGACCGCGAGTTCGTGACCGCCCGCACCGCGCAATTTGCCGATCAGGTCGAGCGCCGCCTGTCGGGGGAGCTGACCGAGGACGAGTTCCGCCCACTGCGCCTCCAGAACGGCGTCTATCTGCAGCTCCACGCCTACATGCTGCGGATCGCGATCCCCTACGGCACCCTGTCGAGCCGGCAGCTCCGCCGTCTCGCTCTGATCGCGCGGCGCTTCGACAAGGGATACGGCCACTTCACGACCCGGCAGAACCTGCAGTTCAACTGGCCGCGGCTCGAAGACATTCCGGAGATCCTCGGCCTCCTCGCCGAGGTCGAGATGCATGCTTTGCAGACCTCGGGCAACTGCATCCGCAACGTCACCGCCGACCATTTCGCGGGGGCCGCGGCCGACGAGATCGCCGATCCGCGCCCGATCGCCGAGGTGATCCGGCAATGGTCGTCGATCCACCCGGAATTTCTGTTCCTGCCGCGCAAGTTCAAGATCGCGGTGTCGGGCGCGACCCGCGACCGGGCGGCGATCCGCGTCCACGATATCGGCCTGCAACTCGTCAAGGACGAGGCCGGCGGGCTCGGCTACGAGGTGTGGGTCGGCGGCGGGCAGGGCCGCACGCCGATGATCGCGAAGTGCCTCAACAGCTTCGTGCCGGAGGTCGATCTCCTCGCTTATCTCGAGGCCGTGGTGCGGGTCTATAACCGCTACGGCCGCCGGGACAACAAGTACAAGGCGCGCATCAAGATCCTCGTCCACGAGACGGGCACCGAGGAATTGCGTGCTCAGGTCGAGGAGGAGTTCGCCCAGCTCAAGGGCGGCGTGCTCACCATCCCGGCCGAGGAAATCCGCCGCATCGAGACCTATTTCGCCCCGCCGACCTTCGCCGCCCGCCCGGCGGTGAGCGAGCGGCTGGAGGCGGCGAAGCGGGCCGATCCGAGCCTCGGCGTGTTCCTGGCGCAGAATCTCCACCCCCACAAGGTGCCGGGCTATGCGTCTCTGACGATCTCGCTGAAGCCGATCGGCGGCATTCCGGGCGACGCGACCGCCGAGCAGATGGAAGCGGTCGCTGATCTCGTCGAGACCTACGGCTTCGACGAGGTGCGCGTCAGCCACGAACAGAACCTCGTCATCCCGCACGTGGCGCTCGACGATCTGCCGGAGGTCTATGCCGGCTTGGTCGCGGCCGGGCTCGCGACCGCCAACGCCGGGCTCCTCAGCGACATCATCGCCTGCCCGGGCCTCGATTATTGCGCGCTCGCCAACGCCCGCTCGATCCCGATCGCCCAGGCGATCTCGGAGCGCTTCGCCGATCTCGGCCGGCAGCGGGAGATCGGCCCGCTCTCGATCAAGATCTCGGGCTGCATCAACGCCTGCGGCCACCACCATGTCGGCCACATCGGCATCCTCGGCGTCGATCGCAAAGGCGAGGAATTCTATCAGATCACCCTCGGCGGCGCGCCCGGCGAGGATGCGGCGATCGGCGAGATCGTCGGCCCCGGCTTCCCCGCGGAAGGCGTGCCGGACGCCATCGAGACCATCGTCGACACCTACATCGCCCAGCGGGAAGGCCCGCACGAGCCGTTCCTCGCCGCGCTGCGGCGGGTCGGTCATGCTCCGTTCAAGGAGGCGCTCTATGGCGCGCGTTGAGCCGATCATCCCGGCCGTCGCCGGCCCGTCGCCGGCGGCGCTCCTCGCCGAGGACCTCGAGGCGGCCCATGGTTCGGGCACGGCGATAGAGATCCTCGAAGCCGCGCTCGGTTCGGTGCTCGCCGGCCGCATCGCCCTCGTCTCGAGCTTCGGGGCGGATTCGGCGGTGCTCCTGCACCTCGCCGCGACCGTGGACCGCGACCTGCCGGTGATCTTCCTCGAAACCGGCAAGCATTTCCCCGAGACGCTGCGATATCGCGACCGGCTGATCGAGCGCCTCGGCCTCACCGACGTCCGCTCGATCGCCCCCGATCCGGCGCGGCTCGCGGAGATCGATCCGAACGGCACCTTGTGGTTCTCGCAGCCGGATCTGTGCTGCCGCATCCGCAAGGTCGAGCCGCTCGCCCGCGCGCTCGCCGGCTTCGACGGCTGGATTTCGGGCCGCAAGCGCTTTCAGGCGGCGACGCGCGCCGCGCTGCCGGCCTTCGAGGCGGACGGGTTCCGGGTCAAGGTCAACCCGATCGCGCGCTGGTCGCGCGCGGACATCGACGGCTACGCGGCGCTCCACGACCTGCCGACCCATCCGCTGGTCGAGCAGGGCTTCCGCTCGATCGGCTGCATGCCGTGCACGGACAAGGTCGCCGACGGCGAGGACGAGCGCGCCGGACGCTGGCGCGGCGGCGCGAAGACGGAATGCGGCATTCATCTCGGCCTCGTCGGCCGCGAGGCGGACGGTAGCGGCATCTGAGCCGCCGGCCGGAACAAGGACAGGGCGATCTGATGGCCGACATCTTCCGCAACGGGCGCTTCGAGCCCGACACGTGGCGCACGCTCGCCGACGACGAGGCGATTCCGCCCGAGGGAGGGGTCATCCTCTCTCTCGCCCGCTTTGAGGCCGAGCGGGAGCATCTCTCCGGCGACAACCGGCCCCTCGGCCTCCACGTCGCCCCCGGCGAGGCGATCGAGGCGGTGGCCGACGACGTGTCCCGCTTCTCGGTCATCGCGCTCGCCTTTCCGAGCTACACGGACGGCCGCAATTATTCGACCGCGCGCCTCCTGCGCGAGCGCTACGGCTATCGCGGTGAACTGCGCGCCGTCGGCAATGTGCTGATCGATCAGGTGCCGCTGATGCGCCGCTGCGGCATCGATGCGCTCGTCGTCGTCAACGAGCCGACCCGGCGGCGTCTTGCCGAGGGCCGCATCCCCGAGGTGCCGGTGTTCTACCAGCCGATCCCGGCCGAGGCGGAAGCCCCGGCCGGCCACCGCGCCTGGGGCCGCGTCCGGGTGCAGTGAGGGGCGGCGCCTCGTGCGCGACCGCGGCGCCTGCGCCGCCGACCCCACCCCGCCGGCCTTCGGCCGTCGACCCTCCCCCTAGCAGGGGAGGGTTGGTGTGTCACTTCAGAGGTGAGCGCCAAGTCCCTCAAAACAAGACGCCCTCACCCTCCCCTGGAGGGGGAGGGTCGGCGCGTAGCGCCGGGGTGGGGTGAACGCCCCGGGCGAGACGGCATCGCGCGTGTCTTCCGTTAGACGTATGTGGGGTGAACGCCTCGCCGCCCCCACCTCGCCGGCCTTCGGCCGTCGCCCCTCACCCTGGCAGGGGAGGGTTGGTGCACCACTTCAAACGTTAGTTCCATCCCCTTCAAAACACGACGCCTTCACCCTCCCCTGGAGGGGGAGGGTCGGCGCGTAGCGCCGGGGTGGGGTGAACGCCCCGGGCGAGACGCGTCCGGCGCCGCCAAGGCGAGACCGAGCTTTGCCGCCAGCGACAGGGCGTCGAACGGGGCGCGGACTTTCATGTCGTTGTCGAAGTAGACGTAGCAGTCGCGGCCGCGCTGGCGTCGGGCCGGGCCGCCGATGCGGTCGGCATCGTCCGGTTCGCCGCCCTCCGACCAGGCGCGAAATCGAGCCGCCCAGCGATCGAGGGCGTCGTCGGAATAGCCGCTGGCATAGAGCTCCTGCGAGCCGTGCAGCCGCGCATAGACGAAGTCGGCCGTGACGTCCTCGAAATAGGGCCACTCGACGGTGTCGGCGAACACCAGCGCCACGTTGTAGGCCTTGAGCAGCGCGACGAAGTCGGGGTCGCGGAAGCTCTCGTGGCGGATTTCGACGGCGTGCCGCAGCGGGCGCTTGCGGTCCGTCTCGGTTACACAGCGCCCCTCGACCCGCGTGTCGTGCCGCGCGGCAAACGCTGCCGCGGCTTTCGTATCTTTCGGCAGCATGGCGAGAAAGGGTTCGAGGCGATCGCGGTCGTAGCGGAAGTGCGGCGGGAATTGCCACAGGATCGGCCCGAGCTTCGACCCGAGGGCGAGGAGCCCCGAGGCGAGGAAATTGGCGAGCGGCGTCTCGATGTCTTTGAGCCGCTTGAGATGGGTGATGTAGCGCGAGCCCTTGACGGCAAAGACGAAATCGTCCGGTGTCGCGTCCCGCCAGGCGCGGAAGGCTGTGGGCTTCTGGAGACCGTAGAAGGTGCCGTTGATCTCGATTGAGGGAAAGGTCTCGGCCGCGTAGGGGAGCTCGGAGCTCTGCTTCAGCCCGGGCGGATAGAACACGCCCCGCCAGGGTGCGTAGGTCCAGCCGGAGATGCCGACGCGGACAAGGCCGCGGGTGCTGCGGGACGAGGCCGACATGAGCCAGAAACGCGGTCTGCGCCGGTCGCGTTCCTCCGCGTGACCTTGTCCGGCTCGGATAGACTTACGGTGTGCGGGCGCCGACCTGTTTCTTCTCGTCTTCGGTGAAGGCCGCGATCATGGCGCGGAAGGTCGCCTCGGCGACGTCCGGCGAGAGGCCGAGCGTCGTCGCCTCGGCGCGCACCTTGGCGATGATCGCGGCGACGCGCTTGTCGTCCTGCACCTTGGCGACGCTCGGCTTGAATCGCCCGGCTTCATGGACGTAGGTCTGCCGCTCGGCCATCAGCTTCAGGATCTGCGTGTCGATGGCGTCGATGTGCGTGCGCACCTCGGCGAGGCTCGCGCAGCAGGTCCCCCGGCGGCGCTCGGGCTGCCGTGGGGCGCGCTCTCGTCGGCGAACGAGGGCGCGCCCGTCGCGAGTACGAGGGCGACGAGGGCGATCAGCCGACGCTTGGTGAGTGAGCGCAAGGGCATGCGAGGTCTCCTCATGTCGAGTGCCGCCCATCCCGTCGCGATGTCACATGCGGTCGCGCATGGCGAACCACAGCATGGCGAGGATCATGAGCGGCTTGCGCAGCAGCGTGCCACCGGGGAAGGGCGGCACCGGGATGCGGGAGAAGATGTCCAGCCCGTCGGTCTCGCCGGCGATCGCGTCCGCCACGAGCTTGCCGGCGAACGGGGCGATCGCGACGCCTTGACCCGAATAGCCCGTGGCGGCGTACAGGCCGGGCCGTACCCGCCGGACCATCGGCATGCGCTCGCGGGTGACGGCGAGCGTGCCGCCCCAGGCATAGTCGATCGGTGTATCGGCGAGACCGGGATAGAGCTCGAGCATGTAGCGGCGCACGAAGCCCTTGAGGTCGGCCGGCTCGCGGTTGCCGTAGGTCTCACCGCCGCCGAACAGCATCCGCCCATCGGCGGTGAGGCGCCAATAGCGCACCACGAAGCGGCTGTCGGCGATGCACTCGTTGCCGGGGATGATCTCGGCCGCGTTCTTGAGCGGCGCGGTGGCGAGCACGTAGTTCTTGATCGGCAGCACGCGGGCCTCGACGGTCGGCTCGATGCCGGCGAGGTAGCCGTTGCCGGCGAGCAGCACATCGTCGGCCTCGATCGTCCCGGTCGTGGTCTCGACGCTGAAGCGTCGGCCCTGGCGCACGGCCTTCACCGGCGAGCCCTCGTAGAGCTGCGCACCGGCCCGCTCGGCCGCCGCAGCGAGCCCGAGGGCGAAGGAGAGCGGGTGGAGATGGGCGGCACCGCGGTCGCGGCTGCCGGCGGCGTAGAAGTCGGTGCCGATCGCGGCGCGCAGCTCCTCGCGGGAGAGGAAGTCGAGCTTGTCGTAGCCGTACTCGGCCCGCATGTGCTCGAGGCTCGCCTTTTCGTCGGCGATCTCGCTCTCCCGGTGCAGCGCATGGATGAGGCCGGGAGTGAGGTCGCAGGCGATGTCGTGGCGAGCGGCGAGGTCGAACACGAGCGCCTTCGCATCTTCGGCGAGGCTCCAGAGGCGGTGGGCCTCCTCGCGGCCGAAGCGGGCCTCGATCCAGTCCTGCGGCCGGCGCTGGCCGGTGTGGAGCTGGCCGCCGTTGCGCCCCGTGGCGCCCCAGCCGAGCCGCTTCGCCTCAAGCAGCACGACCTTGCGGCCGCGCTCGGCGAGATGGAGGGCGGCGGAGAGGCCCGTGAAGCCGCCGCCGACGATGCACACGTCCGCCGTCGCCGACCCGTCGAGCCGCGGCCGTTCGCGCAACCCGACAGCGGTCGCGGCGTAATAGCTCGGGGCATGGGCGGGCAGGGCGGTGGTCATGATCGGCGGCACTCCGGGTCCCGGCCCGTCGGGCTCAGGCGTTGAGCGTCTCGTAGAGATCGAGCCATTCCGGGTTGAATGTCTCGATCAGGTTGATCTTCCATACCCTCGGCCATTTTTTCAGGCGCTTCTCGCGGTGGATCGCGAGCGGCATGGCGTCGTGCGGCTCGTACCAGACGAGCCCGAACAGCCTGTAGCGGCTGGTGAAGCTCGGATATTGCGTGGTTCTGTGCTCGTAGGTGCGGCGGGCGATGTCGTTGGTCACGCCCACATAGAACGTGCCCTGCGGCTTGTTGGTGACGATGTAGACCCAACCGGTCACGTCTCGCCCCGTTCTTGCACCTTCGTGTGCGGTGCGCCCGAGCGCACCCGCCGTCAGGGTCTGAACACAGCCCCGTTCCGCGCGGTGTTCACACCTCTCTCGGCGTCATGCCCCGGACAAGCCGGGGCATGACGCCGAGAGGAGGAGAGGCGAAAGGTCGGATCTCCCGCTCACACGTTGAGCAGCAGATATTCCCGCTCCCACGGGCTGATGACGCTCATGAACGTCTCGTACTCGGCCTGCTTGATCGCCCGGTAGGTGGCGACGAAGGACTTGCCGAAGATATCGACGAGCTCTTCGCACTCCTCGAACTTGACGACGGACTCGAGCAGGCCGCGCGGCAGGCCGAACGGGAGCTGGCGGGCCGAGCCGTCCACCGGATCGTCGGGAGACAGGCCGCTGATCATGCCGAGATAGCCGCAGGCGAGCGAGGCGGCGATGGCGAGATAGGGGTTGGAATCCGACGACGGAACCCGGTTCTCCACCCGCCGCGCCTGGGGCGAGGAATTCGGCACGCGCAGGCCGACCGTGCGGTTGTCATATCCCCAGTGGACGTTGATCGGGGCGACCGAGGCGCGCGTCAGGCGACGGTACGAGTTCACGTACGGCGCCATGATGCACAGCACGCTTGGCAGGAAGCGCTGCTGGCCGGCGATGAAGGAGAAAAACTCCCGCGTCGGCGTGCCGTCCTCGTCCGAGAAGATGTTGCGCCCCGTCTCGGCGTTCACCACCGACTGGTGAATGTGCATCGCCGAGCCCGGCTCGTTGCTCATCGGCTTCGCCATGAAGGTGGCGTACATCTTGTGGCGCAGCGCGGCCTCGCGGATGGTGCGCTTGAAGAGGAACACCTGGTCGGCGAGCTCGAGCGGGCTGCCGTGAAGGAGGTTGATCTCCATCTGCGCGGAGCCCTCCTCGTGGATCAGGGTATCGATCTCGAGCCCCTGCGCCTCCGAGAAGTCGTAGATGTCGTCGAACAGCGCGTCGAACTCGTTGACCGCCGCGATCGAATAGGACTGGCGGCCGATCTCCGGCCGGCCGGAGCGGCCGATCGGCGGCTTCAGCGGATAATCGGGATCGGTGTTCGGCTCGATCAGGTAGAACTCGATCTCGGGCGCCACGACCGCTTTCCAGCCGCGATGGGCGTAGAGATCGATCACCCGCCGCAGCACCTGGCGCGGTGCGGTGTCCACCGGACGGCCGTCCTTGTGGTAGGCGTCGTGGATGATCTGGGCAGTCGGGTCGCTCGCCCACGGCACCACCGCGAGGGTCGAATAGTCCGGCTCGAAAACGAGGTCGCCGTCGGTCGGATCGTAGATTTCGTCCGCCTCCTCGTCCTCCGGATAATCCCCCGTGATCGTCTGGGTGAAGATCGAGGTCGGCATGGTCATGGTGGGGCCGGAGAGGAATTTCTCCACCGGCATCATCTTGCCGCGGGCGACGCCGGCGACGTCCGGCACGATGCACTCGATATCCTCAAGGCCGCGTTGCGAGAGCCACGTCGCGGCTTCTTCGAACGAGGCGACACCGCGCGCGCGGTCTTCCGGGCGCTCGGTTTTCTTCTTCTTCGACATGATTTTCCCGTTGTGCGGAGCTCAATGGTCGACGCCTCATCTTAGCGGGCCGCCGCGCTGCGGCCTAGTGTGCGCGGGTGAAAGTATGGCGACGGCCGATCGGGCCGATGCGGGAGGGATCATGGATCTGGAACTTCGGGGTGCGCGGGCCCTCGTTCTCGGGGGTAACAAGGGGCTCGGACGCGGCGTCGCGGAGGCCCTCGCCGGTGAGGGCGCGACGGTGGCGATCGTCGGCCGGGATGCGGCGGCGAGCGCGGAAACCTTGGCGGTTCTCAAGGCCAAGGCGGCGGGGTCACGGGCTTTCGCGGCCGACCTGTCGGACTCGACGGAGGTGACCCGTCTGATCGCGACACTCGACGAGGATTTCCCCGCCATCGACATCGTCGTGCTCAACGGCGGCGGACCGCCGGTCGGCTCGGCCGCCGCGATCGACCCGGCCGCCTGGCGCCACCAGTTCGAGACGATGGTGCTCGCCAACATGCGAATCGCCACTCATCTGCTGCCCGGCATGCGCGACCGCCGATTCGGCCGCATCCTCATCGTCGCCTCGGTCAGCGTTCGAGAGCCGATCGAGGGGCTGGTGATGTCGAACTCGCTCCGCGGAGCGGTCGCCGGCTGGGCGAAGACGCTCGCCGACGAGGTCGCCGGCGACGGCGTGACGGTGAACCTCCTCCTGCCGGGTAGCCACGCGACGGCGCGTATCGAATCGTTCGTGCGGGCGGATGCGGAGCGCCGCGGCCTGGATGTGGCGACGGTGAGGGCGGAGAACGCGGCCGCGATCCCGGTCCGCCGGTTCGGCACGCCGGAGGAGTTCGGGGCGGCCGCCGCGTTCCTGGCGAGCCGGAAGGCCGGCTTCATCACCGGGACGGCGCTCACGATCGACGGCGGCGCGGCGCGCTCGATGCTCTGAAAGGCGTCACCCGGCCTCGACGGCGTAGAGTTCCAGCGCGGCCGTCTTGCCGCGCAGGGGGATTTCTCCGAGTGGTTCCGCGGCAAGGCCCGGCGGGAGCGGCGACACGGCGGCGAGCGCCGAGGCGGACAGGATCGTCAGCCGGCCGAAGGTCCGGCACGCGTCTTCGATGCGGGCCGCGGTGTTCATCGTGTCGCCGAGCAGGATGATCTCGCGCTTCATGTCGCCGATCTCGCCCACCATCAGCGGGCCGGCATGCATGCCGGCTCGGAAGCGTGGCTCGGCGCCGTAGGTCTTGCGATAATGGTCGCCCCGCGCCGCGAGCAGGCGGCGGATCTCGATCAGGCAGGTGAGCGCCTTCGCCGATTGCGGCTCGTCGAGCCGCCACGTGATGATGATCTCGTCGCCGACATAGCGGTAGATCTCGCCGCCCGCCTCCAGGATCGTGTCGCTCATGTCGCTGTAGACACGGTCGAGAAAGCTCAGGAACGCGGCGTCGCCGATCCGCTCGGCAAGGGTCGTCGAGCCCAGAAGGTCGAGGAACAGGACGACGTGGTCCTCCCGCCGTGGCCGGTGATAGCGCCCGGTGAGGAGGGCGAAGAACGGCCTCGGCCCGATGAGCCGGCGGAGCGCGAAGGCGAAATTGAAGGCGACTGCGACGAGCAGGGCGCTGACGATGTCGATATCGACGGCGGCGGCGAGCTTCTCCTCGTCGTGGGTCGCATAGCGCATGAAGCGCCCGACGCCGAAGATGATCGATGTGTAGAGGCCCGCGCGGATCAGGAATGCGAGCCAGAACGGCGCGCGGCGCAGCGGCGCGGCCACCGAAGCCCGGGCGGCGATCTCGAACAGGGCGATCAGGCAGCCGATCATGCCCCCCGTCGCGGCGGAGGCGAGCACCGCGAGCGGGCGGGTCAAATCGGATGTGAAACTCGTCCCGATCAGCGCGGAGACCACGGTGACGGAGGCCACGGTCTTCAATCGGATATGTGTCTTCGCCCGCACGCGATGTTCTTCCCTGACGTGCTGCCGCCCGGGTGCACCCGTCGCAGGCGACGACTGCGATGGACACGGCTCCCGGCTCCCGCGCCGATATTGCCATACTCGGCAGGCAATTCCGCGCCTCGGAAAAAGGTCTGCGATCGCACCGGTGCGTGAGCGAGAGGCACGGTGTGCTCATCGAAGGGGCTTGAGGGCGCTCCGGTTCGCTCCTAACCTGCTTCCCGTAGTGCCCCGCGGGGGAGGCGGGCTTCAGGAGGAATTCCGTGCACAGCATGCTTCGCGCCACGGCGGCGATCGCCGCGACCCTCATGGCGGGTTTCGCCGCTCTGTCCCCGGCGCGCGCCGAGGATCGCGTGGTCAACGTCTTCAATTGGTCCGACTATATCGACCAGTCGGTCCTCAAGGACTTCACCCAGGAGACCGGCATCAAGGTCGTCTACGACGTGTTCGATTCGAACGAGATCTTGGAGACCAAGCTCCTCGCGGGTGGTTCCGGCTATGACGTGGTGGTGCCGAGCGCACACTTCCTCGGCCGTCAGATCCAGGCCGGCGTGTTCCAGAAGCTCGACAAGTCGAAGCTTCCGAACCTCAAGAACATGTGGCCGGAGATCACCGAGCGCCTCGGGGTCTACGACCCGGGCAACGATTATGCGGTCGATTATATGTGGGGCACCACCGGCATCGGCTACAACGTCAAGAAGATCAAGGCGATCATGCCGGACGCTCCGGTCGATAGCTGGAAGATCCTGTTCGACCCGGCGATTGCCGCGAAGTTCAAGGGCTGCGGCATCTACGTGCTCGACGCCCCCGACGAGACCATTCCGATCGCGCTCAAATATCTCGGCAAGGACCCGAACTCGCGCGATCCTGACGATCTGAAGGCCGCTGGCGATCTGTGGCTGAAGACCGCGCCGAACATCCAGAAGTTCAACTCGTCCGAATATATCAATGCTCTCGCGAATGGCGACATCTGCCTCGCGCTCGGCTGGTCGGGTGACGTGCTGCAGGCCGCCAACCGCGCCAAGGATGCCAAGAACGGCAACGAGATTGCCTATTCGATCCCGAAGGAAGGCACCGACATGTGGTTCGACACCATGGCGATCCCCGCGGACGCCAAGCATGTCGAAGAGGCCTATGCCTTCATCAACTACCTGATGAAGCCGGAAGTGATCGCGAAGGTTTCCGACTACGTGCAATATGCGAACGGTAACCTGGCGTCGCAGAAGTTCGTCGACAAGAGCGTGCTCGAAGATCCCGCAGTCTATCCGCCCGCGGACGTGATGAAGAATCTCTTCACGATCAAACCGTTCGATCCCAAAGCGCAGCGCGTGCTGACGCGGGTTTGGACCTCGGTGAAGACCGGCGGTCAGTGACGAGACGAGGAGCAGGGCCGGTTCACCGGCCCTGCTTCGTTATGGGGAGAGGGGACGGTGCCGCGCCCTGATCGGGGTGGGCCGGACCGCTCGTGGCGTCAAAAATATGAGGCCGCTCGCGGCCCGTTCCTGTCAGAGGTGATTTCGTGGCGAAAGCAGCAATCGGTCCGATCCGTCGCAAATTCGCGCCCTGGGACGACCCGAACGCCAAGCCGCTCATCGAATATCGCAATGTGACGAAGCGCTTCGGCGAGTTCGTCGCGGTCGATAACCTCGATCTCAAAATCTACGAGCGCGAGTTCTTTGCCCTGCTCGGTCCGTCCGGGTGCGGCAAGACCACCTTGATGCGGATGCTGGCGGGCTTCGAAGAGCCGACCCAAGGCGAGGTGTTGCTCGACGCCAAGCCAATCGTAGGCATTCCGCCCTACCGTCGCCCCGTCAACATGATGTTTCAGTCCTACGCGCTGTTCCCGCACATGAATGTGGAACAGAACGTGGCGTTCGGGCTGAAGCAGGACAAGCTGGCGAAGGGCGATATCGAGGCGCGCGTCCAGGAGGTGCTCAAGCTCGTGAAGCTCGAGCCCTTCGCGAAGCGTAAGCCGCACCAGCTTTCGGGTGGCCAGCGCCAGCGCGTCGCGCTCGCCCGATCCGTCGCCAAGCGCCCGAAGGTGCTGCTGCTCGACGAGCCGCTCGGCGCGCTCGACAAGAAGCTGCGCGAGGAGACCCAGTTCGAGCTGATGGATCTGCAGCAGACGCTCGGCATGACCTTCCTGATCGTCACCCACGACCAGGAGGAGGCGATGACGGTGGCCGACCGCATCGCCGTCATGGACAAGGGTCGGATCATCCAGATCGCGCCGCCGGCCGAGATCTACGAACAGCCCGCCTCGCGCTACGTCGCGGAGTTCATCGGCGACGTGAACGTGTTCGAGGGCACGGTGACGACCGCCGGCGACGGCCACAAGGTGATCGCGGCGCATGCCCCGGCCTTCACCATCGACGCCCTGTCGCGGATCGATTGCGGGCAGGGCAGCACGGTCGCCTTCGCCATCCGCCCGGAGAAGGTCCGCATCTCCCTCGACGCGCCGGCGGATACGAGCGTCAACGCGATCGCCGGCGAGGTCTGGGACATCGGCTATCTCGGCGACGTCTCGATCTATCACGTCCGGCTCGAGAACGGCGCCGCAGTGCGGGTGACGCTCGCCAATCGCAGCCGCGTCGTCGAGCGTCCGATCAGTTGGGACGACAAGGTTTGGCTGAGCTGGGAGCGGGACGCCGGCGTCCTGCTCACGCGTTGAGCACGGGGAGCACCTCCATGGCCGCCGTGACAGGACTTCCCGAGGCGGGCGCCGCCTCCGACACGAACCGCAAACGCAGCGGCGGGCGCTGGCTGGTGATCGGCCTGCCGTTCGCCTGGATGCTCGTTTTCTTTTTCGTTCCCTTCCTCATCGTCTTCAAGATCTCGTTCTCGCAGACCGCAATCGCGATGCCGCCTTATACGCCGGTGTTCGACGTGCTCCGCGATTCCTGGGCGATGACGTGGTCGAAGATCGGCGAGCTCTCGACCGACACCTACCAGTTCCTGACGACCGACGATCTCTATTGGCGCTCCTACGTCAACAGCCTCGTCATCGCCTTCATCTCCACCTGCATCACGCTCCTGGTCGGCTATCCGATCGCCTATGGCATGGCGCGGGCGCGGACGGAATGGCGGCCGATGCTGCTGATGATGGTGATCCTGCCGTTCTGGACGAGCTTTCTGATCCGCGTCTATGCGTGGATCGGCATCCTGTCCCGCGAGGGGCTCCTCAACAAAGTGCTGCTTTGGCTCGGCGTGATCGACCAGCCGTTGGTGATCCTTTCGACCACCACGGCGGTCTATATCGGCATCGTCTATTCCTACCTGCCGTTCATGGTGCTGCCGCTCTATTCGGCGCTCGAGAAGCTCGACGGAACGCTGCTCGAGGCGGCGGAGGATCTCGGCTGTCCGCCCTGGAAGGCGTTCTGGCAGGTGACCTTCCCGCTCTCCCTGCCGGGCGTCATTGCCGGCTGCTTCCTCGTCTTCATCCCGGTCGTCGGCGAGTTCGTCATCCCCGATCTGCTCGGCGGCTCGACGACGCTGATGATCGGTCGCACGCTCTGGAACGAGTTCTTCTCGAACCGCGACTGGCCGACGGCGTCCGCCGTCGCCGTGATCCTGCTCGCGATCCTGATCATTCCGATCGTGATCTTCCAGAACCAGCAGGCGAAGGCACAGGAGCGGCTATGAGCGACGCGCGGATCACGGCCGATAAGACGCAGGGGAACGCGCGATGAACAAGGGCCCGACTTATTTCAACATCGTCTCGGTGACGCTCGGCTTCGCCTTCCTCTACCTGCCGATCATTCTGCTCATCGTCTATTCCTTCAACGAGGGCCGCAACGTCGCGGTCTGGCAGGGCTGGTCGACGAAGTGGTACGGCGCACTGCTGGAGGATCAGGCGATCCTCGATGCGGCCTGGGTCACGATCCGGGTCGGCCTCATCTCGGCGACCGCTTCGACGGTGCTCGGCACGCTCGCGGCGATCACGCTGGTGCGGGCCGGTCGCTTCCCGGGCCGCTCCCTGTTCTCGGGGATGGTCTCGGCACCGCTCGTGCTGCCCGAAGTCATCCTCGGGCTGTCGCTGCTTCTCCTGTTCGTCGCGTTCGACTTCAGTCGCGGCTTCTGGACCATGACGCTCGCCCACATCACGTTCACGATGTGCTACGTGGCGGTCGTCGTGCAATCGAAGCTCGTCACCTTCGACCGCACACTCGAGGAGGCGGCGCTCGATCTCGGCTCCCCGCCGGTCAAGACTTTCTTCTCGATCACGCTGCCGCTGATCCTGCCGGCGGTGATCTCCGGATGGGTGCTCGCCTTCACGCTGTCGCTCGACGATCTCGTGATCTCGAGCTTCACCACAGGTCCCGGCGCCACCTCGCTGCCGATCAAGATATACAGTCAGGTCCGCCTCGGCGTGTCACCGGAGATCAACGCGGCCTGCACGATCCTGATCGCGATCGTGACGGTCGGCGTCATCATCGCCTCCCTCCAGATGAAGCGGAGCGAGATGGAGCGGCAGCGCGCGGAGCGGTTGGCGGCTGCTGGTGGCTGAGGGCCCATAGCGAGCGCCCAAACCGACGCTCGCGCCGTCCCCGGGGAACGCGCAGGCCTCGTGGGTCGCCGGTGCCTTGCCCGAGGCTTGCACGGGTGGGGTGCGGGCGTGCGCGCCTGTCACGTTTTCGTCGTTCCGCATTGATCTGACGCAAACGATTTGTCACGCTGCTGTGAAAATAGGCAATTCCGTACCTTCGCAGTGCGAATGGATGCGCAGCGAGGCGATACACGCGAAACGCGAGAGTCGCATTCGCTGAAGTCGGATCAAGGCTCCGACGAGCCGAGCCGCGGGCCTGGAAAAATCAACGCCCGCGCGTCGTTCTCAATCATAAAGTGCTGATTCAGAACAAAAAAAAGCCGGACCTTCACGAGGCCCGGCGAGTGGCCGCATCCGAAAACGCGGCACCTTCCAGAGGGGAACAGCTGGCTGAGCACACGGCGAACGGGAGGCGTCGCCATCTCATCAATCAGCTATTATCTTTGTCTCATATCGCAGATGCACACGCAACCGCCCCGTTGCATGTCAGATATGCAAACGCTGCATCGCTATTGGGCATTGAAATTTGGCGCGTCGCAACATGCGGCACCGGGTGCGCCAGTTCAGGCTTCGGCGCTCCTTGCCGACACAGCCGACACATCGTCCGAGGCGGACGCGGCGAGGGCTTCGTCCGTCGCCAAGAACTCGACGGCCGCCGCCGCCGCGATCGCCGCCGGCAGCTTCGAGCGGACGAAGCCGCCGGCGATGGGGCACACCATGCGCGCGATCGTCTGCGGCGGCAGGCCGGCCTCGGCGAGCCGGCGCTCGAAGCGGGCGCGCTTGGTCGCGCTGCCGATGACGCCGACATAGGGAAAGCGGTCCGCCCGGAGCGCCGCGTCGACGATGGCGAGGTCGAGGGCGTGGCTGTGCGTCATCACGACGACGAACGTGCCGTCGGGTAGCCGGTCCAGCGCCCGGAGCGGTGTGGCGTCGGCGACCGCCCGGGTGTTGACGGGCATGTGAGCCGGAAACGACTCGGCGCGTTCGTCGACCCACGTCACGGCGAAGGGCAGGGGCGCGAGCGCGAGCACCACGGCCCGCCCGACGTGACCGGCGCCGAACAGGGCGACCGGCCGCAGCCGCTCGCCGAAGCGCTCGGCGACGAAGCCGCCGGGCAGCAGGCGTGCCTCCGCCCCGGGCCCCGGCGTGCCGTCCAGAACGGTGCGGAGTAGATGCGGTGTGTTCGCAACGACCTGCGCCTCCGTCGCGAACGGCCCGTCTGCGCCTCGCGCCGCGAGGGTGCGGATGGCGGCGAGGTCCTCCGCAGCGAAGACCTCGGTCATCAACGTGACGCGGCCGCCGCAGCACTGGCCGAGATCGGGGCCGAGGGAGATCGCGCGCAGGCTCATGGCGGGATGGGGCGCGGCGAGGTCGCGGGCCGCCTCGGCCAGCGCTCGCCATTCGAGCGCGCCGCCGCCGATGGTGCCGCGGAAGCCGCCGTCGGGCCGCACGATCAGCCGCGCCCCGGCCTCGCGCGGCGCCGAGCCGCGGGCTTCCACGACGGTGACGAGGGCGGCGCGGCCCGCCGCGCTCACCGCTTCGCCGAGGAGATGCCAGACATCCATCGCGCCCTCCGCGTCAGGCCGCGCGTACCGCCTTCACCGCCTTCAGGATCGCCTCGGCCGTCGCCGGCGCATCGAGCGGCGGCACGATGCCGGGCTTCAGGCTCGCGATCGCCCGGCCGATGGCCGAGAACACCGAGATCGGCAGCATCAAGGGCGGCTCGCCGACCGCCTTCGACCGATAGATCGTATCGACCGGGTTGCCCGTGCTCTCGTAGAGCGACACGTTGAAGACCGACGGCATGTCGGTCGCGGTCGGGATCTTGTAGGTCGACGGCGCGTGGGTGCGCAGCCGGCCGGCTTTGTCGAACACCAGTTCTTCGGTCGTGAGCCAGCCCATGCCCTGGATGAAGCCGCCCTCGATCTGGCCGATGTCGATCGCCGGATTGAGCGAGCGCCCGACATCGTGCAGCACGTCGGCCCGGTCCACCTTGAGCTCGCCGGTCAGCGTGTCGATCGTCACCTCGGAACAGGCCGCGCCGTAGGCGAAATAGAAGAACGGTTTGCCGTGGGCGTTCGAGCGGTCCCAGTGCAGCGTCGGCGTCGCGTAATAGCCGGTCGAGGAGAGCGAGACGCGGGCGCGGTAGGCCTCGCCGACGAGATCGCGGAAGGGCAGCCGCTCGTTGCCGATGACGACGTGGTCGTCGGCGAAGCGCACCGCGTCCGCCGGCACGCCCCAGCGCTCGGCGGCGAAGGCGATGAGCCGATCCTTGATCGCCTCGGCGGCGATGCGCGCCGCCATGCCGTTGATGTCGGTACCGGAGGAGGCGGCGGTCGCCGAGGTGTTCGGCACCTTGGCGGTGGTCGTCGCGGTGATGTGGACCGCCTCGATGCCGAGCCCGAACACCTCCGCGACGACCTGGGCGATCTTCAGGAACAGGCCCTGGCCCATCTCGGTGCCGCCGTGGTTCAGGTGCACCGAACCGTCGCGGTAGACGTGAACGAGCGCGCCGCCCTGGTTGAGGTGGGTGAGGGTGAAGGAGATGCCGAACTTCACCGGGGTGAGCGCGATGCCCTTCTTGAGGATGGGGCTCGTCGCGTTGAAGCGCTCGATCTCGGCGACGCGGGCGCGGTAATCGCAGCGCGCCGCGAGCTCGGTCAGGATCGCCTCGCTCAGATTGTGCTCGACGACCTGCCCGTAAGGCGTCGTGTCGCGGCCTTCGCCGCCGTAGAGGTTGGCGAGGCGGACATCGAGCGGATCGCGGCCGAGCCGGATCGCGATCGCATCCATCATCCATTCCGCGGCGAGCATGCCCTGCGGCCCGCCGAAGCCGCGGAAGGCAGTCGCGGAGACGGTGTCGGTGCGCAGGCGCCGGCTGCGGATCGCGACCTCCGGATAATAATAGGCGTTGTCGGCGTGGAACATCGCTCGGTCGCAGATGCCGAGCGAGAGGTCGTTCGAGTGGCCGCAGCGGGCGAAATGCTCGAATACGACGGCGTCGAGCCTGCCGTCAGCCTCGAAGGCGGCGGCGTAGTCGACGCGGAAATCGTGCCGCTTGCCGGTCATCATCATGTCGTCGTCGCGGTCGAGGCGGACCTTGACCGGCCGGCGGGTGAGATGAGCCGCGACGGCAGCGATGACGGCCCATTGGGTCGCCTGGCTCTCCTTGCCGCCGAAGGCGCCGCCCATGCGGCGGACCTCGGCCGTCACCTTGGCGGCGGGCACGCCGAGGGCGTGGGCGACCGCCTCCTGCACCTCGCTCGGATGCTGCGTCGAGCAATAGACGTGCATCTCGTCGTTCTCGTTCGGAACGGCGAGAGAGACCTGGCCTTCGAGATAGAAATGCTCCTGACCGCCGACATAGAGCGTGCCGGAGACGGAACGCTCGGCGCGGGCCAAGGCGGCGTCCGCATCGCCCCGCACGAAGGCGTAGGGGGCATGATGTCCCGGTCCGCGTCGACGGCCTCGTCGACGGTCACGATCGGCGGAACGGCCTCGACGACGACCTTGCCGAGGCGCGCGGCGCGGCGAGCGGCGCTCCGCGTTTCGGCGATCACGGCGAACACCGGCTGGCCGTGGAAGCGGATCTCGCCGTCGGCGAGCACGGGCTCGTCGTGGGTGCCGTTCGGCGAGCAATCGTTGTGGCCTGGGATGTCCGCTCCGGTGAGGACCGCGACGACGCCCGGGGCGGCGCGCACGGCCTCGAGGTCGACCGAAAGGATGCGCCCGGCGGCAGCATCCCTGGAGAAGCCGATCGCGACGTGCAGCGTGCCCTCCGGCTCGCGCAGGTCGTCGATGTAGCTCGCCGTGCCGGTGACGTGACGGCGGGCACTGTCGTGGGGCAGGGAGGCGTTGACCACACGGGTCGGCGCGACGAGCGGCTCGGCCGCCGCGGCATCAGGCAACGGCTTCAAGGGCATCCTCCCTGAGCCCGCGGACGCGGGTGTCCTTGGTCGTGCCCGCGGCGGCTTCGACGAGCGCCTTCGCCAACAGGCCCCGGGCGGCGTCGAGGCGGTAGGCGGCGCTCGCCCGCATGTCGTCGAGCGGGCTGAAATCGGCCGTCAGCGAAGACGCCACCGCCTGTGCCGCGGCGAGATCGCCGACCGGGCAGCCGATCACGGCGGCCTCGGCCGCCAGCGCCCGCTTCGGGGTCGCGGCCATGCCGCCGAAGGCGATGCGGGCTGCGGTCACGCGGCCCTCGGCGACCGTGAAGCGGAACGCGGCCATCACGGCCGAGATGTCCTGGTCGAAGCGCTTGGAAAGTTTGTAGGCGCGGAAGACGTCGTCGCCACGCTTCGGCACCACGAGGCGGCGGACGATTTCGCCCGGGCGGCGATCCTGCTTGCCGTAGGCGAGGAAGAAATCCTCGAGCGGCATGGCGCGGATGCCGGCGGCGCTCTCGAGCTCCAGCGTGGCGCCGAGGGCGATCAGGACCGGCGGCGTGTCGCCGATCGGCGAGCCGTTCGCCACGTTGCCGCCGACGGTGCCGGCCGCGCGGACCTGACGCGAGCCGATCCGCCGCCACAGGATCGCGAGATCGGGGTCGATGGCGGCGATGAAGGGCTCGACCGCGTGGTAGGTCGCGCCGGCGCCGATGGCGATCGCGGGGCCGGTGTCCTCGATGGTCTTCAGGGTGGCGATGCGTCCGAGTGCGACGATCTTCGGCAGATCGCGCATCTGCTTGGTGATCCACAGCCCGACATCGGTCGCCCCGGCGACGAGGGTCGCGTCGGGGTGCCGGGCGAGGAGCGCAAACAGGCTGTCGAGGTGCGCAGGCGCCGCGAAGAAGCGGGTCTCGTCGCCGATGAAGATATCCGCCCCGTCGTCGAGCGACGCGAGGGTGGCGGCCGTCGCCGACGCGTCGCGCGCGAACCGGTCGGCGGGCGCGCCGCCGCAGCTTTCGAGCGCCGCGTCGATGATCGGACGGTAGCCGGTACAGCGGCAGAGGTTGCCGGCGAGCCAGTTCTCGACGACCGGCCGGTCCACGGGCCGTCCGTCCTGGTAGAGCGTGAACAGGCTCATCACGATGCCGGGCGTGCAGAAGCCGCATTGCGAGCCATGATGCTCGACCATCGCTTGCTGCACGGGGTGGAGCGCCTCGCCCTCGGCGAGGTCTTCGATCGCCACGACGTGGGCGCCGTCGGCCATGCCGGCGAGCTGGATGCAGGCGCACACCGGCTCGTAGGCGACGCGGCCGTCCTTCAGGCGGCCGATCGCCACCGTGCAGGCGCCGCAATCGCCTTCGTTGCAACCCTCCTTGGTGCCGACCGCCCGTTCGCCGAGGCGCAGATGGTCGAGCAGCGTCAGCGTCGGGTCGGCGAGGGGGAGTTCGACGATCGAACCGTTGCGCAGAAAGCGGATGACATCGCGCGCCATGGCTCAACTGCCCCGGTAGGTCGAATAGCCGAACGGCGAGAGGAGGAGCGGCACATGATAATGCCCGTCGGCCTCCGCGATGCCGAAGCGGATCGGCACGAGGTCGAGGAAGAGCGGGTCGGGCAGATCCGCGTGGTGGCCTCTGAGATAATCGCCGGCCGCGAAGACGAGCTCGTAGAGCCCCGGCTGGAACGCCTCGCCCTCGAGGATCGGTCGATCGAAACGGCCGTCGGCATTGGTGGTGCCGCGGCCGATGAGGGTGCGCTCCGCGTCCTCGATCCGCCACAGCTCGACGCCGAGACCGGCAGCGGGGCGGCCGAGCGCCGTATCGAGAACATGGGTGGTGAGCCTGCCGGGCACGCGCTCATCCGCGGCCGCGCTCACATCCACCGCGCTCTTGTCGTCCGTCGCCGACCCGTCCATCCCAGGCTCCCACTTTGCCGACTTGGAATTATGCAACAGTGCCAGAGGGGCGGGAAGCACGAAGGCGCGCCGCCCCTTGCCTCATCAACGTGCAGGCGGGCAGCGCGATCCCGTCCCGCGGTGCGATGGATCGCCGGCGGGACGGGCGCATGGGGTGGCTCAGGGCTTCAGCACGACGGAGCCGGTGGTGCGCCGGGCCTGGAGGTCGCGGTGCGCGTCGGCGGCGTGGTCGAGGGGATAGGTGTCGACGGCGATCTCGACGAGACCGCTTCCGACCGCCTCGAACAGCGCGGCGGCCGCCTCTTCGAGCTCGCGGCGGTCGGCAATGTAGTGGAACAGGGTCGGGCGCGTCATGAACAGCGAGCCCTTTTGCGACAGGATCTGGCTGTCGATCGGCGGAAGGGCGCCGGACGACTGGCCGAACGTCACCCACATGCCCCGCGGCCGCAGGGTGTCGAGGGTCGCCGGGAAGGTGTCGCGGCCGATCGAATCGTAGGCGACGTCGACGCCGCGGCCGTCGGTGATCTCATTGATCCGGGCGACGAAATCCTCCCGGCTCGTGTCTATCACGTAGGCATAGCCGTTGCGCCGCGCCGCATCGACCTTGGCGGCCGAGCCGACCGTTCCGATCGTCACCGCGCCGAGGCGGTGCGCCCATTGCCCGGCGATCGAGCCGACACCGCCCGCCGCGGCGTGGAACAGGATGACGGTGCCGGCGCGCACCGGAAAGGTCTTGAACAGGAGATAATGGGCGGTGAGGCCCTTCAGCATGATCGCCGCCGCGACATCGTCGGAGACGCCGTCCGGCACCTTCACGAGGCGGTCGGCGGGGATCACGCGGCGCTCGGCGTAGGCCCCGAGCGGACCACCGGCATAGGCGACGCGGTCGCCGACGGCGAGGCCGGTCACGCCCTCTCCCAGGGCCTCGACGACACCGGCCCCCTCGGAACCCGGCACGAACGGGAGTTCCGTCTTGTAGAGGCCGGAGCGGAAATAGGTGTCAATGTAGTTGAGGCCGATCGCGGTCTGGCGGATCAGCGCCTCGCCGGGCTTCGGTGCCGGGACGGCGATCTCCTCGACCTTGAGGACTTCGGGCCCACCGGTCTCGCGAACGCGAACGGCCTTGGTGAGAAGGGGCGAAAGTTCGGACATCGGGCGGAGCTCCAAGGGACGGCCATCCGGCCGGGACCTTAAGCCGCCGTCCTTCGGGACGGAAGAGCGCGTGCCGCCGCTCCCGCTTTTCAGATCAGCCGGTCACGTAGGGGGCGGCGGTGCGCCACACCAACTGGGCGATTTCGAGGGAGATCACGAATATCAACGCGCGCACCGCAATCGTGCGCGCGCCCGGCGCATTCGACAGCATCACCCCGAAATAGCTGCCGATGATGCTGCCAACCGCCATGAGGCTTCCCTCGAACCAGTCGATCTTGCCGTCGTGGGCGAAGCGCAGCACCGGCAGGAAGGCGGTGACGGCGATGAGCAGGTTCTTGAGCGCGTTCGCCTGCGGGAGATCGTAGCGGAAGCAGAGCATCAGCACGAGCAGGAGGTAGGTCGCGCCGTCGAGAACGATCAGGCCGAGCCAGAAGCCGACGGCGGCGACGAGCAGGACGCCCCACCAGGGGACGGTCGGCGGCGTGTCGTCCCGCTTGACCAGGATGGCCTTGAGCTTGGTGAGCACCAGGACCAGGGCCATTGCGACCGCAACGTCGATCAGGATGCCGATCTGCGGATCGCTCAGCGCCCGCTCGGTGCGGACACCGAGGATGCAGCCGATCACGGCCGCCGGGACGAGGACGCGCGCCGCTTTCCAGTCCATCTGGCCGCGCTTGGCGAAGGTGTAGGTCGCCATGACGGCGCCGACGAGCACCGGCAGCCGGTTGGTCGCATTGGCGACGGAGTCCGTCATGCCGAAGACGAGGATCATCAGAGGCAAGCTGACCGCCGAGCCGGACGAGGCGAGCGTGTTGAGGAGGCCGCACGCGACGCCCCCCGCGACGAGGAGCGGCACGAGCCAGAGGAGATGTGGATCCACGTCATACCCCGCGATGAAAACCGCGCATCGTCAGCCGGACTAGAGGCCATTCACATGGCTCTTCCGGATCTGCGGACGAGCAAGTTCATTCCAAGACTCCACCCGTTATGGGACTAATATGACGGATAGATTACGTGGAGCGATGCGCCCAAAAATCTTCACGCGACTGAATATAATCGAGGCTACAATAGAGCCTCGCCTTCGATTTTTCAGTTTCTGGCGGGTCGCGTTGTGGATGGGTGTCGCCGGCTGGGAGCCAAGCACGAGGTGCACCGAACGCCATTGTAACCAATCGCCGTGTCATTTTTTCTGCAAGCCGTTCAATATAATATAATCGAATTATCTTTTATCTTGCGTCATGTTTTGATGTTTATATCAATGCGATGAATGCTGGCAGGTCAGCTTCGCGAAAGATACGGCAAATATATAGCTTTCAAGAATTACATATTGACCGAAGTGTGCCGCTCAACTGCCCATCTGCCGCAGCATCATCGGCTGCGGGGATGCACGCGGCCGTCGAGCGGTGGGTTCCGATAGAGCGGGACATGGCGCTGACCGAAGCGGCGCCCCGGGCCGGGGAGCTTCGTTCGCCGTCTTGTGTGATCCCGTCGGACTCGTACCCCGTCTTCGAACCGCATCGGAGTTCATCGTGAGAATCGGCATTGCCGGCAAGCTTGGCCTGTCCCTTGTTCTTTTCCTGATTCCGATCGCCTATGTGATCTTCAATTTGATCGCACAGCAGCAGATCGCCATCGACTTCGCGGCCAAGGAGCTTCAGGGGAACGAATATTTGCGCGTGGTGCGGCAGGCGCAATTCGATTTTTGGACACATCGTCGCTCCGGAGCGGAGATCGCGGAGGCGCTCGCGGCGGCGGAACGCACCTTAGGCTCCGGCATGAACTCTTCGGAGGCGGCCAGCGCAGCCGAGGATGCGCTCAGGAGCGGCGCTCCGGGTGCGGTCGCGGCGTTGCGTGCGCTGATTGCGCAGGTCGGGGATCAATCCAATCTGATCCTCGATCCCGATCTCGACAGCTACTATGTCATGGACGTCATTCTCACGAAGTTGCCCGACATGACGGACCAGGTCGCGATCCTCGGCGCCCTCGCCGCGAAGCCGTCGGCGACGAACGCGGAGCGTGTCGATCTGCTGGTCGCGCAGGGCGCGCTCCAGGCGCTGATCGACGGTCTCGCGCGGTCGGTGGAAGCGGGATATGCCGGCAACGCCGACGGTTCGCTGAAGGCGGCGCTCGACGCGTCCTTCCGAGACGCCGACCAACGAGCAAGAGCTTTTGCTGCGGCGGTCAAGGCTGTGGGGGCGCAAGGTGGGGCGGCCCCGGATGTCACGCCGGCGCTGACGGTGATCGAGAGCTTCGGCGGGGTATCGGCGGATCAGCTCGATCGTCTTCTGCAGTTGCGCATCGACGGGTTCGTGCACAATCGCATGCTCACCTTGATTGTCACGGCCATACTCTTCCTTGCCACGCTCGTCGTCGTCGTCGCGCTGCTCCGCAGGACCGTGATCCGGCCGCTCAATCGGATGATCGCAGCGATGAATCGTCTCGCAGCGGGCGATCTGGAAATGCAGATTCCAGAGGAGCATCGGCACGACGAGATCGCAGCCATGGCGGCTGCAATGGTCGTGTTCAGAGCGAACGCCATCGAACAGCGCTGCGTGGAGCGTCAGCGGCAGGAGGAACATGCCAAACGCGAACATCGGGCGAAGGCGATCGAAGGGCTGACTGCGCGCTTCGACACCAACGTCACGGTAGCGCTCGAGGTCGTTGCCGAAACGAGCGTCGAACTGAAGGCGACGGCGACGAGCATGTCCTCGGCGGCGAGTCAGTCCACGGTTCAGGCGGGCGCGGTGGCAGTGTCGGCGGAAGAAACCTCGCTCAACGTCGAGGCCGTGGCGGGAGCCGCGGAAGAACTATCGGCATCGATCTCCGCAATTGGCCGTCACGTCGTCGAAGCCGCCCGGATCGCCACGACCGCTTCGGAGGAGGCGGGGCGCACCGACCGCCTCGTACAATCCCTGTCGGTCGCCGCCACTCGGATCGGCGAGGTCGTTCAACTCATCAGCGACATCGCGAGGCAGACCAATCTGCTGGCGCTCAATGCATCGATCGAGGCCGCACGGGCCGGCGACGCCGGCAGGGGCTTCGCCGTTGTTGCGGCGGAGGTCAAGAGCCTCGCCGAGCAGACCTCCAACGCCACCGCCGAGATCACCCGGCAGATCGCCGCCGTGCAGGACGAGACGCGCAATACCGTCGGTGCGATCCAGGTGATCTCCGCCGTCATCGAACAGATCGAGAGCATCTCCGCGACCATATCGGCGGCCGTCAATCAGCAGGGTGCGGTGACAAGCGAAATCGCCCTCAACGTCCAGCGGGCAGCCCAGGGCACACGGCAAGTGAGCCGGACGATCGGCGGTGTTTCGCAAAGCGCAGAGACGACCGGCGCTGCCGCGGAGCAGGTCCTCTCCTCCGCAGGCCAGTTGTCGGAGAGTTCAGAGCGTCTCCGCCGCGAAGTGCTGGAATTCCTGTCGTCCTTCAAGGCGGCGTGATGTCGTCGATCGGGCGGGTCAGACGGCTGCCCGTCGCCGCGACGGAGGCCGTTCGGGGATCGCTCAGCTATCGGTCTTGTGCAGCTTGAGGATCCGGCCGTTGAGGGGATTGGCGATCGCGCGCAGATAGGCGAGCGCAACCTCGCGGGCCGGCACCGGGGTATAGCCGACGAAATAGGGAAGGTAGTGCGTCGACTCCGCGAGGACGGTCGGGCTGATGCAATTGATGCGGCAGCCGCGCGGCATCTCCGTCGCCGCGCCCTTCACGAAGCCCTCGACCATGTTGTTGATCGTCCGGCCGAGGGAGCCGCCCGGGATGGGCTCCTCGGTCAGCACGCCCGAGACGAGCGTGAACGAGCCGCCGTCGGCGATGTAGGGCAGGGCGGCGCGGACCAGGTTGATCTGCCCCATGCCCTTGCCGGCGATCGACTTCGCCCATTGTTCGTCGGTCGCCTTTTCGAGCGGCGCGCCGGACACCTCGCCCGCCGCGCTCGCCACCGCATGGAAGGTCCCGAGATCGCGGAACAGGGCGGTGAGGCTCGCGATGTCGGTCATGTCCGCCTGCCGGTCGCCGGAGGTGCGGCCGATCGAGACGACCGCGTGGCCGTGCTCGACGAGGACGTCCTTCACCGCCGAGCCGATGGCACCCGTTCCGAACAGGACGATTTTCATGTTTGTTTCCTTCCCGAGGCGGCGTGAGGGATTGCGCTGAGCCGTCCGAACGGAGACGGCGCCGGCCACGATAGCGGGCCTCTGCGGGGCGAGGCAAACGAGCCGGCCGAAGGTCTGGGGCCGCCCGCTTTCGCCGCGCGGCCCCGGATATCGTTCACCGCTTGCGGACAAACTCGGTGCGCAGCACGAGGCCCTTGATGCTCTCGTGCCGGCAATCGATCTCTTCGGGATTGTCGGTCAGGCGGATCGTCTTGATGACGGTGCCCTGCTTCAGGGTCGTGCTCGTGCCCTTGACCTTGAGGTCCTTGATCAGGGTGACGGAATCCCCGTCCGCGAGCACGTTGCCGGCGGCGTCGCGCACCTCGGCACGGGCCGCGGCGGCCGCCGCCATCTCGGAGGCCGGACGCCATTCGCCGGTCGCTTCGTCATAGACATAATCGTCGTCGGACATGGTCGCTCCTGAAGGGGCCGTCGCGGTCGCGGCGGCGAGGGTGTCAGCCGGCGAGCCGGTGCAGCGTTTCGAAGGTCGAGCGGTCGGCGACGCCGTCCACCCGCGCCGGCCGGAAGTGGCGCTGGAAGGCGGTCACGACCGCCTCGGTGCGGGCGTCGAACACGCCGGTCAGATCGAGGCCGTAGCCATAGTGGGCGAGCATCGCCTGGAGGGCGCGGATCGGAAGGCCCTCGTCGCCGCGGCGGAAGGCAGGGCCGTCGGCGATCGGAGACGGCTCCACCCAGCGGCCGATGCCGGCGGCCGCGAGCCGGTCCCAGGGAAAGAGCTCGCCCGGGTCCTGCTTGCGCTCCGGCGCCACGTCGGAATGGGCGAGCACACGCTCGGGCGCGATCGGCTGGCGGGCGAGGATGTCGCGGCAGAGTGCGATCACCGCCTCGATCTGCGCGTCGGGGAAAGGGCGGTAGCCGAATTCATGGCCCGGATTGACGATCTCGATGCCGATCGAGCGCGAATTGATGTCGGTCGTGCCCTGCCAGGACGACACGCCGGCATGGTGGGCGCGGCGGGCTTCCGGCACGAGGCGCAGGATCGCGCCGTCTTCATCGACGACATAATGGGACGAGACGTTGGCGAGCGGATCGCACAGCCGGGCGATCGCGGCGGCCGCGGTCGGCATGCCGGTATAATGGAGGAGCAGGATATCCGGGCGCAGGCCCTGCGGGCGCGGCCCGTGATTGGGAGAGACGACGTCGCGGGCGATCTTCAGGGCGGTCACGACAGGCGTTCCGTCATAGGCCGCGTTCCTTGGCGATCCGCCCCCAGGCGACGTTGATCGCGGCGAGCCGCTCGGTGGCGAGCTTGACGAGCTCCTGCGGCACGCCGCGTGCGGTGACGCGGTCGGGATGATGCTCCCGCACCAGCCTGCGATATTCGGCGCGCAGGGTGGCGTTGTCCGCGCCGGGATCGACGCCGAGGATCACGTAGGGATCATCGGGGGCCGCCATGACGTGGCGGGCACGGATGCGGGCGCAGGCGCAGGTGGGCAGGCCGAAGATCTGCGCGACCCGTTCGAGATAGGCGATCTCGCGGGCGTGGATCAGGCCGTCCGACCCGGCGATGACGAACAGAACGTCGAGCACGTCCTCGAGCGTCGCCGGATCGTCGGCGAACAGCGCCTTGATCTTCGCGGCATAGTGTTCGAAGCCGGCGACGTCCTGCTGGGCGAGCTGGAACAGCCGCTCGACATTGGCCTCCTCGCCGGATGGCACCGCGAAATGATCGCGGAAGGCCTGGATCTCCGCGGCGACGACGACGCCGTCCGCCCGCGCCATCTTGGCCGACAGGGCGACGATGGCGATGGTGAAGGCGACCGCGCGGCGGTGTGCCTCGTCGCCGAAGAAGGGCGTCAAGGCGCGATCGATCAGATCGGAGCCGCCGACCCCGATCGCCTGCACGAAATCACCGATGCGCGCCCAGATCGTCATCGCCGGACGCGCCTCAATCCGCCGCCTTGAAGACGAGGCGGGCGGTCGTCTTGCCCTTGTCGTCGGCGATGACGAAGGCGCCGTCGTCGGCGCGCTCGATGGTGTGGGCGGTGCCGAGCGCCCGCAGCAGCGCGTGTTCGAGGCTCATGACGTCCTCGGGGCAGCTCTTCTTGGTGACCCGGATCGGCCCCATGATGACCGACTGCGCCGTGATCGGGCCGACGAACTTGTAGGGGCCGGAGAAATGGTTGCAGCCGCCGAAGCCTTCGAAGCTCGCCTTCTCCGAAAAGCGGATGGTCAGCTTCGCCGCAGCCGGAACCGGTTTTCCGTCGACGTCGGTGATTGTGTAGAGGCCCGGCAGGCCGCCACCGCCGGCAACCGCGGGGAGGGCCGAGGCAACGACGAGCGCCGCGCCGGCGAGGGCGCGCATCGCACGGACACGAAGATCGGCAAGGGTTATCATTGGCGTCCTCCTCGGGATCGGGCGGCGGCGAATCCGTCTGCGCTCCGCTCTCCCACGGAACGCGGGCGCTGCCAAGCGCTGTGGGCGGCAATCAGTTTAAAGGCCGAGTATCGCGCGCCGGCGATGCGGGCTTGCGACAACTCGGCGCGGCGAAGCGCGGGGTAATCGTCACCTTCGTCATGAAACTGCCGCGACTTACCGCTTTTGCTCGCGCCAGCCTCGCGTTGGTCCCGCGTCCGGGGCGCCTTTTTCAGGATACCTCGATGGTCGATCGGTCGGTTCGCGTGCGCGCGCGGTTTCCTCTTGCAGCGGCGCTCGGCGTGATGTTGGCCGGATCGATCGGCGTCGGGTCGGCCTTGGCCGATCCCCCGGCGGGATGCTGGGCTCCGGCCGATTATTCCCTCGCGCCGGGCGAGCGCACACCGCGGCGGGCGACCGCCGCCGACCACGTCTCGGTGCCGAATGCCGCTGCGCCCGGCCTGCCGGTGCTGCCGCCTTATGCGGGCGTGGTGCGCCGGGTGAAGCTACCCGACGGGGTGAAGCTCGTCGCACTCACCTTCGATCTCTGCGAGACCGGGGGTCAGGTCGCGGGCTATGATGGCCCGATCTTCGATGCCCTGCGCCGCGCCAATGTGCCGGCGACCTTCTTCGCCGGCGGCAAGTGGCTCGAGACCCATCCGACCCGTGCCAAGCAGATCGCGGCCGATCCCCTGTTTCAGATCGGCAATCATTCCTGGGACCACGCCAACCTGCACATCGACGATCTCGGCAAGGTGCGTCGGGAGATCCTGACGACGGAGACCGCGATCGCCGACGCCAAGGTCGCCGCCGTCGCGCAATGCCCTGCCGCGACGCCGGTGAGCCACGACCGGCTGTTCCGCTTCCCCTACGGCACCTGCTCCCAGGCAGCGCTCGACTCCGCCAACGCGGTCGGCGAGATCGTGATCCAATGGGACGTCGTCTCCGGCGACCCGGCCGATATCGGGGCGGCGGCGATCGTCGCCAACGTGATGCGCCAGGTGAAGCCCGGCTCGATCATCGTCATGCACGCGAACGGCAACGGCAAGCATACCCGGGAGGCGCTGCCGCTCGTCATCGAGAAGCTGCGCGCCGCGGGCTACGGCTTCATGACCGTGAGCGACCTCTTGCACGCCGGCACGCCGGTGACGGTGCCGAGCTGCTACATCGAGCATCCCGGCGACACCGCCGTCTACGACCGCAAGGCGGCCCAGAAGACGAGCGCCGTGAGCCACCCCGGCAACGCGCTCTGACGCGGGGCGCCCTCAGCGGGTCGCCTGCGTGTCCTCCGCCGCGCTGTAGCGATGGAACACCGCGGCGAGCTTGTGGCCGTCGGGGTCGCGGAGATAGGCGGCGTAGAAGGTCGGGGCGTAGTGCGGGCGGAGACCCGGTGAGCCTTCGTCGGCTCCCCCGTGAGACATCCCCACGGCATGGAAGGCGCGCACCTGCGCCGGGCTGTCCGCTTTGAAGGCGAGCATCGTGCCGTTTCCTGCCGTGGCCGGCTTCTCGTCGAACGGCCGGCAGAGCCAGAAGCCGAAGCCGGTGTCGTAATCCTGGCCCCAGCCGGCCCAGCCGTCGCTCCAGTCCGGCAGCCGGGCGTGGCCGAGGGCCGCCATCACCGCGTCGTAGAAGGCGATGGCGCGCGGCAGGTCGTCGGTTCCGAGGGTCGTGTAGAGCAGCATCGATCTCGCTCCGAGCGGGCGCCGCGGGGTGGCACGACGGTGCGGAATTCCCGATGGAAGCCGCAATCGCCGGGCCAAAGGATAGGCCGGCGCTCGGACGTGTGAAAAGGGGAGCCGGTGGCGGTGCGGCTCACGAGCACGACCGCCCGCTCCAATTGCGGTTGTGGCGGGCGAGGTCCATGTGCAGGTGGTCCTGGTGGTAGCCGTCGCCATCGGGGCCGATCACGGTCTTGAACACCCGGCAGCCGCCGTTGTGGACGGTGCGCAGGAACCATTGCTCCCGCGGGGTGCCGCCGCGCCAATCCTTGAGGATGGTGATGCGCCGACCGTCGGCGAGCACGAAGCCCGCGATGTCGATCGCGTTGCCGAACGAATGCTCGGAATATTTGCCGGCGCGGGAGCCGTCGCGGCCGCGGCAGGAATAGCCGCCCATGGAGATCAGCTTCACGACGGGTATCCCGAACGCCTGGAGCGAGGCCGGCTGGACGATGCGGGCCATCCAGATGTCGAGGGCCGGGATCATCGCGCAATCGAGGGTGACCGGCTCGTTGAGCGGCACGTAGCCGCCCTGCACGGCGCTGACCCGGAACGGATAATCCATGCCGCAGGCGGCCGGTCCGTTGATCGGCGCCATCCACTTGACGAACGACGACGTCTTGACCGCGCCCGAGGCGACGCAGCGCCGCTCGACCTCTCCGCGCCACGCCGCGCGCTGCGGGCGGGCGAGAAAGCTCGTGGCGCAGCCGGCGACGAGCGCCGCGCCCGCGAGAATCACGCCGAGAGTGAGAAGCGTTCGCCGTCGCATGGGGAAAGAGTGCCGGCGGCGGCCCAATTTCGCGTTAACGCGACGCAGCCGGACCATTTCGTGGGTCTCAGGTTGAGCCATGCGATTGCGGTGCACAACGCCGGCGGTCGGCCCGCTTGCAAAAGGTGCCGAAATCGGCCAAGAGCATTAATACATAATGTTGATTGACTTTGTGCGCTGCACGCGCGCTTTTCCGGTATCGGCGAGCCCTGTTCGGCTTTAAGATTTCCGGCAGATTTGAGGCGGAGGGAACCCCATGACGATGACGAAGAGCCTCAACGTTGTCCTCGTCACGGTGGCGTTCGCGTTTCTGGCTGCCATCGTGCTGGGCGTGCTGTGATCTGATCCGTGTCGGCGGCGCTCCGGCGCATCCCGATCCGGTCGACCCCTTTCCAAAACGACGAACGGCGGACCGATCGCTCGGTCCGCCGTTTTCGTTTCGGCTTCGAAAGGGAGCGGGCGACCTCGGCGGTCGCCTCATCTCAGACGTCGGTCAGGCAGCAACCTTGACCGTCGCGTCGGGGTAGCTGAGTTGCTCGCGGGCGCGCCAATCGGTCGTCACATAATTGATGATGAGCGACTTGCGCACGCCCTGGATCGGGCGGGGCTCGAAGCCGTGCCAGCTATGGTCGGACGGCACGAAGATCATCGCCTTGTTGGGCCCGAACGGCGAACGGCCGACCCACGTCTCCTTGTTGGCGTAGATGTCGGTCCCGAGCTCCGCATGGTTCGGGTCGTCGGAGAGGTAGATCAGCAGGGTGAAGCGCTTCACGCCGATGTCGGTGTGCGGCTGCAGCCAGAAGCCGTCGGTATCCTGGGCATATTCGATGCGCAGATAGGTTCCGTCGAGGTCGCTGCCGGTGATGCGGGCGATCTCGCTCACCATGCCGGTGTCCTGGAAGGCGGCGGCCACCGCCTCGCAGACCGGGAACCGCTTGCGGTTGTCGACATCGAAGTAGACGCGCGTCGCGTTGTGAGCCTCACGGGTCCCCGACACGCCGTCGAGCGACGGGGCCGGGAAGGGCATACGCTGCAGATCGGCGATGTCGTCCGCGGGGAGGGCTGCGTCGAGGAGCCAATGTCGGTAGGGCGTCCCGCGCTGATCGCCGCCGGTGAGTGCTGCGAGAAACCGCTCTTTCACCGCAGCGGCACCGGGAGCGTCGAGAACTGTGCTCATGTTCCATCTTTCCTGTCGGCATCCGCCGGAACTCTGGCCGATCCCGCTCGCCCGCGGCGTTGTCCTCGGGCGGGTGACCGTCGGCGGCAGGGCTCCGCGGTGCGCGGTCCGCGAGCGCTTGCGATCGGGAGCCGGACAAACTCCAAATCTTGAAAACCATTCGCAACAAACGGCATAGGACAAGGCGTGCCGCCTGTCGAGCCCGCTTGCTGTCCAACGGCGGGCAATCCATGACATCCGGGTGATGAATACGCCGTCTTGCCCACAGCAAATTCGCCTGCAATGTCTTGTCAATGTTCCGTTGTCTGCACACTTGGTGGCAGAACGGAGACGAGCGCTGTGAATTGTGGGGCTCGATCTCGACCGCCGTAGGTTGCGCGGGCGCGCCCGCAGGCCTTATCGGGCGCGTCGCTCCGGCGCGTCGAGACGAGCGAACGCGTTGAGAGCAGCGAGCCGGCCGGCGAGAGGGATCGCGCAGGCGTCCGCCGCCCGTCCGTCCGGGGTCCGTGCACCCCGGCTGCACCGAGGACATCATGACCGAACCGCTTCACGCCAAGATGCTGATCATCGGGTCCGGACCCGCGGGCTATACGGCCGCGATCTACGGCGCCCGCGCGATGCTCGAGCCCGTCATCGTGGCCGGCATCCAGCCCGGCGGACAGCTCACCATCACCACGGACGTCGAGAACTATCCGGGCTTCGTCGATGCCGTGCAGGGCCCGTGGCTCGTCGAGCAGATGCGCCAGCAGGCCGAGCACGTCGGCACGCGGATGATCTACGACCATATCGTCTCGGTCGACATCTCGCGCCGGCCGTTCCGCCTGACCGGCGACACCGGCCGCGTCTACACTTGCGACGCGCTGGTCATCGCGACCGGCGCCCAGGCGCGCTGGCTCGACCTGCCGTCGGAGCAGAAGTTCCGCGGCTTCGGCGTTTCGGCCTGCGCCACCTGCGATGGCTTCTTCTATCGTGGCAAGGAAGTGCTGGTGATCGGCGGCGGCAACACCGCGGTCGAGGAGGCGCTGTACCTCACCCACCACGCGTCCAAGGTGACGATCGTGCACCGGCGCGACACCTTCCGGGCCGAGCAGATCCTCCAGCGCCGCCTGTTCGACCACCCGAAGATCGAGGTGATCTGGAATACGGTGCTCGACGAGGTGGTGGGCGGCGGCGAACCTGCGGTCGTCAACGGTGTCCGGCTCAAAAATATCGTGACGGGAGAACTCAGCGAGCGCACGGTCGATGGCGTTTTTGTCGCGATCGGCCATCAACCTGCCTCGGATCTGTTCGAGGAAACGCTCCGGATGAAGCCGGGCGGCTATATCTGGACGGCGCCCGATTCGACCGCGACCAGCGTTCCGGGCGTGTTCGCCGCCGGCGACGTCACCGACGACGTGTTCCGTCAGGCCGTCACGGCCGCTGGGATGGGGTGCATGGCCGCGCTCGAGGTCGAGCGCTTCCTCGCGCACGCCGAAGTGCCGGCGGACGTCGAGGCGGCTTGAGATAAAAGGCCGAGGTCCGTGACCGCTGCGGGCTTCGGACAAGAATGCTCCTTCAGACTGGCTCGGCCGTAGGATCGGCCGGGCGGGCGACGAAGGGCGACACGCGGAACGAGGGGCGAAAACGAGCCGATGGACTGGGACAAGCTCAGGATTTTTCATGCCGCGGCACAGGCGGGCAGCTTCACCCATGCCGGCGACATGCTGAACATGAGCCAGTCGGCGGTGAGTCGTCAGGTCAGCGCCCTCGAGCAGGAACTCGGCATTCCCCTGTTCCATCGCCACGCCCGCGGCCTGTTGCTGACTGAGCAGGGCGATCTCCTGTTCCGCACCGCCCGCGACGTGATGATGAAGCTCGACGCCGTCCAGGCGCGGCTCGCGGACTCCCGCGAGAAGCCGTCGGGCGTGCTGCGCGTGACAACCACCGTCGGCCTCGGCACCACGTGGCTCACCTCGCGGATCAACGAGTTCCTCGAAATCTATCCGGACGTCGAACTGCAGGTGATCCTCGACGACACCGAACTCGACCTCTCGATGCGGCAGGCCGACGTGGCGATCCGCCTGCGCCAGCCGGTGCAGCCGGACCTCATCCAGCGTCGGCTGTTCACGGTGCACTTCCATCTCTACGCGTCGCCCGCCTATCTGCGCCGCTTCGGCAGCCCGTCGAGCGTCGCCGAGCTCGATCAGCACCGGCTCATCACCTTCGGCGAGCAGGGCGCGAGCTACTTGCGGGAAATGAACTGGGCCGAGACCGCCGGCCGCGCCGCCGATCAGTCGCGGCGCCCGACGCTGAAGATCAACAGCGTGGTGGCGATCAAGCAGGCGGTCCAGCGGGGCATCGGCATCGGGCTTCTGCCCGACTACATCATCGAGCCGGATTCCGGGCTGGTGCAGCTCATTCCCGAGGCGGAACTGCCCGAATACAACACCTATTTCGTCTATCCGGCCGAGCTCAAGAGCACCGCCCGGGTGCGCGCCTTCCGCGACTTCATCGTCGCCAAGGCGGAGGAGTGGACGCACTGAGGAACGCGCCGCCGGGACCGCTGGGCTTCGGCACGGTTCCTGCTACAGTTCCAAGGTTGTGTCCTTCCTCACATTCCGTGGAACATGAGCGGTTTCATCCTCGACTGGTTCAATCTCGCCGCGCGTTGGGCCCATCTCGTCGTCGGTATCGGCTGGATCGGGACGTCGTTCTACTTCATCGCCCTCGATCTCGAGCTGAAGAAGCGCGAGCGCATGAATCCGGGCGTGTACGGCACCGCCTGGCTGGTTCACGGCGGCGGCTTCTACCACGTCGAGAAATATATGGTGGCGCCGAGCGAGCTGCCGCCGGATATCGTCTGGTACAAGTGGGAAGCCTACCTGACCTGGGTGACCGGCTTCTCACTGCTCATTCTGCAATATTATTTCAATGCTCGGCTCTTCCTGATCGACCCGAATATCCTCGAGATGGCTCCGTCGGAAGCGGTGCTGATCTCGGTCTTGTCGCTCGGTGCCGGCTGGCTCATCTATGACCGGCTGTGCAAGTCGCCGCTGGTCGAGCGTCCGGCGCTGCTTGCCGTCTCGGTGTTCGCGCTGATCCTCGGTGCGGCTTATCTCTACACCCATGTCTATTCGCCGCGCGGCGCCTTCATCCATGTCGGCGCCTTCATCGGCACCATCATGGCGGTCAACGTGTTCGGGGTGATCATCCCGAACCAGCGCAAGATCGTCGCCTCGCTGATCGCCGGGGAAAAGCCCGACCCGGCGCTCGGCCGCGCCGGCAAGCAGCGCTCGCTACACAACAATTATCTGACGCTGCCGGTGCTTCTGATGATGGTGAGCAACCATTATCCGATGCTAACCGGCCACCCGAAGGGCTGGCTCGTCGTCGGCCTCGTCGTGGTCACAGGCGGCGCGGTGCGCCATTTCCTCAACCGCCACGACGCTCATGACCCGTTCGAGAAATATTCCTGGACGTTGCCCGTGGCCGCCGTCGCGTTCGGGCTGATGGTGTGGATGACGTGGCCGAAGCCCGTCCCGACGACCGGCGCGACGGTGAGTGACGCGCAAGTGATGGCGCTCGTGAACAAGCACTGCACCATGTGCCACGCTGCCCATCCGACCCATCAGGGCATCGATGCGCCGCCGAAGGGCCTCGTCTTCGACGACGTCGCCGCGCTCAAGCGGTACGGTGCGCAGATCGAGGCCCAGGCCGTGCAGGCGCAGGTCATGCCGCTCGGTAACGAGACCGGCATGACGGAGGCCGAACGCCGCGAACTCGGCGCCTGGATCGACGCCCATCGCTGACGGCCGGCCGATCCGTCCCGAGACTTCCGTTCTGACAAAAATGTCCGCTTGAAGGGGAGGGGAAGGCGTGACCGCACGCACCATGTCCGACATCAACGCGCTCGCGACCGAGGCCTTCGTCGCGGCCTTCGGCGACGTCGCCGAGCATTCGCCCTGGGTCGCCGAGGCCGCCGCGGCGGCGCGGCCGTTCGCCTCGCGGGAGGCGATGATCGCCGCGTTCGAGGCCGCGATCCTTTCAGCCGATCCCGACCGCCAACTCGCCCTCATCCGCGCCCATCCGGACCTCGCGGGACGGGCCGCCATCGCAGGTGAGATCGCGGCCGAGTCGCGGCGGGAGCAGGCCGGGATAGGTCTCGACCGCCTCACGCCGGAGGAGTTCGCCCGCTTCACCGCCCTCAACGATCGCTATCGCGAGACCTTCGGATTTCCGTTCATTCTCGCGGTGAAGAATGCAACCAAAAATATCATATTGACGTCCTTCGAGGCTCGACTCGGAAACAATAGCAAGACCGAGCGAGAGACAGCCCTGGCTCAAATTGCGCGCATCGTGCGCTTTCGCATCGAAGACCGCGTCGCTTGAGGATAAATCTTCGACCGTTGGGTGCGGATAATACCTTTTCGCGCGGTCGGCGCACGGCTGGCTTGTGCGAGGCTTGCGTTTCAGTCATATGACGAAAATATGATTGTTTGTGCACGCGAAAGTGGTCACTCTATCCTCGATTCGAGATAAGCGGCGCGTGATGCTGCGTGTCTCCGTGCCTGTTGGTGGCGCGCGGACGGGGGTGGAAGTTGGCAGGCTCGGCATGGATGAGCGCGCGGTCCGCGCGTCTTTACGCAGGCGCTGCCGCGCTTTCGCTCGCCCTGCAGGGCGCGGCGATGGTCTCCGCCCGTGCGGCTTCCGTCGTGGTCACGGATCAGGCAGCCTTCGAGGCGGCCGTCCAAGCGGGGATCGACTCCGGACAGCCCGACACCATCACCGCCCAGGGCGGTGGTACGTTCGTTGCGAGTCCCGACTGGACATTGCCGGGGAGCGCGACGTCCCTCAACCTGACGTTCAACACCTCGCCGTTCGACATCGGGACGGCGAGCGGCGACGCGACCCTCACGCTGCAGTCCGGTTCGGTGCTGACGGTCAATACCACGTCGGGGACGAGCGCCGGCCGGCTGGAGATCGGTAACGGCGGAATCGGCACGCTGAACATTTCCGGCGGCACCCTTCAGGTGAACCTCGCCGACACCAGCACCGCTCCCGGAACCTCGATCGGCCGGATCTGGGTCGGCGGCGGGGCCACCAACACGACCGGTGGCGACGGCACGATCAATATGACCGGCGGCGAGTTGCTCTACGTCGCCAATGCCGGAAGCCTGAACTACGGCGGCCTGGCCATCGGCCGCGGCACGAACGTCACGGGCAATTTCAATCAGACCGGTGGCATGGTGCGCTTCAGCAGCGCCGGCTCCCTTGATCTCGGCACCCAGGGCGGCACCGGAACCTATGCCCTTTCCGGCGACGCCGTTTTCGATTCCAGCTCGGGCGGGATGACCGCCTATATCGGCTCCCGCACGTCCGGCTCCGGGGGATCGGGCACCGCGTCAAGCGGGACGCTGACGATCTCGGACAACGCCCAGTTCTCGATGACGACGGGCAGCTTCGCCGGCGGACAGCTTTATGTCGGCGACTCCAAGGGGACCGGCACCATCACCCAGGATGGTGCGGCTTCCACGGTGACGCTCGCGCTCCAGAATCCGATCCGGTTCGGCAGCGACGTCAGCAATTACGGCACGGGCGGCACCGGCACCTACAATCTCTCCGCCGGCACGCTTTCGGTCCAGAATGTGGGCGGTTCGGCCCAGATCATCTTCGGCGCAGCATCGGGCGGCACCGGGACGTTCAACGTCTCGGGCGGTTCGGCGAACGTCGCCACCACGCTCATCCTCGCCAGCGTGTCCGGCTCCACCGGTACGGTCAACCTCACGGGGGGAACGCTTACCCTGTCAGGCTCAAGCTATATTAGCTTCGGCTCCGGCACGGGCACATTCAATCTGAGCGGTGGCACGCTCTCCGTCGGTGGCGCGAACGGCATTCGCGGAACGGGCACGTTCAATTTCGGTGGCGGCACGCTTCTCGCCTCGTCCGCTCTCACGACGTCCAACGCGATGACGTTGCAGAGCGCCACGACCGCGACCATCAACACCAACAATTTTTCCACGACGCTGTCGGGAGTCCTTTCAGGATCGGGCGCGCTGTCCAAGACCGGCGCCGGCACGCTGACATTGTCGGGCGCCAACACCTATTCGGGCGGCACGACCCTGGCGCAGGACACGCTCGTCGTCGGCACGAACTCCGCCCTCGGCAGCGGCGTGCTGACGTTCACGGGCAGTTCGACGCTGTCGTTTTCGAGCAGCTTGAGCGTCGCCAACGCCTTGGTGATCAACAGCGGGGTCACGGCGACGCTCAGCCAGGCGACGGGATCGACCACGCTGAGTGGAGGGATATCGGGCTCCGGCGCGCTCACCAAGAGCGGTGCCGGAACCGTAGTTCTGACCGGCGCTGGCAGTTACGGCGGATCGACCACGATCTCGGGCGGCACTTTGACCGCGGGCGCGGCCGGTGCGTTGCCCACCGGGACGGCCGTGAGCGTCGCCTCCGGCGCCACGCTCAACATCACCGCGAACCAGACCATTTCCGCGCTGACGGGCGCTGGTAACGTCACCACCAACACCAGCAACCTGACCGTCAACAGCGCCACCGATACGACGTTCTCGGGCACGATCACCAACACCGGTTTCGGCTGGAATTCTTCGTACGGCACCTTCACGAAGGCTGGCAGCGGAACGCTGACGCTGTCGAACGCCACCATTGCCGGGGGCGAGAGCTACCTCCAGGGCGGCGCGATCGCGGTCACCTCCGGCACCAGCGCGGTCGATTATCTCGCGGTCGGCACGGGAACCGGCGGCAACGCCTCGCTCATCGTATCCGGCGGCACGCTCAATATCGGCACCGCCCTCCAGGTCGGCGATTGGGGCGGCACCGGCGTCGTCAATCAAACGGGTGGCATCGTGAACATCGCCGCGACGTGCGGCGATCTCAGCCATTGCGCCTCCCTGAACATCGGCAACCAGGCTGGCACCGGCACCTACAACATCTCTGCGGGCACGCTTAATCTCGTCGGCGGCCTCAACGACCTCGGCCGGAACACGGGATCGCGCGCGGCGAGCGCCGGGACCCTCAATATCAGCGGCACCGGCACGGTGGTGGTCCAGACGGATGCCAACGGCCCCGCCAGCCTCGTGCTCGGCAACCGCGAGACGGGCGCCGCCAACCAGGGCACCGGCACGATCATCCAGACCGGCGGGACGCTGACGATCTCGCAGAGCTCCCATTTGTATCTGTCGGCCTACGGAAGCGGCCGCTACGATCTGTCCGGCGGCACGCTGCAGGTCGGCGGAACCGGCGGTCTGATGCCGAACTACACGGGCGGCAGCGGCTCTTATGCGTTCAATCTGGGGGGCGGCACGATCCAGGTGATCGGCGCGGCGCTGACCACGTCCGTCGCCGCCACGCTCGTCTCCGGCACCACCTCGACCATCGACACCAACGGCCTCGGCGCCACTTTTTCGGGCGTGCTGTCCGGCAGCGGTAGCCTCCTCAAGATCGGGGCGGGGACGCTCACGCTGTCCGGTGCGAACACGTATTCCGGGGGGACGACGGTCTCGGCCGGAACGTTGCAGGTCGCGTCGGATGGCAACCTCGGCTCCGGGGCGCTGACGCTCTCCGGCAGCACTCTTGCGACGACGGCCTCGTTCACCTCGACGCGCGGCGTGTCGCTCGCGGCCGACAGCACCATTTCGACGGCGAGCAGCACGACGCTCACGCTGAGCGGCGTCGTTTCGGGCGCGAGTGCCCTCACGAAGGCGGGCGCCGGAACGCTCGCCCTTTCGGGGGCGAACACCTATTCGGGCGGGACGACGATCTCGGCCGGCACGCTCCAGATCGGCGCGGGGTCGACCTCGGGAAGCATCGTCGGCGATGTGACCGACGCCGGCACCCTCGCGTTCAACCGATCCGACACGGTCACCTTCGCCGGCATCGTCTCCGGCACCGGCGCGCTGACGCAGGCCGGCAGCGGTAGGCTGATCCTCACCGGCGCGAACACCTATTCGGGCGGGACGACGATCTCGGCCGGCACGCTTCAAATCGGTGCCGGTGGCACGGTCGGCAGCATTTTGGGCAACGTGACCGACAACGGCACGCTCGCCTTCAACCGCTCCGATACGGTCACCGTCGGTACCGTCATCTCCGGCACCGGCGTGTTGACGCAGGCCGGCAGCGGTACGCTGGTCCTCACCGGCGCGAACACCTATTCGGGCGGCACAACGATTTCGTCGGGAACGTTGCAGATCGGGGCCGGCGGCACGTCGGGCAGCATCACGGGCAACGTCGCAAACAACGCCGCGCTCGTCTTCAACCGGACCGACGCGGTTACCTTTGCCGGCGCGATCTCTGGCACTGGATCATTGACCCAGGCCGGCACCGGAACGCTCACGCTAAGCGGCTCGAACACGTTCACGGGTGCGATGAACGTCACCGCCGGCACGCTGACCGCCGGATCGACGGGCGCGCTCTCGACCAGCACCGCGCTCACCGTTGAGACCGGCGCGACGTTCAATCTGAACGCCGCACAGCTGATCGTCGGCTCGCTCGCCGGCGCGGGCGCCGTCACGACCGGCACGAATGCCCTCGTCGTCGGCGCCAACAATGCGGATACGGCGTTCTCCGGCACCATCACGAATAGCGGCGTAGCTTACGATGGTGCGGCCCACGGCACCTTCTCGAAGGCCGGCTCTGGAACGCTGACCCTCGATGGCGCCACCATCCAGGGCGGGGAGGCGTTTGTCTTCGGAGGCTCCATCGCCGTCACCAGCGGTACGACCTCGGTCGATTATCTCGCCCTCGGAGAGGGCGTCGTATCAGCGGGCGTCCCGTATACCGGCACGCTCGCCGTCTCCGGCGGCACCATCAACGTCGGCATCGGCGCTCAAGTCGGCGATTTCGGCGGGACCGGGACGGTCAACCAGACCGGCGGCACGGTCAACATCTCAGCGACTTGCGGAAGCACCAGCGATTGCGCCTCCCTGAACATCGGCAACCAAGGTGGTAACGGGACCTATAACATCAGCGGTGGGACGCTCAATCTCGCGGGGGGTACCAATAATGTGGGCCGCAATTCTGGTGGGAACGCGGCTGGCACCGGCACGCTCAACATTAGCGGCACGGGTACGGTCATCGTTTCGACCGACGCGAATAGAACCTCGAACCTCATCCTGGGGACCCGCGACAATCCTACCGGTGCCAAGGCCTCGGGCACCATCGTGCAGACCGCGGGTACTCTCACCATATCCCAAGGCTCCACTCTGTATCTCTCGGCCTACGGGAACGGTCGTTACGATCTCACCGGTGGTTTGCTGCAGGTAGGGGGTAGTGGAGGCGCGAGCGGGCTCAAGGCGAATTATGCTGGTAGTGGCACGTACCTTTTTAATCTTGGAGGCGGCACGATCCAGGTGATCGGCGCTGCGCTTGGTACATCGGTCGCTGCCACGCTGGTTTCCGCCACCACCTCGACGATCGACACCAATGGGCTGGGTGCGACGCTGTCGGGAATCCTCTCCGGCTCGGGCTCGCTTTTGAAGACCGGAGCCGGCACGCTCACCTTATCGGGGGCGAACACCTTCACCGGCGGCATCACCGTGTCTGCGGGCGCCCTTTCGGTGTCGAGCGAAGCCAATATGGGCGACGCATCCGGCGCAGTGAGCCTCGCCGGAACCACGCTGGCGAGCACCGGCTCGTTCACCTCCACCCGCACGATCCATCTCGGATCCGACGGCGGCACGTTCAATACCGGCAGTGGCACCACGCTCACGTTGACGGGCACGCTGGACGGTGCGGGCGCCCTGACCAAGACCGGTGCGGGCACCCTGGCGCTCTCGGGCACCAATTCCTACACCGGTGCCACCACGGTCTCCGCCGGCACCCTGCAGATCGCGACGACGAACTTCTCCGCGGATATCCTCGACAACGCCACCGTCGCCATTTCCCAGACGACGGACGGCACCTATGCCGGTGTGATCTCCGGCACCGGCGCGCTGACCAAGCTTGGCTCCGGCAAGGTCACCCTCACCGGCACCAACACTTATTCCGGCGGCACCACCATCTCGGCCGGAACGCTGCAGATCGGGAACGGCGGCTCGGCGGGCAGCATCACCGGAAACATTGCCGACAATGCGAACCTGACCTTCAACCGCTCGGACAACGTCACCTACAGCGGCACCATCTCGGGGACCGGCACCCTGACGCAGGCGGGCAGCGGCACGCTCATCCTGTCGGGCACCAACACCTATTCCGGCGGCACCACCATTTCCTCTGGCACCGTGGAGATCGCGGCCAATGCCGGACTTGGCAGCGGGGCACTGACCCTCGGCGGTGGCACCCTCTCCACCACCGAGACGTTCACGTCCAGCCGAAATGTGAGCCTGTCCAGCAACTCCAGCATTTCCGTCGCCACCGGCACGACGCTGACGCTCAGCGGTATTGTTTCCAGCACCGGCGGCCTCACGGTGAACGGGGCCGGCACCCTTATTCTCTCGGGCACCAACACCTATAGCGGCGACACCACCATCTCCGCCGGAACCCTGCAGATCGGCGCCGGCAGCACCACCGGCGTCGTCGCGGGCGATATCGCCAATAACAGCGCACTGGTGTTCAACCGGTCCAACGCCATCACCTATTCCGGCGTCATCTCGGGCACCGGCTCGGTGACGCAAGCGGGCTCGGGCACACTCACCCTTTCGGGGACGAACACGTTCAGCGGCGGCCTGACCGTCTCGGCGGGCACGTTGTCCGTGGCAAGTGACGGCAACCTCGGCGCTGCCGCAGGTGAGGTCACGCTCTCCGGCGGCGGCATCCTTTCGGCAAGTGCGGACTTCTCCAGTGGCCGCACATTCCATCTCGGCACGGGCGGCGGCACGATCAACGCCGCCACGGCGACCACCTCGACATTGACAGGGACGGTGGATGGCACCGGCGGTCTGACGAAGGCTGGGAGCGGCACCCTCATCCTGTCCGGCACGATGTCCTATACCGGAGGGACAACCGTCTCCGTCGGCACGCTCCAGATCAACGCGACGAGTTTCTCGTCGGACATCGTGAACAATGCCACGGTCATCTTCAACTCGAACCTCAATTACGCCGGTGCGATCTCCGGAACCGGCACGGTCACGAAGACCGGCACGGACACGCTCGTCCTGAGCGGCACCAACACCTATTCAGGCATCACCACCATCTCCGCCGGCATCCTGCAGGTCGCCAGCGATACGGCCCTGGGCAGCGGGACATTGACCCTGGGTGGTGGCACCCTGTCCACCACCGGCACGTTCACTTACAGCCCGAATGTTTCCCTTACCGGCAGTTCCGCTGTTTCCGTCGCCACCGGCACGACGCTGACGCTCGGCGGCGTGATCTCCGGGAGCGGCTCGCTGACGCAGGCGGGGACGGGAACGCTCATTCTGTCGGGGACGAACACCTATACCGGCGGCACCACGGTTTCCGCGGGGACGCTTGAGGTGTCGGCCGATACGAACCTCGGCGGCACGGGCACTCTCACGCTGTCCGGCGGGACGCTGGCGACGACGGCGGACATGACGTCGGCGCGGTCGGTGGTGCTGAGTTCGGCGGGCACGTTCACGCCTGCGCTGGGCACGACGCTGACGCTGTCGGGCGTGGTTTCGGGCAGTGGCGGCAGCCTGACCAAGGCGGGCGCGGGGACCCTCGTCCTCTCCGGCACCAACACCTATAGCGGCGGGACGACGGTCTCGGCCGGTACGCTGCAGATCGCTTCGGCCGCCAATCTCGGCTCGGGAGCTCTCACGCTCGCCGGCGGCACGCTCGCCAATACGCAGTCGGTGACCTATTCGGGTGGGGTGTCGCTGTCGGCGAACAGCGTGGTGAACCCATCCTCCGGCCGGGTGCTGACCCTTGCCGGCACCGTCTCCGGCACCGGCAGCCTGACCATGGCGGGCGAGGGGACGCTGGTCCTCACCCAGAACAACACCTATTCCGGGGGCACGATCCTCTCGGGCGGCCTCCTGCAGATTTCGGACGATGCCAATCTGGGCGGCAGCACGGGCGGCCTGACCCTCGCCGGCGGTGCACTGGCTGTCATCGCGGACATCACCTCCGCCCGCACGGTCTCGGTGACCGGCAGCAGCGCGATCAACGTCGATCCGGCCCGCACTCTGACCCTGACCGGCGACCTTTCGGGCAGCGGCACCTATGCCAAGACCGGCGACGGCACGCTGATCCTGGCGGGTGCGGACACCCACACCGGCGGCACCAGCATCTCCGGCGGCACGCTGCAGGTGGGCAACGGCGGCACCTCCGGCAGCCTCGCCGGGGATGTGAGCGTGGACACGGCGCTCGCGTTCAACCGCTCGGATTCCGTGACCTTTGCGGGCGTGATCTCCGGCCAGGGCTCCCTGACGCAGGCGGGCACCGGCACGCTCATCCTCACGGGCACCAACACCTATACGGGCGGCACGACCATCTCCGCCGGCACGCTGCAGATCGGCAGCGGCGGCACCACCGGGGCGATCGCCGGCGACGTGGCCGATAGCGGCGCCCTGGTCTTCAACCGCACCGATGACGTGACCTTCGACGGCACGATCTCCGGCACGGGCTCGGTCACGCAGGCCGGCACCGGCACCCTGACGCTCACCGCCGACAACAGCTATGCGGGCGGCACGATCATTTCCGCCGGTACGCTGCAGGTCGCCTCGGACGCCAAGCTCGGCGACGCATCGGGCGGCCTGAGCCTTTCCGGCGGCGGCACCCTGGTCGCCTCCGACACCTTCACCTCGAACCGCGCCATCGCCCTCACCGGCACCGGCGCCTTCGCGCCCGTCGGCATCGCGACCCTGACCCTCAACGGCATCATCTCGGGCGCGGGCGCGCTCACGATGTCCGGTGACGGCACGCTGGTTCTGGGTGGCGCGAACACCTATGCGGGCGATACCACGATCGCCGCCGGCACCCTTCAGGTGGCGTCCGACAGCGCGCTGGGCGGCGCCTCCAGCGCCCTCGTCCTGTCCGGCGGCACGCTGCAGACCACGGCCGACATCACGTCCACCCGGGGCGTGACGTTGACCGGGACCGGCACCTTTGCTCCGGACAGCGGCACCACCCTGACCCTGTCCGGCATCGTCTCCGGCGCCGGCGCGCTGCTGCAGGCGGGCGCGGGCACGCTGGTGCTCGCCGACGCCAACACCTATTCGGGCGGCACCAGCGTCCAGGCCGGCACCTTGCAGATCCACGCGGATGGCGCGCTGGGTGACACGTCCAAATCGCTCTCCCTGTCGGGCGGCGCGCTGGCGACCACGGCGTCGTTCACCTCCGATCGCGCGATCAACATTGGCCCCGGCGGGGGCACCATCGCGGCGTCCAGCGGCACCACCCTGACCCTTGGCGGCGTGGTATCGGGCAATCTCGGTGCGCTGACCAAGGGCGGCGCGGGCACTTTGGTGCTGACCGGCACCAACACCTATCAGAACGGCACCACCATCTCCGCCGGCACCTTGCAGATCGGCGCCGGGGGCACGACGGGCTCGATCACCGGCAATGTGGTGGACAATGGCACGCTCGCGTTCAACCGCTCCGACGCCGTCACCTTTGCGGGCGTGATCTCCGGCACGGGCTCGGTGACGCAGGCGGGTTCCGGGACGCTCGTCCTGTCCGGCACCAACACCTATACCGGCGGCACCACGATCTCGGGCGGGACGCTGCAGATCGCGTCCGACGCCAACCTCGGCGACATCTCCGGCGGGCTCAGTTTCTCCGGCGGCACGCTGTCCACGACAGCCGATGTGACCTCCGCGCGCGCCGTCGGCCTGACCGGCAGCGGCACGCTCGTGTCGGCCTCGCTCAAGGCTCTGACGCTGAGCGGCGTCATCTCCGGCACCGGACGTCTGACGGTGTCCGGCGCGGGGCGTACCACCCTCAGCGGCACCAACACCTATAGTGGTGGCACCACGGTTTCGGGCACGACCCTGTCGATTTCGTCCGACGCCAACCTCGGCGATGCTGCCGGTGGCCTGTCGTTGGTCGGTGGGATGCTCAATACCGGTAACAGTACGGTTACGTCCGGCCGAGCGGTGTCGCTGTCGGGCAGCAATACGATCTCCACGACCGGGGCCGGCACGCTGACCCTGAACGGCGTCGTGTCGGGAACCGGCTCGTTGAGCAAGGGCGGCGCCGGCGCGCTCGTTCTGTCGGGCACCAACACCTACAGCGGCGGTACCACGATCAAGTCGGGCACGCTCAGGGTCTCGTCCGACGCCAATTTGGGCGATACGACGGGTGGCCTCGTGATGGCCGGCGGCACGCTGTCGACCACGGCGTCTTTCACCTCGAGCCGGGGCATCGACTTCACCAACATCGGCACGTTCCAGACCGCGACCAACACGGTGCTGACGTTGACGGGCGCGATCACCGGGCTCGGTCCGATCAATAAGACGGGGGCGGGCACGCTCGTCCTCGCCGGCACCAACACCGAGAACGACGGCGGCGCCACGATTTCGGCGGGCACGCTGCAGATCGGTGCCGGCGGCACCTCGGGCGTGCTTATGGGGGATGTGAGCAACAACGCGTCCCTGGTGTTCAACCGGTCCGACACCGCGACCTTCGGGTATTCGATCGACGGTTCGGGTTCGGTCACCCAGGCCGGTACCGGCACGCTGGCTCTCACATTTGCCGGCAACACCTATAGCGGGGGCACCGTCGTCACCGCCGGCACGCTGCAGGTTGCCGCGGACGGGGCGTTGGGCGATGCGTCCGGCGGCCTCGCGCTGTCCGGCGGCACGCTCGCCACCACGACCTCGTTCGGGTCGAACCGGGCCGTGACCCTCACCGGCGCGGGCACCTTCGCCCCCTCCACCGGCACCACGCTGACTTTGAGCGGCGTCGTCTCCGGCACGGGTGCGCTGACGCAGAGCGGCACGGGGACGCTGATCCTGTCTGGGACGAACACCTATACCGGCGGCACCACGGTTTCCGCGGGGACGCTTGAGGTGTCGGCCGATACGAACCTTGGCGGTACGGGCGCGCTGACCCTTTCGGGCGGCACGCTGGCGACGACGGCGGACATGACGTCCGCGCGGTCGGTGGTGCTGAGTTCGGCGGGCACGCTCTCGCCCGCCGCAGGCACGATTCTGACCGTCTCGGGCGTGGTTTCGGGCAGTGGCGGCAGCCTGACCAAGGCGGGTGCGGGGACCCTCGTCCTCTCCGGCACCAACACCTATAGCGGCGGGACGACGGTCTCGGCCGGTACGCTGCAGATCGCTTCGGCCGCCAATCTCGGCTCGGGAGCTCTCACGCTCGCCGGCGGCACGCTCGCCAATACGCAGTCGGTGACCTATTCGGGTGGGGTGTCGCTGTCGGCGAACAGCGCGGTGAACCCATCCTCAGGCCGGGTGCTGACCCTTGCCGGCACCGTCTCCGGCACCGGCAGCCTGACCATGTCGGGCGAGGGGACGCTGGTTCTCACCCAGAACAACACCTATTCCGGGGGCACGATCCTCTCGGGCGGCCTCCTGCAGATTTCGGACGATGCCAATCTGGGCGGCAGCACCGGCGGCCTGACCCTCGCCGGCGGTGTACTGGCCGTCATCGCGGACATCACCTCCGCCCGCACGGTCTCGGTGACCGGCAGCAGCGCGATCAACGTCGATCCGGCCCGCACTCTGACCCTGACCGGCGACCTTTCGGGCAGCGGCACCTATGCCAAGACCGGCGACGGCACGCTGATCCTGGCGGGTGCGGACACCCACACCGGCGGCACCAGCATCTCCGGCGGCACGCTGCAGGTGGGCAACGGCGGCACCTCCGGCAGCCTCGCCGGGGATGTGAGCGTGGACACGGCGCTCGCGTTCAACCGCTCGGATTCCGTGACCTTTGCGGGCGTGATCTCCGGCCAGGGCTCCCTGACGCAGGCGGGCACCGGCACGCTCATCCTCACGGGCACCAACACCTATACGGGCGGCACGACCATCTCCGCCGGCACGCTGCAGATCGGCAGCGGCGGCACCACCGGGGCGATCGCCGGCGACGTGGCCGATAGCGGCGCCCTGGTCTTCAACCGCACCGATGACGTGACCTTCGACGGCACGATCTCCGGCACGGGCTCGGTCACGCAGGCCGGCACCGGCACCCTGACGCTCACCGCCGACAACAGCTATGCGGGCGGCACGATCATTTCCGCCGGTACGCTGCAGGTCGCCTCGGACGCCAAGCTCGGCGACGCATCGGGCGGCCTGAGCCTTTCCGGCGGCGGCACCCTGGTCGCCTCCGACACCTTCACCTCGAACCGCGCCATCGCCCTCACCGGCACCGGCGCCTTCGCGCCCGTCGGCATCGCGACCCTGACCCTCAACGGCATCATCTCGGGCGCGGGCGCGCTCACGATGTCCGGTGACGGCACGCTGGTTCTGGGTGGCGCGAACACCTATGCGGGCGATACCACGATCGCCGCCGGCACCCTTCAGGTGGCGTCCGACAGCGCGCTGGGCGGCGCCTCCAGCGCCCTCGTCCTGTCCGGCGGCACGCTGCAGACCACGGCCGACATCACGTCCACCCGGGGCGTGACGTTGACCGGGACCGGCACCTTTGCTCCGGACAGCGGCACCACCCTGACCCTGTCCGGCATCGTCTCCGGCGCCGGCGCGCTGCTGCAGGCGGGCGCGGGCACGCTGGTGCTCGCCGACGCCAACACCTATTCGGGCGGCACCAGCGTCCAGGCCGGCACCTTGCAGATCCACGCGGATGGCGCGCTGGGTGACACGTCCAAATCGCTCTCCCTGTCGGGCGGCGCGCTGGCGACCACGGCGTCGTTCACCTCCGATCGCGCGATCAACATTGGCCCCGGCGGGGGCACCATCGCGGCGTCCAGCGGCACCACCCTGACCCTTGGCGGCGTGGTATCGGGCAATCTCGGTGCGCTGACCAAGGGCGGCGCGGGCACTTTGGTGCTGACCGGCACCAACACCTATCAGAACGGCACCACCATCTCCGCCGGCACCTTGCAGATCGGCGCCGGGGGCACGACGGGCTCGATCACCGGCAATGTGGTGGACAATGGCACGCTCGCGTTCAACCGCTCCGACGCCGTCACCTTTGCGGGCGTGATCTCCGGCACGGGCTCGGTGACGCAGGCGGGTTCCGGGACGCTCGTCCTGTCCGGCACCAACACCTATACCGGCGGCACGACGATCTCGGGCGGGACGCTGCAGGTCGCGGCGGACGCGAACCTCGGCGGCACGGGCTCGCTGGCGCTCTCCGGCGGCACGCTTTCGACGACGGGCACGTTCGCGTCGAGCCGCGCGGTCTCTCTCACCGGTTCCGGCACCGTCTCGACGGCGTCGGCGACGACCTTGACGTTGAGCGGGATCGTCTCCGGATCGGGCGGGCTGACGAAGGCCGGCTCCGGCGCGCTCGTCCTCACCGGCACCAACACCTACACGGGCGGCACGACCATCTCGGGCGGCACGCTGCAGGTGTCGGCGGACGCCAACCTCGGCGGGGCGGGCTCGCTGACATTCAACGGCGGTACGCTTTCGACGACGGCGTCGTTGACGTCGAGCCGCGCGGTCTCGCTGACCGGGGCCGGCACCGTCTCGACGGCGTCGTCGACGACGCTGACCCTGAGCGGCGTGGTCTCGGGTGGTGGGGCGCTGACGAAGGCGGGCTCGGGCACGCTCGTTCTGTCGGGCACGAACACGTACACCGGCGGCACGACGGTCTCGGGCGGCATGCTGCAGGTGTCGGCGGACGCCAATCTCGGCGCGTCGAACGGAGGCGTGGCGCTCGCCGACGGTATCTTGGCCGCGACCGAGTCGTTCACGTCGAACCGGTCGGTGTCGCTGACGGGCACCGGCACGGCGTCTGCGGCGGCGAGCAAGACGCTGACGCTCGGTGGCGTGATCTCGGGCAGCGGCGCCTTGAGGGCGGCTGGCGGCGGGACGGTCGTTCTGACCGGCGCGAACACCTATTCCGGCGGCACCGTGATCGCCGGCGCGACGCTTCAGGTCGGCTCGGACAGCAATCTCGGCGCCGCCGACGGCGGGATCAGGTTCAACGGCGGCAAGTTGGCGACGACGGCGACCTTCACGTCGAACCGGGACATCTCGATCGATGGTTCCACCTATTTCGTGCCGGCCGACGGGACCGTTCTGACGCTCGCCGGAGCCATAGCCGATGGGGTGGGCGGCAGCGTCTACATGACCGGCGCCGGCACGTTGGTGCTGAGCGGCGACAACACGTACGGCGGTACGACCTTCATTTCCGACGGGACGCTGCAGATCGGCGCCGGCGGAACGTCAGGCAGCATCGCGGGCGCGGTGAACAACAATGCCGCGCTCGTCTTCAACCGTTCGGATTCGCTGACCTTCGAGTACGTGATCTCCGGCAGCGGTTCGCTGACCCAGGCGGGCACCGGGACGCTGATCCTCACCGCGGACAACACCTATGCGGGCGGAACGGCGATCACGGCGGGGACGCTGCAGATCGGCGACGGGGGGGCGACAGGGTCGATCGCGGGCGACGTAACCAACGACGGTGCCCTGGTCTTCAATCGCACGGACGACGTGACGTTCTCCGGCGCGATCTCCGGCGGCGGATCGCTGACCCAGAACGGATCGGGCACGCTGATCCTCTCCGGCGACAGCAGCTATACGGGCGGGACGACGATTGCGGCGGGCACGCTGCAAGTCGGCGACGGCGACACGACGGGCACCATCGTCGGCGATGTGACCGACAACGGTGCGCTCGTCTTCAACCGCTCCGACGACACCGCATTCTCCGGTGTGATCTCCGGCAGCGGGTCGCTGACCCAGGCGGGCGCCGGCACGCTGATCCTGACCGGTTCCAACACGTACACGGGCGGGACGACGATCACGGCCGGGACGCTGCAGATCGGCGGGGGCGGCACGACGGGCTCGATCGGCGGCAACGTGACCAACGATGCGGCGCTCGCGTTCAACCGCTCCGATGCCGTCACCTTTGCGGGCGTGATCTCCGGCACCGGCGCGGTGACCCAGGCCGGCACGGGCACGCTCACCCTCTCCGGGGTCAACACGTACACGGGCGGCACGACGATCTCGGGCGGCACGCTGCAGGTCGCGGCGGACGCCAACCTCGGCGGCACGGGCGGGCTGGCGCTCTCCGGCGGCACGCTTTCGACGACGGGCACGTTCGCGTCGAGCCGCGCGGTCTCTCTCACCGGTTCCGGCACCGTCTCGACGGCGTCGGCGACGACCTTGACGCTGAGCGGGATCGTCTCCGGGTCGGGCGGGCTGACGAAGGCGGGCTCCGGCACGCTCGTGCTCTCCGGCACCAACACGTACACGGGCGGCACGGCGATCTCGGGCGGCACGCTGCAGGTGGCGGCGGACGCCAACCTCGGCGGGGCGGGCTCGCTGACATTCAACGGCGGCACGCTTTCGACGACGGCGTCGTTGACGTCGAGCCGCGCGGTCTCGCTGACCGGGGCCGGCACCGTCTCGACGGCGTCGTCGACGACGCTGACCCTGAGCGGTGTGGTCTCGGGCTCCGGGTCCCTGACCAAGACGGATACGGGCACGCTCGTTCTGTCGGGCACGAACACGTACACCGGCGGCACGACCATCTCGGCGGGCACGTTGCAGGTGTCGGCGGACGCCAATCTCGGCGGGGCGGGCGGCCTAACGCTGGCGAATGGGACGGTCCTCGCGACGACGGCGTCGTTCACGTCGAACCGGTCGGTGTCGCTGGCGGGGACGGATACCGTCTCGACGGCGGACGGCACGACGCTGACTTTGAGCGGCGTGATCTCCAACACCGGGTCCCTGACCAAGACGGGCACGGGCACGCTCATCCTGTCAGGCACGAACACGTACGCGGGCGGCACGACGCTTTCGGCGGGCACGCTCCAAATCGCCGCGGATGCCAATCTGGGCGATACGACCACGGGTCTGACGCTGGCGGGCGGGACGCTTTCGACCACCGCATCGTTGACGACGAACCGGGCGGTGACGCTTTCTGCGGACAGCGCGGTCGCGGCCGCCTCGAGCACGAGCCTGACGCTCGCGGGCGTGATCTCCGGCTCGGGCGCGCTGACGGCCTCGGGCGCCGGCACGCTGATCCTGACCGGTTCCAGCACGTACACGGGCGGCACGACGATCACGGCCGGGACGCTGCAGATCGGCGCCGGGGGCACGACGGGCACGATCGTCGGCAACGTGACCGACGATGCGGCGCTCGCGTTCAACCGCTCCGATGCCGTCACCTTTGCGGGCGTGATCTCGGGGACGGGCTCGGTGACCCAGGCCGGTGCCGGCACGCTGACGCTTTCGGGCACGAACACGTATACGGGCGGCACGGCGGTCTCGGCCGGCACGCTGCAGGTGTCGGGCAGCATTGCGGGCTCGGCGTCGGTGGCGAGCGGGGCGACGCTCGGGGGCGGGGGCTCGATCGGGGGCTCGGTGACGCTGGCAAGCGGGTCGACGCTGTCGCCTGGCACGTCTGGCACGGCGGCGACCTTGTCGATCGGCGGGGCGCTGACGGTCGGGTCGGGGGCGACGCTCGCCTATGATCTGGCGCAGCCGAATGCGCCGTCGAGCGGGCTCAACGACCGCATCGCGGTGACCGGCGACCTGACCCTGTCGGGCGGGCTCGTCACGGTGAACGGCGGCGGCACGTTCCAAGCCGGCAGCTACCGGCTGATCGACTACGGTGGAAGCCTGACGGTGACGGGCTCGGGTCTGACTCTGTCGGGGGTCCCGGCGTCGCTGTCGTCGAGCGTGATCCAGACGGCGGTTGCGGGTCAGGTGAACCTGATCGCGATCGTCGACGGGGTGTCGACGCAATGGTGGAACGGTGGGGGGACCGCGGGCAGCGGGACGATCACGGGCGGTTCGGGCACGTGGAACGGTTCGGCGGCGAACTGGACGAACGTGGACGGCACGGTGGCGTCGTCGTGGATCGCGGGCGGCCTCGGGATCTTCACGGGGACGGCGGGGACGGTCGACGTCGGCAGTGCGGTGAGCGCGAGCGGGCTGCAGTTCGCGGTCTCGGGCTATTCAGTGAACGGGACGGGCCCGTTGACGCTGGTGACGCAGGCGGGCGGCGGGGGACCTTATGTCCAGGTCGATACCGGGACGGCGACGCTCGGGGTCGCCATCGCCGGCAGCGCCGGGCTGACCAAGACCGGAGCAGGGACCCTCGTCCTCTCGGGCACCAACACCTACACCGGCGGCACGACGATCACGGCCGGCACGCTGCAGGTGTCGGCGGACGCCAATCTCGGTGATGCGTCGGGCAGCCTCGCCTTGGCGAACGGGACGGTTCTTGCGACGACGGCGTCGTTCACGTCGAACCGGTCGGTGACGCTGACGGGCACGGACACCGTCTCGACGGCGGACGGCACGACGCTGACTTTGAGCGGCGTGATCTCCAACAGCGGGTCCCTCACCAAGACGGGTGCGGGCACGCTCGTCCTGTCGGGCACCAACACGTACGCGGGCGGCACGACGCTTTCGGCGGGCACGCTCCAAATCGCCGCGGATGCCAATCTGGGCGACACCTCCACCGGCGTCACGCTGTCGGGCGGGACGCTTTCGACCACCGCATCATTCACCTCGAACCGGGCGGTAACGCTTTCTGCGGATAGCGCGGTCGCCGCCGCCTCGAGCACGAGCCTGACGCTCGCGGGCGTGATCTCCGGCTCGGGCGCGCTGACGGCCTCGGGCGCCGGCACGCTGATCCTGACCGGTTCCAACACGTACACGGGCGGGACGACGATCTCGGCCGGGACGCTGCAGATCGGTGACGGCGGGACGACGGGCTCGATCGGCGGCGACGTGACCGACGATGCGGCGCTCGCGTTCAACCGCTCGGATTCAGTGACCTTTGCGGGCGTGATCTCCGGCACGGGCTCGGTGACGCAGGCGGGTTCCGGGACGCTCGTCCTGTCCGGCACCAACACCTATACCGGCGGCACGACGATCTCGGGCGGGACGCTGCAGGTCGCGGCGGACGCGAACCTCGGCGGCACGGGCTCGCTGGCGCTCTCCGGCGGCACGCTTTCGACGACGGGCACGTTCGCGTCGAGCCGCGCGGTCTCTCTCACCGGCAGCGGCACCGTCTCGACGGCGTCGGCGACGACCTTGACGTTGAGCGGGATCGTCTCCGGATCGGGCGGGCTGACGAAGGCCGGCTCCGGCGCGCTCGTCCTCACCGGCACCAACACCTACACGGGCGGCACGACCATCTCGGGCGGCACGCTGCAGGTGTCGGCGGACGCCAACCTCGGCGGGGCGGGCTCGCTGACATTCAACGGCGGTACGCTTTCGACGACGGCGTCGTTGACGTCGAGCCGCGCGGTCTCGCTGACCGGGGCCGGCACCGTCTCGACGGCGTCGTCGACGACGCTGACCCTGAGCGGCGTGGTCTCGGGTGGTGGGGCGCTGACGAAGGCGGGCTCGGGCACGCTCGTTCTGTCGGGCACGAACACGTACACCGGCGGCACGACGGTCTCGGGCGGCATGCTGCAGGTGTCGGCGGACGCCAATCTCGGCGCGTCGAACGGAGGCGTGGCGCTCGCCGACGGTATCTTGGCCGCGACCGAGTCGTTCACGTCGAACCGGTCGGTGTCGCTGACGGGCACCGGCACGGCGTCTGCGGCGGCGAGCAAGACGCTGACGCTCGGTGGCGTGATCTCGGGCAGCGGCGCCTTGAGGGCGGCTGGCGGCGGGACGGTCGTTCTGACCGGCGCGAACACCTATTCCGGCGGCACCGTGATCGCCGGCGCGACGCTTCAGGTCGGCTCGGACAGCAATCTCGGCGCCGCCGACGGCGGGATCAGGTTCAACGGCGGCAAGTTGGCGACGACGGCGACCTTCACGTCGAACCGGGACATCTCGATCGATGGTTCCACCTATTTCGTGCCGGCCGACGGGACCGTTCTGACGCTCGCCGGAGCCATAGCCGATGGGGTGGGCGGCAGCGTCTACATGACCGGCGCCGGCACGTTGGTGCTGAGCGGCGACAACACGTACGGCGGTACGACCTTCATTTCCGACGGGACGCTGCAGATCGGCGCCGGCGGAACGTCAGGCAGCATCGCGGGCGCGGTGAACAACAATGCCGCGCTCGTCTTCAACCGTTCGGATTCGCTGACCTTCGAGTACGTGATCTCCGGCAGCGGTTCGCTGACCCAGGCGGGCACCGGCACGCTGATCCTCACCGCGGACAACACCTATGCGGGCGGAACGGCGATCACGGCGGGGACGCTGCAGATCGGCGACGGGGGGCGTCAGGGTCGATCGCGGGCGACGTAACCAACGACGGTGCCCTGGTCTTCAATCGCACGGACGACGTGACGTTCTCCGGCGCGATCTCCGGCGGCGGATCGCTGACCCAGAACGGATCGGGCACGCTGATCCTCTCCGGCGACAGCAGCTATACGGGCGGGACGACGATTGCGGCGGGCACGCTGCAAGTCGGCGACGGCGACACGACGGGCACCATCGTCGGCGATGTGACCGACAACGGTGCGCTCGTCTTCAACCGCTCCGACGACACCGCATTCTCCGGTGTGATCTCCGGCAGCGGGTCGCTGACCCAGGCGGGCGCCGGCACGCTGGTTCTGACCGGCACCAACACGTATACGGGCGGCACGACGATCACGGCCGGGACGCTGCAGATCGGTGACGGCGGGTCGACGGGCACGATCGAAGGCGACGTGACCGACAATGCGGCGCTCGCGTTCAACCGCTCCGATGCCGTCACCTTTGCGGGCGTGATCTCCGGCACCGGCGCGGTGACGCAGGCCGGCACCGGCACGCTCACCCTCTCCGGGGTCAATACCTATACCGGCGGCACGACGATCTCGGGCGGCACGCTGCAGGTCGCGGCGGACGCCAACCTCGGCGGCACGGGCTCGCTGGCGCTCTCCGGCGGCACGCTTTCGACGACGGGCACGTTCGCGTCGAGCCGCGCGGTCTCTCTCACCGGTTCCGGCACCGTCTCGACGGCGTCGGCGACGGCCTTGACGCTGAGCGGGATCGTCTCCGGGTCGGGCGGGTTGACGAAGGCCGGCTCCGGCACGCTCGTGCTCTCCGGCACCAACACCTACACGGGCGGCACGACGATCTCGGGCGGCACGCTGCAGGTGGCGGCGGACGCCAACCTCGGCGGGGCGGGCTCGCTGACGTTCGACGGCGGTACGCTTTCGACGACGGCGTCGTTGACGTCGAGCCGCGCGGTCTCGCTGACCGGGGCCGGCACCGTCTCGACGGCGGCGTCGACGACGCTGACGCTGAGCGGCGTGGTCTCGGGCGGTGGGGCGCTGACGAAGGCGGGCTCGGGCACGCTCGTTCTGTCGGGCACGAACACGTACACCGGCGGCACGACGGTCTCGGGCGGCACGTTGCAGGTCTCGGCCGACGCCAATCTCGGCGGGGCGGGCGGCCTAACGCTGGCGAATGGGACGGTCCTCGCGACGACGGCGTCGTTCACGTCGAACCGGTCGGTGTCGCTGACGGGCACGGACACCGTCTCGACGGCGGACGGCACGACGCTGACTTTGAGCGGCGTGATCTCCAACAGCGGGTCCCTCACCAAGACGGGTGCGGGCACGCTCGTCCTGTCGGGCACGAACACGTACGCGGGCGGCACGACGCTTTCGGCGGGCACGCTCCAAATCGCCGCCGATGCCAATCTGGGCGATGCGACCACGGGCCTGACGCTGGCGGGCGGGACGCTTTCGACCACCGCATCGTTGACGACGAACCGGGCGGTGACGCTTTCTGCGGACAGCGCGGTCGCGGCCGCCTCGAGCACGAGCCTGACGCTCGCGGGCGTGATCTCCGGCTCGGGCGCGCTGACGGCCTCGGGCGCCGGCACGCTGATCCTGACCGGTTCCAACACGTACACGGGCGGGACGACGATCTCGGCCGGGACGCTGCAGATCGGCGGGGGCGGCACGACGGGCTCGATCGGCGGCAACGTGACCGACGATGCGGCGCTCGCGTTCAACCGCTCCGATGCCGTCACCTTTGCGGGCGTGATCTCCGGCACCGGCGCGGTGACCCAGGCGGGCACGGGCACGCTGACGCTCTCGGGCACCAACACGTATACGGGCGGCACGGCGGTCTCGGCCGGCACGCTGCAGGTGTCGGGCAGCATTGCGGGCTCGGCGTCGGTGGCGAGCGGGGCGACGCTCGGGGGCGGGGGCTCGATCGGGGGCTCGGTGACGCTGGCAAGCGGGTCGACGCTGTCGCCTGGCACGTCGGGCACGGCGGCGACGCTGTCGATCGGCGGGGCGCTGACGGTCGGGTCGGGGGCGACGCTCGCCTATGATCTGGCGCAGCCGAACGCGCCGTCGAGCGGGCTCAACGACCGCATCGCGGTGACCGGCGACCTGACGCTGTCGGGCGGGCTCGTCACGGTGAACGGCGGCGGCACGTTCCAAGCGGGCAGCTACCGGCTGATCGACTACGGTGGAAGCCTGACGGTGACGGGCTCGGGTCTGACTCTGTCGGGGGTCCCGGCGTCGCTGTCGTCGAGCGTGATCCAGACGGCGGTGGCGGGTCAGGTGAACCTGATCGCGATCGTCGACGGGGTGTCGACGCAATGGTGGAACGGTGGCGGCACGGCGGGCAGCGGGACGATCACGGGCGGTTCGGGCACGTGGAACGGTTCGGCGGCGAACTGGACGAACGTGGACGGCACGGTGGCGTCGTCGTGGATCGCGGGCGGCCTCGGGATCTTCACGGGCACGGCGGGGACGGTCGACGTCGGCAGTGCGGTGAGCGCGAGCGGGCTGCAGTTCGCGGTCTCGGGCTATTCGGTGAACGGCACGGGCCCGTTGACGCTGGTGACGCAGGCGGGCGGCGGGGGACCTTATGTCCAGGTCGATACCGGGACGGCGACGCTCGGGGTCGCCATCGCCGGCAGCGCCGGGCTGACCAAGACCGGGGCAGGGACCCTCGTCCTCTCGGGCACCAACACCTACACCGGCGGCACGACGATCACGTCCGGCACGCTGCAGGTCTCGGCCGACGCCAATCTCGGTGATGCGTCGGGCAGCCTCGCTTTGGCGAACGGGACGGTTCTCGCGACGACGGCGTCGTTCACGTCGAACCGGTCGGTGACGCTGACGGGCACCGGCACCGTCTCGACGGCGGACGGCACGACGCTGACTTTGAGCGGCGTGATCTCCAACAGCGGGTCCCTCACCAAGACGGGTGCGGGCACGCTCGTCCTGTCGGGCACGAACACGTACGCGGGCGGCACGACGCTTTCGGCGGGCACGCTCCAAATCGCCGCGGACGCGAACCTGGGCGACACCTCCACCGGCGTCACGCTGGCGGGCGGGACGCTTTCGACCACGGCGTCGTTCACCTCCGATCGCGCGATCAACATTGGCCCCGGCGGGGGCACCATCGTGGCGTCCAGCGGCACCACCCTGACCCTTGGCGGCGTGGTATCGGGCAATCTCGGTGCGCTGACCAAGGGCGGCGCGGGCACTTTGGTGCTGACCGGCACCAACACCTATCAGAACGGCACCACCATCTCCGCCGGCACCTTGCAGATCGGCGCCGGGGGCACGACGGGCTCGATCGCCGGCAATGTGGTGGACAATGGCACGCTCGCGTTCAACCGCTCCGATGCCGTCACCTTTGCGGGCGTGATCTCCGGGACGGGCTCGGTGACCCAGGCCGGTGCCGGCACGCTGACGCTCTCGGGCACCAACACGTACACGGGCGGCACGACGATCTCGGGCGGGACGCTGCAGGTCGCGGCGGACGCCAATCTCGGCGGTGCGGGATCGCTGACGTTCGGCGGCGGCACGCTTTCGACGACGGGCACGTTCGCGTCGAGCCGCGCGGTCTCTCTCACCGGTTCCGGCACCGTCTCGACGGCGTCGGCGATGACCTTGACGTTGAGCGGGATCGTCTCCGGATCGGGCGGGCTGACGAAGGCCGGCTCCGGCGCGCTCGTCCTCACCGGCACCAACACCTACACGGGCGGCACGACCATCTCGGGCGGCACGCTGCAGGTGTCGGCGGACGCCAACCTCGGCGGGGCAGGCTCGCTGACGTTCGACGGCGGTACGCTTTCGACGACGGCGTCGTTGACGTCGAGCCGCGCGGTCGCGCTGACCGGGGCCGGCACCGTCTCGACGGCGTCGTCGACGACACTGACCCTGAGCGGCGTGGTCTCGGGCGGTGGGGCGCTGACGAAGGCGGGCTCGGGCACGCTCGTTCTGTCGGGCACGAACACGTACACCGGCGGCACGACCATCTCGGCGGGCACGTTGCAGGTGTCGGCGGACGCCAACCTCGGCGGGGCGGGCGGCCTAACGCTGGCGAATGGGACGGTCCTCGCGACGACGGCGTCGTTCACGTCGAACCGGTCGGTGTCGCTGACGGGGACGGATACCGTCTCGACGGCGGACGGCACGACGCTGACTTTGAGCGGCGTGATCTCCAACACCGGGTCCCTCTCCAAGACGGGTGCGGGCACGCTCATCCTGTCGGGCACGAACACGTACGCGGGCGGCACGACGCTTTCGGCGGGCACGCTCCAAATCGCCGCGGACGCGAACCTGGGCGACACCTCCACCGGCGTCACGCTGTCGGGCGGGACGCTTTCGACCACCGCATCGTTGACGACGAACCGGGCGGTGACGCTTTCTGCGGACAGCGCGGTCGCGGCCGCCTCGAGCACGAGCCTGACGCTCGCGGGCGTGATCTCCGGCTCGGGCGCGCTGACGGCCTCGGGCGCCGGCACGCTGATCCTGACCGGTTCCAACACGTACACGGGCGGCACGACGATCACGGCCGGGACGCTGCAGATCGGCGCCGGGGGCACGACGGGCACGATCGTCGGCAACGTGACCGACGATGCGGCGCTCGCGTTCAACCGCTCCGACGACGTGACCTTCGCGGGCGTGATCTCCGGGACGGGCTCGGTGACCCAGGCCGGTGCCGGCACGCTGACGCTTTCGGGCACGAACACGTATACCGGCGGCACGGCGGTCTCGGCCGGCACGCTGCAGGTGTCGGGCAGCATTGCGGGCTCGGCGTCGGTGGCGAGCGGGGCGACGCTCGGCGGTGGCGGCTCGATCGGTGGCTCGGTGACGCTGGCGGGCGGGTCGATGTTGTCGCCGGGCACGTCGGGCACGGCGGCGACGCTGTCGATCGGCGGGGCGCTGACGGTCGGGTCGGGGGCGACGCTCGCCTATGATCTGGCGCAGCCGAACGCGCCGTCGAGCGGGCTCAACGACCGCATCGCGGTGACCGGCGACCTGACGCTGTCGGGCGGGCTCGTCACGGTGAACGGCGGCGGCACGTTCCAAGCGGGCAGCTACCGGCTGATCGACTACGGTGGAAGCCTGACGGTGACGGGCTCGGGTCTGACTCTGTCGGGGGTCCCGGCGTCGCTGTCGTCGAGCGTGATCCAGACGGCGGTTGCGGGTCAGGTGAACCTGATCGCGATCGTCGACGGGGTGTCGACGCAATGGTGGAACGGCGGCGGCACGGCGGGCAGCGGGACGATCACCGGCGGTTCGGGCACGTGGAACGGTTCGGCGGCGAACTGGACGAACGTGGACGGCACGGTGGCGTCGTCGTGGATCGCGGGCGGCCTCGGGATCTTCACGGGCACGGCGGGGACGGTCGACGTCGGCAGCGCAGTGAGCGCGAGCGGGCTGCAGTTCGCGGTCTCGGGCTATTCGGTGAACGGCACGGGCCCGTTGACGCTGGTGACGCAGGCGGGCGGCGGGGGACCTTATGTCCAGGTCGATACCGGGACGGCGACGCTCGGGGTCGCCATCGCCGGCAGCGCCGGGCTGACCAAGACCGGAGCAGGGACCCTCGTCCTCTCGGGCACCAACACCTACACCGGCGGCACGACGATCACGGCGGGCACGCTGCAGGTGTCGGCGGACGCCAATCTCGGTGATGCGTCGGGCAGCCTCGCCTTGGCGAACGGGACGGTTCTTGCGACGACGGCGTCGTTCACGTCGAACCGGTCGGTGACGCTGACGGGCACCGGCACGTTCGCGCCGGCCGGCGCCACGACGCTGACGCTTGGTGGCGTCGTCTCGGGGACGGGCGGGTTGGTGCTGGCCGGGCAGGGCACGCTGGTCCTCGTCGGTCCGAATACCTACACCGGCGGCACGACGATCACCTCGGGCACTCTCCAGATCGCTTCCGATGACGATATCGGGGCGAGCAACGGAGCGATGACGCTGTCCACGGGCACCCTCGTGACCACCGAGAGCTTCGAATCGGCCCGGTCGGTGTCGCTGACCGGCACTGCCTCCATCGCGCCCGCGAGCGGCACGACGCTCACCTTGAGCGGAACCGTTTCGGGCGGCGGATCGCTGACCAAGACCGGCGCGGGCACGCTGATCCTCAGCGGCGCGAACACCTATTCGGGCGGCACCACCGTCGCCGCCGGCACTTTGCAGGGCGACACCACGAGCCTGACCGGCGCCATCCTCGACAACGCCTCGCTGGTGTTCGCTCAAGGCTCCGACGGCACCTATGCGGGGGCGCTTTCCGGGACAGGCTCGCTGACGAAGACGGGTGCGGGCACGCTCACGCTGCGCGGCCTGAACAGCTTCAGCGGCACGACCACGATCGCCCAAGGGACCCTGCAACTCGGCGACGCGTCCGGAGTCGGCAGCCTCGCGGGCAATATCGTCGCGGACGGAGCGCTCGTCTTCGGCGGTGCGTCGGGTACCGCGACGCTCCCCGGTGTGATCTCCGGGACCGGCTCGGTGACTCAGGCCGGCGCGGGCACGACCATCCTGTCGGGGACGAATTCCTATCTCGGCGGCACCGTCCTGAATGGCGGCGTGCTCGGTGTGTCCGCGGACGCAAATCTCGGCGCCACGACCGGCGGTGTGTCCTTCAACGGCGGTACGCTGGCGACGAGCGGTACCTTCACCACCAACCGGGCGATCTCCCTCGCCGCCGGTGGCGGAACCTTCTCGCCCGCGGCCGGCACCAGCCTGACGATCGCGCAGGCGATCACGGGAAGCGGCGGCCTCACCACGGCCGGCAGCGGAACCCTGATCCTGGCCGCGGACAACACCTATACCGGCGGTACTACGATCGCGTCCGGCATGCTGCAGATCGGCGACGGGGGAACGACGGGCAGCATTGTCGGCAACGTCGTCGACAACGGGACGCTCGCCTTCAACCGCTCCGACGATTTCGAATTCTCCGGCGATATCAGCGGGTCCGGCGGCGTCGTTCAAGCCGGCACCGGAAGCCTCGTGCTGACGGGGAACAACACCTACTCGGGCGGTCTCGCTGTTCTGAATGGCACGTTGAAGGTGACGGGAGCGCTCGATCCGACCGCACCGCTCGCATTGACGGGCGGCACCATCGAATTCGGCGACGAGAATCAGGTGATTGCGGCCCTTGCCGGCACGGGGGGCACCATCATCCTCGGTGCCGGCACATTGACGGTCAACCAAACCACCGACACGACCTTCGCGGGAACTTTGGTCGGCAGCTCAGGCTTCACGAAGACCGGCGGCGGCACCCTCAACATCACGAGCTACAACCCGGATTATACAGGGCCGACGACGGTTTCGGGCGGCGTTCTCAAGATCAACGGCGGACTCCCCAATTCTACGGTGACCGTCGGGGTCAATCCCGACGGATCCCCCGGCGTGATCGGCGGCAACGGCGTGATTGGCGCGCTGATTCTCGACGGCGGCATCGCGTCCCCCGGAAACTCGCCAGGCACGCTGCGCGTCAACGGCAACGCATCGTTCTCGGCCGGATCGGTCTACAAGGTCGAGATTCTGGCGAACGGCGTGAGCGATCTGATCGCCGCCAACGGTGTCGCGACCATTTCCAGCGGCGCGACCGTGTCGGTCGTCGCCCTCGACGATGGCGCCGCCTATGGTCAGAAGACGACGTATACGATCCTGACTGCCGCGGGCGGGATCAGCGGAACGTTCTCTTCGGTGAGTTCGAACTACGCGTTCCTGCAGCCCATTCTGTCGTACACCGACACATCGGTCGTTCTGTCGATGGTGCGCAACAACACGACGTTTTCGAGCTACGCCGCGACGGGCAACGCGGCCACGACGGCGAATGCCGTCGAGGCGCTCGGGGCCGGCAATCCGGTCTACAATTCGGTGGTGCAGCTAGCGCCCAATCAGGTCCAGACAGCGCTCATCAGCCTGTCCGGCGAGACCTATGCGAGCCTGCAGTCGATTATGATCGAGGACACCCGCTTCGTCCGCGGTGCCGTGTCCGGCCGCGTGCGCAATGTCCTGACCGACACCCCGTCGCCGCTGCAGAACGCGACGGACAATGGGCTCTGGGGTGAGGGCTACGGCTCCTGGGGCCATTTCTCCGCCGACAACATGGCGACGGTCCAGCGCTCGACCGGGGGCTTCGTCACCGGCTACGACCGCAAGTTCAACGGCGACAGCGTGATCGGTGCCGCCTTCGGATACGGCTATACCTCGTTCAGCGCGAACGGCAGCGCGACGTCCGGATCGATCGACACCTATTCGTTGACGGTCTACGGCGGCAAGACGTTCAACAAGCTCGGCATCGGCGACCTCGGTCTGCGCGCCGGCGCCTCCTATGGCTGGCAATCCGTGGAAGCGTCGCGCTTTGTCGAGTTGCCGGATCTGACCGGGCTGAACACGAGCAGCTACGACGCGCAAACCGCTCAGGTTTTCGCCGAAGCGGGTTACCGCATGCAGTTCGGCAAGACCTCCGTCGAACCCTTTGCCGGACTTGCCTATGTCCATCTGAACACGGACGCCTTCTCGGAAGGGGGGACCGCCGCGAGCCTCACCGCCTCGAGCGAGACCATGGACACGACGTTCTCGACGCTCGGGGTTCGCTTCACGACGGACTTCGCGATGTTCGAGATGCCGTTCCAATTGCGCGGGTCGGTTGCCTGGCAGCACGCCTTCGGAGACGTCGATCCGAGTGCGAGCTTCACCTTCGCGGGCGGCTCCGCGCCGTTCTCCGTGAGCGGGGTTCCGGTCGCCCGCGATACGGCCTTGATCTCGGCCGGGCTCGATGCCGCAATGGCGCCGAACGTCACGCTCGGGGTGAGCTACAACGGGGCGTTCGGCAAAGGGCTCTCCGACAATGGCGTGCGGGCGGTTCTGACGTGGAAATTCTGACCCGCCGCTGCTGATCCCCGGAGGGCGATGAGGCGAAGGTCCGCCGCCGGCTCGGTCGCGGCCTCTTGCCACCGCGGCCGGGTTCGGGCGACATGACGCGGGTCCCCCGAACGAGAGCCGCGCCATGAGCCATGAGTCCTCTCCTCCGTCCTCCTCCCAGGGTCCGGCGCATGCCGAGGTTCATACGGAGGCGATCGGCAGGCTCGGGGAGGTGGCACCGCGGCGCGGCGCCGAGGTTCTGCTCGAGATTCTCGAGAGCGAGGGCGTCGAGTACATCTTCGGCAATCCGGGCACGACCGAACTCCCCCTGATCGACGCCCTGCTGACGCGTCCCGAGATCAGCTATATCTGGGGCCTCCAGGAGGCGAGCGTCGTCGCGATGGGCGACGGCTACGCCCAGGCGACCCGCAGGCCGGCCTTCGTCAATCTGCATACGGCGGGCGGTCTCGGCCACGGCCTCGGCGGCATCATCAACGCCAACGTGTCGAACACGCCGCTGGTGGTGACCGCCGGACAACAGGATTCCCGCCACACCGTCACCGATCCGCTCCTGTTCGGCGATCTCGTTTCGATCGCCAAGCCCGTCGCGAAATGGTCGCAGGAGGTCACGACCGCCTCGCAGCTTCCAGTGCTGGTGCGGCGCGCGTTCCACGACAGCAGTGCTGCGCCGACCGGCCCGGTCTTCCTCTCCTTGCCGATGGACATCATGCAGGAGATGACGACGGTCGGGATCGCCCGGCCCTCGACCATCGACCGCCGCTCCGCCGCCGGCTCGCTCGACATCCTCGCCGACTATCTCGCCGCCGTGCCGCCGGGGCGGGTGGCGGTGATCGCCGGCGACGAGATCGATACCAGCGATGCCGCGCCGGAAACCGTGCGGCTCGCCGAGGTGCTGGGCGCGCCGGTGTTCGGCTCGTCGTGGCCGGCCCACATCCCGTTTCCGACCTCGCACCCGCTGTGGCGGGGCAACCTTCCGACCAAGGCGATCGAGATCAACCGCACGCTGTCGGACTTCGATTGCGTGTTCGCGCTCGGCGGCAAGTCGGTGATCACCATCCTCTACACGGAAGGGTCGCCGATCCCGGACGGCTGCGAGGTCTATCAGCTCTCAACCGATGTCCGCGATCTCGGCCGAACCTATTCGACGCGGCTTTCGGTGCTCGGCGACATCAAGACGTCGCTGAAGATCCTGATCCCAATGCTCGAGGCGAAGCTCGCCGGCGAGGCGGAGGCGCGTCGGGCGCTGGTGGACGCGGCCGGACGGGCGCGGGCCGTGCGGCGGGGCGAGATCGAGGCCGAGGCGCGGCGTCAGATGGATCGCCCCATCGCGACGCCGCTCGTCGCCGCCCACGAGGTGGTGCGCGCCGTCGGTCCGCGCACGCGCATCGTCGACGAGGCGATCGCCACCTCGGTCCACGTCCGCTCGCTGCTCGACAGCACGCTGACGCGGCAATATTCGTTCTTGCGCGGCGGCGGTCTCGGCTGGGGCATGCCGGCCTCGGTCGGCTTCTGCCTCGGGTTCGGGCGCGAACCGATCGTCTGCCTCGTCGGTGACGGCGCGGCGATGTATTCGCCCCAGGCCTTGTGGACCGCGGCGCGCGAGAAGCTGCCGGTGACGTTCGTCGTCATGAACAACCGGGAATACAACATCCTCAAGAATTTCATGAAGGCGCAGACGGATTATCTGTCGGCGAAGAGCAATCGCTTCATCGCCATGGATCTCGTCGATCCGGCGATCGACTTCCTGGCGCTCGCCCGCTCGATGGGCGTACCGGCGCGCCGGGCCGAGAGCGTGGCCGACATCGGCGCCCTCGTCGAAGCCGGAATCAAATCCGGTCTGCCGAACCTCATCGAGGTGCCGATCTCGGTGGAATGATGCGAGACCACGGAGGCGAGGCAAGGCAGCGCCTGTGGCGTGCCTCGCTCAACCGGTGCCGGGCGTCCTGTCGGCCGGGCGCAGAATGCAACTGCGATCCAAGGGGGCGAGAGCGAGGCCGGTGGCGGCCGTCGCGGCGAGCGCGTAGCCTTCGAAGCCGGCATAGCGGGCCGTGCGCGTCTCGAGGGTCTCGACGAGTTCGGGACGGCTCTTTCCCACCAGGGCGAAGCCGACAATGGTGCCTGCGGGGTCGACGATCGCGAGGTCACCCGGTGGGGCGCCGTGCGCCGGGTTGAAGATCCAGCCGCGGATCCGGACGAAGCGATTGTCGCCCGGCAGCGGATCGATCCTATCGACCCGGCCGCGGCAGGGCGGTGCTCCGACCTCGGTAATCCATTGGCGACCCATCGCGGCCTCGGCATCGGCAAGCGTCGGATCGCCGAAGATCGACAGCCGGTCCTCGCGCACCCGCCGGGCGGCGATCCGCAGCGCCTTCGGGTCCGGGTAGAGGCTGGCGAGCCGGGCGTCATCCTGAGCGCCGAGGGTGAGCGCCAGCGCCACGACTTTCTTGTCGAAGGAGGCATCCGGAGGCAGCCAGAACACGCTCGCCTGAGCGGCGACGAGGGCGAGGGAGAGTGCAGCAAAGCAGATCTGAAGCCGGCTTATCTCTTTCGGGGACCGTACGCTTGCGTGGGCGCACAAGATCCAGAAGGTGGCCCACGCCATCAGTGCCGGCGTCTTGTACCGGCTGATGAGGGCTTGATACGGCCCATAATCGATCCGGCCGCAGGCCACGAGGTCGGCGGAGAGGAAGAGAAACACCAGGAACGCGAGCAGCGCGAGCTCGAGGGCCGCCCGCTCCTGCCGCATCAAGGCGCGGCGCAGGAAGACGACGAAGCCGCCGAGGAGGACGAGGCTGGCAACGATCGCCGCGATCCGTCCGAAGGCGCCTTTGCCGGTGAGGGTGTGGAAGGGTGTGCCCAGGAGGAGCAAATAGTACTCGGCGAGATCGACCGGGCGGTGGGCGAGCGCATTGGCGAGAAGCCCGCGGCCGCCTCCGGGCGGCGTGTAGCCGTGGAGATAGGCGGTGATCACGAGAACGCCCAGACCGGCCGTGATGGCGATCTTGGTCCACTCGAAGCGGACCGTGGCGGCATAGAGCGTGAAGACGGGCAGGGCCAGGATCCCGTTCGCCATGGCGCCGGCGGCGAGGATGCCGCAGATCATGCCGAGGGCGAATGCGATCGACGAGCCGCTCTCCCGCGCGCGATAGAGGCAATAGAGCCCGGTCAGTGGCAGGAGCTGGGCGAGCCAGAACTGACTCTGGAATTCCCACACCAGATTGCCCTGCTGCATGAAGCTCGCGAGCCAGCAGACCAGGAACAGCCCGAACCAGGAGCGCACGGCAAATCCCGCCGCGGCTGCGAATGCCAGGAAGACGGCGACGACGGCGCCGAGCAGGACGACGTTGAGCGCGACGAGGGCCGCGACCGAGCCGCGGAACACCGCGATGTCGAGCCAGAAGAAGAGGCGGGAGAGGATGAGGCGGTGTTCGTTGTGCTGCCCGAACCAAGCCGACCAATCGCCGTCGGCAGCCCTGAAATAGAAGCCGAACGCGCCATCCCAGGTGTCGAAGAGGGGGACGGGGACATAGCTCCGCCAGAGGCCGACGGCGAGCAGGACGACTATCGCGACCGCGCACGCCGCGAAGAACGGCGTGCCGAGACGGCTTCGTCCCAGGCGGACGGCGATCGGCTCGAGGCTCGAAATGGGCATTCTCCGAAGGTTCGGGACTGCCCCTATCACGGCACGATCACGTTAACGTGTCATGTCGAACCTCTCCGTTCATCAGCGTGAGTTGCACACGCACCGCATGTACCTCGTGAATCGGGATCTCGAAGATGTTGCGGTCGAGGACGATCAAATCGGCGAACTTGCCGACCGCGATGGAGCCGATGCGATCCTCGAGCCCGGTCTGAAAGGCCGTGCCCATCGTGTTGGCGTAGATCGCCTCGGCGAGGGTGAGGCGGTCTTCGAGCGGCGTCAGGGGGACGTCGTTCGGCTTGCCCGCGCCCTGGCGCGTCACCGCGGTCTCGATCGCGTGGAGCGGGTGGTAGACGCTGCTGTTGCCGCCCGCCGGCCAATCGGTGCCGAGCGAGATCGGGGCGCCAGCGCGGCGGATTTCTTCGACGCGATATTCGCGGCGCGCCCGCTCCTCGCCCCAGCGCGAGACCGTCACGGACTGCCAATAGGCGCCATCCCGGCAATGCCATTGACCGGAGAATTCGGCGATCACGCCGAGTTTGCCGAAGCGCGGGATGTCGGCGGGGTCGGTCAACTGGTTGTGGGCGATGCAGTGGCGCCGGTCGCGCGGCGGATTGGCCGCGATCGCCGCTTCCAGGGCATCGAGGGCTTGCCGCGCCGCGCGGTCGCCGATGGCGTGGAAATGAATGTCGAAGCCCTTGGCGTCGGCGCGCTCGACGATCGCGCGGGTTTCCGCGGGGGTGAAGATGGTGTCGCCGCGGGAGGCGGGATTGTCGGCATAGGGGGCGAGCATCGCCGCACTGCCGTTCGCATCGACGCCGTCCATCACGATCTTGAGGACCTTGGCCTCGACGAGCTCGGTGTGGTGACGCGCCACGAGGGCTTCGAGATCGGGCAGCGGATCGCGCTTCGGCTCATTGTAATAGAGGCTGCCGACGACGCGGAACGGCAGCCTTCCCTGCGCCTCGAGCCCTTCGTAGATCGCGAAGCCGTCATCCGCCGCCACGACCGCCATGCCGGCGTCGAACACCGTCGTGATGCCCGCCGCGGACGCTTTAGGCAGCCATTCCTCCAGGGATTCGACGATGAACGCGTGGCTGAACGGCGCAACCGAGGCGACGATCCTCTGCACCGCGGGGGCCTCCACGACGTAGCCCGTCGGCTCCCCCGTGACGGGGTCCTTGGCGAAATAGCTGAAGCCGGGCAGCACCGGCGGCGTGTCCTTGGTGATCCCGGCGAGTGCGAGCGTCTTGGAATTCACCCAGGCGGAATGGGCGTCGATGGCCGTGAAGAAGACGGGAATGTCGGGCCAGACCGCGTCGATATCCTGGCGGGTCGGGCCGGAAGGCGGAAAGGCGAGATAGCGCCAGCCGAATCCGCGGACCACGCCGTGGATCGCTCCGCGGTCGGGCGCGGTATCGGCATAGGCCCTGAGCGCCGCCAGCACCTCCTCCCGCGTGTCGTATTGCAGGTCGATGCCGCGGGTCAGCGGCGCGCCGAGCAGCGGGTGGATGTGGCCTTCGGCGAAGCCCGGCAGCAAGAGCTTGCCCCTGAGATCGACGATGCGCGTCGTGCTGCCGCGGAACGTCTCGACGCCCGCGGCGTCGCCGACATAGACGATCGTTTTGCCCTGGACGGCGACCGCCTCGGCCCATGGCCGCTTCGGGTCCACCGTGTAGACCGGGCCGTTGTGGAAGATGACGTCCGCCGGTCCGTCGTTCACCTCCGCCGCCGCAGGCAGCGCCGCGAAGAGGGGAGACGCCATGGCGATGGTTCCGGCGGCGAGGCCGCCTTGCAGCACGCGGCGTCGCGACAAGCCCGGCCCCGCCGTGGCGCCGTCGAGGATGCTGGACCACGTGCACCCGATGCACATCGGCTATGCCCTCCTGCTGGCGTTCCTTTCCGAACGCCGATCGGTTCGGGAGCGCCGCCTTTTCGACACGCAAGGCGAGCCGCCACCATGCCTGGATCATGCGCGGCCGCCGACGGTGGGCCTTGATCGAACGCAAGGGCACGCACAGGGGCGGCGGGCGATGCGCCCGTCGCCGCGGGGTAAGAGGCATCGGTGGGGAGAGATGATCCGCCGACAGGGACGCGGCGACAGGGCGGGAGACCGGAGCCGTGTCCGCGTGCTAATCCGCGGCCGCGTCGTTTGTTTCCCGTGCCCTGCTTCGGAGGTCGGCCATGATCCGCCACATCGTCTTCTTCACGGCGAAACCCGATCGGGTCGAGGAGGTGAGGGCGGGGCTGTCGATCCTGACCGCGATCCCCCATGCGCGCCTCCTCGAGATCGGCACGAACGTGAAGACGGACCAACTCGGCACCGCGGTCGACATCATCGTCTACGGCGAGTTCGACGACGAGGCGGCGCTCGCCGCCTACAAGGCGCACCCGGATTATCAGCGCTCGATCGAGCGGGTCCGGCCGATCCGCGAGGCGCGGATCGCCGCCGATTACGACGTGGCGACGGCCGTGCGTCAGACGATCGCGTGAGGTGCGGCCGCGCCGCGTCGGCGCGGCGCCCGCTCAGCCCGTGACGGTGGCGTGGAGGTCGTAGGCGTCGGCGCGGTCGATCTTGACGCTGACGAACTCGCCCGCCCGGATCGGGCGGCGGCCGGTCAGGTGAACGACGCCATCGATCTCCGGCGCGTCCCACGAGGCGCGGCCGACGGCCGTGAGGCCGTTCGTCTTGTCCACCAGCACCTTGGCGCGGCGGCCGACGCGGGCGGCGAGGCGGCGTGCGCTGATCGCCTGCTGGCGGGCCATGAAGCGGTGCCAGCGCTCTTCCTTGACCTCTTCGGGAACCGGCGCGGCGATGTCGTTCGCCGGCGCGCCAGCGACCGCCTCATATTTGAAGCAGCCGACGCGGTCGAGCGCGGCCTCGTCGAGGAAGTCGAGGAGGAGGGTGAAATCCTCCTCGGTCTCGCCGGGGAAGCCGACGATGAAGGTCGAGCGGATCGCGAGATCCGGGCACATGTCGCGCCAGCCGCGCACCCGGGCGAGCGTCTTTTCCTGATGCGCCGGGCGGCGCATCGCCTTCAGCACGTTCGGGGCGGCATGCTGGAAGGGAATGTCGAGATAGGGGAGGATCTTGCCCTCCGCCATCAGCGGGATGACCTCGTCGACGTGCGGATAGGGGTAGACGTAATGGAGCCGCACCCAGACGCCGAAATCGCCGAGTTCCTTGGCGAGATCGTAGAACTTGGCGCGCACCTCGCGGTCCTGCCACGGGCTCGCGGCATAGCGCAGATCGACGCCGTAGGCCGAGGTGTCCTGGCTGATGACCAGGAGCTCCTTGACGCCCGCCTTGACCAGCCGCTCGGCCTCACGCAGCACGTCCGCCGCCGGCCGGCTGACCAGATCACCGCGCAGTTGCGGGATGATGCAGAAGGTGCACCGATTGGAGCAACCCTCTGAAATCTTGAGATAAGCATAGTGCCGCGGGGTGAGCTTGATGCCCTGCGGCGGCACCAGATCGAGGAACGGATCGTGGGCCGGCGGCACCGCCTCGTGGACGGCGGCGACGACGCTCTCGTAGGCCTGGGGACCGGTGACCGCGAGGACGCCCGGATGGGCGGTGCGGATTTCCTCCGGGTTCGCACCCATGCAGCCGGTCACGATGACCCGGCCGTTTTCGGCCAGCGCCTCGCCGATCGCGCCGAGGGATTCGGCCTTGGCGGAATCGAGGAAGCCGCAGGTGTTCACCACCACCACATCGGCGCCCGTGTGGGAGCGGGTGATCTCGTAACCCTCGGCCCTGAGCTGGGTCAGGATGCGCTCGGAATCGACCAGCGCCTTCGGGCAACCGAGGCTGACGAAACTGATCTTCGGGCTCGCCTTCGGCGTGCCGGCGGCAAGGTCGACGTCGCTCATGGAAACTCCAGACGCATCGTCCCGGCGCGTGGGCGTCTCACGGTGACGAGTGCAGGCAGGGAGATGGCGCAAAAGGCCCAAAAGCGCAAGGCCGGAGGCGCAGACCTGCCCTCCGGCCTCGTCAGGGATCGCCGGGGAGGAGGCGCGCTCAGCCGCCGGTCTGGCCGCGCTTCAGGTCTTCCTGGATGGTGAGCCGGCCGGTGCCGAGCTGTTCGCGGTAGACCTGGACGTTCTCCATGACGCGCTGGACATAGTTGCGCGTCTCGGTGAAGGGGATGCGCTCGACCCAGTCGATCGCGTCCACGCGCGGATCGCGCGGGTCGCCGTACTTGGCGATCCACTCGCTGACGCGGCGCGGGCCGGCGTTGTAGGCCGCGAAGGTCATGATGTAGGAGCCGTTGAACTGGTCGACGAGCTCGTTGAGGTGATAGGCCCCGAGCGTGGCGTTGTAAGCCGGGTCCGAGGTCAGCCGGTTGACGGCGAACGGCAGGCCGGCCTTGCGGGCGGTGATCTGCGCCGTCGCCGGCATGAGCTGGAGAAGACCGCGGGCGCCGGCGGGCGAGACCGCGCCGGGATTGAACACGCTCTCCTGCCGCGCGATGCCGTAGACGACCGGACGCTCGAGGGTCGGCGGCACCTGGGCGGCGCGTGGAATCCCCGAAACCGGGAAGGCGAGGCCGGCGACCGGCATGCCGCGGTTCTGCGCCGTCTTCGCGACCTGCAAGGCGAAGTGATACTTGCCGTATTGGTTGGCGAGGTTGGCGAGCAACGTCACCTGACCGGGCGTCGTCATCGTGTTCGCGAGCTGGTCGAACAGCGGATAGGTCTTGTCGATCGCCCCGACCTGGGCGAGCCGCATGATGGCGCGCACCATGTCGTTCTTCTGGAACGCCGCCTTGTCAGCGCCCGTCGGCTGCGGGATGCCGCCGACGCCGGCCGAGGGCAGCCCCAGCCGCTCGCGGGCGAGCTGGCCGTAGAACGTCATGCCGTAGGCGGCCGCGACCTTGTAATGCTGCGCGGCGCCGCCGCGGTCGCCGCGGGCCTCTTCGGCACGGCCCCACCAATATTGGCCCCGGGCGACGCTGATCGGCGTCTTGGCGTAGGCGACGAGACGGCTGAAGTGCTGCGCCGCGGTATTCGGATCGTTGAGGAAGCGCAGCGCGTACCAGCCGGCGTGGAACTCGGCGTCCATCGCCTCGACAGGCTCGCCGGGGAGCGCGTTCGCGACGAGCTTGTAGGCTGTGCGCGGGTCGTTCATGTCGAGCAGCTTGCGCGACACCATCTTGCGCTCGTCCCACCACGCGCCAGGATCGATCTGGACCTCGATGGTGTTCGGAACCGAGAGCAGGATCTGGGCGGCGTCCTCGTAGCGGCCGTCGCGACGCGCGAGCTGGACGAGGGAATATTTGTAGCCGGCGCGGTTGCGCATCGAGGCCGGCACGGCGGCCATCAGCCTGGCCGCATCGGGGGCCTCGCGCACCACGGCGGCGCGGGCATCGACATAGGTGCGCTCTGCCGGGGTGAGCAGCGGATCGAGCATCTGGGCCTGCTTGCCCTTCTCTGCGAAGAGCAGCATCTCGACGCGGCGGTTCACATCGGCCGGGCGCAGGAACGAGCCGAACTCGGTGATGATCTGCTTCTGCTGCAGATCCGTCATCGGGCTGGTGGTGAAGGTCTCGCGGATGACCTGGGTGGCGGCTGCGGTCATGCCCTTGGCGGCGAGCGCGCGGGCATAGAGCCGGGCGCCGTCCACGCTCTCGGGCTTGGTGCCGTTGAAGATGCGGATCACCTCGTCGGGCGAGGGATTTTCGCGCTGGAGCGCCTGCTCGGCGCGCAGCCGGAACAGCTTCATCGTCGGCCAGTTCGGCGCGTCTTGCGCGAACTGGGTGATCATGGCCGAGCTCATGATGCCGTCGCCGGCGCGGATCAGGAGCCAGTCCACGATCTTGCGGTCGAGCGCGCTCGAGAGGCCGTTGCGCACGGCATAGGCCGCGGAGCCTTGATCGTCGTCGATGAGGGCGATCGCCTTGGTGAGGTCGCCGGGCGCGACCGCCGTCGGTGCGCCGGGCGCGACGTAGCCGCTGGGGCTCGAGGCGTAGCCGAGCGCCTGGGCATTCAGTTGGTCGATCAGGCTCTGCCGGGCGAACTGCTCGGGCGTCAGCGGGGTTTCGCCGGCCGGCTTCGGCTGCGGCGTCGTGCTGAGCGCGAAGGCGCTCACCGGCTCGAGGAGGGCGAGCGTGAGGGCGATCGCACGTGTCCCATGTGAGCGCCGGCTGACTTTTGCCTTCGACGCTCGTCCGTTGCGCTCGCCCCTAAGCATGATCGGCCTCGTTCGGTTGGTACCGCTCGCCGCCCCGGCGCACCATAGCAATGGTTGTGCCGGTTGCGTAGCGGTCTCGACGCACCCGGGCTTTGCCGGGCTTACACGGAAGTCACACCCGTCCTTTTGCCGACAATGAGGTAAACGAAGGGTTTCGAGGCGGCGCGTGGGCGCGGCCGATCCATCCAGCGGCGGTCCTTGCCGCAGGGGCCCGCGCTCACTATTGTCGCGCGCGCCGCGGCAGGTCCGCGCAGCCGGGACGCCAGGACGGCGCCCGCCACCTCATGTTTCGTCGGGAGAACGCCATGTTCAAGGGATCGATCACCGCGCTCGTCACGCCCATGCGGGACGGCAAGGTGGACGAGAAAGCGTTCGCCGACTTCGTGGAGTGGCAGATCACGGAGGGCACGGACGGCCTCGTTCCGGTCGGCACGACGGGCGAATCGCCGACGCTGAGCCACGACGAGCACAAGCGCGTCGTCGCCATGACGGTCTCGATCGCCAAGGGTCGCGTGCCGGTGATCGCGGGCGCCGGCTCCAACAACACCGCCGAGGCGATCGACCTCGCCCGCCACGCGGAATCGGTCGGTGCCGACGCCGTTCTGGTGGTGACGCCCTATTACAACAAGCCGAGCCAGGAAGGCCTCTACCGGCACTTCCGCGCGGTGGCGGAAGCGGTTTCGCTGCCGCTCTTCATCTACAACATCCCGCCGCGCTCGATCGTCGACATGTCGGTCGAGACGATGGCGCGGCTGTTCCACGACGTGCCGAACATCGTCGGCGTGAAGGACGCGACCGCGAACCTTGCTCGCGTCAGCCTCCAGCGCCACGCCTGCGGGCCGGATTTCATCCAGCTCTCGGGCGAGGACGCGACCGCCCTCGGCTTCAACGCCCACGGCGGCGTCGGCTGCATCTCGGTGACGTCGAACGTCGCGCCGCGCCTCGTCTCGACGTTCCAGAAGGCTTGCGCCGCAGGGAACTATGCCGAGGCGCTCGCGCTTCAGGACAAGCTGATGCCGCTTCACCGCGCCATGTTCTTGGAACCGAGCCCGGCCGGGGCCAAATATGCCCTGTCGCTGCTCGGTCGCATCGCGAACGAACTGCGCCTGCCGCTCGTGCCGCTTACCCCGGCCGCGGAAGCGGAAATCCGGGCGGCGATGGAGCACGCCGGCCTCCTCTGAGGCCGCCTTTTCACACCGCGTGACGGACCGCGCCTCGGCGCGGCCGTCGAACCCTTTAAGGACTGACATGGCTGCCGCCAAAGGACATGCGCCGGGCAACCGGCTCGCGGCGGACAACCGCAAGGCCCGCTTTAATTACGAGATCATCGATACGGTCGAGGCCGGGATCGCGCTCGAAGGCACCGAAGTGAAGTCGCTCCGCGCCGGGCGCAGCAACATCGCGGATTCCTACGCGGCCGAGCACGGCGGCGAGCTCTATCTCTACAACGCCTACATCCCGGAATATCTCCAGGCGAACCGCTTCAACCACGAGACCCGGCGGCCGCGAAAGCTCTTGCTGCACAAGCGCGAGCTCAACAAGCTCGCGGGCGCGGTGGCGCGCGACGGCATGACGCTCGTGCCGCTCAAGATCTATTTCAACGATCAGGGCCGTGCGAAGGTCGAGCTCGCGCTCGGGCGCGGCAAGAAGCTCCACGACAAGCGCGAGAGCGACAAGGAGCGGACCTGGAACCGCGAGAAGGCCCGCCTTCTGCGCGATCGCGGGTGAGGGGCGAGCTCGGCTGCCGCTCTTCGGCGCGAACCGCCGGGAGGTTCGTCGATATGTCGAAAGCAAAGTCTGAGGGGCTGGCACGGGCGCGAGCCATCGCTCTATCGTCGCTCGCCGAAATTTCGGACGAGGAAGACGCGGCCCTCACGGCGGCCGCGCTTTCCGATGCCGACAATCCGCCGCGTGGCGACCAAGACCCACGGCTGCTCCGTCCTGCGACGGAGGTCGCTCCCGAACTCGTCGCCGCATGGCGCGGTCGCGCGACGGAATGGATCGAGCTCGAACTCGATCGGGACGTTCTGGAGAAATTCCGCGCCACCGGGCCGGGCTGGCAGCAGCGGCTCAACGACGTGCTGCGCCGGGCGGTGGGCTGAACCACCGCCCTCGGCGGGATGGCCTCAGAGGCCTGGGACCTCGTTCTTCCACGGCATGTCCGGACCGCGGCGGCTGCACACGATCGCGGCGATGGTGCTCGCCTCGTCGGCGAGGCTCGTGATGTCCGACAGGCTCAAGCCGTCGAGGGCGGCACGGGTGAGGAAGCCGCGGCGCTCCAGCCCCGACAGGATACCGGCCATGAAGGCGTCGCCGGCGCCGACGGTGTCGACGATCTTGGTCGCCTTAGTCGGCCGCTCCGCCACCGCCTCGCGGCAGACGATGAGCGAACCCTTGGCGCCGAGGGTGACGATCGCAAGCGCCGCGCCCCCGGCGATCCAGCCTTCCGCGACCTCGAGCGGCGAGCGGCCGGGCATCAGCCACGCCAGATCCTCGTCGCTCGCCTTCACGATCGAGGCGAGCGAGACGATGTGGGACAGGCGCGCCTTGTAGGTCTCCGCATCGGTGACCAAGGAGGGCCGCACGTTGATGTCGAGGGAGATGAGCCGGCGGCTCGCCTCGCGCGCCACGAGCGCTTCGAGCCGCGCGCCGACCGGCTCGGTGCCGAGCACGTAGGAACCGACGTGAAGGAGGGTCGCGCGGTCGTCGATCGGCGGCGCCTCGGCGGGATCGAACAGCCGGCCGGCCGAGCCTTCGTCGAGGAAGGTGTAGGCCGGCGAGCCCGAGGACAGATCGACGAAGGACAGCGTGCTGTTGCGGCTCGTTTCCAGCGCCCAGTCGAGCACGAGGCCCGACTTTTCGAGGGCGGCGCGGAAGCGCTTGCCGAAGATGTCGGTCGAGAGGGCCCAGAGGAAGGCCGTCGGCGCGCCGAGTCGGGCGCAGCCGATCGCCATGTTGAAGGGCGATCCGCCTTCGACGGGCCGGAACACGGTCGCGCCGTCCGGGGCCGTCTCGGAGAAGAGATCGATGACCGTCTCGCCGCTCACCAGGATCATACGGAACTCCCAAATCGCCATGGGCCGCGTGTCACGCTCGGCCGTCAGAACTGCAATGGCGGTCCGCGGGCCGGTTCGCAAGAGGGGGACGATGCGGAGCCCATCCGTTGCGCCGCCTCTCCACCGGCAAGCCCCGATTCCTGAGCCGGCACGGCCGTGGCCGCGGGGGCCGGGAGGGGCCGGCGTGACTTCCTTGCGCGCCTGCGCTACGCCGTGGACGGCCTTCCCGCCCACCCGCGTGTCCTATTCGCGGCGCGATCGTCGCGGAGGGGCGAGGCCATACACGAGCATCGTCCGGTCATCCGTGCCGTCGGCGTCCGCCCGTGACGCCCGAGGACCGGAACCATGTCGCGCCTGTCGGCCAATGCCCTGCTTCTTCTGACCGCGGCGATCTGGGGCGGCGGCTTCGTCGCCCAATCGAACGCGATGGCCTCGCTCGGCTCGTTCTGGTTCACCGGTCTGCGCTTCGTCCTCGCCTTCGTCGCCGTGCTGCCGTTCGGCCTGCGCGAGAGCCGCCGCGCCGCACGCCCGCTCAGCCGCGGCGACGTCGGGCAGATGGTCGTCCTCGGCATCACCTTCTATCTCGGCACGGTGATCCAGCAGTTCGCGATCTCGCTCGGCACGGTGACCCATGTCGGCTTCCTGACCGGGCTCTACGTGCTGTTCGTGCCGCTCCTCGAACTCGTGATCTTTCGCCGGATGCCGCATCCGGTGATCTGGCCCGGAGCTGCGATCGCGGTCGCCGGCACCTGGTTCCTCGGCGGAGGCCTCGATTCGCTCACGGCCTCCGACCTGCTCACGATCGTCTCCGCACTGTTCTTCGCGGTGCAGATCATCCTGATGGACCGCATCGCGCGGCGCACCGAGCGGCCGGTCGCTGCGGCGCTTACCCAATCGGCGGTGGCGGTGGTGCTCGGCTGCGGCTGCGGGCTCCTGTGGGAGCCGCTCGACGTCTCTGCGCTGCCGTCCGTGGCGCCGGAGCTTCTTTATGCCGGCGCGCTGTCGGGCGGCGTCGCCTTCGCCCTCCAGGCGGTCGGCCAACAATATACCCGCGCGGCCGACGCCGCGGTGATGATGATGTCCGAGGCGCTGTTCGCGGCCCTGTTCGGGGCGATCCTGCTCGGCGAGCGGCTCAATGCGGGCGGATGGATCGGCTGCGGCTGCATCATGGCGAGCCTCCTGCTCGTCCAGCTCGTTCCGCTGGTCTGGCCAGGCCGTGCGGCGGCGGCGCGGGCAGCATGAAGAAGGGGACCGCTATGGCGAACGACGCGGGTAAGCGATCCGGCAACGGCGCGGAGGACGGGCCCGATCCGCTCGGCCTGCGGCCCCGCGTGCTCTACCGGGACGACGCGGTCATCGTGCTCGACAAGCCGGCCGGCATCGCCGTGCACAAGGGGCCGAAGGGCGGCATCGTGCTCGAAGACGGGTTCGATGCGCTGCGGTTCGGTCAGGCCCAGCCGCCGCAGCTCGCCCACCGTCTCGACAAGGACACGTCAGGTTGCCTCGTGCTCGGCCGCACCGGGGAGGCAATCGCCGCGCTCGGTCGCCTGTTCGCGGCGAAGGGGCGGGTCGAGAAGCATTATTGGGCCGTCGTCCAGGGCGGACCGACGGCGGACGAAGGCACCATCGACGCGCCGCTGCGCAAGCGCGATGCGGCACGCGGCTGGTGGATGGTGGTCGATCATGCCAACGGCCAGCCGTCGTCGACGATCTGGCGGGTGCTCGGGCGCGGCGCCGGGTTCGCCTGGCTCGACATGATTCCGGTGACCGGTCGCACCCATCAGCTCCGCATCCATGCGGCCCATGCGGGCTTCCCGATTCTCGGCGATCCGATCTACGGGCAGGCCGCGCGCAGCGGTGCCCACCTGCATCTCCACGCACGGGGCATCGCCTTCACGCTAGGTCACCAGCGCGTCGACGTCACCGCGCCGGTGCCCGACCACATGCGGGCCGGGCTCGGCTTGTGCGGCTGGCGGCCTGAGGCGGGCTGACCGGCAGAAATCCAGTCGGGTGCGAACTGGCACCGAATGCGGACCCAATCCGGCCGGAATGGTATGATGAGTCGCGGGTTGGGGATGTGAACGTCATTCGGGAGGATTTCATGCGGGTTCAAAAATCCCGGGCTGCGGGCGCCGCGGGCCGGGTCCGGCTTGGCTACGGTCTCGCCGCCGCTGCCGCCGTCGTGACGCTGTCGGCCGGCGCAGCCGTTGCCGGGCCCTTGCCGGGCCCTACGTCGTCTCCAGAAGCGTCCGGGGCCAGCGGCAAGGGCCTCGTCCAGGACGTCGCCGTCGTCTGCAACGGCTGGGGCCGCTGCTGGACCACGCCGCCGCCTTATGCCCCGCCGGTCTATGTCGCGCCGAACCCCTATTACCGCTACGGCTATTACGGCGCGCCGCCTTATTATTATCCGCCGGCTCCCTATGCCTATCGCCCCCACTGCTGGTGGGTCGTCCGCGCCACCGTATGGGGGCCGCGCCAGGTGCAGGTCTGCAACTGATCGAATCTGGGGCTGACGACGGAGGGAGGGGCGGTTCGCTGCCCCGATCCCCTAAGGGGCTCAAAGGCAGAATCTCGACATCGCGTCTGGCTGGCCCAGACATGGACACGGCGCGTTTCGCTTTCGCGATCCGCGCCGTCATCGATCGTCAGAATGTCTTGAGGAGATTTCTTCCGATCGTCGGGCGCTGTCGGTGCGCCCCGTCTCGATCAATTTGGTGCGGTGGAGAAGACTCGAACTTCCACGGGTTGCCCCACAGCGACCTCAACGCTGCGCGTCTACCAATTCCGCCACCACCGCGGCCAGCCGGATCATCGCCGGCCCGCAGCGTGTAGCAAATACACGGAGCGGGTTCAAGGGCAGGTGACACCGGTGGATAAGTCTGTCGAAAACGATCCCCAGGCTCACGCGAAGGCGCGCGACGCGCGCACCGAAACGCCAACGTTTGCGCCGCTTTCCGGGCTTTTCGGCACCTGGCTGCGGGGCACGTCGGCGGTCAGCGCGGTCCCGTCGGCGAGCGCCAGATGGAGCCGAAGCGTGCGTCCGTGAAACACGACATCGACGATCACCGCTTGTTCGCCGGCTCCGGAAAAGTCGACGGCGACGTCTTCCGGGCGGATCGCGACGCCGACGCGGTCGCCTGCGATCCACGTCGCGTTGGCCGAGGCCGGCTCCGATTCGAGGGTGAGCGGCCCCGCCGCCACGACCACGCGGCCGTCCTTCACGCCGTGCACGGTTCCGTCGATCAGGTTCATCGCCCCGATGAAGCCGGCCACGAATCGCGTTGCCGGAAAGTCGTAGAGTTCGGAGGGCGAGGCGGCCTGTTCGATATGGCCCTTGCTCATGACGACGATGCGGTCGGAGATCGACAGCGCCTCGGTCTGGTCGTGGGTGACCATGACGAACGTCGTGCCGAGCCGCGATTGCAGCTTCTTGAGCTCGACCTGCATCTGCTCGCGCAAGTGCGCGTCGAGCGCGGCGAGCGGCTCGTCGAGCAGCAGCACTTTCGGTTCGCAGACGAGGGCCCGGGCGAGGGCGACGCGCTGGCGCTGACCGCCGGACAGCGCCTGGACGCGCGCCTTCGCCTTGTCGGCGAGGCCGACGAGGTCGAGCGCGGTGGCGATTCGCTTCGCCGCTTCCGCGCCCGGCACCCGCGCCACGGCGAGGCCGAAGCCGACATTCTCCGAGACGTTCATATGCGGAAACAGCGCATAGTCCTGGAACACGGTGTTGACCGGCCGGTCGTAGGGCTTGGCGATGGTCACGTCCCGACCGGCCACGGTGATGCGGCCGGCGGTCGGGGCCTCGAAGCCGGCGATGACGCGCAGGGTCGTGGTCTTGCCGCAGCCGGACGGGCCGAGCAGACTCAGGAATTCGCCCTCGGCGATTTCGAGGTCGATCCCCGAGATGCCGATCGCGCCCCCGGCGAAGGTCTTGGAGACGCCGGAAAGGCTGACGACGGAGGGGCGGGCGGCATCACGCGCCATTCTTCACCTCGTTCGGCTTGGCGGTGTTGATCCAGAGGATTTCGCAGCGCTGCGATCCCGGATTGCGGAAGGCGTGGGGCAGGGTGCTCTTGAAGGCGAAGCTGTCGCCGGCCTTGAGGCGGTAGAGGATCGAATCGATGGTGAGTTCGATCTCGCCGGTGAGCACGCAGCCGAATTCGTGACCGTCGTGCGAATAGGGGCCGGCCCCGGTGCCGCCGCCGGGCTCCACGACGACGCGCAGGCCCGTCAGCACCGCGCCGGGCGGGGACAGGAGCTCCTTCGAGATTCCCTCCGAATGCACGGGCACGGATTTCCGCGCGCCCTCGCGCACCACATAGAGATCGTTCGACTGGCCCTCGTCCTTGTCGACGAGGGTATGGGGCTCGACGCCGAGGGCGGCCGCGAGCGGCCACAAGCTGCGCACCCGCAGGGAGGAGAGGCCGCGCTCGATCTGGCTGAGCGTCCCGACCGAGAGGCCGGCGCGGGCGGCCGTCTCGGCGAGCGACAGGCCTTGCTCCAGGCGCAGGGCACGGATGCGCCGCCCGACCCGCACGTCGGAGGCAGCCTCGTCCTGGCTCGCGTCCAGAGGGCTCGGCTCGGCGGCGCTTGCGTCGGGGTTGGGGCGATCGAGGTCGTCGACCAGGTCGTCCTGAATCACGGGATGCCTTTCGGATGGGAGCGCAATCGGCTCCCGCGGGCGCCGGGGCGTCCGCGGGAGGGAGCGGAGGGGCGATCAGCCGCCCGCCTTGACCTTCTCGAACATCTTCGCGATGGCGTCGTTGTCGGGCATCGGGCCGGTGAAGATGGTGGTCTTCAGCATCTCCTGGGGATCGGCCGGAAGCTGCAAGGTCTCGAGATCCTGCTTCGGCACCAGGGCGAAGGCCGCCGACGAGGCGCTGCCGTAGCCGTAGCTTTCGATCAGGAACTTGCCGGATTCGGGCTCCAGGCGGCTGTTGAAGAAGTCGTAGGCGAGATCGACGTTCTTGGCATTCTTGAGGAGGACCATGCCGCAGGCCCAGGTCAGCATGCCTTCCTTCGGATGCATGAAGGTGACCGGCACGCCCTGCTTCTTGAGCGTCGTGGCGGAGGCGTTCCAGGTCATCGCGGCGACGAGCTCACCCGAGGCGAGCGATTGCTCGACCGAGGTCATGTCCGTCGTATAGGCCTTGAGCAGCGGTCGCTGCTCGCGCAGCACCTCGGCGATCTTGTCGATCTGGTCGGGCGTCAGCTTCTTGAAGATGTCGATGCCGGCGAGCAGCGCGGCGACGACCGGCGTGTCGTGCACGGCGTCGATGGTGGCGATCCGGCCGGCATAGGCCTTGTCCCACAAAAGGCTCCAGCTCGGCACCGGGTCCTTCACGATGTCGTTGCGGTAGAGGATCGAGGTGTTGCCCCAGTCCCAGGGCACCATCCAGACCTTGCCGTCGCCGGCATCGAGATCGGGCAGCGCGCGCAGCACGGGGAAGATCTTGTCCCAGTTCTTGAGGCGCTTGGTGTCGATCGGCTGGATCAGGTCGGCCTGCCGCCAGCGGGCGATCTTGTCGTAGCAGGGATGTGCCACGTCCGGCGAGAAGCCGGCCTTCACCTTGGTGAAGGCGTCGTCGTCGTCACCGAAGGTCGAGGCTTCGACGCCGTTCGGATGGGCGGCGAGGAAGCTCTTGTTGAAGTCCGGCAGTTCGTACCCGGACCAGGTGAAATAGGTGAGCTTGGCGTCGTCGGCCTGGCCCGGCGTGGCGCCGAGCGCGGCCGCCATGAGCGCGGCAGCGAGGCCGCCGGCGATCTTCCCGGTCAGCCGTGAGACATTGTAACCCATGATCGAACCTCCTCCTTCGATGGCGGGCGGGTGAATTCTCGGTCCGGTGGCGCGCGGGGTTCCCTTGCCGCGCGGCCGGATCATGCTCCTGCGGCCTCGCGCGCGACCGCACCACGCCGGCGAATGAACTCGGCGGCACCTGCGATCACGATCGAAACGGCGAGGATCAGCGAGCCGAGCGCCATGACGCTCGGCAATTCCTTCGGGAAGCGCAGTTGCGCCCAGATGAAGACCGGCAGGGTCTGCTCCGTGCCGGTCAGGAAGAAGGCGACGATGAACTCGTCGAACGAGGTCAGGAACGCGAGCAGGAAGGCGGCGGCGACGGCCGGCAGGCTGAGCGGCAGCATCACCTTGCGGAAGGTCAGCCATTCCCGCGCGCCGAGATCCATCGCCGCGTCTTCGAGGCTGCGTGGGATCGCGGCGAAGCGCGTCCGCATCACGATCACCGTGGTCGGCAAGGCGAGGCAGGTGTGGCCGAGCACGATCGCGAGCCGCGATGGTCCGAAGCCGGCGAGGTTGACGAAGATGAGGAGCGCGATGCCGACGATGACGCCCGGAATGAGTATCGGCAGGCGGGCCAGCGCCGAGACCGTGCGGGCGATGCGGCTCGGCCGGGACACGTCGCAATAGGCGATGGCGATGCCGCAGAGCGTCGCGAGGGCGGCCGCCGAGAAGCCGACGATCAGGGTGTTGGCGAGCGCGTCGTGCATCCGCTCGTTCGCGAGGAGCGCCTCGTACCAGGCGAAGGTGAAGCCTTTCAGCGGAAACGCCGCCTGGATCGAGTCGTTGAACGAGAAGAGCGGGATCAGCACCATCGGCAGATAGAGGAAGACGAGATAGGCGCCGACATAGATCGCAAGGCCGGAGAGGCGCGGACGGCGGAACGGGGCGGCTTTCATGTGCGGCTCCCGAAACGCTTGTCGAGGGCGCGGGCGGCCGCGACCACGACGAGGATGACGAGCATCGTCAGCACCGCCACCGCGGCGCCGAACGGCCAATCGTCGGCCTTGCCGAACTGGGCCTGGATGATCGAGCCGATCATCGTGCTCGATGGGCCGCCGACGAGAGCGGGCGTGACGTAATCGCCGACCGTCGGCACGAACACCACGAGGGCGGCGGACAGCACGCCCGGCATCGACATCGGCAGCACCACCCGACGGAAAGTCTCCGCCGGCTTCGCGCCGAGGTCGGAGGCGGCTTCCAGATAGGATTTCGGGATCGTCTCCAGCGCCACGAAGATCGGCAGCACCGCGAACGCGGCATAAGCGTGGGCGAGGGTGATGACGACGGCGGCCGGGGTGTTGAGGAAGGCGAGGATGGGCTCGCGGATGATCCCGAGCTCCATCAGGCCGGAATTGAGCACGCCGTTGTAGGCGAGCACGATCTTCCAGGCGAACACGCGCAGGAGATAGCTCGTCCAGAACGGCAGGGTGACGAGAAACAGGATCAGTCCGCGGTGCCGGCCGGCGTGGAAGGCGGCGTAATAGGCGACCGGGTAGGCGAGGCCGACCGTCGCGAGCGTCACCAAGCCGGCGATGATGAGCGAACGCCCGACCACCATCCGATAGAGCGGGTCGCTCGCGGCCTCGACGAAATTGCCGAATGTGAAGCCGGCGCCGAGCACCGTGCTGTCGTTGATCCGGGTGCTCAGGAACAGGACGAGGGCGAGCGCGAACAGGATCAGTGTCACGGTGACGAGCGTGCCGGGCACGTTCATCGCGATCTCGAAGCGCCGGGCGGAGCGGTTCGGATCCGCCGGGGGTGTCGACGTCGTGGGGGAGGGTGCGGGAAAAGCCGAACTCATGGCCGTCGAACTTCGAGAAAATGAAAGTCAGTCATGATTTTTCATTTTCTCGAAATCGTCAAGCGTCGAGTGAAAGATGAGACGGGGCCTCGGAGCACGCCCCGTCGTCATGGCCCGGCTTGGCCATCTCGGTCAGGTGCGGTGAGAGATGCCCCGGACGAGCCGGGGCATGACGCGGCGGGGGAACGGAAGCGATCCCGGAGAGGGCGTCGAGGGTGCGGCGGGGGAGCGGAAGCGGCCGCGGAGAGGTGGGCGGCAGCGGCGGAGGGGCCTGCAAGAGGGCTATCGGGCCGTGCGCGCCCGAAGTCGCCGCACGCCGAAGAAGGGCACGCCCTTTCCGTCGCTATGGTCCGGCTTGTCCGGACCTTCTCGCCGTCCAGCGCAGGAGCGGCGTGCGCCGCCTCAACCGTGGAAGTCGGCCGCGCGGTAGCCCTGGAAATAGAGCAGGGCGGTGAGGTCGGCGTGGTCGACGCGGGCGTCGGCTTCCGCCGCGACGGCGGGCTTGGCGCGGTAGGCGACGCCGAGGCCGGCGTGGCGGATCATGGCGAGGTCGTTCGCGCCGTCGCCGACGGCGAGGGTCTCGGACGCGACGAGGCCCTTCTCGGCGATCAGGTCTTCGAGCCGCTTCAGCTTCGCTTCGCGGCCGAGGATCGGCTCGGACACGGTCCCGGCGAGGCGGCCGTCGGCGATCTCGAGGATGTTGGCGTTGTGCTCGTCGAAGCCGAGCGCCGCCGCGACCTTCGTCGTGAACACGGTGAAGCCGCCCGAGACGACCGCCGTGTAGGCTCCATGCGCGCGCATGGTGGCGACGAGGGTGTGGCCGCCGGCATTGAGCGAGATGCGCTCGCGCCAGACCTTCTCGGTGACGCCGGCATCGAGCCCGGCGAGCAGGCCGACGCGCTCGCGCAGCGCCGGCTCGAAGGCGATCTCGCCGCGCATGGCGCGTTCGGTGATCGCCGCGATGCGGTCCTTGAGGCCGAGTTCGGCGGCGAGTTCGTCGATGCACTCCTGGCCGATCAGGGTCGAATCCATGTCGGCGATCAGGAGCCGCTTGCGCCGCCCGGCGCGAGGCTGCACGAAGACGTCGATCGGTGCGCCGCCGAGCGCGTCGCGGATCGCGGCCTCGTCGGCGCGGGCGGCGTCGCGGGGCTTCTCATAAAGAAGATCGGCGGCGGTGCCCGGCGCGAGCACGTCGATCTCGGCCCCGCCGATCGCTGCCGCGGCCCGCTCGATGAGGGCCGGTTCGAGGCCGCGGAGGGCCGGATCGGCGACCAGAGTGGCGACGAGCGGAACGGGCGGGACGGCGCTCGGATGGGACACGGACGACCTCGGTCGGCGGACGGACGGGAAGGGCGGCGGATGAAGCGGAACGGCGGACGGAGCGGACCGTGGGCGCGGCGATCCTGATAGCCGGGCCGACCGCGAGCGGCAAGTCGGCGCTCGCGGTGGGGCTCGCCGAGGCGATCGGCGGCATCGTCGTCAACGCCGATTCCATGCAGGTCTACCGCGAATTGCGGCTCCTCTCGGCGCGGCCGGAGGCGACCGACGAGGCGCGCGCGCCGCACGCGCTCTATGGCCATGTTCCGGCGGCCGAACCCTATTCGGTCGCGCGCTGGCTCGACGAGGTGCTCGCCGTCCTCGCCGCGGCGCGCGCCGAGAACCGGCCGGCGATCGTCGTCGGCGGCACGGGGCTCTATTTCGAGGCGCTGACGTGCGGGCTTTCGCCGATCCCGGAGATCCCGGACGACGTGCGCGTGTTCTGGCGGGCGGAGGCCGAACGGGTCGGGGCGGGCGGCCTCCACGCGATGCTGGAGGTGCGCGATCCGGCGATGGCGGCGCGGCTCGAGCCCGCCGACACCCAGCGGCTGACCCGGGCGCTCGAGGTGCTCGACGGCACCGGCCGCTCACTTCGGGATTGGCAGGCCGTCGTGCCCGAGCCGCCGCTCGCGCCCGGAACCTATCGGACCCTCGTCCTCGCACCCGACCGCGGATGGCTCCACGGGCGGATCGCGCGGCGCTTCGCCGGGATGGTGGAGGCGGGGGGCGTCGCCGAGGCGGTCGCCTTCGCCGCCCTCGGTCTCGCCCCCGACCAGCCGGCGACGCGGGCCATCGGCGTCGCGCCGCTCGCCGCCGCGAGCCGGGGCGAGATCGATCTTCGAGAAGCGATCGAACGCGCGGTGATCGAGACCCGGCGTTATGCGAAGCGGCAGGAAACCTGGTTCCGCAACCGGATGGCGGCGTGGCCCCGGCTCGATCCGCGCAATATCGATGAAGCCCCGAGCCGTCTCGCGAAAGAAATGCAATCGCCCTCTTGACCCTGACCGAGCCTCCGTCTAGGGTCCGCCCGCATTCAACACGGGAAACGACCGATGCGCGGTCAGAGCCTTATCGTAATTTGGGAGCGCGCCGCCGGGATGGCATGAGCCATCCGGGACATTCGGCGCGCGCAAGGGGCCCAGACGGCCCCTTTTTTGTTGCCCGAACGGTCCCGATCCTTCCCCGATCCGCTGACGACCAGAAGCCGACGACGAAGAAGAACGAGCTGGAGACGAGACGATGTCGCGTGAAATGACCGGCGCCGAAATGGTGATCCAGGCGATGATCGACCACGGGGTCGATACGCTTTTCGGCTATCCCGGCGGCGCCGTGCTGCCGATCTACGACGCCATCTTCCAGCAGGATAAGGTGCGCCATATCCTCGTCCGTCACGAGCAGGGCGCCGGTCACGCGGCCGAAGGCTATGCCCGTTCGACCGGCAAGCCGGGCGTCATGCTGGTCACCTCGGGGCCGGGCGCGACCAATGCCGTCACGCCGCTCGCCGACGCGCTGATGGATTCGATCCCGGTCGTCTGCATCACCGGCCAGGTCGCGACGCACCTGATCGGCAACGACGCCTTCCAGGAATGCGACACCGTCGGCATCACCCGGCCCTGCACCAAGCACAATTGGCTGGTGAAACGGATCGAGGACCTGCCCCGCATCCTGCACGAGGCCTTCTATGTCGCGACCTCGGGCCGCCCGGGTCCGGTCGTCGTCGACATCCCGAAGGACATCCAGTTCACGAAGGGGATCTATACCGGCCCGCAGAACGTCGTCCACAAGACCTACAAGCCGGTCGTGAAGGGCAATCTCGACGCTATCCGCCATGCCGTCGACCTGATGTCGCGGGCGAAGCGTCCGGTCTTCTATACCGGTGGCGGCGTCATCAACTCCGGCCGCGAGGCGAGCCAGCTCCTGCGCGAGCTCGTCCGCATGACCGGCTTCCCGATCACGTCGACCTTGATGGGCCTCGGCGCCTTCCCGGCCTCCGATCCGCAATGGCTCGGCATGCTCGGGATGCACGGCACCTACGAGGCGAACTGGGCGATGCACGATTGCGATCTGATGATCTGCATCGGCGCCCGGTTCGACGACCGCATCACCGGCCGCCTCGACGCCTTCTCGCCGGGGTCGACCAAGATCCACATCGATATCGATCCGTCCTCCATCAACAAGACGGTGAAGGTTGATCTGCCGATCATCGGCGATGTCGGCCATGTCCTCGAGGACATGGTGCGGCTGTGGCGCGCCTCGAACCATACGCCGGACAAGGCGGCGCTCGCCTCGTGGTGGCGGGAGATCGACGGCTGGCGGGCCCGCAAGAGTCTCGCCTACAAGCGCAACCGCGACGTGATCATGCCGCAATATGCGATCCAGCGGCTCTATGAGCTGAGCCGCGGCCGCGACACCTACATCACGACCGAGGTCGGCCAGCATCAGATGTGGGCGGCCCAGTTCTTCGGCTTCGAGGAGCCGAACCACTGGATGACCTCGGGCGGCCTCGGCACCATGGGCTACGGCCTGCCGGCGGCGCTCGGCGTGCAGGTCGCCCATCCGGGTTCGCTCGTCATCGACATCGCCGGCGACGCCTCGGTGCTGATGACGATGCAGGAGATGTCGACCGCCGTGCAGCATGATCTGCCGGTCAAGATCTTCATCCTGAACAACCAGTACATGGGCATGGTCCGTCAGTGGCAGCAGCTCCTGCACGGCAACCGCCTGTCGCACTCCTATACCGAGGCGCTGCCGGACTTCGTGAAGCTCGCGGAAGCCTATGGCTGCGTCGGCATGCGCGCGACCAAGCCGGACGAGCTCGACGATGCGATCCGCGAGATGATCGCGGTCGACAGGCCGGTGCTCTTCGACTGCCGCGTGGCGAACCTCGCGAACTGCTTCCCGATGATCCCGTCGGGCAAGGCGCACAACGAGATCCTGCTCGGCGACGACGTGAGCGACGACGAGCTCGAGGACGTCATCGACGAAGAAGGCAAGATGCTGGTGTGACGGGCGCCTCTCCTGCGAGAGGCAAGCCCCGGGTCGGGAGGGTCGCGTTTCGCGGTCCTTCCACCCGCCGGACCGAAAGTTGACCCCATGCTGATGAAGATCGATCAGGCCACCATGCGCGCTCCCGAACCCGTCGAGAAGCACACGCTCTCCATCCTCGTCGACAACGAGCCGGGCGTGCTCGCCCGCGTCATCGGGCTGTTCTCCGGCCGCGGCTACAACATCGACACCCTGACGGTGTCCGAGACCCAGCACGAAAAGAGCGTCTCGCGCATCACCATCGTGACGACCGGGTCACCGATGGTGATCGAGCAGATCAAGAGCCAGCTCGCCCGCCTCATCCCGGTGCACCGCGTCGCCGATCTGACGGTGACCGGCGCCTCGATCGAGCGCGAGCTCGTTCTCGCCAAGGTGCGCGGCCGCGGCGAGGCCCGCGTCGAAGCGCTGCGCCTCGCAGCCGCATTCGGGGCGAAGACCCTCGACGCCACGCTCGAATCCTTCGTGTTCGAGTTCACCGGCGCGACCGACGAGGCCGAGCGCTTCATCGCGACGCTGACCGATGTCGGGCTCGTCGAAGTCGCCCGCACCGGCATTGCAGCTATGGCCCGGGGACCCGAGGGGCTCTGATCTTACAGTGCGTGTTCGGTCCCGAGTTCGTGCGTCCCAGCGTCGGCGGCTGCTAGCCGCCGTCGTGCTCGGCGTTTCCCTGTCCGCCTCGTTGTCCCCCGCCCGGGCGGGGGACACGCCGACGGAAGGATTCTGGGACGTGCAGCGGCGGGGCGCCAACAGCTTCAATAAGGTCGAGAGCGTCGATAACCTCGCCGCGGCGAAGACGTTTGGCGCGGGCTTCGTTCGTCTCGCCTTCGACAAATGGAAAGGCGAGGGGCGCGACTTTCTCGCCGGCGATCTCGATCATTATCGTGGGCTGGTACCGGCTGATCTGGCGAAGTTGAAGGTGATCCTCGACGGTGCCGCGGCGCGCGGAGTCAAGGTGGTGATCGTCCCGCTCGGGCTGCCTGGCGCCCGCTGGAGCCAGCTCAACGGCAATGTGCGCGACGATCGCCTCTGGCGTGACGAGGCCTGGTGGGATGCGGCGGCGGCCTATTGGCGGGATCTGGCGACGGCTCTCAAGGGCCACCCGGCGATCGTCGCTTACAATGTACTGAACGAGCCCGCGCCGGAGTTCGGTCAAGGGCTCTCCGAGACATCCCAAGACGTCGCTGCGCGGGATCGCTGGTGCCGCTCGGTCGCCGGAACGCCGCGGGATCTCGATGCCTTCTATCGAAAGATGGTGGCCGCGATCCGCTCGGTCGACCCTGACACGCCGATCATGCTCGACACGGGCTTCTACGCGCAGCCCATGGCGGCCCGCTGTCTCTCGCCGATTGCCGATCTGAAGGTGCTCTACTCGGTTCACCTCTATGAGCCCTACGCCTTCACGAGCCGCCACAACGATGGGCGGTACCATTATCCGGGTGCCGTCGATTACGACGGAAGTTCCGAAATGTGGAACAGGGATCGCCTTGCGGCCCAGCTCGCGCCGTTCACCGATTGGGCGAAGAGCCACGGCGTGCCGGCGTCACGGCTCGTCGGCGGCGAGTTCGGTTGCGTGCGCTGGAACGACGGGTGCGGGGCATATCTTGCGGATCAGATCTCGGTGATGAATGCCGCCGGGCTTCATTGGGCGTTCTATTCGTTCCGCGAAGACGAATGGGACGCTTACGACTACGAGCTCGGCACGAAGAAGCTCGGCTGGCGCTATTGGGAGGCGGTCGAGAAGGGACAGCACCCGTCCCTCGTACGCAAACCCAATCCGCTGTCTGACGTGTTGTCCGGCGCGCTCGCGGCTGCCCCGTCAAAGCCGGCGGCACCAAACGGAGGCGGCCTGTGACCCAACCCGCCGCCACGCTGCGCTCCGCCGACGCGGTCCATAAGCCTGCCTGGCTTCAGGCTGCGCCGTTCGTGTTCCTACTGTTGTGGTCGGCGGGCTTTCCGGTCGGCAAGGTCGGCGTCACCTATACCGGGCCGTTCACGCTGCTCGCGTGGCGCTACGGCCTGGTGCTCGCGGTTTTGGTGCCGCTGATCCTGTGGGTGCGGCCGCCGCTGCCGAAGACGCGCCGCGCGTGGGTCAACCTCGCGGTGATCGGGTTCCTGATCCAGGGGCTCTATTTCAACCTGAGCTATTTCGCCTTCCGCTTCGGCATTTCGGCGAGCGCGCTCTCGCTCATCGTCTCGATGCAGCCCGTTGTCGTGGGCCTCGTGGCGCCGCTGTTCACCCGGGAGCGGGTCGGTCCGAGGCGCTGGATCGGGCTCCTGCTCGGTCTCGCCGGCGCGGCGATCGTTATTCTGTCGCGCTCGGCGATCGAGATCACGTCGCCCGTCGCCGTGGTCCTCGCGGTCCTGGCGCTGCTCGCCATGTCCGGCGGGGCGCTCTACGAGAAGCGCTTCGGCGCGCCGCAGCACCCGCTAACGGCGAACGCGGTGCAATATGCGGTCGGCCTCGCTCTGTCGCTGCCGCTCGCGCTCGCCTTGGAGGACGGTCACGTGGTCTGGAGCGCGCCCTTCATCGGGGCGCTCGCCTACCTCGTCATCGGCAATTCGCTCGTCGCGATCTCGCTCTACCTGGCCATGATCCGGGCGGGCGAGGTCTCCAAGGTCTCGGCGCTGTTCTTCCTCGTGCCGCCGGGTTCGGCCCTGATCGCCTGGGGCATGCTCGGCGAAGCGATGCCGCCGCTCGCCTGGGCCGGCATGGCGCTCGCCGCCGGCGGCGTCGCGCTCGCCTCGGTGCAGCGGGCCAAGCCGGTGCGAGACGCCGCCGAGGAGGCCTGCACATGAAAACCGATCCGATGGCGGTTCCGTGCCCCGAAACGGGCCTGCGTCCGCCTCACCGAACGCCGCCCGCGGCCCTTTTCGGGCCGCCGCCCCTTGACCCCGCGCGTACCGGCTTTAAAGCACGCTGCCGAAACGCCCGCCTGCGAACACCCACGCCAACACCGGACAACAAGGAAACTCGTCCATGCGCGTCTATTATGATCGGGATGCCGACATCAACCTCATCAAGGGCAAGAAGGTCGCCATCGTCGGCTACGGCAGCCAGGGTCATGCCCACGCTCTGAACCTCAAGGATTCGGGCGCGAAGGAGATCGCGGTGGCGCTGCGTCCGGGCTCGGCCTCGGCGAAGAAGGCGGAAGGCGCGGGCCTCACCGTCATGACCCCGGCCGAAGCGGCGAAGTGGGCCGACGTCGTCATGATGCTGACCCCGGACGAGCTCCAGGCCGACATCTACCGCGAGAGTCTGCACGACAACCTGAAGGAAGGCGCCGCGCTTCTCTTCGCGCACGGCCTCAACGTTCACTTCAATCTGATCGAGCCCCGCAAGGACCTCGACGTGCTGATGGTCGCCCCGAAGGGCCCGGGCCACACGGTGCGCGGCGAGTACCAGCGCGGCGGCGGCGTGCCCTGCCTGATCGCGATCCACCAGGACGCCTCGGGCAACGCCCACGACATCGCGCTCTCCTACGCCTCGGCGATCGGCGGCGGCCGCGCCGGCATCATCGAGACCACCTTCAAGGAAGAGTGCGAGACCGATCTGTTCGGTGAGCAGGTCGTGCTCTGCGGCGGTCTCGTCGAGCTCATCCGCGCCGGCTTCGAGACGCTGGTCGAGGCGGGCTACGCCCCCGAGATGGCCTATTTCGAGTGCCTCCACGAGGTGAAGCTCATCGTCGACCTCATCTACGAGGGCGGCATCGCCAACATGAACTACTCGATCTCGAACACCGCCGAGTACGGCGAGTACGTGACGGGTCCGCGCATCATCACCGCCGAGACCAAGGCCGAGATGAAGCGCGTGCTGAACGACATCCAGTCGGGCAAGTTCACCCGCGACTGGATGCTCGAGAACAAGGTCAACCAGACCTCGTTCAAGGCGACCCGCGCCAAGGCGAACGCCCATCCGATCGAGGAAGTCGGCGCCCGCCTGCGCGACATGATGCCGTGGATCAAGGCGAAGGCCCTGGTCGACAAGTCGAAGAACTGAGGCGAGGCCGCGGCGCGAGACGTCATGTCTCGCGCGCTGGCATCATTGATCGGGACGGGGCGGCTTCGGCCGCCCCGTTCGCGTTTCAGGGGGATCCGACAGGGGCGGCGGCGGCGCGCGATTGCGACGCCTAGCCGCCGCGCGCTACTCCGACGAAAGGATTAGAGTGACCGCCTCTCGGGGAGGGAGGCGCCTTTGGTCATCCTCGCGGTCGGACTGTTCCTGTTTCTCGGATCCCACCTTTTGCCGGGCACCCGGCTCAAGGATCGGCTCAGCGCGCACTTCGGCGAGCGCGGCTACCGGATGGGATTCGCGCTCGCGTCCGGGCTCGGCTTCGTGCTGACGCTGTACGGCTATCACGCGGCCCGCAACGCCGGCCCGATGATCCTGTACGATCCCCCGCTGTGGCTGCGGCACGTCACGATGGGGTTGATGCTGATCGCGATCATCCTTCTCGTCGCCACCTACATCCCCGGCCGCATCCGGCTCTACGTCCGGCACCCGATGGTGACGGCGGTGCTGATCTGGGCGTTCGCCCATCTCCTCGCGAACGGCGATTCCGCCTCGGTGATCCTGTTCGCGGCGTTCCTCGCCTGGGCGATCCTCGACCGCATCTCGCTGAAGCGGCGTGAGACGGCCGGCCTCGTCACCGTCACCGGCGGGCCTTGGCGCAACGATCTTCTCGCGGTCGGGGTCGGTCTCCTTCTTTATGCCGCGATCGTCCTCAGATTGCATGCTTGGGTGATCGGCGTGCCGGTCATCTGAGTCTCGTCCGCCACGGCGCTGCGTGGCCGCACCGTACAGCCCTGTCGGGCCTCGGCCAGGGGCGCGATGGCCGGTTCGCAGAGGTTCGGCTTGGCGAACCGCCGCGAACGCGCTAAGCGGTGCGTTCGACATGCGACAAGGCCGGACGGCCGACCGGAGATGGGTACGACGGCGCGCCAGGCGCGATGCGACGTGCCGGAGCCGGCATGAGGCCGACGAGGCCGGGAACGGGAGCGGATGACGGATATCTTCACCGAGGTCGAACAGGACCTCCGCCACGAGCGGATGAAGAAGCTCTGGGACCGTTTCGGACTCTACGTGATCCTTGCCGCCGTTCTCGTCGTCGCCATCACGGCCGGCTGGCGCGGTTGGGTCGCCTGGAAGGAACATCAGGCCGCGACCTCCGGCGACGTCATGCTCGCCGCGCTGAAGACCGCCGAAGCCGGCGATCACAAGAAGGCCGCCGTCGAACTCGGTGACCTCGCCGGCAAGGCGGGCCTCGGCTATCAGGTGCTCGCGAAGTTCCGCGCGGCGACCGAACTCGCCCAGAGCGGCGACGAAGCTGGTGCTGTTTCCGCCCTCGACGCGATCGCCGCCGACGGTTCGGTGCCGCTGCTCTATCGCAACCTCGCCCATATCCGGGCGGGCTATCTCGTTCTCGACGACGGCGACCGCAAGGCGGTCGAGTCGCGGGTGTCGAGCCTCGCCGAGACCGACAATGCGTGGCGCCAATCGGCGCGCGAGCTGATGGGCGTCGCGGCCTATCAAGCCGGCGATTATGCCGGCGCGCACAAGTGGTTCCAGGCGATCGTGGAAGATCCGAACGGCCCGGCCGACGCCACCGACCGTGCGCGCATCATGCTCGCGCTCGTGAAGGCGGCGGAGACGCCGGCCGCCGCGGCGCCGAAGGCTGCCAACCCCTCCTGACCGCCCCACGCCGTACCGCCACCGTACCGCCAGTTCGACGAGGCCCCCGATGGCACGCAAAGCATCCCCGTTCGTCCGCGCTCTCCTCCTGTCCGTCATGGCGCTGAGCGTCGCGGGCTGTGATTCGCTCGCGAGCCTCAATCCGTTCGCCGACCACAAGACGCCGCTACCGGGCGAGCGCCACGACGTGTTCGGGGCGGCGGACGACGTCAATCAAGCGAAGGCCAAGGAAACCGTCGCCTCGATCGGCGCGCCGCAGGGCGGCGGCGATTGGCCGGACGCGGGCGGCCCCGCTTCCAACGATTCCGGCAATGTCGCCTTCTCCGGTTCCGGTGCGCGCGGCTGGTCGTCGGCGGTGCTCGGCGGAACGGGCAGCTACGGCGGCTGGATGTCGTTCGGCTCCGGTGCGGCGATGCGCGTTTCGGCGAAGCCTGTGACCGGCGGCGGCCTCGTTTATGTCTACACGCCCGACGGCAAGGTCACCGCGATCTCGCAGTCGAGTGGCGGCCGCGCCTGGCAGACCTCGGTGAAGCCGGACAAGGAGCGCGATTCGGCGATCGGCGGCGGCGTCGCCTACGATCAGGGGCGCGTCTATGTGTCGACCGGCTACGGTAGCCTGCTGGCCCTCGATGCGGCGAGCGGCAAGCAGCTTTGGACCAAGGACATCGAATCGCCGGCCCGCGGCGCTCCGACCTCCGCCGGCGGCAAGGTATTCGTCGTATCCTCGAACAACGTCGTATTCACCGTCAACGCGGCCGACGGCACCGAAGTCTGGACCTATCGCGGCATTCCGGAATCGGCGGGTCTGCTCGCCGCCGCGAGCCCGGCCGTGTCCGGCAACACGCTCGTCGTGCCGTTCTCCTCGGGCGAGGTGATGGGCTTCGACGTCACCAAGGGCCAGCCGCTGTGGTCCGACGCGGTCACCCGCGCGACCCGCACGATGGTGCTTTCCTCGGTCAGCGACGTGTCCGGCAGCCCGGTCGTTTCGGGCGGCACGGTCTACGCGTCGGGAGTCTCGGGCCGCACCATCGCCGTCGACCTCAAGACGGGCGAGCGCAAGTGGGAGCAGGACTTCGGCAGCACCAACACGCCGATCGTCTCCGGCAACGCGGTGTTCGTGCTCGATCTCGACGACCGCCTGATCGCCCTCGACCGCTCGTCCGGCGGCGTGATCTGGTCGACCCAGCTTCCGATCATCAACACCAAGAACAAGCGCTCCCATTGGAGCGGCCCGGTGCTCGGCGGTGGCCGTCTTTGGGTCGTTTCGACCGAGTCGCAGATCGCCGCGGTCGATGCGAGCAACGGCCAGCTCGGCGCCACCAAGCCGCTGCCCGGCCCGGCCTATCTCGGGCCGATCATCGCCAATGGCAGTCTGATCGTCGTCACCGGCAACGGTACGATCAACGCCCTGCGCTGACGCAGGGACAAGGAAAGGGGCCGGCGCGATGACGCCTGTGGTCGCCATCGTCGGCCGTCCGAATGTCGGCAAGTCGACCTTGTTCAACCGCCTCGTCGGACGGCGCATCGCGCTCGTCGACGATACGCCGGGTGTGACCCGCGATCGGCGGGAGGGCAAGGCGAAGCTCGGCGACCTCACCTTTACGGTCGTCGACACTGCCGGCCTCGAGGAAGCCGACATCGACAGCCTCGAGGGCCGCATGCGGGCCCAGACCGAGGCGGCCGTCGAGAGTTCCGACATCGTCCTGTTCGTCGTCGATTGCCGCGCCGGCATGACGCCGCTCGACGAGCATTTCGCCGATATCCTGCGGCGTACCTCCCGTCCCGTCATCCTGGTCGCCAACAAGGCCGAGGGACGGGAAGGGCAGGCGGGTCTGCTGGAGGCGTTCAGCCTGGGTCTCGGCGAGCCGGTCCCGATTTCGGCCGAGCACGGCGAAGGCATGGCCGACCTCTATTCGGCCCTCGTCGGACATTTCCCCGATCCCGACGCCGAGGACGATCCGCCGTCCGATGTCGTGACCGACACGGACGAGGCGGACGAGGAGGGGCTTCTCGCACGCCCGCTCAAGCTGACCGTCGTCGGGCGCCCGAACGCCGGCAAGTCGACCCTCATCAATCGGATGCTCGGGGAGGATCGCCTGCTGACCGGCCCCGAGGCCGGTATCACCCGCGACGCCATCACCGTGCCGTGGGAATGGCGTGGCCGGCGGGTGGACATCGTCGATACCGCGGGCCTCCGCCGCAAGGCGCGCGTCGAGGGCAAGCTCGAGAAGCTGTCGGTTGGCGAGACGCTGCGCTCGATCCGCTTCGCCGAGGTCGTGCTGGTGACGCTCGACGCGACAGCGTCGTTCGAGAAGCAGGACCTTCAGATCGCCGATCTCGTCATCCGCGAGGGCCGGGCGATCGTGGTGGCGCTCGACAAGTGGGACCTCGTCGAGGATCGCGGCGCGGCCATGAAGGCGGCGCGCGAGCAGGTCGACCGGCTGCTGCCGCAGATCCGCGGCGTCGAACTCGTGCCGGTGTCGGGCCTGACCGGCGTCGGTATCGACAAGGTGCTCGACGCGGCGTTTCGCGCCCGCGAGATCTGGTCGAAGCGCATTTCCACGGGCCGGCTGAACCGCTGGCTCAGCGGCGTGCTCGAGCACCATCCGCCGCCGGCGGTGAGCGGACGGCGCATCAAATTGCGCTACATGACGCAGGCGAAATCGCGCCCGCCGCATTTCATCGTGTTCTGCTCGCGGCCCGAGGCGCTGCCGGAGTCCTACACGCGCTATCTCGTCAATGGTATCCGCGAGACCTTCGAGATCACCGGCTGCCCGATCCGACTCACCTTGCGCAAGGGCGACAACCCGTTCGCCGAGGATTGACGCGGGCGTCATCTCGATCGCCACCGTCTCACGTCATGGCCCGGCTCGTCCGGGCCATTTCGTTTTGGGGAGGTCGAATGGGTATGACGGAAGGGCATCCCTGGCCCTGGGTCCCGGGGACAAGCCTGGGGATGGCGACGGAGAGGGCGATGTCCCACAGCGCTCGCGAAGGGGGGCGATCTCCCCGGATGTGCAAACATCCTGCGCTTAAATATGTTGACTCAATGTTGAATCAATAAAGGAAGCGGTCATCCGGGCGCTCCGGCGTTGCCGCGGACACCAAGCCGGCACACGGCCACTCCAAACAAAACGGCCCGGACGAGCCGGGCCGTGATGCAGTGAAAGACGGGGGTGGGATTAGCCCTCGGCGGCCGCGTCTTCCGTCTCGATCTCCACCGGAACGCCGAAGCTGCGCAGGGTGCCGGTGCGGGCGTCGAAGACGAGCCCGGAGCGGTCGAAGGTCGGCGACAGCAGGGCGAGCGTCGGCGGCACCAGCGCTTCCGGCACCGGGAGCGTCTCCGGGTCCTCGCCGGGCATCGCCTGGGCGCGCATGCGGGTGCGGGTGGCGCCGGGATCGAGGGCGTTGATGCGGACCGCCGTGTGAGACGTCTCCGCCGCGTAGGCGCGCACGAGAGCGTCGAGGGCGGCCTTGGAGGCGGCGTAGGGGCCCAGAACGCCCGCCCGCGCCACGCCGCCGAGGAGGACACGAACACGGCACGCCCGGCCTCGGCCTGGCGCAGCAGCGGATCGAGCGAGCGGATCAGCCGCCAGTTCGCCGTGACGTTGATCGTCATGACGTCCTCGAACGCCTTCGGATCGACGTGGGCGAGGGGCGAGATCGGCCCGAGGATGCCGGCATTGCCGACGAGGACGTCGAGCCGGCCCCACCGTTCGTAGATCGCGGCGCCGAGCCGATCGAGGGCCGGCATGTCCTTGAGGTCGAGCGGCACCAGGGTCGCGGCCTCGCCGCCCGCTGCGCGAATGGCGTCGTCGAGCTCCTCGAGCGCACCGACCGTGCGGGCGACCGCGATCACGTGGGCGCCGGCGCGGCCGAGCGCCAAGGCGAGGGCGCGGCCGATGCCGCGCGAGGCGCCGGTCACCAGCGCGACGCGGCCCGAAAAGTCGATGGAAGGATGCTCGGCCACGACTCTCTCAGACATGGCGATCTCAGACCGCTTCGGCGAGCAGGTTGAGCTGCCGCGTCGTCTCGATGTCCTGCTGGTCGGTCAGACGGGTCGGATAATCGCCGGTGAAGCAGGCGTCGCAGAATTGCGGCGTGGTTCCGTTGCGTCCGGGCTCACCGACGGCGCGGTAGAGGCCGTCGATCGACAGGAAGGCCAGGCTGTCGGCCTTGATGAAGGCGTTGATCTCCTCGATCGACATATGCGAGGCGATCAGCTTCGACTTCTCCGGCGTATCGACGCCGTAGAAGCAGGAATTGGTCGTCGGCGGGCTCGCGATGCGCATGTGCACCTCGGTGGCGCCGGCGTCGCGCACCATCTCGACGATCTTCTTCGAGGTCGTGCCGCGCACGATCGAATCGTCCACGAGCACGACGCGCTTGCCCTCGAGCATCGCCCGGTTGGCGTTGTGCTTCAGCTTCACGCCCATGTGGCGGATCGCGTCGGTCGGCTGGATGAAGGTGCGGCCGACATAATGGTTGCGGATGATGCCAAGTTCGAACGGCAGGTTGGCCGCCTGGGCGAAGCCGAGGGCCGCGGGCGTGCCGGAATCCGGTACCGGGATGACGAGGTCGGCCGGGGCCGGCGATTCCAGCGCGAGTTCGGCGCCGATCCGCTTGCGGACGTCGTAGATGTTGCGCCCTTCCACGATCGAATCCGGCCGCGCGAAATAGACGTACTCAAAGATGCAAAAGCGCGGGCGGGCTGCCTGGAAGGGCCGGATGCTCTCGATGCCGTCCTCGGTTATGACGACGAGCTCGCCCGGATCGATGTCGCGCACGAAGCTCGCGCCGATGATGTCGAGGGCGCAGGTCTCGGAGGCGAGCACGTGGGCGTCGTCGAGTTTGCCGAGGACCAGGGGACGGACGCCGAGCGGATCGCGGCAGCCGACCATCTTCTTTTCGGAGAGTGCCACAATCGCGTAGGCGCCCTCGATCTGGCGCATCGCATCGACGAACCGGTCGATGAGCTGCCCGCGGTTCGAGGTGGCGATCAGGTGGATGATCGTCTCGGTGTCCGAGGTCGATTGGAAGATTGAGCCGCGCTGCTGAAGGCTGCGCTGGAGGGTGCGAGCGTTCGTCAGGTTGCCGTTGTGGGCGACCGCGAAGCCGCCGCCGGCGAACTCGGCGAACAGAGGCTGCACGTTGCGCAGCACCGGCGCGCCCGTCGTCGAGTAGCGGGTGTGGCCGATGGCACGGTTGCCGGCGAGACGCTCGATCACCGCGGGCTTCGAGAAATTGTCGCCGACGAGGCCGATGTGGCGCTCGGTGACGAAATGGGCACCGTCGAAGCTGACGATGCCGGCCGCCTCCTGCCCGCGGTGCTGCAAGGCGTGCAGGCCGAGTGCGGTGAGCGCCGCCGCCTCGGAGTGCCCGAACACGCCGAACACACCGCATTCCTCGTGCAGGTGGTCGTCGTCGAACGGATTGGTTCCGAACGCGTCTCCGAGGTGCTGAAGGCGGTCGTCTTTGCCCATTTCTTTCGTCGAACCCTTCACTGGATTGCAGGCCGCAAGGTCCCGCCGAACGGGTCTTACTGGCCCTGTCCCGCCGGAGCGGGCTGTGTGCCGGCCGGCGGCGTCGCCGGTTGCGGCTGTCCGCCGGAAGCGGCCGGCGCCTGGGTCTGCGAAGTGTCGCTGCCGTCGTTGGTCGACTGGATCAACTGATCGAGGCTCTGCCGCGACCCCGTGCCGTAGCTCGCGTCCGGCGTCTGGGGCGCGGGCTGCGATCCCGGCGCGGCCGGGGCCGTCGTCGTGTCCGTCTTGAGGCCCGGGATCTTGCCGCTCAGGCTGGGCCCGAGGCGCTCGGCGATGATCGCATCCGGGTTGCTCGGCAGCGCGGCGACGAGGCGGCCGCCGAGCTGGTCGAGCATCGTCTTGGTGCGGGCGTCCGCCACCCACGGCGGCTGCCGGTCCTGCGGCACCAGCCAGTTGAAGAACAGCATCGCCACGACGAGGAGCAGGATGCCGCGCGCAGCACCGAACACGAAGCCGAGCGCCCGGTCCACGAACCCGATCCGGCTGTCGATCACGAAGTCCGATATCTTCATGGTGATGATGGAGACCACAATCAAGGTCACCAGGAAGACGCCGCCGATCGAGGCCGCCAGCGCGAGCTGGGGATGGTGGATGTACTTCGATACCAGCGGCAGCAGATCGTCGTAGAAGGCGTAGGCTGCGATCGCCGCGACGACCCACGAGGCGATCGACAGCACCTCGCGCACGAAGCCGCGGACCATCGCCAGCACGGCGGAGAGCAGCGTGACGACGAGGACGATCCCGTCGAGAACGGTGAACGACATCAGCCAGACAATCCCATGCGCGGCCGAGACCATCGGCCGCCGTTGGCGCCATCTCCGCCACCGACCTCCCCGGCGGACGGCCGGGGCGCATCCGAACCGGTCCGATCAAACGGGGCGATCGTCCCGGCGCTCGCGGCCGGGGGTGCCCGATCTCCGATAAGCGCCGGTCTCAAACGTCTGAACGGGCCAGCTTATCGTCCGGATGGCATCCGGCCGGGAAGGGCCCGCGCGGGCTCCCTCGAAGGAGGCTCCCGCGAAGGGGCTTGGCCGACCACATCGGCCACGAAATCGATCAGCGCGCCGACGCCGCGAACGCCGAGGGCGCGTTCCCGACCTGAATCGACCGCCGCCGAATCCGGTGCGACGGCCATCCGAAATCCCAGCTTTTCGGCTTCCTTAAGGCGGGATGACGCATGACCGACCGGCCGAACGCGACCTGTGAGGCTGACTTCGCCGAAATAGACGCAATCGGGGGGAAGGGCAACCCCGCTCAAGGAGGATACCAGGGCTGCAGCCACTGCAAGGTCGGCACCCGGTTCGGCGATCCGCAGGCCGCCGGCGACGTTGAGATAGACGTCGTTCGAGCCGAAGCGGACGCCGCAGCGCGCCTCGAGCACGGCGAGAATCATGGCGAGGCGGTTGCCGTCGAGCCCGACGGTGGCACGCCGCGGTATGGCGAGCGTCGAGGGAGCGACGAGCGCCTGGATCTCGACGAGGAGCGGGCGGGTGCCCTCCATTCCGGCGAAGACGGCGGTGCCGGGGCTCGCGGTGTCGCGCTCGCCGAGGAAGAGCTCGGACGGGTTCGGCACCTCCTTGAGCCCGAGGCCGGTCATCTCGAAGACGCCGATCTCGTCGGTCGGGCCGAAGCGGTTCTTCGTAGTGCGCAGCACGCGGAACGGGCCGGCGCCGTCACCCTCGAAGCTCATGACCGCATCGACCATGTGCTCGACGACGCGCGGGCCGGCGATCTGGCCGTCCTTGGTGACGTGGCCGACGAGCACGACGGTCGCGCCGGTCGTCTTGGCATAGCGGATCATCGCGTGGGCGCAGGCCCGCACCTGCGTCACGGTGCCGGGCGCGGACTCCGCCGCCGCCGTCCACAGCGTCTGGATCGAATCGATGACGACGAGCGCCGGCCGGCCGGCCGAGGAGAGGGTCGCGAGTATGTCCTCGACATTCGTCTCCGCCGCGAGCGAGACGGGCGCGCCGGAAAGCCCCAGCCGCTCGGCGCGGAGCCGGATCTGCGCCGTCGCCTCTTCGCCGGAGACGTAGACGACGCGCTCCCCGGCGCGGGCGAGCGCGGCGGTCGCCTGGAGCAGCAGCGTGGACTTGCCGATGCCGGGATCGCCGCCGATCAGGATCGCCGAGCCCTGAACGAAGCCGCCGCCGGTCACCCGGTCGAGCTCGGCAATGCCGCTGCTCACCCGTGGCGCCTCGTCGGCTTCACCGGCGAGCGAGCCGAGTTCGACGCTGCGTCCTTTGCGCGGCGAGGGCTTCGGCCCGGCGAGGATCGACTCCGCCATTTCCTCGACGATGGTGTTCCACTCGCCGCACGCCTCGCACTTGCCCGACCAGCGGTTGGAGACCGCGCCGCAGGCTTGGCAGACGAAGTGGGAACGGGCCTTGGCCATGATGCCTTTCGGGACGCGCTACTCGCGGTCGGGAACCTGATATTCGCGGGCGAGGTTGGAGAAGCGGGTGATCTCGGCCTCGAAGGCGAGCGGCACCGTGCCGGTCGGACCGTGGCGCTGCTTGCCGATGATGACCTCGGCGATGCCCGCCACCGCCTCCATCTCGGCCTGCCACTTGAAGAACTCCTCGGTGCCTTCCTTCGGCTTCTTGTTCTTCAGATAATATTCGTCGCGGTAGACGAACAGGACCACGTCGGCGTCCTGCTCGATCGAGCCGGATTCGCGCAGGTCCGAGAGCTGCGGCCGCTTGTCGTCGCGCGATTCGACCTGACGGGAGAGCTGCGAGAGCGCGACGATCGGCACCGCGAGCTCCTTGGCGAGCGCCTTGAGGCCGGTGGTGATCTCGGTGATCTCCTGCACGCGGCTGTCCGACGAGCGGCGGTTCGAGCCTTGAAGGAGCTGGAGATAGTCGACCACGAGGAGGTCGAGCCCGCGCTGGCGCTTCAGGCGGCGGGCGCGCGCCGCGAGCTGGCCGATCGAGAGGCCGCCGGTCTGGTCGATGTAGAGCGGGATCGTCTGCATCTCCTGCGCGGTCGCAGCGAGGCGTTCGAACTGGTCGGGATCGATCGAGCCGCGCCGGATCAGCGAGGAGGGCACGCCGGATTGTTCGGCGAGCAGACGGGTCGCGAGCTGCTCGGCCGACATTTCGAGCGAGAAGAAGCCGACGATGCCGCCGTCCTCGGCCTTCAGCGAGCCATCGGCCTGCTGCGCGCCTTTGTACGAGCGGGCGATGTTGTAGGCGATGTTGGTCGCGAGCGAGGTCTTACCCATCGCCGGACGGCCGGCGAGGATGATGAGGTCGGAGCGCTGGAGGCCGCCCATCAGGCGGTCGAGGTCGGTGAGGCCGGTCGCGAGACCCGACAGGCCGCCCGAGCGCTGATAGGCGGCCGCCGCCATATCGACCGCGGCGATCAGCGCATCCGAGAAGGTCTGGAAGCCACCCTCGTAGCGCCCGCTTTCGGCGAGACCGTAAAGGCGGCGCTCGGCGTCCTCGATCTGCATCTTGGGCGGCTGATCGATCGGCGAATCGAACGCCACGTTGACCATATCCTCGCCGATCTGAATCAACTGACGGCGTAGGGCGAGATCGAAGATCATCCGGCCGTGGTCTTCGGCGTTGATGATCGTGGTGGCGTCGGCGACGAGGCGGAGCAGATATTGCGTCACCGAGATGTCGGCGATCTGCTCGTCCTGCCCGAAAAACGTCTTGAGCGTGATCGGGGAGGCGACCTTGCCGGCCCGGATCAGGTGCGACATCTTCTCGTAGATGCGGCGGTGCGCGTCGATGAAGAAGTGCGGTGGCTCAAGGAAGTCGGAGACCCGGTAATAGGTCTCGTTGTTCATCAGCACGGACCCAAGAAGCTGCCGCTCGAGCTCGACATTGTGCGGAGCGGTGCGCGCGCTCGGTCCTGCGGCTTCGATCTTGCGGGCTTTGGCGTCCATGCGGTCGCAGGCTCTCCCAGCCGATTTCGAGCGGGTGCGGCTCGGGTCCGATGATCGCGTCCGACCGGCGGACCGGGAGCGACCCGAGCAAGCCCGCTCGATAGCGTGCCCGTCCCGCCGCGTGAAGCCTCAAAGGCGCCGCGGCGGATATCATGCCCGCAATCAACAGGGGGAGGGCGCGGCCCGCTGCCGCCAAGCCGCGATTATGCCCCGCAGGGGGTGATTCGGGCGAGCGTTTCCGCCTCAGGCGGCGACGCCGCTCTGCTTCGGGGCGAGCGTCTTGGCGATTTCGGCGACGATCTCGAACGAGCGCAGCCGGGCGGCGTGATCGTAGATCTGGCCGGTGACGATGATCTCGTCCGGGCGCGTCTCGTCGATGAAACGCTGGAGCTTCGCGCGCACCGTCTCCGGCGAGCCGACGGCGGCATAGGCGAAGGTTCGTTCGAGACCCATCCGCTCCATCGACGACATCCGATCGCGCATGTCGTCCGCCGGCGGAGGCAGGGGCCCCGGGGCACCGCGGCGCAGCGCGAGAAATTGCTGCTCCAGCGAGGTGAAGAGGCGCTCGGCCTCGGCGTCCGTCTCGGCCGCGAAGGCGTTCGCGGCGACCATCGCATAGGGCTTGTCGAGCGTGTCGGACGGGCGGAACTGGCTGCGGTAGAGCGCGAGGGCCTCGTGCAGATGATCGGGCGCGAAGTGCGAGGCGAAAGCGTAGGGCAGACCGAGCATCGCCGCGAGCTGAGCGCCGAACAGACTCGACCCGAGAATCCAGATCGGCACCTCAAGGCCGGCGCCGGGCACCGCCTGGATCACCTGGCCGGGGCGGGCGGGCGCGAACAGCGCCTGCAATTCCATCACGTCCTGCGGGAAGCGCTCCGCGCTCTCGTTGAGGTCGCGCCGCATCGCCCGGGCGGCGATCTGGTCGGTGCCGGGCGCCCGGCCGACGCCGAGATCGATGCGGCCCGGGAACAGTGCCGCAAGGGTGCCGAATTGTTCGGCGATGAGGAGCGGCGCATGGTTCGGCAGCATGATGCCGCCGGACCCGACGCGGATCGTCTTCGTGCCCGCGGCGACGTGGCCGATGACGACGGAGGTCGCGGCGCTGGCGATGCCCGGCATGTTGTGATGCTCGGCGAGCCAGTACCGCTTGTAGCCCCAGGCTTCGGCATGGCGGGCGAGATCGAGGGTGTTGCGGAAGGCCTGCGAGGCGTCGCTGCCGAGGGTGATCGGCGCGAGGTCGAGAACGGAAAACGGGATCATCGAAGGCTCCGGCGCTCGGATGGCCTGCCCGTCCGCGGTGCGGACCTCGAGGCGGTGTATCTTGGGACGGTACCCAGGGGGATGGCGTTTTCGAAAGACGGACCATCCCGTCTTCGTGAAAGATGGCGATGGATCGGCCGAATGCGAGGGCGGCGGGACTGGAAGCGGTCCCGCTCGCGCAAGCGAAGCGAGAGCGCTGCCATATTGCAATGCGGGAGCGCTTCGCTTACTTGTTCGATGTTCGTCGAACAACGATCGCCTGTCAACCGTGGCGGTCCGCGACGACCTCAACGTTTCCGCGTCGGTAGAGGCGGGGCCCCGCCGACGTCCTCCCGCCTGACGACCCAACAAGGAGCTTGCGATGCCGAGCCTGTTCGATCCCCTCAAGGTCGGGGATATCGAGATTCCGAACCGTATCGTGATGGCGCCGCTGACCCGCCAGCGCGCGGGCGTGGAGCGCATCCCGAACGCGATGATGGCCGAATATTATACCCAGCGCGCCGCCGCCGGCCTCATCCTCACCGAGGCGACGGTGGTGACCCCGATGGGCATCGGCTACGCCGACACGCCCGGCATCTGGTCCGACGAGCAGGCCGAAGGCTGGAAGCTCGTCACCGAGTCCGTCCACAAGGCCGGCGGCCGCGTCTTCCTCCAGCTCTGGCACGTCGGGCGCATCTCCGACCCGTTCTTCCTGAACGGCGCACAGCCGGTGGCGCCGAGCGCGATCGCCGCGGAAGGCCACGTCAGCCTGCTGCGGCCGCAGCGTCCGTTCCCGGTGCCGCGCGCGCTCGAGCTCGACGAGATTCCCGGCCTTATCGAGGATTATCGCCGCGGTGCCGCGAACGCGAAGGCGGCCGGCTTCGACGGCGTGGAAATTCACGGCGCCAACGGCTACCTGCTCGACCAATTCCTTCAGGACCGCACCAATCACCGCACCGACGCCTACGGCGGCACGATCGAGAAGCGGGCGCGTCTGCTCCTCGAAGTGACCGATGCGGCCGTTGAAGTCTGGGGAGCGGGTCGCGTCGGGGTTCATCTCGCGCCGCGGGGCGATTCCCACACCATGGGCGACAGCGATCGCGCCGGCACGTTCGGCTATGTCGCGCGCGAGCTCGGCAAGCGGAAGATCGCCTTCCTCTGCGCCCGGGAGCGTCAGGCGGAGGACAGCATCGGCCCGCAGCTCAAGGCGGAGTTCGGCGGCGTCTACATCGCCAACGAGGGCTTCACCCGGGAGAGCGCGGAGAAGGCACTCGCCGACGGCATCGCGGACGCCGTCGCGTTCGGCAAGAGCTACATCGCGAACCCGGACCTCGTCGCCCGCTTTGCGGCGCATGCGCCGCTGAACGAGCCGAACCCGAGCACCTTCTACGCCCCGGGCCCGGCCGGCTACACGGACTACCCGACGCTCGCTGAGGCGGCTTGAGCGGACATGTCTCGATGAAGGACGGGGCGGCCTCGGCTGCCCCGTCGGTCGTTCCGCTTCAACTGATGTCGGTGATCGCCGCGATCTTGTCGGCGCGCAGGGTGAAGAGCGAGACGCCCTCGAGGGCGATCTCCTGGCCGGCCTTCCAGCCGTTCGGCAGATCGGCGGCGACGGTGGCGCGGTAGGCGATCTTCAGCGTGGCGTGACCGGCGCCGACGATGGCGTTTGTCACCTCTTGCCGGCGCTCGGAGAAGAAGGCGACGCCTTGCTCGGCGAGGGCCGCGAAGGCCTCGATGCCCACGGTTTCCGCGGTGATCTCGGCGCCTGAGCGGTTGACGAAATGAACGTCGTCGGTGAGGCAGCGCAGCATGGCGGCGACGTCCCGCCCGTTATAGGCCGTGATGTAGTGTTCGATGATTTTCGGAACCGGGTCCATCGTTCGCTCGCTTCGAACCGCTGAGGCGCGGACCTTATCGGCCTTGTATGGCGACGGCGTCAAAGGCGATGGAGCCCTCCGATCTCGTGCCGTCTGCTCGGGACCGGATCGCCCGCCACGCAATGTTTGAGAGGGCCGGGGCTTGCCCCTATGATGCCGTGATGCGTAAACCGACCCCATCCCCGGCTTGTCCCGCGCTTCAGGAGATTGCCCTGACCGACGTGCTCGGCGCCTTGAGCGATCCGACGCGGCTCGCGATCGTCGCGCGGCTGTCCAAGTCGGGCAGCGAGCACGGCTGGGGCGAACTCGACGTCGGCGTCTGCAAGTCGACCCTGAGCCACCACATCAAGGTGCTGCGCGAGGCGGGGCTCATTCATTACCGCAAGACCGGCACGCGCTGTCACATCTCGATCCGCCGCGAACTCGACGGCGCCTTCCCCGGCCTCCTCGACCAGGTGTTGCGCCTCGCGGAGGCCGACCCCCACGTCGACTGCGATTCCGTGCAGATCAAGGTGGGGGCGTTCTGAAGCGGGCGCCCGCATACAATGTTCGACAGAGCGCAGCAGACCTGATCGCCCATCCCCTGGCCGTGATCGCACTCGAAGACAATTTCGCGGATGCCTTCGATGAGGCGACGGGGACGAACGGGACGGACCTGAATCTGGGCGTCTGAAGTGACGGCATCTATGCCGTCTTCAAGGCTATGGCCGCGCTTTCACATTCTTCTTCAGCTTGTGCCGACGGGCCGGGTGCCGCTCTACAGGACGGCGCCCTGACACGGACAATCAGCGATTTCACAAAGATGAAACGAGGAATGAGTGGCGCGCCCTAGGGGAATCGAACCCCTCTCTCCACCGTGAAAGGGTGGCGTCCTGACCGATAGACGAAGGGCGCATGCCTTGTCGCGCGGGAAGCCCGCGTCGGTGGCCGGGTTTATAGAGGGGCGAGACGCGGCGGGCAAGCACCCGGCGCAACGCAGTTGCGGAAAACTTCGCCTTGGAAAAAGTCGGGACGGGAAGGTGGCCGCCAAAGCCCTCTCCCTCGTCTTCCCCAGGCTCGTCCCGGGACCCGGGGGCGCGAGCGCCGCGCCTGCCGCCCCTGGATCCCCGCCACAAGGGCGGGGATGACGAAGGAGGGCGGAGTGGCAGCGGCTGCGAGACGGCCGCGGCGGAGACGGAGGGGATGTCGGAGCCGCCGCGGGCTTACGAGCCTCCGCGCGGCTCACCAGTGGCCGGTGTTCGGCATCGAGGCCCACGGCTCGGCCGGGGCAGGGAGCCGCCCTTCTGGAGCAGTTCGATCGAGATGTTGTCCGGGGTGCGGAAGAAGGCCATGTGGCCGTCGCGGGGCGGGCGGTTGATGGTGACGCCCTCGGCGGCGAGCTTGGCGCAGGTCGCGTAGATGTCGTCGACCTCGAAGGCGAGGTGGCCGAAATTGCGGCCCTCACCGTAGACTTCCGGGTCCCAGTTGTAGGTGAGCTCGACGAGGGGCGCGGCTTCGGCCCGGCTGCGCTCCACGTCCTCGTCGGCGGCGAGATAGACGAGGGTGAAACGGCCTTTCTCGCTCTCCATGCGACGGACCTCCGTCATGCCGAGAATGCGGCGGAAAAAGTCGAGCGAGGCGTCGAGATCGGACACGCGAATCATCGTGTGTAGGTAGCGCATGGCAAGGCTCCGGAGGGGCTGCGACCAGGAACGAGGAAACCGCCTCTTTCATAGAGCCACGCGCCGACGCCGCCAACTGCCCGCAATAGACAAAGATACATATGAGTATCATTTAATGAAACCTCGCGAACACATCACAAAACGAGGTGACCCACCTTCAACACTGTGAAAAAAGACTGGTGGACCGAGGTGGCGGTGCTATTCTCGTTACAATTTGGTAAGGTTCGCTCCGTGCGAAGTGAATGATCGGGAAGCCGCGTATGGGCGCCAAAGTCTCGACCGAGCCGAGTGAAATCGATGTCGCGTTGCTCCACGAGGACGAGGCGAGCGTCGTCGAAGTCGCCGGCGTCATCAAATGGTTCGATGTCGCCAAGGGTTATGGCTTCATCGTTCCGGACAACGGTCTGCCGGACATCCTCCTCCACGTGAGCTGTCTCCGGCGCGACGGGTTCCAGACCGCCTATGAGGGCGCCCGCATCGTTTGCGAGGTGCTCGATCGGCCGAAAGGCCTTCAAGCGCTGCGCGTCCTCTCGATGGACGAATCCCAGGCGCCGCACCCGGCGCAGTTGCCGCCCCAGCGCACCAACGTCCAGGTCACGCCGACCAGCGGCCTCGAGCGCGCCCGGGTGAAATGGTTCAACCGCGTGAAGGGCTTCGGCTTCCTCACGCGGGGCGACGGCACCGAGGACATCTTTGTCCACATGGAGACCCTGCGCCGCTACGGCTTGACCGAGCTGCGTCCAGGCCAATTGGTGATGGTGCGCTTCGGCAACGGCCCGAAGGGCCTGATGGCCGCCGAGATCCGCCCCGAAGGCGGCAACGCGATCCCCCAGTCGCACTGATCGCCCCCGCGGGGGACGCCCAAATGGGTTACCCGCCGCGGCAACCGTGGCGATCATGAGCCGGGTCCGGCTGCTCAGCGCTCCGTGGGGACGCCCGGCGTATCCGCGCGAGCCCCTGAGCTTGGCGGCGGACAAGCGCGAAATATCTTCATTCCCGCAACGCTGCCGAAAATTCGGCGCGATCCCCTGCCTCGCTCTCGACGTCGTGTCCGTGTTCCTGCTCTTCGGCTCCGTGCCGTAGGGCTGGGACGGCCCGTCGAACCCGTCCGATCCTCATCTCTCTGTCTGGTAGGGCCTATGCGTTCCGTTTCGGCGCTCGCGCGCATCGCCGCCGGCTTCGTGCTTCTCGCCGGTTTTCTGGTCGGCCTGTCGTCCCTCGCGCCGGCCCTCGCGGCCGGCAACGAGGCGCTCGTGGCGGTAACGTCGCAAGGCCATACGACCTTCGACGTGGAGATTGCCGACAATCCCGACTCCCGCGCCCGCGGGCTGATGTTCCGCGAACACCTCGCGCCGAACACCGGCATGCTGTTCGATTTCGGCAACGATCAGGACGTCGCGTTCTGGATGAAGAACACGCCGCTCTCCCTCGACATGATCTTCATCCGTTCCGACGGCGTCGTGATGCGGATCGCCAAGGACACGGTGCCCTTCTCGGAAGTCGGCATCCCGTCCGGCTTTCCCGTGCGCTTCGTGCTCGAGGTGGAGGCCGGAACGGCGACCCGGATCGGCCTCAAGCCAGGCGATCACATCGAGAACGCCCGGATGAAGTCGCCGCTCCCGTGAGCGAGCCGGCGGCGCGACCTCAGCGCGTCGCCGTCGCCTCCACCGAGAGCAGCCCGATCAGCGACGACGGGGCGAGCATCGCCGCGCCGATGACCTGGGTGAGGGGAACCGGCGCCGCTGGCTTCGCCTCGAAGCGCAGTGTGCCCGTCGGATCCTTCAGGAACCGCTCGAGCGCCACCTTCACCCGCGCGGCGAAGGCCTCGCCGGCAACGTCCGCCACCATCTCCTGAGCGGTCTGGACGAGACCGGTCGTCAGCGCGTCGGCCGGAAGGCCGCTTTCCTTCGCCTGCGCGGCGATGAACCGCTGGATCGCCTCGGCGTTCGAGAGCGAGATGTGGGCGGATTTCACGCTGATGCTCGGCAGTGCGGTCTGCGCCTCGTCGGGGTTCTCGAACACCGATTGCGGCACGCCCGCGAGCGCCACGAAGGCGTTGAGAACGCCGCCGTGCTCGACCGTCGCCCGGAACGGCGACAGCATCGCGTCGCCCGTCGCCGCATCCCACTTGAGGCCGAATTCGCCGTCGAAGCGCAGCGGCACGAGACCGAGCTCCTTCAGATAGGTGAAGGTCTCGTCGTCCTCGCCGCTCTTCAGGAGGTATTCGGGGACCTCGAGCTTCGCGATCTTGAGCGAAACGGCGGTGGGGATCGGCGGCACGAACGCGCTCTGGGCGAGGGCGAGGCGGTCCAGCGACAGGGCGTCCGATCCCTCCGTCGCATAGCGCACCTTCTCGATCGTGAAGCCACCGAGCATCGGGACCGCGTCGAGCATCTGGCGCGTCGTCGGATCCGGCACAGCCTCGGTTTTCTGCACCTTCGGCTCGCCGCTGTCGGCGGGAGGCGCCTTGTCGGGGCCGCCGTCGGGAGCGTCGTCCGGGGCGGGCGGCGCGCCTTCGTCCTTCGGGGTCTCGACCTCGGCCTGGGCGACGCCGATCTTGATCAGCGCGAGGATCGCCGCCTTCGTCGGGAAGCGGATGTCGGTGAGGGCGAAGCGGCCGAGCGAGAAGGTGTTCTTCTCGCCTTTCTCCTCGATGGCGACATCCGAAACCGCGATCTCGCGGATGCCGGAGGCGTCGAGTCCGCTGGCGGCGATCTCGCCGATTTTGCCGCGCGCCGGCCCGCCCTCGACGCCGAGCCCGTTGAGCCCGACGCGGCCGACGGCGAAGCCGCCGGCATAGGTCATCAGGATGTCGCTCGCCGCGACGGGATCGATCTCCTCGCCCGAGAGCGCTTTGTCGATCAGGTCGGCGACCGAGACGGAGGGCACGGCGGCGGTCATCCGTTCGACCGATTCGCGTGCGATCGAGACCGAGGCCTCGGGGAATTCCATGGTGAAGCCTTCGACCCCGCCATATTCGAGCAGCTGGGCCGGGGCGCGGGCGGTCTCCGGCGAGCCGAACAGCGAGCGCGCCAAGAGGCCGTAATCGTAGTTGCGGTACTCGGCCGTCTTCTGGGCCAGCGAAAATGTCTGCTGCGGGGCGGGGCCCGCGTCGCTCTTGCCGGCTTCGGCCGCGGCCGGCTCATCCACGGTGGCGCGGGTCGCCGAGTCGCGGGCGATCATCGAGCCGATCCGCCCTTCGTCGATGTCGCGCGCCTCGAGACCGCCATAGGTCGTCGTCTGCCGGGTGCCGGCCTGCACAGTGTCGATCGTGGCGCCGCCGACGGACCAGTGCTTCAGGGCTAGCTTTGCCGAGGCGTCGATGAGCGGCTTGAACCGCGAGAAGGGGTGCTTGGGATCGTCTGGAATCGCCGGCGTGCGCGGCCACGAGGCCCCCTCGGCGGTGAGATCCTTGAGGGCGTAGCTCTGAGAGAAGGTCCGGTGTTCGGCGCCGCCCGTGGCATCCATCACGATGTCGGCCGCGGGCACGTCGATCCGCTTGGCGCTGTAGAGGCCGTCGTGCTCGGCGAAGTCCTCGAAGGTGACCTTGGGCAGCTCGATCTCGAGCTTGACCTCGACGTGGGACTTGGTGGGCTTTCCGGCGGTGTCGCCTCCGGGCGTCTTCGTGCCCGGTGTGGTGCTATCCGCCTGATCGGCCGTCTCGTCGCGGACCACGAAATCGAAGCTGTGGCTCCAATCGATCGAGACGTTGGAGACGACGACCTTCCGGCCGCCGTCCTCCTCGGTGATGGTGCCGCCGCGCACCTCGACGCCCTTGAAGGCCTTGAGATCGGCGAGCCATTGATCGGCCGCAGCGCGGCCGTCGGCCGCCTGCGCCGCCGGAGCGGCGAAGGCGGTGACGAGAAGGACCGTCGCGAACGACGACCGGAGGGCGCGCGTCTTAGTCGGATCGAGCGCTGGCAGCGGCATGCAAGGTCCTTCTCTTTCAAAAGGTTACTGGTTCGCCTTCACGTCGGCATTGAGGACGTCCGGCAGGGTCTGCGGCGCCATCATGGCGGTGCCGAGAACCTGGGCGAACGGCAGCGGCTTGGGCGGGGCCACCGTGGCGGTGATCGACTTCGGCGCCTTGAGGAAGTTCGTGCCGGCGTCGGTCACCTTGTTGCGGAACGTCACGTCGGAGATCGGCGCCAGGAGCTGCGGGAGCGCCGCCGAGAGTTGCTCGACGATCGTCGCCGGCGTGGTGCCCTGGTCCTTCGCCTGCGCATCGAGGAGACGCTCGACGAGGGTATCGTTCTTGAAGCTCAGGTCCAGACGATTGACCGTGAGGGACTGGAGCACCTGCGTGGTCTCGTCCGGGGTCTTGGCCGATTCGAGCTTGGCGATCGCGTCCGCGGTCACGCCGCCGAACGAACCGGTGAGCGTCAGCGTGCCGATGCCCGGACCGCCGAACTGGAAGGTGTCGAGGTTCGCCGTCGCCTTGGCCTCGTCCCAGGTGCCGCTCGCCTGGAGCGACAGATCGAGGGAGGTGTAGCCGAGACGGGTCAACTGCTTGCGGGTGTCGTCGTCCGGCATGTTCGCGACGTTGACAGAGACGTCGTTGATCGCGAGCGAGACCTTGTGCGGCACGCCGTTCGCGATGTCGTCGGTCTCCATCGTGATGGAGCGGATCGGGACCTGATAATTGTCCTTGCCGCGGATCAGGATGTCGGTGAGCTGGGCGTGCTTGTAGGTGGCCTGACCCTTAGTGGAGTTCGGCGCCGCCGCGATGTCGGCGGCCGAGGGAATCTCGACGCCGTCGGCGGTGATCTCGCCGATCGTGACGGTGTCCTCCCCGTCGACTAGCGACAGGCCCTTGAGGTCGAGAACGTCGGCCTTCACCCGGCCGCCGTCGGCGGTCGCCTTGTCGATCAGGACGTGCTCGACCGTGACCTTCTGCGGCGGCGGGGGCGCCGGCGGCTGCGGGGCCGGGGTGCCGTCGGCGGACGGCTCGGGCGGCTTCGGCGGCTCGGGCTTCAGTTCGCCGGTCAGCGTGCTGATGTCGGCGGTGCCCGGTCCCCCGGTGACGGCGCCGACCTGGATGTTCTCGAGGCCGCGGGCTTCGAGGCTCGCGAGGAACGCGTCGGCGATCGGGTTGCCGGTCTTCGGCGCGGCGAAGGCGGGGGACGCGAGCGCGCTCGTCAGGAGAAGCGCGGCGAGCGAACGGCGCAAAGCCTGCCGGGAGCGGGACGGGCGGCGGGACGGGGCGGCAGGCGACATCCGGTATTCTCCGAGAACGAAAGGATCACGTGGCCGAGGGCGGCGGGGGCAGATAACGCCACTGCCTTCTGAAAGACCATACATAAGGCGCGCCTGCGACCTCCATGCAACAAGCCGTCACAAGCGGCTGCGTTCCGGCCGCCCGCCTTTTTCGCGCCGTTACAATCACGAGCTAAGTCTCCCGCCGAGGCGCCATGAAGGCGGGGTGGCAGGACGCGCCCCGGATCGGGGACACGCGGGCATGAACACCTTCCTGCAGGGATTCTTCACGCCGCTCGAATGGGTTCACGATCACTTCTCCGCCTTCGGCGAGGCGCTGGTCGTGACGGCCTTCGTGATGCTCTATGCGGTCGTGGTATTCGCCGTCGTCCTCTTCGTGAAGGCGCGCTTTCCGAAAGCGTTCATCGGTATCTCCGCTTCGATCCTGAGCCCGATCGGCGGCATCTTCGGCCTGTCGGCCGCGTTTCTGACCGCCGATGTGTGGGCGAGCAACGTCGATGCGCTCAGAGCCGTCAACGACGAGGCGCGGGCGCTGTCGCGCATGTGGTCGCTCGCGGGCGGACTGACGGAGCCGGCGAAGTCCGAGATCCGCGGCGACATCGTCGCCTATGCGCGGATCGTCGAGACCGACGAGTGGCCGATCCTCGCCACGATCCACAGCCCGGATTATCCGATCGGCCAGGAAGCTCGCGGCAGGCTCTACGCCATCCAGACGCTGACGAGCCGGCATTCCGACAATCCGGACGATCAGATCATCCTGCGCAACATCTACGATCTCTCCGGCAAGGCGTTCGATGCCCGCACCCGCCGCATCGTGATCGCCATTGATGGCTCCGCCTACGGCAAGCTCTATCTGGCGATCGGTCTCGGGCTCGTCTTGATCGTCGGCGTCGCGGTGACCCATTCGGCGCATCCGATTCAAACGGGCTTCATGACGGCGGCGACCGCGCTCGTCGTCGTCATGGTGCTTGGCATCGTGCTCGGCCGCCCGTTCGATCAAGGCTGGTCGCGCATCGAGCCCGCCAAGTTCTTCGATGTCGCGGGGGAGGTTCGGGGCGGGGAGATCCCGGCAAACGTGCCTCCCGGATCGCCCTGACGTATTGCTGGCCCAGATTCGGGCCGGCACGGCGCCACCCCTCCATGGGCAAGCCTCCGTGCTTGTGCGAACCCTCGGCACTTGGGCAAGCGCGGCGAGTGTGGCAGAAGCGGAGCGCTCCGCACGTGGCGGAGAGATGCCCGGAGGATCGCCATGACCGCACGCCGCTCCTGTCTCGCCGTCATTCTCGCGGCCGGGGAGGGAACCCGGATGCGATCCTCGCTGCCGAAGGTTCTCCATGCCGTGGGCGGCCGGCCGATGGTCGGCCATGTGCTCGCCGCGGCGCGGTCGGCCGGCGCCGACCGGATCGCCCTCGTCATCGGCCACGGCGCCGACGCCGTGCGCAAGGCCGTCGGGGCGCTGCCGGGCGAGACGGAGGTTTTCGTCCAGGAGGAGCGTCGCGGCACCGCCCATGCGATGCTCCAGGCGCGGGCCGCCCTGGAACATGGTGCCGACGACGTGGTGGTGCTCTACGGCGACGCCCCGCTGGTGCGGCCGGAGACGCTCGAGCGCCTGCGCGCCCGCATCGCGGACGGGGCCGATCTCGTCGTGCTCGGCTTCGAGGCGGCCGATCCGACCGGCTACGGCCGTCTGCTCATGGACGGCGACAGGCTCGTCGCCATCCGCGAGGAGAAGGATGCGAGCGCGGCCGAGCGCGCCGTCCGTCTGTGCAATTCCGGCATTCTCGCCTTCCGCGGCCTCCATGTGCTGCCGCTCCTCGACGCCATCGGCAACGACAACGCCAAGGGCGAATTCTACCTGACCGACGTGATCGGGCTCGCCGCCGCGGCCGGCCTCTCGGTGGGCGTCGAGATCGTCGACGAGCAGGAGGTGCTCGGCGTCAACGACCGCGCCCAACTCGCCGCCTGCGAAGCCGCGTTCCAGGCCCGCGCCCGCGCCGACGCCTTCGCCGCCGGCGTCACCATGATCGCGCCGGAGACCGTCTTCTTCGCCTATGACACCGTCATCGGCCGCGATGTCGTGATCGAGCCGAACGTGGTGTTCGGCCCCGGCGTCGTCATCGAAAGCGGCGCGGTAGTCCACGCCTTCTCGCATCTCGAAGGGGCGCGGGTGGCCGGCGGCGCCACTGTCGGCCCATTCGCTCGGCTGCGCCCGGGCGCCGATCTCGGGACCGATGCGAAAGTCGGCAACTTCGTCGAGGTGAAGGCGGCAAAGGTCGAGGCCGGCGCCAAGATCAGCCACCTGAGCTATATCGGCGACGCGCGGGTCGGGGCCGGGGCGAACATCGGTGCCGGCACGATCACCTGCAACTACGACGGCTTCCTCAAACACCACACCGATATCGGCGCGGGCGCCTTCATCGGCTCGAACTCGGCGCTCGTCGCGCCGGTCGCGATCGGCGATGGTGCCCTCGTCGCCGCCGGCAGCACGATCGTCGAGGATGTCCCGGCCGATGCGCTCGCCGTCGCGCGCGGCCGTCAGGCGGTGATCCCCGGCCGCTCCGCGGAGATCCGCAAGCGCCTCGCCGCGCTCAAAGCAGAGCGCAAGGCCGCCAAAGATTAACGCGGCGGATGCTCTGTCGAAAAAGATTAACGCACGTGGCTTGTCGATGAACGGCGGGCACGAGCGTCTCGCAGTTCAATCGAGCGAGGCGCGCCTTACAATTTGACACCCAGTTTGATTGGGCAGTCGCCAGTCCTGTTGATAGAGGACGATCGAACGGGATCAGCGAGAGTATCGGCCGATGTGTGGTATCGTAGGAATTCTCGGCAATGCGCCAGTTGCCGAGCGTCTCATCGATTCGCTGAAGCGCCTCGAATATCGCGGCTACGATTCCGCCGGCATCGCGACGCTCGAAGGCGGGCGGCTCACCCGCTTGCGCGCGGCCGGCAAGCTCAAGAACCTTGAGGCTGAGGCGGCCGCCCATCCCCTCGCCGGCGTGATCGGGATCGGCCACACCCGCTGGGCGACCCATGGCGGGCCGACCGAGCGCAACGCGCATCCGCACGTCGCCGGCCGCGTCGCCGTCGTCCACAACGGCATCATCGAGAATTTCCGCGAGCTGAAGGACGCGTTGATCGCCGGCGGCGCCGTGTTCGAGAGCGACACCGACACGGAAGTCATCGCCCATCTCCTGTCCGTCGCGCTCGCGGCGGGCGAGACGCCGCAAGACGCCCTGGCCAAGACGCTGAAGCGGCTGCGCGGCGCCTTCGCGCTCGCGATCCTGATCGAGGGCGAGGAGGATCTCCTGCTCGCGGCGCGGCGCGGATCGCCGCTCGCGGTCGGCCTCGGCAAGGGCGAGACCTATCTCGGGTCGGATGCCATCGCGCTCGCGCCCTTTACGAACCGGATCGTCTATCTCGAAGAGGGTGACTGGGCGGTGCTGGACCGCAAGGGCGTCACCATCTTCGACGCGGAGGATCGCCCAGTCGCCCGCCCGCTCAAGGTGCTGCAATCGTCCGCGCTGCTCGTCGAGAAGGGCAACTATCGCCACTTCATGGCGAAGGAGATCGCCGAGCAGCCGGACGTGATCGGCCACACGCTCGCTTATTATCTCGATCTCGCGGAGGGACGCGCCAAGGCGCCGGAAGGGCTCGATTTCGCCGCCGTCGAGCGGGTCTCGATCGCCGCTTGCGGCACGGCCTATTATGCGGGTCTCGTCGGCAAATATTGGTTCGAGCGTCTGGCGCGGCTACCGGTCGATATCGATGTCGCCTCGGAATTCCGCTACCGCGAGGTGCCGCTGAAGCCCGGCGGCCTTTCGATCTTCATCTCGCAATCGGGGGAGACCGCCGACACGCTCGCCTCGCTGCGCTATTGCCGCGAGGCCGGCCAGCGCATCGCGGCGGTCGTCAACGTGCCGACCTCGACCATCGCCCGGGAATCCGACGTCGTGCTGCCCACGCTCGCCGGCCCCGAGATCGGCGTCGCCTCGACGAAGGCCTTCACCTGCCAGCTTTCCGTGCTCGCCTCGCTCGCTGTCGCGGCGGCCCGGGCTCGCGGCACCATCGACGCGGCCGAGGAGAAGCGCCTCGTCGAAGCGCTCGCCGAGGTGCCGCGTCTGGTGTCCCAGGCGCTCGCGCTGGAGCATGAGATCGCCGAGATCGGCCGACGCATCCACAAGGCTTCGGACGTGCTCTATCTCGGCCGTGGCACGAGCTATCCGATCGCGCTCGAAGGCGCGCTGAAGCTCAAGGAACTCTCCTATATCCACGCCGAAGGCTACGCCGCGGGCGAGCTCAAGCACGGGCCGATCGCGCTCATCGACGAGAGCGTGCCCGTCGTCGTCGTGGCGCCGTTCGACAGCCTGTTCGAGAAGACGGCGTCGAACATGCAGGAGGTCGCCGCGCGCGGCGGACGCATCATTCTCGTCACCGACGAGGAAGGGCTCGCCCATGCCGGCCTGACCCCTGCGGAGACGATCCTCCTGCCGAAGATGCCGCCGGAAATCGCCCCGATCGTCTATGCGATCCCGGTGCAGTTCCTCGCCTATCACACGGCGGTGGTGAACGGCACCGACGTCGACCAGCCGCGCAATCTCGCGAAATCGGTGACGGTCGAATAAGTCCGTTACCGTCGAATAAGTCGGTGACGGTGGAATAGGCGACGTCAGCCGGAGCGCAAGAGCCGCACGGCCTCGTCGCGGCGGAACAGGTAGAGGAGCGTGCGCAGGGCTTCCCCGCGCGGGCTCGTCAGCTCCGGATCGGTGGCGAGCACCAGCCGGGCATCGTCGCGGGCGGCCTCGACGAGGTCGCCGTCGATCGAAAGATCCGCGATGCGGAACGAGGCCATCCCGCTCTGGCGGGTGCCGAGCAGTTCGCCTTCGCCGCGCAGCCGCAGATCCTCCTCGGCGATCAGGAAGCCGTCCTCGGTGTCGCGCATGATCTTGAGGCGCGCCTGGGCCGTCAGCCCGAGGGGCGGGCGGTAGACCAGGAGGCAGGTCGAGGGCTTGTCGCCGCGTCCGACCCGTCCGCGCAATTGGTGGAGCTGGGCGAGGCCGAAGCGCTCGGCATGCTCGATCACCATGATCGTCGCGTCCGGCACGTCGACGCCGACTTCGATGACGGTGGTGGCGACCAAGAGACGGGTGCGGCCTTCGCGGAAATCCGCCATCGCCGCATCCTTCTCGGCCGGCTTCATGCGACCGTGGACGAGCCCGACGCGGGGCCCGAGGGCTTGCGTCAGCGCCTCCCGGCGGCCTTCGGCGGCGGCGAGGTCGCTCTCCTCGCTTTCCTCGACCAGCGGGCAGACCCAATAGGCCTTCTGGCCGGCATCGAGCGCGGACGCGAGGCGGGCGACGAGCTCGCCGAGCCGTTCGCTCGGGATCGTCCGCGTTTCGATCGGCTTGCGGCCGGCCGGCTTCTCGGTGAGCTTCGAAACATCCATGTCGCCGAACAGGCCGAGCACCAGCGTGCGCGGGATCGGCGTCGCCGTCATCACCAGCACGTCGGTGCCGCGGCCCTTGGTGGAGAGCGCCAGCCGCTGGTGCACGCCGAAGCGGTGCTGCTCGTCGACCACGGCGAGGGTCAGATTGCGGAACGCGACCTCGCCCTGGAACAGGGCGTGGGTGCCGACGACGATGTCGATGGAGCCGTCGGCGAGGCCGGCAAGCACTGCCTCGCGCTCCTTGCCCCGCTCGCGGCCGGTGAGCACGGCGGCCTTGAGCCCGGCCGCGGCGGCGAGCGGCCCGATCGCCGCGAGGTGCTGGCGGGCGAGGAGTTCGGTCGGCGCCATCATCGCCGCTTGGCCGCCGGCCTCCGCCGCCATCGCCATCGCGAACAGGGCGACCATCGTCTTGCCGGAGCCGACATCGCCCTGGATCAGGCGGAGCATGCGGCGCGGCGCCGCCAGATCCTTTGCGACATCGGCGATCGCCGCCTGTTGGGACGATGTCAGAGCGAAGGGCAGGGCGGCCGTGATGCGGGCGGTGTGCTCGCCCGTGGGCAACCGCGCCTCGCCGGAGGGACGCCGCAATCGAGCGCGGACGAGGGCGAGCGCGAGCTGGTTCGCGAGCAGTTCGTCATAGGCGAGGCGGGCGCGGGCGGCGGCCTCGGCCTCCGTCCCTTCGATCGCCTCGAGCCGGTGCAGGCAGTGCAAGGCGTCGGTGAACGAGGGCCAATTGCGGGCCTCGAGCCACGCCGCGTCCTGCCATTCCGGCAGACCGCGCGGCAAGCTCTCGAGCGCGGCGGCGACGGCGCGCACGATCGCCTTCTGCCCGAGCCCCTCGGTCAGCGGATAAACCGGCTCGACGAGCGGCAGAGAAGCGAAATCCTCTTCGGGGACGATGTAATCCGGATGCGGCATCTGCGGCCGCCCATTGAACCACTCGACCTTGCCACTCACATAGCGGATCGCGTCGACCGGCAGTTCGCGCTCGAGCCAGTCCGCCTTGGCGTGGAAGAAGGGGAGGGCGATCTCGCCCGTCTCGTCCGAGGCGAACACGCGATAGGGCGCGCGGCTGCCGCGGCGCTGCGGCTCGTGGCGGTCGATGCGGACCTTGAGCGTCACCACGGCGCCCTGGGGAGATCGGGCGATGCCGGGCTGGGTGCGGCGGTCGATCCGCCCGGTCGGAAGATGGAACAAGAGATCGGCGACGACCGGCTCGCGGTCGCCGCTCGCGAGCAGGCGATCGAACAGCGCAGCAAGCCGCGGGCCGACGCCCTTCAGCGCCGTGACCGGTCGGAATAGGGGATTGAGAATCTCGGGCCGCATCGCCGGCAGCTTATAGCAGGTCCGATCCGGGCGTCTTCCCGCCTCGGGGTTCCCGGCTCCCGATCCGACTGATGGAGGTCCGGACTCACCAAGACCCTGACAACAAGGCTTCGGAGCGCTAGAACCCTCCTTTCCGAGCCCTCTCGAGGATCACAGCCTTGACCGGCACTACAATCACCAGCGCCGAGGTCGATGCGCGTCGCCGCCGTCTCCTGTTCCGGGCCTGGCACCGCGGCATGCGGGAGATGGATCTTCTGCTCGGCTCGTACATCGACGCCCACATCGTCGCGTGGAGCGACGACGAGGTGAGTGCGTTCGAGCACCTGATGGACGTGCAGGACCAGATGCTGCTCGGGTGGTTCGTCGGCCGCGAGCCGGTGCCCGAGCCTTACGACACGCCGCTGTGGCGCGACATGGTGCGGTTCCATTCGGGACGCGCCATCGCCGAAGGCCTCTACGATCTCTGACGGCAACGATCTCTGACGGCTGGCCTTGCCTGCCGATATTGCGAAGAACTCATGACCCGCCCGACCTTCGACGACCTCCTCGCGCGTTCCGGCGATGCCACCATCGCCTCGGTGCCGGACGGCTACGACGCCCTGGTGCTCGGCGATCTGATCCGGGCGGCGGCCCGGCGGCGGGCCGGTCAGCCGCTCGCGCTCGCCTTCGTCGCCCGCGACGGGCAGCGCCTCTCGGCGATTGCGGAGGCGCTCGCGGTGTTCGCCCCGGAGGTCGAGGTCGTCGTGCTGCCCGGCTGGGATTGCATGCCCTACGACCGTGTGTCGCCGTCGGCGGTCGTTGCGGCGCGGCGCATGGCGGCGCTGGCGAAGCTGGCCACCGGCCGCGTCGGCAAGGCGCCGCGCGTTCTACTGACGACCGTCAACGCCACCGCCCAGCGCGTGCCGTCCCGAGACGCTCTCGCGAAGTCGGTGTTGTCGGCCCACGTGGGCAACCGCGTCGATATCACCACCCTCGTCGAATGGCTGGAGAGCAACGGCTTCCTGCGCACCGCGACCGTGCGGGATTCCGGTGAATATGCGGTGCGCGGCGGTATCGTCGATCTCTTTGCGCCCGGCACGCAGGCGCCGGTGCGTCTCGATTTCTTCGGCGACACCCTGGAATCGATCCGTTCGTTCGATCCAGAGACCCAGCGCACCACCGGCCAGCTCACCCAGATCTCGCTCGTGCCGATGAGCGAAGTGGTGCTCTCGCCGGACGCCATCCGCCGCTTCCGGCAGGCCTATGTCGCCCGCTTCGGCGCCGCCGACCGCAACGATCTCCTTTATCAATCGATCAGCGAGGGCCGCCGCTATCCGGGCCTCGAACACTGGCTGCCGCTGTTCCACGAGCGGCTCGACACGGTGTTCGATTATCTCGGCGATGCCCCGATCGTGCTCGACGCGTTGGTCGAGGATGCCCTCTCCGAGCGGCAGAAGCAGGCGCTCGACCATTATCAATCGCGCAAGACCGGCCTCGAACAAGCGAAGGCCGACGTGCCCTATCGGCCGATCGAGCCCGACGCGCTCTATCTCGACACCGATAGCTGGCACGCCGCGCTCGCCTCGCACGCCCGCATCCGCCTGTCGCCGTTCGCCCTTGCCGAGAGTGTGGCGTCGGGCACCGTCGTGGATATGGGCGGCAAGCACGGCCGCACGTTCGCCGCCGAGCGCGCGGCGGGCGAGAATATCTTCGATGTTCTCGTCAATTATATCGTGACGTTGAGACGGGCTAAGAAGCGCGTGGTGCTCGCGTCATGGTCCGCCGGCTCCCGCGACCGCCTCGGTCAGGTGCTCGCCGACCACAATCTCGGCGCGATGAAGCCGGTCGACAACTGGGCCGAGATCGACAAGCTGCCGCCCGAGATGGTGGCGCTCGTCGTGCTCGGGATCGAGACCGGCTTCGAGGTCGGCAACCTGGTCGTCATCGGCGAGCAGGACATCCTGGGCGACCGCCTGGTGCGTCCGCGCAAGCGCCGGGCGTCGGGCGCCGAAGTCATCACCGAGGCCGGCACGCTCGCCGAAGGCGACCTCGTCGTTCACGTCGATCACGGCATCGGCCGCTTCGTCGGCCTCAAGACCATCGAGGCTGCCGGCGCGCCGCACGATTGCCTGGAACTCGTCTATGCCGGCGGCGACAAGCTCTTTCTGCCGGTCGAGAACATCGACCTGCTGTCGCGCTACGGCTCGGGCTCGGACGAGAGCGACGCCCAGCTCGACAAGCTCGGCGGCGGGGCGTGGCAGGCCCGCAAGGCCCGCATCAAGCAGCGCATCCGCGAGATCGCCGACCAGCTTATCAAGACCGCGGCGGCGCGTGCCCTGCGCTCCGCGCCGGTGCTGACGCCGACGGAGGGGCTGTTCGACGAGTTCGTCGCCCGCTTCCCCTATGACGAGACCGACGATCAGCTCCAGGCGATCGACGCCGTCACCGAGGATCTCGCGGCGGGCCGGCCGATGGACCGCCTCGTCTGCGGCGACGTCGGATTCGGCAAGACCGAGGTCGCGTTGCGTGCCGCCTTCGTCGCCGCCATGTCGGGCCGCCAGGTCGCGCTCCTGGTGCCGACGACGCTGCTCGCCCGCCAGCACTTCAAGACGGTGAACGAGCGCTTCCGGGGCATGCCTCTCAAGCTCGCCCAGTTGTCCCGCCTCGTGCCGGCCAAGGAGCAGGCCGAGGTGCGCAAAGGCCTCGCCGACGGCACCGTCGACATCGTGGTCGGCACCCACGCGCTCCTCGCCAAGAACATCCAGTTCCGCGATCTCGGGCTCCTCATCGTCGACGAGGAGCAGCACTTCGGCGTCAAGCACAAGGAACGGCTCAAGGAGCTCAAGGCCGAGATTCACGTGCTGACGCTGTCGGCGACGCCGATCCCGCGCACCCTGCAACTCGCCTTGACCGGCGTCCGCGAACTCTCGGTGATCGCGACGCCGCCGGTCGACCGGCTGGCGGTGCGCACCTTCATCTCGCCGTTCGATCCGCTCGTCATCCGCGAGACGCTGTTGCGCGAGCGCTTCCGCGGCGGCCAGAGCTTCTATGTCTGCCCGCGCGTCTCCGACCTCGCCGAGATCAAGCAATTCCTCGACGAGACGGTGCCGGAGGTGAAGGTCGCCGTGGCCCACGGCCAGATGCCGCCGACGGAGCTCGAGGACGTCATGACGGCGTTCTACGAGGGCCGCTACGACGTCCTGCTCTCGACCACCATCGTCGAATCCGGCCTCGACATTCCGAGCGCCAACACGCTGATCGTCCACCGCGCCGACATGTTCGGCCTCGCCCAGCTCTACCAGCTCCGCGGCCGCGTCGGGCGCTCCAAGACACGGGCCTATGCGCTCCTCACGGTGCCGGTCGGCAAGGCGCTGACGCCGACCGCCGAGCGGCGGCTCAAGGTGCTGCAATCGCTCGACACCCTCGGCGCGGGCTTCCAGCTCGCGAGCCACGATCTCGATATCCGCGGCGCCGGCAACCTGCTCGGCGACGAACAGTCCGGCCACATCAAGGAAGTCGGTTACGAGCTTTATCAGGAGATGCTGGAAGAGGCGGTGGCGATGCTGCGCGCCGGTGGCGACATGGAAGCGGACGAGAAATGGTCGCCGCAGATCTCCATCGGCACGCCGGTGCTCATCCCCGAGGAGTACGTGCCGGACCTCCAGCTCCGCCTCGGCCTCTATCGCCGCCTCGCCGACATCGCCGAGCCGAAGGAGATCGATGCCTTCGGCGCCGAACTCGTCGATCGCTTCGGGCCCTTGCCGAACGAGGTCGAGCACCTCCTCAAGATCGTCTACATCAAGGGCCTGTGCCGGCGCGCCAACGTCGAGAAGATCGATGCCGGCCCGAAGGGCATCGTCATCACCTTCCGGGACGCCAAGTTCCCCAATCCGGCCGGCCTCGTCCGCTATATCGGCGAGCAGGGCGTGCTGGCGAAGATCCGCCCGGATCAGCGCATCGTGCTGAGCCGCGACTGGGCGAAGCCCGAAGAGCGCCTGAAGGGCTCCGCGGCAATCCTGGTCAAGCTCGTCCGCCTCGCCGAGGAGGCGACCGGCGCCAAAGCCGCGTGAGATCGTGCAGCCTGAGCCGAGCTCGTCTCGGGGACGGCGTCAGGACGCTAAGGCCGCGGGGTCATCCAGCCGAGATAGGCGCCGACGGGATCGCGGATCACCGCAAGGCGGCCGACGCCGGGGATGTCCTCCGGTCCGGTCCGCAGAGTCCCGCCCCCAGCGATCGCCGTGGCGGCTCGGGCATCCACGTCGTCGACTTCCAGATAGGCGAACCAGTGGTCAGGGATGTCGGCGTGCTGGTCGGCGTCGAGCGTGAAAAGCCCTGCAACCGGCTCACCGTCGGCCATCGCGAGCCAATAGGTCCGGCCGTCCGACATTTCCTTCGGGGCGAACGTCCAGCCGATCACCGTGCCGTAGAAGGCCTTCGCGGCTTCGGGATCGCGCGTGTTGAGTTCGTTCCAGACAATGCGACCGTGCATCAGGATGGCCTCGAGAGGATCGGGTTACGCCGCGTCGCTCTCCGCCGCGGCCTCGTACGGGTGGGCGTCGCCCCAGGCTTTGAGCGCCGCGAGCACCGGCTTCAGGCTCTCGCCGAACGGCGTGAGGCTGTAATCGACCCGGGGCGGCACCTGGGCGAAGACGGTGCGTGTCACGAGGCCATCGGCCTCGAGTTCGCGAAGCTGATTGGTGAGCATGCGCTGGGTGATGCTCGGCAAAAGGCGGCGCAGCGCATTGAAGCGCAAGGTCCCCTCGGCAAGGTGAAACAGGATCACGCCTTTCCACTTGCCGTCGATCAGCGACAGGGTGCGCTCGACCGCACAGCCGGGGGCGCAATCGAAGCGGGCGTGGCGCACGCGCGGCATGGACGATCCTCCCGGGGACAGGGCGACAGTATCAAAAAGGGCACTATGGGCGGTTTATGTGCGTTCTTGCGCACACGGCCCTTATAGCCGACATCGGGGCCATTCGCGAACGGCCCTGCCGCGCTTGATGCGCTTGAGGGCCGCCGCGACGTTCCGACCAAGGCTCCGGGGGAGCCCAAGGAGAGATCCGCCATGCGCGCCGTTGGATTTTACGAATCGCTGCCGATCGAGGACGAGCGCTCGCTCGTTGATGTCGAAATCGCCCGCCCGGCGCCCGAGGGACGTCAACTCCTCGTGCAGGTGAAGGCCGTGTCGGTCAATCCGGTCGACACCAAAGTCCGCCGCCGCGGCGGATCGACCGACGGCACGCCGAAGATCCTCGGCTACGACGCTGCCGGCATCGTGGTGGAGACCGGGCCCGAGGTCTCGCTCTTCAAGGCGGGCGATGCGGTGTTCTATGCCGGTGCGATCGATAAGCCCGGTACCAACTCGGAATTCCATCTGGTCGACGAGCGCATCGTCGGGCCGAAGCCGGCGACGCTCGATTTCGCCGCTGCGGCGGCGCTGCCGCTGACCTCGATCACCGCCTACGAGGCCTTGTTCGACCGCCTGCTGGTCAACATTCTTCCCGGCGGTGCGGCGCCGATCCTGCTCATCGTCGGCGGAGCTGGCGGCGTCGGCTCGATCGCGATCCAGCTCGCCCGCCGGCTCACCGACCTCACGATCGTCGCCACCGCCTCGCGGCCCGAGACGGCGGATTGGTGTCGGGAGCTCGGCGCCCACCACGTCATCGACCACGCCAAGCCGCTCGCCGTCGAATATGCCGCGCTCGGCCTCGACAAGCCGGCCTTCGTCTTCTCGACGACGCAGTCCGACAAGCACTTCGCCGAACTCGCGGAGATCATCGTGCCCCAGGGCCGCTTCGCCCTGATCGACGATCCGGGCCCGATCGACGTGTCGCTCCTGAAGCGCAAGAGCGCCTCGCTGCACTGGGAATTCATGTTCACGCGATCGCTGTTCGCGACCGCCGACATTGAGGCTCAGCACCGGCTCCTGAAGCACGTCGCCGATCTCGTCGATCAGGGCGCGATCCGCTCGACCCTGACGGAGGTGTTCGGCCCCGTCAATGCCGCGAACCTCCGCCGCGCCCACGCCTTCATCGAAAGTGGCAAAGCCCGCGGCAAGGTCGTCCTCGCCGGCTTTTGATATTCTGCCACAAGGACGTGAAGCCTTACGTTCACAACACGCTTAAACCCTCCCCTGGAGGGGGAGGGTCGAGGCCCGTAGGGCGACGGGGTGGGGTGCTGCGGCGGGCGTGATCTTGCCCGCACCCAGCGCCGCTCAGTCCGTCTCGGCGGCGGCGTCCGGCGAAAGCCGTTCGTCGGCCGTGCGGCGGATGGCGGCGGCGAGGGTTTCGGCTTCCTGCGCGCCCATTACGGCGTAGCGATTGTCGAAGATGAAGCAGGGCACACCGGTCACGCCGAGGCGTTGCGCCACGGCGATCTCCTCGCGCACCGCGTCGAGGTCGGCGTCGCCTTCGAGGAGGCGGGCGACCACCTCGGCGTTCATGCCCGCGTCGCGGGCCGCATCGACCAGGGTCTCGGCGCGCGACAGATCGGCGCCTTCCTCGAAATAGAGCTTGAAGAGCCGCTCGACCACGGCGTCCTGCATCCCTTCGACGAGCGCCCAGCGGATCACCCGGTGGGCGTTGAGCGTGTTCGGCGCCACCTCGATGGCGTCGAAGCGATAATCGATGCCGACGCTGCGGCCGAGCTCCTGAAGGCGCTCGTGGATCGCGCGAATCTGCGCCGGATCGGGAAACTTCGCCTTCATGTAGGCGGCGCGGTCCATGCCTTCCTCGGGCACGTTCGGATCGAGGAGATAGGGCCGCCAGCGCACCACGACCGGAACCTCCGGCACCATCTCGATCGCCTGTTCGAGGCGACGGCGGCCGAGGAAGCACCAGGGGCAGACGACGTCCGAGACGACGTCGATCGCAAGGGGGTCTGTAGCCGACATGATGGGGTTCCGCGCGGGAGGACGATGACGCGGACCATAGACATTTAGGATGGCGGCGGCGAGGCGGCGGTGACGCCGTGCGGTCCGAATCGGTGGAGCGCCTCGAGCGAGGGGGTGCAAGCGTCCGGAACCACCCGAAACGGGCGGCGTCTACCCACCTTAGGGAAGGCTGGAACCTTTCGCGAACGCCCAAGTGTTGCGCACACGCCATGCGGGCGATCTTCCGCACGGTTTCCGCCGCTTGGAGGCGTCCGGCGGGCCATTGTCGCTGGAAATGGCCGGGGGGGCAGAGTAAGGATGCCCGCCGACGCTGTCTCCGCCGCGAAACGCCTTGCTGTCGCCCCACTCGGCCTTCAGGGCTCCTCTTGAGCGAGCCGAAGAGGCAGCGATGCGCGGGGCCCAGGGGCACCGCACCAGGGTAGGACGCGCCGGCGCGCGAACGACGAGGACGACGGGGTTTTCATGACGGGTGCACTGCTCGGAATTCAGAAGCGCGCTGGCCGGTTCCTGGCTTTGAGCGGAGCCGCGGCGCTGATGGCGCTCGCGAGCGGGTCCGCCTTTGCGCAGGACGCGACGCCGAAGGCCCCGCCGGCGCCGAAGGCGCAGCAGGACGGGCAGGGCGCCGCCGCCAACCTGCCGGAATCGAACTGGGTCAAGTTCTGCAACACGGACCCGAACTCGAAGAAGCAGGTCTGCCTCGTCACCCAGGAACTGCGCACCGACAACGGCCAGCTCATGGCCTCGGTCGCGATCCGCGACATCAAGGGCGAAGCGCGCCGCCTGTTCATGATCGCCGTGCCCCCGGGCATGCTGATCCAGCCGGGCCTGCGCGTGCAGATCGACAACGGCAAGCAGGATCAGGCGAAGTACTCGATCTGCTTCCCGAACGCCTGCTATGCCGAGCTCGTCGCCTCGGACCAGATGGTTTCCGCGCTGAAGAAGGGCAATCAGCTCATGCTGATCACGCTCAACCAGCAGGGCAAGCCGGTTCCGTTCCCGATGTCCCTCAAGAATTTCGGCAAGGTCTACGACGGCCCGGCGATCGACCCGGCGGAACTGCAGCGCCAGCAGCAGCAGCTCCAGTCCGAGCTCGAGAAGAAGGCCGAGGCGGCGCGTCAGAAGCTCATCGACGAGCAGAAGAAGGCGACCCAGGGCGAGGCTCCGGCGGACACCGCCCCGGCGCAGTGATCGGCGGCCGGCGGGTCTAGCCGCCGCGTCCAGGTCCGACAAAGTGGGTTTAGAGCGGCGGGCGAAAGCCCGCCGCTTTTCGTTTTGGTGCCCCGCGGCGCGCGCATCGCGGCCGGCCGGTTGCAAACGAAAACGCGCCCGGAGCGGGTGCTCGGGCGCGTCGAAACGAACAGAGAGGGTCTTCGGGGGCTTGCGCCTCAGTGGGCGCGGCGGTCGTCGCGGCTGCGATAATGGCCGTCTTCGACGACGAAGATCTCGTCGATCTGCGGGTGGCGCACCGGCTCGCCCGATTCGTCCGGCAGCAGATTCTGCTCCGAGACATAGGCAATGTATTCCGACTCGTCGTTCTCGGCGAGCAGGTGATAGTACGGCTGCTCCTTCGAGGGCCGGATTTCTTCCGGGATCGAGAGCCACCATTCCTCGGTGTTGTTGAACACCGGGTCCACGTCGAAGATCACGCCGCGGAACGGGTAGATCCGGTGGCGGACGACCTGGCCGATGCCGAACTTGGCGGTCTTGAAGCTATCCATAAAGCGGTAGTCCGGAGCCTTTTTGCGCAGCGTCGGTTCCGCGCGCGTCGATGTCGTTCTTCTGCCCTTCACGCTCAATGCGCGTGTTGAGCCGGCGAAGTCAAGCGCCAACGGTGCGCTATCCCGCGGGGGGCGGCGCAGGGGCCGCCGGTGGCGCTTCGCCTCGCCGCATCAGGCCGCGGCGGTGAATCTTGTAGGCCCATTTCCGGTGCGCCCACATCCATTGCTCCGGCCGCGCGCGAATCCACTCCTCGAAAAGGGCGTGGATCGCCGCGGTCGCGGCGTGGATATCGGCGGTGCGGTCGTCGGTCTGGGGCACCTTGATCTCGACCCCGTCGAGGACGAATCGGCTGCCCTCGGTGCGCACCGTATGCACCATGAAGAGCGGCTGGCCGGTAGTGCGGGCGAGCATCGCCGGGTAGGGCGTCGCGAGCGCCGGGCGGCCGAAGAACGGCACCTCGATGCCGGCCGCTTCCCGGTGATCGACGACGAGACCGACCGCGCCGCCGCGCTTCACGTGGGCGAGCACCTTGCGCGCGGTCGCCGGGCTCTTCGGCAGGAGGGCGCCGTAATAATCGGCGCGCAGGCCGACGAGCCAGGCATCGATTAGCGGGTTCTGCACCGCCTGATAGACGCCCCACGGCCGCTTCGGTTCGCCGCGATAGGGCAGCACGCCGAGCTCCCAATTGCCGCCGTGCATAGTGCAGAACACGCCGCCTTCGCGGCCGCGATCCCGCATGCGGAAGAGCGTGTCCGAAATCGCGATTCGGCTTTGGTCGGCGACGAGGCGGTCGAGCAGGATCGTCTCGGCCATGACGCGGCCGAGATTGCGCCAGGCCTCGCGGGCGATGCGGCGCAGCTCGGCCTCGCTCTTCTCCGGAAAGGCGTGGCGCAGATTGTCGAGGGCGCGGGCCTGACGCTTGGTGAGCGGCGCGATGAGCGCCCACGCGCCGCCGACGAGCGCGGACGCGACGTCGAGCGGCAGCGCCCGGATCAGGGCGGCGATCGCCCGCACGGCGCCATATTCGATCCGATGCAGCAGGGTTACGCGCGGCGCGGAGGAGGAAGCGGATTCGTCGGTCACAAGGGGTCGGTTCGTCTCGAGCGGTTCGATGCGGCGGCTGCGGGATCAATAGCGGTCCGCATCGCCGAACGCTACCATCCGCCCGCGTCGGCGCCCGCGGTGATGCGGGGCGCGCGGCCGCGCGCGCCGACCGCTTCGCCGAGACCGCCGAGCATCAGCAGGCGGCGCAGCGGCGGAACCTCGGCGGCGACGAGGAGGCCGAGGCTGCGCGCGATCTGCACCGGCAGGAAGCCCGTGAGGAGGCTCCGGTTGAGGAGATCGACGCCGACGGTACGCGGGCCGACGTCGGCGCGGCGGGCGCGGTCGTAGGCGGTGAGCACCGCCGGGCCGCCGACATCGCCGCTTTCGAGGCTCGCGCGCCGGGTCGCCGCGACCAAGTCCGCGACGTCGCGGACGCCGAGATTGAGCCCCTGCGCGCCGATCGGCGGAATGCGGTGCGCCGCCTCGCCCACCAAGGCGATGCGGTTGGCGCCGAAGCGGCGGGCGATCTGCGTCGAGAGCGGCAGCACGGCGCGCGGCGCCACGACCCGCATCTTGCCGAGGAACGAGCGGGCCTGCCGCTCGATTTCGAGGGCGAGCGCGTCCTCGTCGAGGGCGGCGAGCGCCTCGGCGCGCGGCCGCCGCTCGACCCAGACGAGGCTCGAGCGACGGGGCCCGAGCGGCACCAGCGTGAACGGGCCGGTGGTGGTGTGGAATTCGGTCGAGCTGTCGCCGTGGGGCAATTCGTGGGACAGGCTCGTGACGAAGGCCGCCTGCTGATAATCCCAGCCGACGCATTCGATGCCGGCAGCCTCACGCGCCGGCGAGCGCAGCCCGTCGGCACCGACACAGAGCGTCGCGCGCAGCACGTCGGCCCCGGCCTCGATGCGGACGGAGCGTTCCTCGACCGAGATCGACTCGGCCGGCGCGGCGATGCGCACCAGGGGAGCGCCCTCGGACACCAGGGCGTCGAGGCGGGCCGAGAGGGCGGCATTCAGACGGTCGTTCTCAACGTTCCAGCCGAACGCCTCGAAGCCGAGCTCGCTTGCGTAGAACGTCGTTTCCGGGGCGCGGATCAGCCGGCGGGTGTCGTCGATGAGGCGCATCGCGGCGAGCGGCGCGGCGTCGTCCCGAAGGGCCGCCCAGGCGCCGAGACGGTTGAGCTCTTCGACCGAGCTCCGCATCAAAGCGGTGGTGCGGGCATCGGTCGAGAGCGGGGGTGCCACGAGGACCGTGCTGCGGCCTTCGACGGCGAAAGCGATGGCGGCGATCATGCCGGCCGGGCCGCCGCCGACGACCGCGATCTCGAAATCCTGCGCGTTCATGGTTCGATCCACTCAAAGCCGCGGTGCGCCGCGTGGCCCGCGGCGACTGCCGTTCTCACATCGTCCTTGTCGGCGCCGCTGGCAAGGCGCAGTGCGGCCGCAGGCGGCTCGCCCCGATGTCGCATCCGGCCCGTCGCGGGGCCATCAGCGCGGCGCCGCCTCGCCGAGCGCGGCGTGGGCGGCTTCGACATTTGCCGCAAAGGTGACCGATGGCGGCTTCACGTCGTAGTCGCGCAAGGCGTGGCGGATGTTCGGGCGGGCGCCGGCGATCACCACCCGGGCGCCCATCTTGCGCGCCTTCTCCACCGCCGAGCGCAGCGCCGTCGCCGCCGTCGAATCGATCAGCGGCACGTTCGAGAAATCGAGGATGATCGCCCGCGGCGTCTCGCCGGTGTGGTCGAGGGCGGAGACGACCTGCTGGGTCGCGCCGAAGAAGAACGGACCGTCGATCCGGTAGAGCACGACGCCCGGGTCCTGGTCCGGCAGGTCGCATGTCAGCGTGTCCGCCTCGTCTTCCCGCACCAGAGCCGCGCCGGTCGAGACCTCCACCGCCTGGGCCATGCGGTGCATGAACAGGAAGGCGGCGAGCACCACGCCGACCTCGATCGCGACCGTCAGATCGACGAACACCGTGAGGCCGAGGGTGAGTGCGAGCACGATGCGGTCGCCGATCGCAGAGCGCGTCAGGATCTCGCGGACATGCTCGATCTCGGCGATGTTCCAGGCGACGACGGCGAGGATGGCGGCGAGCGCAGCAAGCGGGATGTAGGAGAGGAGCGGCGCCGCGACGAGCATGAAGAGCGCCAGGAACAGCGCATGCAAAATGCCCGAGACCGGCGTCCGACCGCCGGCGCGGATGTTGGTCGCCGTGCGCGCGATGGCCCCGGTCGCGCTGATGCCGCCGAACAGAGCGGAGGCGATGTTGGCGACGCCCTGGGCCACGAGCTCGCAGTTCGAACGGTGCCGCCGTCCCGTCATGCCGTCGGCGACGACGGCCGAGAGCAGCGATTCGACGGCGGCGAGGAGCGCGATCGTCATCGCATCCGGCAGCACGGCGGTCACCTTCGCCAGGCTGAAGACGGGAAGGGTCGGGGCGGGCAGGGTGCGCGGTACGCCGCCGAAGGCGCTGCCGATGGTTGCGACGCCGAGCCCGAGCCCCGTCGCGACGAGGGCTGCGGCGACGACGGCGATGAGGAAGCCCGGCCACTTCGGCCGCACCTTGCGCAGGCCGACGATGAGCCCGATCGACAGAAGCGCGATGGCAACCGCGGCCGGGTTGGTCTGCGGCAGCGCGGCGGCGAGCGCCGCGATCTTCGGCACGAAATCGCCCGGCAGCGGCACGGTAAGGCCGAGCAAGTCCTTGATCTGCGACACGAAGATCGAGATCGCGATGCCGGCGGTGAAGCCGATCACGACGGGATAGGGGATGTATTTGACGTAGGTGCCGAGCCGCAGCGCCCCGATCGCGATGAGCACGGCGCCGGCGATCAGCGTCGCGAGCACGAGACCGTCGAAGCCGTGCACGTCGACGATGCGGTGGACGACGACGATGAAGGCCGCCGTTGGTCCGCCGATCTGAAAGCGGCTGCCACCGAGGGCCGAGATCAGGAAGCCGGCGACGATCGCCGTGAAGAGGCCGCGGTCCGGGGTCGTGCCGCTCGCTATCGCGATCGCCATGGAGAGTGGCAGGGCGACGATCGCGACCGTGAGGCCGGCGATGGCATCGGCCCGCAACGTCGCCAGGGAATAGCCTTCCTGGAGTGCGGTGACGAGCTTCGGGGTGAACAGCGCGATCGTCGACGCGCGCGGCTGCGGGGGGCGGTGGTCCGAAGACAGAACGGACATCGGGCATCGACCTCGTGCGATCGAAATCGCAGGCCGGCGGCGGCCGGTCGGCTCGGGCACTGTGGCATATCAGAGGGCGGGCTGACCATGCCCCGCGTCATGCAGGCCGTAACGACAAAGCGCCGCGTTCGGCTGAACGCGGCGCTTCGAGCAAAGTGTTCGGTGTGCTGGAAGATCAGGGCGCCGGGACGACCTGATATACGACGCCCGACGGCCCGTAATAGGGCCGGTAATAGACACCGCCGCAGGCATAATAGGTCGCGCCCGAGGGCGTGATCATCGTGCAGCCGCCCGGCAGCGCCGCATAGGACGCGCCGTAGGCCGGGGCGACCACGACCGTGGTCGGCCGCGCCGCCGACGCGACGGCGGCTCCGGCGACCGCACCCACCGCGACTCCTGCCACCGCGGCGCCGGCCACGGCGGCACCGGAATAGCCGGAGTGGTACGCGCAGCAGGGATGATAGCCATAGCCATAGCCGTAGTGCGCGCCGCCTGCCGTCCCGCTGGCGCTCCAGGTGCGGGTGGCGCCGGACGGGCTCGTCCACGAGCCGGAACGGTTGTAGGAAACCCAGGCCGAAGCCGGATCAATCGTCGCCAGCGAGAGCGCCGCGAGCGAGGCGGCGAAAGCGAGAGCGCGCATGTTGTTCATTCCTTTGCGGTCCAGCGTTCGGGCGACCATCACTTCTTCTCCGGCGGCAGGAAATCGATCGCCACTGCGCCCTTGGGCGGCGTGAAGGTGAAGAAGTCCCCGGGAAGCTCACGTCGGGGCTCCAGCGGGTGAACTGCACCAGGAAATGGGGCACGCCCGGCGCGTCGAGATAGGTGACGGTGAAGAGCCGCGGCAGGTTCGACGAATCATCGAGCCACAGCTCGAACTCGATCCCCTTCGCCGCGAAGGCGAGATGCTGCACCGGCGCACCTTCGATCCGGGTGGGGCCGACGACATAGGCGTTCGTCAGGCCCTCGCTGAAGATCTTATAGGGGTCGGAGAACAGGAAGTCGGCGATCGCGAAATGAATGCCGTGCGATTCGGACGCGAACTTGACCATTTCGTCGAGAGTCGGCGGGGCGTCGGCCTTGACGTAGAAGTTCTTCTGCTCGTCGAACATCGTCAGCGTCTTGCCGTCGTAGATCGCGAGCGTATCGACGCCGTCGTTGACGATATCGGCGCGCATCTTGTTCGGGCGCTCGACCGCGAACTTCGCGCTCGAGAAGAAGGTCAGCATCTGCCCCTGGCTCGAGGGGATCTCGCGCATGTCGCGGATGCTCGCCGAAAACGACTTCGCGGCGGCGATCTTCGCGCTCATGGCCTTCAGGAGATCGAGCGCCTTCTGCTCGATGATAGGCTGTTCCCCGTTCGCCGCGGCCGGATTCTCCGGCTGCGCGTTCGTAGCCGGAGCCGCGCTCTGCGCCCACGCGGGGATCGCGGACATGCTGACGATCGCCGTGAACGCCGCCGCTCCCATGAGCCGAGCTCCTCGGCTCAGTACCCCGTCAAACCGCCTCATATTGCCTCCAGTCGCGCCGTGACTCGGCCCGTTCATGGCCGGATCATTCCCCATAGCGGGTACCGATGACAAGCACATCGCGACCGCGTGATGTCGGCGCAGCGGATAGGAAGCGTTTGGACGGATGAGGACTATTCTCCGGCGAGGCGCAGTGGCAGGCGCTCCGTCTCACGGCGGCGCAGCGCCGCTTCGGCTTCGAACATGTAGTCGCGAGTCAGCGGCACGGCATGCTGGTGTCGCGCGAACTGAATCTGGAAGTTCATCATGTCCTGGTGGCGGAAGGCCGTCTCGGAGCCCGCGAGATAGAACTCCCACATCCGGCAGAAACGCTCGTCGTAGAGCTTGGCCGCCTCGTCCCAGTGCTCCATGAACCGCTCGCGCCACGCCCGCAGCGTCTTGGCATAGTGCAGACGCAGGATCTCGATGTCGGTCGTCTTCATGCCGGCGCGCTCGATCACCGGGACGACCTCGGACAAGGCCGGGATGTAGCCGCCGGGGAAGATATATTTCTGGATCCAGGGATTGGTGTCGCCCGGACCGTCGAAGCGGCCGATCGAGTGCAGCACCATCACGCCGTCGGGCTTCAGGAGATCGCGTACCTTGTCGAAATATTCTGGGAAGTGGCCGACCCCGACATGCTCGAACATGCCGACCGAGACGATTCGGTCGAAGGGGCCTTGGAGCGTGCGGTAGTCCTGCAGCATGAACCGGGCGCGGTCGGCGAGGCCGCGATCCTGGGCGCGGCGGTTGGCCATCGCGTGCTGCTCTTCGGACAGGGTGACGCCGGTGACGTCGGCCCCGCAGATGTCGGCGAGGTAGAGGCCGAGACCGCCCCAACCGCAGCCGATGTCGAGCACCTTCATGCCTGGCTCGATCATCAGCTTGGCGGCGAGGTGACGTTTCTTGGCGAGCTGCGCCGATTCGAGGTCGTCCCGGTCCGATTCGTAATAGGCGCAGGAATATTGCCGGTCGGAATCGAGGAACAGATCGTAGAGCGCGCCGTCGAGGTCGTAATGGTGGGCGACGTTGCGCCGGGCGGCGGCGTGTCCGTTGCGCTGGCGAAGCCGCCGCGTCCACACACGCCACTTCGCAAGAAACTTGGCGATGGGCGATGGTAGCGCCGTGTTCACGTTCGAGAGAACGAGGTCGAGGAAGTCGTAAATGCGGCCCGCTTCGAAGACGACGGTGCCGTCCATGTAAGCTTCGCCGAACGCGAGATCGGGATTCGTGAGGATCTTGCGTTCGGTCGCTTTGTCCGTGATTCGCATCCGCACACGGGGACCGCTGCCGTCACCGAAACTCGCGACGCCGCCGCCCGGCGAGACGATCTCCAGATTTCCCTTGCGGACGTGGTTGGACAGGAACGCGTGCAGCAGACGGTTCATGGCGGTCTCCGAGGCGCATCGATGAAGCAACGACGCGAACGACGAGCGTTATCGGGATTTCCCGATGCTAAGCTCGTTCTCCTCGGAAGCTCAAGGTACTGGCGCAACAAAAAGAAACGGGCGTGGCCAGAAGGACACGCCCGTTCCCGGTGTTCAATCGCCTGTGAAGGATCAGGCCGGCTCGCCCGCCTCGGTGGTCTCGACGGCCTCGGCTTCCTCTTCCGCCTCTTCCTCGTCCTCTTCGAACTCGAAGCGCTGGTTGCGGAGGGTGAGGTCTTCGCCACGCGCCTGACGCTCGGCCTCGTCGGCCGAACGGGCGACGTTGAGCTGAACGGTGACGCTGACTTCGGGGTGCAGCGCGATCTCGACCTTGTGCACGCCGATCGTCTTGATCGGATGGTTCAGGAGAACCTGGTTGCGCTCGATCGAGAATCCGCCGGCCTCGATGAGGACGGCGATGTCGCGGGTCGACACCGAACCGTAGAGCTGACCGGTCTCGCCCGCCTGGCGGATCGCGACGAAGCTCTTGCCGTCGAGCTTCTGGCCGACGGCCTCGGCCTCGGTGCGGCGCTCCAGGTTGCGGGCCTCGAGCTGCACGCGCTCGCGCTCGAAGCGCTCGCGGTTGCCGCTCGTGGCGCGCAGCGCCTTGCCCTGCGGCAGCAGGAAATTGCGGGCGAAACCGTCGCGCACGCGCACGACTTCACCCATCTGGCCGAGCTTGGCGACGCGCTCGAGCAGGATGACTTGCATGGGGATCACTCCTTGGTCTGTCCCGCAGGGCCTTCGGCGCCGCGGTTAGAGCCCGCTTCGGGCCCAGACGAGAAAGCCGGCGGCACGCGAGCGGCCGCCGGCGGCGAGGCGGGCGCGAGCGCCCGCCGATCTCACTTGATCACGTAGGGCAGAAGGCCGAGGAAGCGCGCGCGCTTGATGGCGCGGGCGAGCTCGCGCTGCTTCTTCTGCGAAACCGCAGTGATGCGCGACGGCACGATCTTGCCGCGCTCGGAGACGTAACGCTGCAGGAGCTTCACGTCCTTGTAATCGATCTTCGGCGCATTCGCGCCCGAGAACGGGCAGGTCTTGCGGCGGCGGAAGAACGGCCGACGGGTCGGCAACTGGGCAACGTCGATCATCAGTCGTTATCTCCGAAATCGTCATCCCGACGGCGGCGCGGGCGATCGTCGCGGTCGCGGTCACGGCCGCCACCACCCTCGAAGCCACGGTCGTCACGGTCGCGGCGGCGACGGTCGTCGCGGTCGCGCTTCTGGAGCATGACCGACTGGCCGTCCTCGAGTTCTTCGACGCGGACGGTCAGGAAGCGCAGCACGTCTTCGCTGATGCGCATCTGGCGCTCCATCTCGACCACGGCGGCCGAGGGAGCGTCGATGTTCAGCAGCGCATAATGCGCCTTGCGATTCTTGTTGATGCGGTAGGCGAGGGACTTCAGTCCCCAGTTCTCGATCTTCGAGACCTTGCCGCCATTCTGTTCGATGACGCCCTTGAACTGTTCGATCAGGGCGTCAACCTGCTGACCCGACACATCCTGTCGGGCCAGGAAGACATGCTCGTAAAGAGCCATGAACCTCTGCCTTTCCTCTACAACGCACGGCCGGCGCGGAGCCTCGTCGAAGCCTTCCGAGGAGAGGCGTCGAGAAAGTTGCGTGTTCGCGAGCGGAGACACGGGAAGGCGGCAACCTCTTCGTTGCCTCGCCGTGAAGACACGGCCTTCCGTTCAGCCCCCGGCCGGACCGGTGCAGCGGCGGTGTTGATACCCGAATCGGCGGGAAAGGCAAGGACGCATTCCGTTCGGGCGCCCGAATGCGCCGCCGCGGATGGCTCGGATGCTCGAGGCGCGCGGCGGCGACACGCACACTTATATATCTGCGCGTTCCCCGCAGACCGAATTTCGCTGCCGGGAATCCCCCTGTGCGCGGCGCGGCCCTTGACTTCCGGACATCTTGTCGCCTTTGTGCGGCCCGGTTCGCGCCGGGTTCCGGCGGCGGACGGACATTCGAGGAGCGCGGCGCGCCACATGACCATCGCCTTCACCTTTCCCGGCCAGGGCAGCCAGAGCGTCGGCATGGGCAAGGCCCTCGCCGAGGCCGATGACGCCGCCCGCCGCGTGTTCGAGGAAGTCGACGACGCGCTCGGCGAGAAGCTCTCCACCATCATCTTCGAAGGTCCCGAGGCGGACCTGACGCTGACGGCGAACACGCAGCCCGCCCTGATGGCGGTGAGCATCGCCGCGCTGCGCACCCTCGAGGTGCGCGGCGTTCGGGTCGCCGACGCGGCGTTCGTCGCCGGCCATTCACTCGGGGAATATTCGGCGCTCGTCGCCGCCGGCAGCCTCGGGCTCGCCGACGCGGCGCGCCTGTTACGCCTGCGCGGCGAGGCCATGCAGAAGGCTGTCCCGGCGGGCGAGGGCGCCATGGCCGCGCTGCTCGGCCTCGATCTCGACGCCGCCCGTGCCGTGGCCGCCGAGGCGGCCGAGGGCGAGATCTGCACCACCGCCAACGACAACGCGCCCGGCCAGGTCGTCATCTCCGGCCATCGCGCCGCGATCGAGCGCGCCGTCGCGATCTCCAGAGCCCATGGCGCCCGCCGCGCCGTTCTCCTGCCGGTGAGCGCGCCGTTCCACTGCCCGCTGATGGCGCCCGCCGCCGCGGTGATGGCCGAGGCCCTCGCCAAGGTCGAGGTCCGCGCGCCGGCCGTGCCGCTCGTCGCCAACGTCACCGTCGCGCCGATCACCGATCCGGACGAGATCCGCCGGCGCCTCGCCGAGCAGGTCACCGGCACGGTCCGCTGGCGCGAGAGCGTCGCGTGGCTCGCCGAGCACGGTGTCGACGTCTTCGTCGAGATCGGCGCCGGCAGCGTGCTGAGCGGCCTCGCCAAGCGCATCGCCAAGGACGCCGCCACCGCCAATGTCGGCACGCCGGACGAAGCGGCGGCCCTCGCCGCTCGTCTCGGGCGCTGAAGAACGGGAAGGACATCGCCCATGTTCGATCTCACCGGCCGGACGGCCCTGATCACCGGCGCGAGCGGCGGCATCGGCGCGGCGATCGCCCGGGCGCTGCACGGCGCCGGCGCGACCGTGGCGCTTTCCGGCACCCGCCGCGAAAAGCTTGAGGCCGTCGCGGCCGAGCTCGGCGAGCGCACCCACATCGTCACCGCCAATCTGGGCGACCGCACCGAGGTCGACGCCCTGGTGCCGGCGGCCGAGCAAGCGCTCGGCCAGATCGACATCCTCGTCAACAATGCCGGCATCACCCGCGACAACCTCTTCATGCGCATGAAGGACGAGGAGTGGGATCAGGTCCTCGAGGTGAACCTCACCTCGGCGTTCCGCCTGTCCCGCGCCGTCCTGCGCGGCATGATGAAGCGCCGGCATGGCCGCATCATCGGCATCACCTCGGTCGTCGGCGTCACCGGCAATCCGGGGCAGGGCAATTATGCCGCCGCCAAGGCCGGCATGATCGGCATGTCGAAGTCGCTCGCACGCGAGGTCGCGAGCCGGGGCATCACTGTCAACACGATCGCCCCGGGCTTCATCGAGACGGCGATGACCGACGTGCTCAAGGACGAGCAGAAGACCGCCATCCTCTCTTCGGTGCCGGCGGGACGACTCGGTACCGGTGAGGAGATCGCCGCCGCCGCGCTCTATCTGGCGAGCGACGAAGCCGCATATGTGACGGGTCAGACCTTGCACGTGAACGGCGGAATGGCCATGGTCTGATCTTGGAATTTCCCCGGGGAACCGCCACTTTCCCCATTGTGGCAATGCCCGGAGAAGTATGTTACCAAGCGCCGCCGGTCGGGACGTCGTTCGTCTGTTTCCAGGCTCGGCTGTGCGCTGCAAATGGCAGTCCGGTCAAAGAGATCGCCAAGCAGATCGGGAACGAGACGCTGCAATCTCACGAGCGGAACGGTTCTACGGCACTCGGCTTGACGGAGATGCGTGAAGCCGGGTCGCTGACAATCCTCCACGAAGTTCCGTGTAAACATCAAGGAAGTCCAGAATGAGCGACATCGCTGAGCGAGTGAAGAAGATCGTGATCGAGCACCTCGGTGTCGAGGCCGACAAAGTCACCGAGAACGCGAGCTTCATCGACGACCTCGGCGCGGACAGCCTCGACACGGTCGAACTGGTGATGGCCTTCGAGGAAGAGTTCGGCGTCGAGATCCCGGACGATGCGGCCGAGACGATCCTGACCGTCGGTGACGCCGTGAAGTTCCTTGAGAAGGCGTCTGCGGCCTGAGATGGCCCGCACCTGAGCGGATCGTTGAGGCGGGGCTCGGCACGAGCCTCGCCGCCAGCGTCCGGCCGGCGGACTGACGCATCGGGACCTTCATGAGACGAGTAGTCATTACGGGCCTGGGCATGGTGACGCCGCTCGGTTGCGGCGTCGATGTCACGTGGTCACGCCTGATCGAGGGGCGCAGCGGCGTCCAGCGCATCACGCATTTCGACGTGTCCGATCTGGCTTGCCAGGTTGCCGGCATCATTCCGCGCGGCGACGGCTCCGAGGGCACCTACAATCCCGACGATTGGATGGAGCCGAAGGAAGCCCGCAAGGTCGACGAATTCATTGTCTATGCCGTGGCGGCCGCCGAACAGGCGATGCGCGATTCGGGCTTCGAGGCGAAGACCTATGACGAGCAGGTGCGCTCCGGCGTGCTGATCGGCTCGGGCATCGGCGGCCTCATTGGCATCGAGGACGCCGCGCACACCCTGCGCGATCGCGGCCCGCGCCGCATTTCGCCCTTCTTCATTCCGGGTCGCCTGATCAATCTCGCGTCCGGCTACGTGTCGATCCGGCACGGCCTCAAGGGGCCGAACCACGCCGTCGTCACGGCCTGCTCCACGGGCGCCCACGCCATCGGCGACGCCGCGCGCCTCATCGCGCTCGACGATGCCGACGTGATGGTGGCCGGTGGTACCGAATCGCCGATCGGTCGCCTCGCGCTCGCCGGCTTCGCGGCTTGCCGTGCGCTCTCCACGAACTTCAACGACGAGCCGACCCGCGCCTCGCGCCCCTATGACCGCGACCGCGATGGTTTCGTGATGGGCGAGGGCGCCGGTGTCGTTGTGCTCGAGGAGCTCGAGCATGCGCGGGCCCGCGGCGCCAAGATCTATGCGGAAGTGATCGGCTACGGCCTCTCCGGCGACGCCTATCACATCACCGCCCCGTCCGAGGACGGCGACGGCGCCTATCGCTGCATGAACATGGCGCTGAAGCGCGCCGGAATCATGCCGGGCGACATCGACTACATCAACACTCACGGCACTTCGACCATGGGTGACGGCATCGAGCTCAGCGCGGTCGAGCGGTTCCTAGGCAATGCGGCGGCGGGCAAGGCGGTCTCCTCGACCAAGTCGATGACCGGCCACCTCCTCGGGGCGGCCGGGTCGGTGGAGGCGATTTTCTCGATCCTCGCCATGCGGGACAACATCGTGCCGCCGACCATCAATCTCGACAACCCGTCCGTCGAGACCTCGATCGACCTCGTGCCGCATAAGGCCAAGGCGATGGAAGTGAACACCGTTATGTCGAATTCGTTCGGCTTTGGTGGCACCAACGCATCGCTGATCCTGCGCCGCTACGACGCCTGACCGGCATGCGCGCGGCGGGCCGTCGAGCCCGCCGCCGCGGTCCCCGCGCGGTGACCGTTCTTCACGACGTCCCGAACGCGGGCGGCCCCGAGAGCCCCGAGACAGGTTGGCGAGCGCATGAAGGACAACGGGAACGACACCTCCGATTCGACCGGCTCCCGCCGGCGACGCACCCCGCGCAGCCCGCAGAAGCTGATCCAGCCCGTGTCGGCCCCGCGCCCGCGCTCGCGCCACGCCCGCAACCCGCTCGTTCTCGTTCTGAATTTCATCCTGACCGCGTTGCTCGTCATCGCGCTCGGCGTCGGTGGCATCGTCTATTGGGGCAAGAGCGCCTATGAATCGCCGGGGCCGCTGACGGCCGCGACGACCGTCCTGATTCCGCCCGGCTCCAACCTCGACGACATCGCGGGGCTCCTCGAAGACGGCAAGGTGATCACCAACCGCTGGATATTCGAGGCGGCGGCGAAGGTCTATCGTACCACCGGCGAGATGAAGGCCGGCGAGTACGCCTTCGCCCCCGGCGTGACGATGGCGCAGGTGATGGATGAGATCGTCGCCGGCCGCTCGATCCAGCGCACGATGACGATCCCCGAAGGCGTCACCAGCGCGCAGGTCGTCGACAAGCTGACCGCCGATGCCTTCCTGATGGGCACCATCGATTCCATTCCGCCCGAGGGCAGCCTGCTTCCCGAGACCTACAACTTCACCCGCGGCACGCCGCGCCGGCAGCTTCTCGACCGCATGGAGAAGGCGCAGACGAAGCTGCTCGCCGAAGCCTGGGCCGGACGCGAGCCGGGGCTTCCGCTCGAGAGCTCCCGGGACCTCGTGATTCTCGCCTCGATCGTCGAGAAGGAGACGGGCAAGCCGGAGGAGCGCCCGATGGTCGCGGCCGTGTTCATCAACCGGTTGAAGAAGGGGATGAAGCTGCAGTCCGACCCGACCATCATCTACGGTCTGTTCGGCGGCGCGTCGTGGAAGCAGGCGCGCACCATCCTGAAGACCGACCTGACCCGGCCGAACCCCTACAACACCTATCAGATCAAGGGTCTGCCGCCCGGACCGATCGGCAATCCCGGCAAGGACTCGATCGAGGCGGTCGCTCATCCGGCGAAGACCGACGCGCTCTATTTCGTCGCCGACGGCAGCGGCGGGCACGTCTTCTCCTCGAGCCTCGACGAGCACAATCGCAACGTTGCACGCTGGCGCCAGATCGAGCAGAACCGGGCCAACGCGCCTGACGACGACGAGACGCAATCCGTCCAGCCGGCGACACCGGCGAACTGAACGGCCGGCCCCGCTTTCCTTCTTCTGGCGCCGCCTTCGGGCGGCGCTTCTCGCATCCGGACCCCACGATGACGCAACGCGCTTCCGACACCCTCGCCAGCATGACCGGCTTCGCCCGGACGGCGGGGACCTTCCACGGGCAGGGGTGGGCGTGGGAGCTGCGCAGCGTCAACGGTCGCTCGCTGGATCTGCGCCTGCGGCTGCCGCCGGGCCTCGACGGCCTCGAGGCGGAGGTGCGGGCGCGGGCCGGCAAGCGGCTCACCCGCGGCAACGTCACGATCGGCCTCCAGCTCGAGGCCGGGGCGGCCACGGGCCGTGTCCGCCTCAACGCGCAGGTTCTCGACGACGTCCTCGCCATCGCCGAGACGATCCGGGCCCGGGTCGGCGGGCCGCTGCCTTCGGCCGAGGCGCTGATGGCGGTCCGCGGTGTCATCGAGGCGGGCGAGGGGACGCCGAGCGAGGCGGACCGCACGGCCCTTCAGACGGCGCTACTCGCCGGGTTCGATGCCGCGCTCGACGGCCTCGTCGCCATGCGCCGGATCGAAGGGGCCTCCGTCGCCGCGGCGCTCGCCCGCCATGTCGACACCATCGAGGCGCTCACCGCCGCTGCGACGCGGGCGCCGGGCCGCACTCCCGAGGCGATCCGGGCCCGGCTCGCGGCCGATGTCGCCCGCCTGTTCGAGCAGCAGCCGGCGCTCGACGAGCAGCGGCTGCACCAGGAGGCGGCGCTGCTCGCGACCCGCGCCGACATCCAGGAAGAGATCGACCGCCTTCAGGCCCATGTCGCCCAGGCCCGCGAGATCCTCGCGGCCGGTGGGGCGGCCGGACGGCGGCTCGACTTCCTCGCCCAGGAATTCGGCCGCGAGGCGAATACGCTCTGCTCGAAATCGAACGATGTGGACCTGACGCGAATCGGGCTGGACCTCAAGGCGGCCGTCGATCAGCTTCGCGAGCAGGTTCAGAACCTGGAGTGACGATTGTGACCGACGCCTCGACCCCGCTCGCCCGCCGCGGCGTTCTGATGGTGCTCTCCTCGCCGTCGGGGGCCGGCAAATCGACGCTCACGCGCAACCTGCTCCAGGACCCGGCCGAGCAGGGCCGCATCCGCCTCTCGGTCTCGGTGACGACGCGGGCGCGCCGGCCGAGCGAGATCGACGGCACCCATTATCACTTCATCCCGGTCCACAAGTTCGAGGCGATGCGCGACCACGGCGAGCTCATCGAGTGGGCCGAGGTGCACGGCAATTTCTACGGTACGCCGAAGGAGCCGGTCGAAAACTGGCTGCAACAGGGCCTCGACGTCGTGTTCGACATCGATTGGCAGGGCACCCAGCAGCTCGCCAAGGCGATGCCCGACGACGTGGTGACGCTGTTCGTGCTGCCGCCGGCGGCCCGTGAGCTCAAGGCGCGGCTCGACCGCCGCGCCGAGGACAGCGAGGAGACCATCGCCCGCCGCCTCGTCAACGCCAAGTCGGAGCTCGATCACTGGGTGGAGTACGACTATGTCGTCGTCAACGACGACCTGGAGCGCGCGATCGGCGGGGTGAAGGCGATTCTGCGCGCCGAGCGGCTGAAGCGGACGCGCGCAGAGGTCGGAATTGCGCGGCTCATCGAGTCGATCAAGGCCGAACTCTAAGCCAGCGAATCGAATTTCATTTGCCGGCTTAGTGATTCGCCTCAGACCCGCGTCGGCAGCACCTCGAAGCCGCCGGCGACCGCCTCGCCGGGGCGGCGCTCCACCGCCGTGACCTCGGCGGCGGCCGGCCCGCGGCGGCACGCCGCGATCATCTCCTCGACCACACCCTCAGGCCCCGAAATCACCGCCTCCACGGAGCGGTCGGCGGAGACGTTCCGCACCCAGCCGGCAAGGCCGAGGGCGGTCGCGGTGCGGCGCATCCACTCCCGATAACCCACGCCCTGCACCCGGCCGCGGATCGTCAGATGCACCGAGACGATGGCGGTCATGACGGCGTGATCCTTTTATCCGAGAGCCGAGGGTTGCAAAGCGCCGTCGGCTCAAGGTGTTGTATCCGTCCAGGCCGGCGGCGCGGCCCTTCGGATCATTATATCCAATCGACTCGATTCGGATGAGAGATCCAGTGTAGAGGATAGTCGGCGGGTGGGCGCGGGCCGGACAAATCTTGATGGCCAAGCGTCCTCAGAGACGATCGGCCTAGTGCCAGCCGCGCAGGATGAACCTCCGGCGCTCCCACAGCTCGGGATCGGCCTCGCCGTGACCACCCTTGGCTCGGCCTTGCCGTCACCACCCTCGCTCGGCCTCGCCGTTCCCTTCGCCCCGCTCGCGGGGAGAAGGTGGCCCGATAGGGCCGGATGAGGGGTCTTCTTGCGGCGGAGCGTCCGCGCCGGTCGTCGGGCAGGTCGCTCCCCCTCATCCGCCCTTCGGGCACCTTCTCCCCAGCGGGGAGAAGGAGGCGGCGGCGGATGTCGAGCGCGTGGGGAGGGGCGCTACATCGACCCGATCTGGTCCAGCGCTTAGCCTCGCGCAGGTTCCGTGCGGCCAAGACGAGGTCATCCCGCGAACCCATCGTTCGCGTGATTCTAGCGCGTCCGGCAAGACGGGATCGGAGCGCTGCGTACGCTCATCATTGAGCGATTACGCAGTAGCAGGGCAGCGCACCCCTGAATGGGGGCGCGCGGAGACCCGAGTACGGGGGGCAGATTGGGTCAGAAGCTCGCGACGGCGTCCGGATCGGGCTCGGTCGGATCGAAGCCGTGCATGTAGAGCGCCCATTGCAGCCCGATGAGCGCGCCCTTGATGGGCCGCAGCAGGGCGAGCGACATCAGGATCGTCAGCGGGATCCAGAGCAGTGCGTGGACCCAGAGCGGCGGGGCGAAGGCGACTTCGACCGAAAGGATCAGGCCGACGATGATGTGGCCGACGATCAGGATGGTGAAATAAGGCGGAGCGTCGTCGGCACGGTGATGGTGAAAAACCTCCCCGCACACCTCGCAATGGTCGGCGACGGCGAGATAGCCGCTGAAGAGATGCCCGACGCCGCACTGCGGACAATGGCCGAGACCGCCGCGCCGCATGGCCTGACCGAGATTGCGCGGCGGCTTCATGACGTCCGGAGATGCACCTTGCGGAGCGGTCGCCGCCTTGTTGGTCCATTCGCTCATCGCGAGCCCTTTTTCGTCGTCCGGCGCGGCTTGGCGCGACCGGCGGGCGGCACGCGCCCGGGACGGCGTCCGTCTGGAGAGGAACGCGTTCCTCTGAGATAGGAGCCATCGCTCAACACTTCAAATCGAAGTGCGCCGGCAAAGGGCGCCGCTTCGACGAGTCGCACCTCGACATTGTCGCCGAGCCGGAAGGTCTCGCCGGTCGCCCGGCCGATCAGCGCGCGGCTTGCCTCGTCATAATGGTAATAATCCTGGCCCAGCGTCGCCGCGGGCGCGAAGCCGTCGGCACCGGTCTCGTCGAGGTTGATGAAAAGGCCGGCCTTGGTGACGCCGCCGATGCGGCCGTGGAAACGGGCCCCGACCTTGTCCGCGAGCCAGAGGGCGATCAGCCGGTCGACGGTCTCGCGTTCCGCGGCCATCGCCCGCCGCTCGGCCGCGGAAATGTCCGCGCCGATCGGCTCGAGCTTCGCTTCCTGCTCTTCCGTCAGCCCGTCCGGGCCATAGCCGAGCGTCCGGATCAGGCCGCGATGCACCACGAGATCGGCGTAGCGGCGGATCGGCGAGGTGAAGTGGGCATAGCGCCGGAGATTGAGGCCGAAGTGCCCGATATTAGCCGGCGAATATTCTGCCTGGCTCTGGGAGCGCAACACCACCTCGTTGACCAGGTGAGCGTTGGGCGTCCCTACGACGCGGGCGAGGATCTGGTTGAATTGCGAGGGCCGCAGATTGCCCGCCTTGACGAGCTTGATGTCGAGGGTCGAGAGGAATTCCCTGAGCGCCTCGAGCTTCTCCAGCGAGGGGGCGTCGTGGATCCGGTAGAGCAGACCCGTCTTGCGCTTTTCGAGCGTCTCCGCGGCGGCGACGTTCGCCTGGATCATGAACTCCTCGATCAGCTTGTGGGCATCGAGGCGTTCCGGCACGTAGACGCGGTCCACCATGCCGTTGCGGTCGAGGATGATCTTGCGCTCGGGCAGATCGAGGTCGAGGGGCTCGCGGGCGTCGCGTCCGCGCTTCAGGCAGGCGTACGCGTCCCAAAGTGGCCGCAGAATCGGATCGAGAAGGATCTCGGTGCGCTCGCTCGGCCGCCCGTCGATCGCCGCCTGCGCCTCGGCATAAGCGAGCCGCGCGGCCGAGCGCATCATGATGCGGTGGAAGGTGTGGGAGCGCTTGCGGCCGTCATGGCCGAACACCATGCGCACCGCGAGGGCGGGGCGGTCGACGGCCTCTTTCAGCGAGCAGAGATCGTTCGAGATCCGCTCCGGCAGCATCGGCACGACGTGATCGGGGAAATAGACCGAATTGCCGCGCTTCAAGGCTTCCTTGTCGAGGGCGGAGCGCGGGCGGACATAATGGGCGACATCGGCGATCGCGACGGTGACGAGGAAACCACCTTTGTTATCCGGGTCCGGATCGGGTTCGGCGTGGACCGCATCGTCGTGATCCTTGGCGTCCGGCGGATCGATGGTGACGAGCGGCAGTGTCCGCCAGTCCTCCCGGTCCTTCAGCGTGGCCGGCTTCGCCTCCTCGGCTTCCGCCAGCGCCGCGGCCGGAAACACGTTCGGAATGCCGTGGGTGTGGATCGCGATCATCGAGACCGCGCGCTCGGATTTCATCGAGCCGATGCGCTCCACCACCCGCGCCTTCGGCAGGCCGTAGCGGCCGACGCGCGTGACGGAGACGGAGACGAGATCGCCGTCCTCGGCGCCTTCGAGGCCGTCGGGCTCGATCTCGAGTTCGCGCGCCCGTTTCTTGTCCACGGGCAGGATTCGCGCGCCGCGCCCCTCAACGGAGATCTGCACGACGCCGAGCACGGCATCGGCGCGGCGGTCGATCACCTTGATGACGCGGCCGGCGCGCAGCGCCTCCATGCCCGCGGGCGGATCGACGAGGCGCGCGAGCACCTTGTCGCCGACGCCGGGCGCGGGGCCGACGACCGCGCGGGCGCGGTGCCGCTCGGCCATGATCGGGATGCGCGGAGCGGGCCCCTTGTCGGCGTCCCAGGCGACGGGTTCACCGATGAGTTCGCCGTCGGCATCACGCCCGACCACGGCGAGGACGGCGACGGGCGGCAGGTCACCCGGTTTGATGAGCCGCTTGCGCCGTCGCTCGACGATGCCTTCCGCCTCGAGTTCCTTAAGGAGCCGCTTCAGGGCGATGCGTCCGGCGCCGCGGATGCCGAACGCGCGCGCGAGCTCGCGCTTGCCCGCCTCGCCGGGATGCTCGGCCAGATAAGCGAGGATTTCCTTGCGGGACGGCAGGACCCCGTCTTCCCGGTCTCCGTGGTGCGTCGGGGCCATTTTCCTCCGCCTCAGCCCGCGGCTTTGCTGCGGGCAGTCGTTTTGGTGGTCGTTTTCGCCGCCGGTTTCGCTGCCGCCTTGGCGGCGCCGGCCTTCGCCGTGCCGGCCTTGGGAGCCGCCTTCTTGGCCGGTGCCTTCTCGCCGGCGGGCTTCGCCGCGCTCTTGGCGCTCTTCGCGGGCGCGCGGCGTGCAGGCTTGCCGTCCCCGTCCTTGGCGACCTTGGCCGCGATCACCTCGAGCGCCTGGGCGAGGGTGATCGCCGCCGGGTCCATGCCACGCGGCAGCGTGGCGTTGACCTTGCCGTGGTTCACATAGGGCCCGTAGCGGCCGTCGCGGACGGTTACGCTGCCGCCGTCCGGATGATCCCCGAGCGCGCGGCCGGCGGAGGCGGCGCCACCGGGGCGGCCGCCGCGCTCCTTCTTCTCGGCGAGCACCGCGACTGCGCGGTTGATGCCGACGGAAAAGACCTCCTCGGCCGAGGACAGGTTGGCGAACGCGCCGTCGTGATTGACGAACGGGCCGTAGCGCCCGATGCCCGCCGTGATCGGCTTGCCCGTCTCCGGATGCACGCCGACCTCGCGCGGCAGCGACAGCAGGGCGACGGCCCGCTCGAGATCGATCGTCGCCGGCTCCCAACCCTTCGGCAGCGAGGCGCGCTTCGGCTTGTCGCCTTCGCCGAGCTGGAGGTACGGCCCGAAGCGGCCGCTGCGCAGGGTCACGTCGAGCCCGGTGCCCGGGTCCTGGCCGATGACCCGCGGTCCGTCCGCTTCCGCCGCCGTGTCGCCCTCGGCTGTCCCGATCTGGCGGGTGTAGCGGCATTCCGGATAGTTCGAGCAGCCGATGAAGGCACCGAACTTACCGGTCTTGAGCGACAGGCGGCCGACGCCGCAGGTCGGGCAGGAGCGCGGGTCCGCGCCGTCCTCCCGGGGCGGGAAGATGTGCGGAGCGAGCGCGTCGTTGAGCGTGTCGAGCACCTCGGAGACGCGCAGATCCTTGATCTCGCCGACCGCCGCCGAGAAGTCCTTCCAGAACAGCCGCAGCACCTCGCGCCAGTCGAGCTCGCCGGCGGAGATCTTGTCGAGCTGCTCTTCGAGGCTCGCGGTGAAATCATATTCCACGTAGCGGTCGAAGAAGGAGGCGAGGAAGGCGATGACGAGCCGGCCCTTGTCCTCGGGGATCAGTCGCTTGCGGTCGAGGCGCACATATTCGCGATCGCGCAGCACCGAGAGGGTCGCCGAATAGGTCGACGGCCGGCCGATGCCGAGCTCCTCCATCTTCTTGATGAGGGTCGCTTCGGTGTAGCGCGGCGGCGGCTCGGTGAAGTGCTGGGTGGTCACGACGGACCGGCGGGCGAGGGCGTCGCCGTTCGCCATCGCGGGAAGACGGCGCGCTTCCTCGTCTTCCTCGTCGTCGCGCCCTTCCTGGTAGAGCGTCAGGAAGCCGTCGAAGCGCACCACCGAGCCGGTCGCCTTGAGCTCGGCCTGACGGGTGCCGTTCTTGGCGAGGATGTCGACGGTCGTGCGCTCGATCTCGGCGGATTCCATCTGGCTCGCGACAGTACGCTTCCAGATGAGTTCATAGAGCTTCGCCTGCTCGGCATCGAGGTAGCGCTTCACCCGGTCGGGATGGCGCGACACGTCGGTCGGCCGGATCGCCTCGTGGGCTTCCTGCGCATTCTTCGCCTTGACGGTGTAGCGGCGCGGCGCGTTCGGCACGTAGCGGTCGCCGTGAAGGGTGGCGATCTCGCGGCGGATCGCGGCGATCGCCTCCGGCGCCACGTCGACGCCGTCGGTTCGCATATAGGTGATGAGACCGACCGTCTCGCCGCCGATATCGACGCCTTCGTAAAGGCGCTGCGCGATCTGCATCGTGCGCGCCGGGGCGAGCCCGAGCTTGCGGGACGCCTCCTGCTGAAGGGTCGAGGTGGTGAACGGCGGATAGGGATTGCGGCGGGTCGGCTTCGATTCGATGCCGGTCACCGTGAAGGCGGCGCCTTCGAGAAGCGAGCCGATCGCCCGGGCATCGTCGCCGTTGGTGACGTCGAGGCGGGCGATCTTGCGGCCGTCGAGCGTCGCGAGGCGGGCGTCGAACTCGTCGCCCTTCGGCGTCGCGAGCCGAACCAGGATCGACCAATATTCCTGGGTGACGAAGGTCTCGATCTCGGATTCGCGATCGCAGACCAGCCGCAGCGAGACCGATTGCACGCGACCCGCCGAACGGGCACCGGGCAGCTTGCGCCACAGCACCGGCGAGAGCGTGAAACCGACGAGATAATCGAGGGCGCGGCGGGCGAGATAGGCGTCCACCAGCGGGCCGTCGATCGCCCTCGGGTGGGCCATCGCGTCGAGCACCGACGACTTCGTGATGGCGTTGAAGACGACGCGCTCGACCGGCTGCGACTTGAGCGCGCGCTTCTCCTTCAAGACCTGGAGCACGTGCCAGGAGATCGCCTCGCCTTCGCGATCCGGGTCGGTCGCCAGGATCAGGCGATCGGCGTCCTTCACGGCACGGGCAATGTCGGCGAGCCGCTTCTGCGACTTCGCGTCGACCTCCCAGCTCATGGCGAAGTCGTCGTCCGGGAGGACGGAACCATCCTTCGCGGGCAGGTCGCGGACGTGACCGTACGACGCCAGAACCTGATAGTCCGGACCCAGATATTTATTGATCGTCTTCGCCTTAGCGGGCGATTCTACGATGACGACGTGCATCGGTACCTTACGAAAAGCCGCCGCAGATCAAGGTCGAGCCGAACGGGCGGAGGGAGGCGGAGGCCCGCCGGTCAGCGGTGGACCATCGGAGATCGGCGCGGCCCTGTCAATTAATGGCTGTCCCGGCGAAGGACAAGAATCGGGACGGTCCGGCCGGCTGCGGTTGGGCACGCGCGCCACCGCGGATACAACCCAAGGTTGGTTGTAGAATGGCATAGAGCCCGTGTTAGTTGCTGTATTGAGGGCTGCAATCTGACGGCGAAGCCTCGGATCGGCGGCGGGCAATCGGCGTAGGTGGGATTCGATGCGGAGCTCCGAGGAGGTCGCCCTTTATACAGCGAAGATCACCAACGAACTCGCCAGAATGGCCGAGGAGGCCGGCCTGTTGATGCTCGCTTACCTCCTCGAAATGGCTCGGGAGGAAGCCACGATGCAGGCCGAGGACCGGGGCCGCGGGCGGCGAAGGATCTCGCGCTGACCGGGCCTCTGCGGGGGGCATCCGGCGGGGCGCCGATCGGCCGAGGTCCGGTCTCCCACGGGATGGGCCGGCCGACAATGGCGGATCGGTCCCACCGATCGAGGCTTCAATATAGGAGCGAGACGCGACCACCGCCGTGACGCTCTGTGCGGCCCGCGAGTTCGAGTTCCAAGAGGATGATCAGCACTTGAGATGCTGTCAGCCCAACGTGGCGGACGATCTCGTCGATCGGCGTCGGGGTCGGACCCAGCGCTTCGATCACCCTGCGGCGGGCATCGTCGTCCACCATGGCGGGGGCCTCTTGGGGAGGGGACGGCGGCTCTTCGATCGCCTTCGGATCCCCCCGCCGGCCGGCGAGCGGCAGCACCGCTTCGAGGACGTCGTCGGCATGGCGGATCAGCGTCGCCCCGTCGCGCAGCAGCAAGTTGCAGCCCTCAGCGCGCGGATCGAGCGGGGAGCCCGGCACCGCCAGCACCTCGCGGCCCTGTTCGGCGGCGAACCGGGCGGTGTGCAGCGACCCCGACCGCGCGGCGGCCTCGACCACCACGACGGCGAGGCTCATGCCGGAAATCAGCCTGTTGCGCCGGGGAAAATCGTGTGCCCGCGGCGCCCAACCGAACGGCATCTCCGAGATCGCGACGCCGCCGGCATCGAGGATTTGCGCAAGGAGCGGTTCGTTCTCGGGCGGATAGATATGATCAAGCCCGCCAGCGAGGACCGCCACGGTGCCACCCGCTAGGGACGCCGCGTGGGCGGCGCCGTCGATCCCGCGCGCGAGCCCGGACACGATGGTGAAACCGGCGGCCGACACGCCGCGGGCGAGGCGTTCAGCCATCGTTCGGCCGGCGGACGAGGCGTTGCGGGAACCCACGATGGCGACGGCGGGATCGATGAGGACCTGCGAACCGCCACGCACGGCGAGGAGCGGCGGTGGGGCATCGATGGCGGCGAGGTCGGCGGGATAATCCGGTTCGCCGAGGGCGACGAACCGCGCCCCGACGCGGTGGGCCAACGCAAGTTCTGCCTCGGCCTCCGCAACGCTCGCGACACGGATGCGGGAACGCCCGCCGCGGCGGGCGAGCTCCGGCAAGGCTTCGAGCGCCTCGCCGGCCGAGCCGAAATGGTTGACGAGTTGGCGGAAGGTCGCCGGCCCGACATTCTCGGACCGGATCAGGCGAAGCCAGGCGAGGCGCTGAGCGTCGGTGAGCCGAACGCCGCTGCCTGCCCGGCCGCCCGTCATGTCCCCGCAGCCTCTTTCTTCTTGGAGCTGAACTTGCTCTCGGTGCCGTTGAGGAGGCGGCTGATATTCGCCGAATGCTTCCACCAGAGGATCGCCGCGAGCATGGCGAAGACGACGGCATTGTCGGGCAAGCCCATGGCCCAGAACACCAGCGGGGTCGCGGCGCTGGCGATCAGGGCGGAGAGCGAGGAATAACGCGTCAGCCAGAAGACGATGAGCCAGATCGCGGCGAAGGAGATCGCTGCCGGCCAGGCGAGCCCGAGGGTGATACCGAGGAAGGTCGCCACCCCCTTGCCGCCCTTGAAGCCGAGCCAGACCGGGAAGAGGTGGCCGAGGAAGGCACCGATGCCTGCGACGATCGCCGCCGCCTCGCCGCCGAGTTCGCGGGCGAGGATGACTGCCACCGTCCCCTTCAGCATGTCGCCGGCGAGCGTTCCGGCGGCAAGCGACTTGCGCCCCGTGCGCAGCACGTTGGTCGCGCCGATATTGCCGGAGCCGATCGCGCGGATGTCGCCGACGCCGGCGAGACGCGTGATGATGAGGCCGAACGGAATCGACCCCAGGATATAGCCGCCGACGAGAGCCACGGCGAAGGCGGGCCAACCGATCGACCAGTCGAACATCGCGAGGTCCTTGGCGTCCGTCAGGACGCCGAATGAGAGTAGGTGTGAACGGTTTTTCCTGCAACCAAAGTGCGAACGACGCGTCCCTGGAAGCGGGCATTCTCGAAGGGCGTGTTCTTCGACCGCGACACGATGCCGTCGAGTGCGAGCACCCAAGGCGCGCCGGGATCGAACAGGACGATATCCGCCGGCGCTCCGGGGGCGAGCGTGCCGGCCGCGATGCCGAGCCGCTTGGCCGGTGCGGTCGACATCGCCTCGATGAGACGCGGCAGGGTGAGGTCGCCGTTGTGCACGAGGCGGAGGCCGCCCGCGAGCAGGGTTTCGAGGCCGATCGCCCCGTCCGCGGCCTCGGCAAACGGATGCCGCTTCATCTCCACGTCCTGCGGATCGTGGTTCGAGACCACGATGTCGATCGTGCCGTCGGCGACCGCGTCGATGATGGCGCGGCGGTCGTCCTCGTCGCGGAGCGGCGGCGAGAGCTTCACGAAGGTGCGGTACTGCGCGACGTCGAGCTCGTTCAGCGTCAAGTGCGCGACCGAGGTCGCCGCGGTCACGTCGAGCCCTTCGGCCTTGGCCGCGCGCAGCGCCGCCACCGAATGGGCGCAGCTCACGAGCGCCGCGTGATAACGGCCGCGCGTCAGCCGAACGAGGCGGAGGTCGCGTTCGAGCGGGATGAATTCGGCCTCCCGCGGGATGCCGGAAAGCCCGAGACGGCTCGCCGTCTCGCCCTCGTTCATGACGCCGCTGCCGACGAGCTCGGGATCTTCCGGCTTGTGGACGATGAGGGCGCCGAAATCGCGTGCGTAGGTGAGGGCGCGGCGCATCACCCGGGCGCTTGAAAGCGCGGCCCGGCCGTTGGTGAAGGCGACCGCGCCGGCTTCCTGGAGGAGGCCGATCTCGGTCGTCTCGCGGCCGGCGAGGCCCTTCGTCAGCGCCGCCATGGGCAGCACGCGGACGCGCGCGGTGTCGCGGGCGCGGCGCAGCAGGAAGTCGACCAAAGCCGGGTCGTCGATGACCGGATCGGTGTCCGGCTGGATCACGATCGTGGTGACGCCGCCGGCCGCTGCCGCGAGGCTCGCGCTCGCCAGCGTCTCGCGATGCTCGTGGCCGGGCTCGCCGGCGTGGACCAGCATGTCGACGAGGCCCGGCGCGGCGACCAAGCCGCGGGCGTCGACGATCTCGGCCCCGTCCGGAACGGAGGTGGCGGGAGCGGGATCGGCGGCGGCGATGCGGCCGTCCTTGACCACCACGTCGCCCGTGCCGTCGATGCCGCGGGCGGGATCGACGATGCGGGCGTTCCTGATGACGATCGGCCGGATTTCGCTCACCGGATGTTCCTCGACGTGGCACGGCCCCGAGGCGGGCACCGCGCGGACTTTTCAGGCATTCGGAAGGTGCGCGGAGAGCGCCTCGAGCACCGCCATGCGGACGGCGACACCCATCTCGACCTGCTCGCCGATGAGGCTGCGCGGCCCGTCCGCAACGGCGGGATCGATCTCGACGCCGCGGTTCATCGGACCCGGGTGCATGACGAGAGCGTCGGGCGCCGCGTAGGCGAGCTTCTCTTCGTCGAGGCCCCAATAATGGAAATATTCTCGCACCGAGGGGACGAACGAGCCGTCCATGCGCTCGCGCTGGAGGCGCAGCATCATCACGATGTCGGCGCCCTCGAGGCCTTCCTTCATGCGGGTGAAGGCGCGCACGCCCATCCGGTCGATGCCCGACGGCAGCAGGGTCGAGGGGGCGACGACCCGCACCTCGGCCCCGAGCGCCGAAAGAAGCAGGATGTTCGAGCGGGCGACGCGGGAGTGCAGGATGTCGCCGCAGATCGCGACGCGGAGCCCGGCGATACGGCCCTTGTTGCGGCGGATCGTCAGCGCGTCGAGCAGGGCCTGGGTCGGGTGCTCGTGGGCGCCGTCGCCGGCATTGACGACCGAGCAGCCGACCTTGCGGGCGAGCAGGGCGACCGCGCCGGCGGCATGGTGGCGGACGACGAGGATGTCGGGTCGCATCGCGTTGAGCGTCTGCGCCGTGTCGATCAGCGTCTCGCCCTTCTTCACCGACGAGGAGGCGACCGACATGTTCATGACGTCGGCGCCGAGCCGCTTGCCGGCGAGCTCGAACGACGATTGCGTGCGCGTCGAGGCTTCGAAGAACAGGTTGATCTGGGTCCGGCCGCGCAGAATGCTGCGCTTCTTCTCGACCTGCCGGTTCAGTGCGACGGCGTCTTCCGCCATCGCCAGCAACGCCTCGATCTCCTCGGGGCGAAGACCTTCGATCCCGAGCAGGTGCCGGTGCGGAAAGGGAAGCCCTGAGGCTGCGTTCGCGGGGTCCATCATCGAGACCGATCGTCTAGGCGATGCGCACGGCGAGCACAAGCGGGCGACGGCCTGCGCGGCGGGGCGATCCCCGCATTCGGCTGTGATTCCTTAAGGCGATGGTGCGTAAACGTGTGAATATCACATCACGTGTTCCCGATCGCCGGCCGCTCCACGGCGCGCCGACATCGTTCACCGGAGTCATCGCGTCCATGCCGGGCGAGGCCATCGACATCTACGAGGCGATCAACCAGCCACCGCCGTCGTTCGGGCGCAATCTGTTCGAGACCGATCCGATCCTGATCGGCGCGCTCGAAACGCTGCTCGGCTCGGAGGTGGAAGGGGAACTCGGCCGGATCGGCGCTTATTGGGGTTCGGCCGAAGCCTTCGAACTCGCCCGCCTCGCCAACGAGAACGCACCGGTTCTCAACACGTTCGACCGTTACGGGCGCCGCCAGGACAGCGTCGAGTTCCATCCTGCCTACCACGCTTTGATGCGCCGCAGCGTCGAGAACGGCCTGCATTCCGCGATCTGGGAGGAGGACTCGGACCTAGCGGGTCATCGCCATGCGGTGCGCGCCGCAGCCCTCTACATGACGAGCCAGACCGAGGGCGGACACGTCTTCGCGCTGTCGACCACGAGCGCCGCGGTGGCCGCGTTGCGCGCCAACCGTCCGGTGATGGGGGATTGGCTGAAGTTCGTCCGCACCCGCCGTTACGACCATCGACCCCTGGCGAAGGAGGACAAGCACGGCGTCACCATTGCCGTCGCCTTCGCCGAGCGGGAGGCCGGCACCGATCTGCGCGCGGTCGCGACGCGGGCCGAGCCGGTGGAGGAGGGCGTGTGGCGGCTCGACGGCCACAAATGGTTCGTCTCGTCCCCGATGGCGGACGCCTTCGTGGTGCTCGCCCAAACCCCTCAGGGGCCGAGCCTGTTCCTCGTGCCGCGGGTGACCGACGATGGTCTGCCGAACGGCGTGCGCCTCGACCGGCTCAAGGCGAAACTCGGCAATCGGGCGAACGCCACGGCGGAAATCGCGTTCGACGGCGCGCTCGGCCATCTTCTCGGCGAGCCGGGCCGCGGCATCACCGTCGCGGCGCCGCTCTCGGCGCTCGTTCGCCTCGACGGCGCGCTCGCCGCGGCCGGCCTGATGCGCGCCGGGCTGGTGGAGGCGGTCCACTATGCCCGCCATCGCCGCGTGTTCGGCTCGCTCCTGATCGAGGAGCCCCTGATGCTGCGGGTGCTCGCTGATCTCGCTCTCGATTCGCTGGCGGCGACCGCCCTGGTGATGCGCCTCGCGCTCGCCTACGACGCGGGCGCCAAGGACCCCCACGAGGCGGCGTTCGCCCGGATCATGACGCCCGCCGCGAAATATTGGATCACCAAGACGGCGCCGGCCTTCCTTCAGGAGGCGATGGAGTGCGTCGGCGGCAACGGCTGTGTCGAGGACGGCCTGTTGCCGCGGCTCTATCGCGACGCGCCGCTCCATGCCCTGTGGGGCGGCGGCGGCAATCTGCTCTGCCTCGAGATCGCGCGGATGGTGTCGAGCGATCCGGCGGCGCTCAATGCGGCGCTGGCCGAGATCGCGCGCGACGTCGATGTGGATGGGCCGATCTCGGTGGTCGACATCCGCTCGGCCGCCGCCGCCGCGGTCTCAGACCCCGGCACGAGCCGCATCCTGACGGAGCAACTCGCACTCGCCGGGGCGGCCGCGGCGCTGCACAAGTTCGCACCGCGGGTGCTTGCGGACGCCTTCGTGGCGGGGCGGCTCGCAGGGAGCTGGCGGGCCACCTACGGCATTGCCGAAAGCCGGTTCGACACCGCTGCGATCGTCGATTTCGCCGTCCAGCAATAGGGCGGCGGCACGGACTTCGTCCGCTCGGTTCAGGGTGGGACGAACGTCAGGCGCGCAGGGTCGCGACGGCGTCCCACAATTCGTCGAAATGGTCGATCGTGCGGTCCGGCCCGAAGCTCGCGACGGGCTGGTCGGTATAGCCGAACGTGACGCCGATCACCGGCACGCCCGCCGCCTTGGCGGCGGCGACGTCGGCATGCGAATCGCCGACCATCACGGCGTGGGACGCCGTGCCGCCCGCCGCCTCGACGGTGCGCAGGATGTGCTGCGGGTCGGGCTTCGAGACGCCGAAGGTGTCGGGCCCCGCGATCACCGAGAAGCGGTCGGCCAGACCGAGCTTGCCGAGCAGGAGCTTCGACAGCTTCTCCGGCTTGTTGGTGCAGACCGCGAGCGTCCAACCGGCCTCGGCGAAGCGATCGAGGCTGTCGGCGACACCGGGGAAGGGGTGGCTCAGCGCGTCGATCCGGGCTTCGTAATGGACGAGGTAGGACTGGAACAGCTCCTCGAGCCGCGCCTCGCTGACGCTGTGGTCGCGGGCGGCGAGGCCGCGGGCGATCAGAACCCGGGCGCCGCGGCCGACCATGCTGCGCACGCCCGCCTCGTCGATCGGCGCGAGCCCTTCCTCGGCGAGAACGAGATTGAGCGTCGCGGCGAGATCCGGGGCGGTTTCGACCAGGGTTCCGTCGAGATCGAAGGCGATGACGCGCGACATGGTCCGTCCCTTGGCTGAGGCGCAGCGACCGAGCGCACGCGCGTTGCTGGGCGTGCCTAACCGAGGCCCGGGAACGGTGCAAGGCGCCCTTTGCCGAACACGGCCATCGTGAACCGCAGCCGGGTCCGCGGGAGCCCTCCCGGGCTGACGCGCCTTCGCTTCAGAATTTCATCTTGAACCGGAGCGATCCGGATTGGCCGACGAAGCCCGACGGGCTCGCCTCGACGTCGTAGGCGACGCTGAAGCTCGCCGCCTCCGATTGCGCCGCGACCAGGCTCGCTCCGGCCGAATAGGTCCAGGGCGAGAGATCGGGGCCGTAGGTGACGAAGGAGGGTCCGCCGCCGGCATAGGACGCCGTGAGTTGGGTCTGATTGTCCAAGGTGTTGTAGCCGACCCCGACATCGGCGTTGAGCCGCACCCGATCGGTCAGCGCATAAGACCCCGCGAGACCGACGCCCAGCGTCAGGTTCTGGTAGGCCTGATAGTCCGCGGTCAGATTGAGCGCGCCGGCGCCCGTCTCGGTGTAGCCCAGGGCGGCGACCTGGGAATAATCGAGGCCGATCTTCGGGGTCAGCGAGACTTTCGGAGCCACGTCGATGGCCCGGCTCAGGCCGACATGGGCATGGCCGATCCAGCCGTCATAATCGGCCGAGGCGGAGCTTCCCATGAAGGTGATGGAGCGGTTCTCCGAATTGCGGATGTAGCCGGCGTCGAAGAGGAAATCGGCGCGCAGGTTCGGCGTGACGGCGTGCAGGCCGTAGAGGCCGAACCGGTAGCTCGACACGTCGAGGGTGTTCGGCACCGAATCGGCCGCCCCGTCGATCTCGGTGTAGGAATAGGCGCCGGTGAGGCCGAGGACCGTGTTGGCGCCGACGGCCGTGTCGACGCCGACGGCGAACCCGCCGCCGCTCGCGGTGTAGCCGGTCACGCCGTCTTCGGTGCCCTGAGAAGCGTATCCGCCGAACGGCTGAATCCAGAGATTGCTACGGGGCGTCCCGGCGCGCGGGGCATAGGCGTCGTCGAGACGCGCGGTGACGACCTGCTGAAAGGCCTGCTGCGTCGCGTAGGTCGCCTGGACGCCCGCGCCGGAGAGCACTGGCAAGGTCTGGCTGATCGCCGTCGAGAGCGCCGATCCTTCGAGGCCGTTCAGGGACTGGATGACCGGAGCCATCGGGCCGAACAAGCCGTCGACGGACGAGGCGATGCCGTAGAGCACGTTCGCGGCCTGATAGGCCGCGGTGTTGCCGTAGGCTTGGGTGGTCTCGGAATAGGGCTGAACAAGGGTGAGCGTGGTGATGTCGCCCGTGTAGATGCCCGAGGCATCGTAGAGACCGAGCAGCATCGCCGCCGCCGATGCATCTCCCTCGACCGCGCCGTAGAGATTGACGAGGGTGCCGTTCTGGAGCGTGTTCAAGAGCACGCGGCCTTCGGGGGTGATGGACCCGAGGACGGAATATCGGCCGCCGGAGGGGTCCGCCGCGACGCCCCAGAAATATCCGCCCTGATAATTGGTGATGAGAAGATTGCCCATCGGCGCACCGTTCGGCGCGCCGGTCCGCAGAATCCGCCAGGGCGTGCCGGCGACCCAGGCCCATTGCGGCGACGCGTTGCTCGCAACCACTTGCGGCGCCGGCGGCGTGAACGTCGCGGGGTCATAGGGCGTCATGTAGGCCCAATGCGACACCAGCACGCCATCGCCGGTGATCATCTGCATTTCCATCTCGTAGATGCCGCCGCGGTTCGCCATGCTCCCCACGCCGATGGTCGTCGTCCCATCTGGGGACGTGAACACCATCGTGATCCGTCCATCGGTCGTGACGGTGCCTTGGATGGTCTGGCTCGAGAGCGCGACCGTCGGACCGATGGCGAGTTCGCCGGTCGAGGTTCCGGTGAAGATGCCATTGGTCGATGTTCCGAGCGACCAGAGGGTCTGGTCGCCGATCGCCAGCGGATTGGCCAGGGACGTGGTCGTCGCCGCGTAGGCCAGCATCATCGGGGTCGGGACGTAGTAGCTCGTATTCGAGATGATCGAATCCCAGCGCGTCGATTGGGCGAGCACGGCATCAGGCAAACCGAGGCATCCGGCGAGTGCAACGCAGGCGTTGAGCGTCAGTGCGGTTGCGGTTCCGAGACGTGCCTTCATATGCCCCCGCATATTACCCGCGGCGCCCCTTGCCCGCGGCTAGAAGTCGATGGAGAAATATACTGATACTGTATTCTAAACAGCGGCCGGATGGCCTTCGCCTGCCATAGGTCTTGTATTGCCAAATGTTGCTTTGGCGTCGGCGCGTGTCAATCTGAACCGGCTTCGTTACGCTCGGCTTCGCGCCACGGCGAGGCTGTCCACTGTCCGTGAACGGCGCTCGGATATGGCACGGTGATCGCGCCGTCCTTGCGTTGGCTGCTCGATGCGCGGCGTTGCTGCCGGTTGGCCAGTCCCCATCGGCCGTGGTAAGCACCCACTCGGCGTGGGGGCGGGCACGCCAACTCGACCCTATCCCGCTCGTTTCGTTCGCGGCTTCGCCGGGGCACGCCCGCGCGGCGCGGACATCAGTGGCTGACCCGAAGGAGATCGATCATGCAGCTCCGTGATTCTGGACTGCTGAAGGAACAGTGCTTCATCGATGGCAAATGGGTCGGCCAACCCTCCGTCGCGGTCACCAACCCGGCGACAGGCGAAGTGATCGCCCGCGTTCCGGAACTCGGCGCCGACGAGGCGACCGCCGCGGTCGCCGCCGCCAAACGCGCTTTCAAGACGTGGTCGCGCAAGCTCGCCAAGGAGCGGTCGCGCATCCTCCGCCGCTGGTTCGATCTGATGATCGAGCACAAGGAAGATCTGGCGCTGATCCTGACCTCCGAGCAGGGCAAGCCGCTCGCCGAGGCCCGCGGCGAGATCGATTATGCCGCGTCCTTCATCGAGTTCTTCGCCGAGGAAGCGAAGCGGGTGAACGGTGAGACGATCCCGACCTTCCGGGCCGATTCCCGCATTGTCTGCATCCGCCAGCCGGTCGGCGTCGTCGGCGCGATCACGCCGTGGAACTTCCCGGCGGCGATGATCACCCGCAAGTGCGGCCCCGCGCTCGCGGTCGGCTGCACGTTCGTGCTGAAGCCCGCCGGCGAAACCCCGCTGACGGCCCTTGCGATCGCCGAGCTCGGCGCCCGCGCCGGCCTGCCCGACGGCGTCTTCAACGTCATCACCGGCAACCCGCCGGCGATCGGCAAGGTGCTGACCGAGAACCCCGACGTCGCCGCGATCACCTTCACGGGATCGACCGAGATCGGTCGTCTCTTGATGAAGCAGGCCTCGTCGACGGTGAAGCGCGTCGGCCTCGAACTCGGCGGCAATGCGCCGTTCATCGTGTTTGACGACGCCGATCTCGACGCGGCGGTGCAGGGCGCGCTCGCCTCGAAGTACCGCAACATGGGCCAGACCTGCGTCTGCGCGAACCGGCTCTATGTTCAGGCCGGCGTCTATGACGTCTTCGCCGAGAAGCTCACGGAAGCCGTCGCCAAGATGAAGGTCGGCAACGGCCTCGAAGCCGGCGTCGAGCAGGGCCCGCTCATCAACGACGAGGCGATCGAGAAGGTCGAATCGCACGTCGCCGACGCGCTCGCCAAGGGCGCGACCGTCAAGCTCGGCGGCAAGCGCCATGCCCTCGGCGGCACCTTCTTCGAACCGACCGTGCTGACCGGCGTCACCCAGGAGATGGCGGTCGCCCGCGAGGAAACGTTCGGCCCGGTGGCCCCGCTGTTCCGCTTCGAGACGGAAGACGAGGTCATCGAATACGCGAACGCGACCGAGTTCGGTCTCGCCGCCTATTTCTACAGCCGTGACGTCGGCCGCATCTGGCGCGTGGCCGAAGGTCTCGAATATGGCATGGTCGGCATCAATTCCGGCCTGATCTCCAGCGAGGTGGCGCCGTTCGGCGGTGTCAAGCAGTCGGGGATCGGCCGTGAAGGCTCGACCCACGGCATCGACGAATATGTCGATCTCAAATACATGCTGATGTCCGGCCTGGATCGGTGAGGGGCGCGTGGCGCACGACAGCGAAGATCTGAAGCGGCTGGCGGCGATCGCCGCCCTCGACGAGGTGAAGCCGGGCATGAAGCTCGGCATCGGCACCGGATCGACGGCGAACGCCTTCATCCATGCGCTCGCCGAGCGGGTCGCGGCCGGTCTCGAGATCATCGGCGTCCCGACCTCCGAGCGTACGGCGGCCCTCGCCGGGTCGCTCGGCATCCGTCTCTCGACGCTCGAGGAGACGCCCGAGCTCGACGTCGCCATCGACGGCGCCGACGAGATCGGGCCTGGCCTCGCCCTCATCAAGGGCGGCGGCGGGGCGCTGCTGCGCGAGAAGATCGTCGCCTCTGCCGCCAAGCGCTTCGTCGTCATCGCCGATGCCTCGAAGGTCGTCGAGACGCTCGGCCGCTTCCCGCTGCCGATCGAGGTGGTGCCGTTCGGCCTCGGCGCGACGACGCGCGCCATCGAGACGGCCGCCCGCGCGCTGTCGCTCGACGGCCCGCTCGCCCTGCGCAAGGGCGCCGACGGCGGTCCTTACGTCACCGACGGCGGGCATTTCATTCTCGACGCCTCATTCGGCCGCATTTCAGACCCAGAGCGGCTGAGCGAGGTACTGCACACGATTCCCGGCGTCGTTGAGCACGGTCTTTTCGTGCGGATGGCCGCGATCGCCTACGTCGCCCGCCCAGAGGGAACCGAGATCATTCGGGCGTAAGAGTTTCGCGCCCGTGTCCGAATAACGATAGGAGACGACCATGACCTTCCCGACGTTCCGTCGCCTGACGCCGCTGGCGATGGGGCTCGTGGTGCTCGGCGCCGCCTGGGGCTTCGCTCCGGCCGCCGAGGCGCAGACCAAAACGCAGGGCCAGCCGACCGCCGACGACCAGGAGACCTTCACGAAGGAGCATCTGGCGCTGGCGCAGCAGGCGATCGATGCTTCCAAGTCGGCCACCGGCTTCGACAACATCCTGCCCGTCGTCGCCGACCAGACCCGGACGCTGTTCATCCGCTCGAACCCCGCGCTGACGCCTCAGATCGAGGAAGTGACGCAGGAGGTCGCGATCGGCCTCGCCCCGAAGCGTCGCGCGCTCGACGAGACGCTGGAGAAGATCTGGGCTCGCCGCTTCTCCGAGGACGAGCTGCGCCAGATCGTGGCCTTCTACAACTCGCCGGTCGGCAAGAAGCTCTCGGACCTCAGCGCCGAGATCCTGGCGCTGTCCGTCGGCGCGGCGAAGCAGTGGGGCGACCAGATCTCGACCGAGATGGTGACCCGCGTTCGCGAGCAGATGCTGAAGCGCGGCTACAAGCTCTGAGGTCCACGCGCAGGTCGATGCGCGCGGCGGACGGGACCAAGGCATGACGGAATTCGATTACGACCTCTTCGTCATCGGCGCGGGGTCGGGCGGCGTTCGCGCGGGGCGCATCGCGGCGGGCTATGGTGCGCGTGTGGCTGTCGCCGAGGAATATCGTCCCGGCGGCACCTGCGTGATCCGCGGCTGCGTTCCGAAGAAGCTCCTCGTCTACGCGTCCCATTTCGCGGACGCGTTCGAGGATTCGGTCGGCTTCGGCTGGCAGAGCCGCGGCGTCTCCTTCGATTGGCCGACGCTGATCGCCAACAAGGACCGCGAGATCGAGCGCCTTTCGGGCGCCTACGCGCGCAATCTGGAGGCCGCCGGCGCCGAACTGATCCGTTCGCGCGCCGTCGTCACCGGGCCGAACAGCGTGCGGCTCGAGCCCGAGGGCCGCACGGTCACTGCGCGGATCATCCTCGTCGCGACCGGTGGCGCGCCTTATCTCGACCCGTCGGTGCCCGGCATCGAGCACGTCATCACCTCGAACGAGGCGTTCCACCTCGAAAAGCTGCCCGAGCGGGTGCTGGTCGTCGGCGGCGGTTATATCGCCGTGGAGTTCGCCGGCATTTTCCACGGACTCGGCTCCGAGACGACGCTGCTCTATCGTGGTGAGCAGATCCTGCGCGGGTTCGACGACGACCTGCGCACCTATCTCCACGAGGAGATGACCAAGCGCGGCATCACCATCGAATGCGGCGACAACGTCGCCTCGATCGAGAAGACCGCGGACGGTCTCACCGTGACGACCATGCAGGGGCGGACCCTGGAGGTCGATCAGGTCCTCTATGCGATCGGCCGGCGACCGTACACCGCCGGCCTCGGGCTGGAGACGGCCGGCGTCGCGCTGTCGCCGAACGGCGCCGTGATCGTCGATGCGCAGTCGCGCTCGAGCGTGCCCTCGATCTATGCGGTCGGCGACGTCACCGACCGCGTCAACCTCACCCCGGTCGCGATCCGCGAAGGCCACGCCTTCGCCGATACCGTGTTCGGCAACAAGCCGGTGGTGGTCGATCACGCGCTCATCCCGACGGCGGTGTTCTCGCAGCCCGAGATCGGGACGGTCGGCCTCACCGAGGCCGAGGCGAAGGCCCGCTTCACCGCCCTCGACATCTACAAGACGCGCTTCCGCCCGATGCTGCATACGCTCTCGGGGCGGGACGAGCGGATGTTCATGAAGCTCATCGTCGACGGCGAGACCGATCGGGTCCTCGGCGCCCACATCCTCGGCGCGTCGGCGGGCGAGATGGCCCAGATCCTCGGCATCACGGTGCGCCTCGGCGCCACCAAGGCCGATTTCGACACCACCATGGCGCTCCACCCGACGGCCGCCGAAGAACTCGTGACGATGCGGACCGTGACCGAGCGCTGGCGCAAGGCCGAGGGCTGAAGGCGGCGGGGCAGGGCCGCGCCGCTGGGCGGGATCGAGCGCCTGCTGCCGGAATGTGTTACACACGCGGTGCGCGGTAACGCAGGAGGCCCGACCGTGTCCGAGGCGACCTTCACCTTTCGTCTCGATCCCGAGTTGAAAGCGGCCTGCGGCGAAGAGCAGGGACCGAAGCGGTGCCCAACTCCTTCGTGATTACATGCGCGAGGTCGTTCGGCGGCAGCGAGAAGACGAAGCCTACGACTCGTGGTTCCGCCGCGAGGTGGCGCTTGGGCTCGACGCCGCCAAGGCTGGCGATCTGATTTCCGCGGACGAGGCCGAGGCCGAGGCATGGCGGGCGGAGATGCGCCGCAAGCTGTCCGGCTCGCCGTCTTGAGAGTGCTCTGGACGCGTTTGGCACAGACCGATCGCGCCGAGATCCGCCGTTATATCGAGAGAGACAATCCCGCCGCGGCGCTCGCGCTCGACGAGCTCTTCTCGGAGAGGTTGGGCTGCTCGCTCCCCATCCGGGCCTCGGCCGACCCGGGCGCGTGAGTGGCACGCGGGAATGGGTCGTCCACCCAAACTACATCCTCGTCTACGACGTCGGAGAAGACGCCATACGGATTTTCCGCGTTCTGCATGCCGCTCGTTTCCGCCCTTAGGCGGCGAAGGCGATGGTCAGGGAGGTGCGGACGCGTGCGCGACACCCCATATGGGCGGGCATGGCCAAGCGAGCCCGACCTGTGTATAAGGCGCGCTCACCGTGCGCCTTTTTGGGGCACGGGTGTCTTCATGGTGATGTCATGACCGAAACGAGGTCCCCCTCCAGCGCCGGGCTCGCCGCCCGGGGCACGACGACCGGTTCCGCAGCCTGGAACCCGGCGTCCTGGCGTTCGAAGCCCATCGTGCAGGTTCCGGATTATCCGGATGCCGATGCGCTTGCAGCCGTGGAGAACCGCCTCGCCAGCTATCCGCCCCTCGTGTTTGCAGGTGAAGCCCGCAAGCTCAAGAAGGCGCTCGCCGGCGTGGCCGCCGGCGAAGGTTTTCTGCTCCAGGGCGGCGATTGCGCCGAGTCCTTTGCCGAGCACCACGCCGACAACATCCGCGACTTCTTCCGCGTCTTCCTCCAGATGGCGGCGGTGCTGACCTATGCCGCCGCGCAGCCGGTGGTGAAGGTCGGCCGCATCGCCGGCCAGTTCGCGAAGCCGCGCTCGAACCCGACCGAGACGATCGACGGGGTCGAGCTGCCGGTCTATCGCGGCGACATCATCAACGACACCGCCTTCACGGCGGCGAGCCGCATCCCGGACCCGCAGCGCCTCGAGATGGCCTACCGCCAGTCGGCGGCGACGCTGAACCTGCTGCGCGCATTCGCCCAGGGCGGCTACGCCAACCTCGAGAACGTGCATCAGTGGATGCTCGGCTTCGTGAAGGACAGCCCGCAGAGCCACCGTTATGAGACGCTGGCCGAGCGGATCACGGAAACGCTGAACTTCATGCGGGCCTGTGGCATCGATTCCGACACCGTGCCGCAGTTGCGTTCGACCGACCTCTACACCAGCCACGAGGCGCTGCTGCTCGGCTACGAGCAGGCGCTGACCCGCGTGGATTCCACGAGCGGCGACTGGTACGCCACGTCCGGCCACATGCTGTGGGTCGGCGACCGCACCCGGCAGGCGGACCATGCCCACATCGAGTTCTGCCGCGGGGTCAAGAACCCGCTCGGTCTCAAGTGCGGCCCGTCGCTGGAGCCGGACAATCTCCTCAGGCTGATCGATCTACTCAACCCGGAGAACGAGCCCGGCCGCCTCACCCTGATCGCGCGCTTCGGCGCCGAGAAGGTCGAGGAACACCTGCCGAAGCTGATCCGCGCGGTGAGGCGGGAAGGCAAGGTCGTGGTGTGGTCGAGCGATCCGATGCACGGCAACACGATCTCGCTCAACGGCTACAAGACGCGGCCGTTCGATCGGATCCTGCGGGAGGTCGAGGCGTTCTTCTCGATCCACCGCGCCGAAGGCACCCACGCGGGCGGCATCCACATCGAGATGACCGGCCGCAACGTGACCGAGTGCACCGGCGGTGCCCGTGCCATCAGCGCCGACAACCTGTCGGACCGCTACCACACCCACTGCGACCCGCGCCTCAATGCGGAGCAGGCGCTGGAACTCGCGTTCCTGCTCGCGGAGAACCTGAAGCGCGAGCGCGAGCTGAAGGCGGCGGGTGCCCGTCCGGTCGCGGCGGTCGCGGTCTGACATTCGACATCGTTTCGACGATCAGCGGGCCCGGAGCGATCCGGGCCCGTTTCGTTATGGAAGCGGGGCTGTTCGCGGCCGGAAGACGAAGTGTATCCGCCGCCTTCTCTAGTGCCGCTGCGCCCGACGTATTAGCTGTCTCAGCAGAATGAGGGGTCGCGCCGCGTCGGCTTCGGCCCTTGCCCGCTTTGGGATGGCCCACATGCTCCCGACTGTCTTCGTCTCCCACGGCTCGCCCAACATGGCGTTGTTCGAGTCGCCCGCGCGCCGCTTCATGAAGGGGCTCGCCGCGACCCTCCCGCGGCCGAAGGCGATCCTCTCCGTCTCGGCGCATTTCACCACGGCCGTCCCGGTCGTGATCGCCGATGAGAAGCCCGAAATGATCTATGATTTCGGTGGCTTCGAGCGTGAACTTTACGAGATGGTCTATCCGGCGCCGGGAAGCCCGGTGCTCGCCGAGAAGATCGGGCGCCAGATCGCGGCCGCGGGCTTCGATGCCCGGCTCGGCATCGATCGCGGCTTCGATCACGGTACCTGGGTGCCGCTGTCGCTGATCTATCCGGACGCCGACATTCCCGTCGTCCAGCTCTCGATCCAGCCGCGCCAGGATGCGGCTTATCATTATCGCCTCGGGCAGGCGCTGCAGGGTCTCGCCGACGAAGGCATCCTGGTGATGGCCTCGGGCTCGCTGACCCACAATCTGAACGAGGTGTTCGATCGCCGCCGCGGCGGCATGCGCCCCCTCGAATCCGCCAACGAGCCGTGGGCGGAGGAGTTCAGCGCCTGGGTCGCGGATCGGCTCGATCAGAACGCCGTCGACGACCTCTTGGCCTACCGCACCAAGGCGCCGCACGCCGCGCGCAATCACCCGACCGACGAGCACCTGCTCCCCCTCTACGTCGCACTCGGCGCGGCGGGGGCGGGGGCCTCGGCGGAGCGGGTCCATACCTCCGGCCAGTTCGGCGCGCTGATGATGGACGCCTATCTGTTCCACCCGGCGGCGGCGCCGGAGAGCCGGGCGGCCTGAGACGGCGACGCTCCGCGATTGCGGCCCTGCCGTCGGCGGTCTACAGGAACGGCTCTTTCGCCGTCCCGGTTCGGGACCCGTGTCGCCGCACCAGGCCCGATCGATCATGAGCGTCATCGTCCGCTTCGCCCCGTCGCCGACCGGCCGTCTCCACCTCGGCAACGCCCGCACGGCGCTGCTCAATTATCTGTTCGCGCGCCGCACCGGAGGCCGCTTCATCCTGCGGCTCGACGACACGGATCGCGAGCGCTCCACCGAGGCGTTTGCCCGCGGCATCGTCGAGGATCTCGCCTGGCTCGGCATCGAGCCGGATCTGATCGTCCGCCAGTCCGACCGCGCGGATCGCCACGAGGCGGCGGCGCAGAGCCTGCGCGAGCGCGGCCTGCTCTACGGCTGCTACGAGACGCCCGACGAGCTCGAGCGGCAGCGCAAGCGGCGGCTCGCCCGCCACCTGCCGCCGATCTACGACCGCGCCGGCTTCAAGCTCGACGAGGCCGCCCGGGCGGCGCTCGCAGCGGAGGGGCGGCGGCCCCATTGGCGCTTCCTGTTGCCGTCGGGCGAGGGCGGCACGTCACGGACCGTGACCTGGGACGACCTCGTGCGGGGACCGCAGACCGTCGATCTCGCCTCCCTGTCCGACCCCGTCCTGGTGCGCGAGGACGCGACGTTCCTCTACACCCTGCCGTCGGTCGTGGACGACATCGACCTCGGCGTCACCCACGTCGTCCGCGGCGAGGATCACGTCACCAACACGGGCGTCCAGATCGCGCTGTTCGAAGCGCTCGGCGGGCCCGTCCCGGCCTTCGGCCACCACAATCTCCTGATTCTCGCCGACGGCACGGCGATGTCGAAGCGGACGGGGACGCTATCGCTGCAAGGCCTGCGCGAGGCGGGTTACGAGCCGATGGCGATCGCCTCGCTCGCGGTGCTGGTCGGCTCTGCGGAGGCCGTCGAGCCGGTCGCTTCGCTCGAAGAGCTCGCGGAACGGATCTCGTTCGACAAGATCTCCCGGGCACCGGCGCGGTTCGATCCGTCGGACCTCGACGGGCTCAATGCTCGGCTGCTGCACGGGATGCCTTACGAGGCCGCGCGGGATCGGCTCGCCGCACTGGATGCCGATCTCGGGCCTGCGTTCTGGGAGGCCGTGCGCGCCAATCTCGGGCAGTTCGGCGAGGTTGCGGATTGGCGCGACGTCGTGCGGGGACGGCTTCCGCCGGTCGCGATCGAGGCTGCGGACGAGCGTGCCGTCCTCGCCGCGGCGCGCGAACTCCTGCCCCCGGAGCCGTGGGATCAGACCACCTTCAAGGGCTGGACGCAGGCAATCACGGCGCGGACGGGCGCGAAGGGCAAGGCGCTGTTCGGTCCCTTGCGTCGCGCTATCACCGGGCGCGACGCCGGCCCCGAACTCGCGCGGCTGATGCCGCTTATGGGTTCTGCAGATATGTCGGCCCGACTGTCCGGATTCTGAGCGGTGCCGAAGTCGCCGGCGCCGTGGCCGGCTGCGACGCGACGGCCGGTGCCGCGGACGCCGCGGGAGCGCTCGCCGGCGCCGTCGTGGACTTGGCGGTGACCGGGGCGGCGGGCGTCCCCGTGTCGAGATTGGCGGGTGTGATCGTCACCACCGGCACCAGCGGGGCAGCGCCTTCCGGAGTCCCGACCGGGTTCTTTTCGGCGGCCGTCGCGGAGGCGCCGTTCTCCGGCAGAGCACAGGTGCAGCCCGGCTTCGAGATGGTGCGGAACAGATAGGCCGAGGGAAGCTTCCCGTAGGGTTGCCCGTCTTCGGACACCATCGGGTCGGACGGCTGGCCGGCGGGCTGAATATAGAGCTTCACCTCGGACGCCGGGCAATAAGCGTGGCAGGCCTCGGCGTCGCGCGCGAAATTCTCCCGGGCGGTGGACGGGCTGATCGGGAAGAAGTAGCCGTCGCAGGTGCGCACGCAGAGCGTGCGGAAGCTCTCCTTCGGCTCGTCCTTCTCTTTCTTAGTCGACAAGAGGTGGGCCGGGCCGCTGCCGACGGGCGCCGAGAGCGCCGTTTCCGGGCGCCGCTGGGTGGTGCGGGAGCGCTTCGTCGCCGGCGGCTCGGCCTGAGGAGCCTCGGCGGGCTTCTGCCCGAACAGCATCCCGAAGAAGTTCTGGATTGGATTTCCGGCAGAGGCCTGCTGGACGGGCGGCGCCTTGGCCTCGGTCGCAACCTTCTTTCCCTTGGAGGCGTGCGTCCCCTTGGGGTTATGGCAGGCGGCCATCTGACCGGACAGGGCGGCGGCGCGGCGCAGGTCTCCGCTCGCGTTGGCCGCGTTGATTTGGGCCTGCAAGGCGGAGCACGCGTCGGCCGATGCCGCGTTGGGGCACACCGCACCCAGCGAGGCCACGACGGCCACGGCCAATCCCGCCCACATCTTCCGCGCCATGGCCATACGCTCCACTGATCGGCCAGCCGCCCGGAAGGCATATGCGCGCATCTCGCGCGTAGAAACGCGGATCGTGCGCCTTTGCCATCCCCTCCAAACCGATAATCCGCGCCGCGGCGGTCGACAACCGATGATCGTCAACGTCGTTACCGGCGGGCGAACGAGCCCATCTTATGCCCGATCGGTGTCACTCAACCGGCTCATGCTGGTCACAATTGCGCAAGATAAGCAGTCCCTACCTTGGCTTGAGTAGGAGACCCTTCATGGCCGCAAGCGCGCTCGCCGCCGAGACCGTCACGGACGCTCCGGTCGCCATCGTGGAGCTCGGCTCCGATTGTTTCGCCATCACGTCGCCGGGCGAGGCGACGACTGGCGTGATCGTCGGCCCGGACGGGGTCGTGGTGATCGATGCCCAGGGAACCCCGGCGCGCTCCGCCCGCACCGCCGAGGCGCTGCGCCGCATCACCGACAGGCCGGTGCGCCAGCTTCTCCTCACCCACTATCACGCGGATTCGACGCTCGGCGCGCCGGCCTTCGGCGCCAGCGAGATCAGCGCCTCGGCACTCACCCGCGGCCTCATCCTCGAGCGCGGCCGCGCCAGCCGCGAGCGCGATCAGCGCCGGCGGGGTGGCGACGTCCACGACGGTGCGATGCCGCGGATGGTCTGGCCGAGCGCCACCTTCGGCTCATCGCTCTCGGTGTGGCTCGGCCAGCGCGAGATCCGCATGATGCACCTCGGGCGCGGACATACCCTGGGCGACGTGGTCGTCTGGCTTCCGGATGCGCGGACGATGTTCGTCGGCGACCTCGTGGCGCACGACGTCTTCCCCGATGCGTGGGACGCCTATTTCCAGCACTGGACCCAGACCCTGGAGCGCATCGCAGGTTTCCGGCCGGCGGTCGTCGTGCCCGGCCACGGCGAGACTCTGCCGACGGCCGAGGCGGTGAGCGACGGCATCGGCCGCACGCGCGCCCGCGTCGCCGCCATCGCTGCGGCGGCCTCGGCAGCAGCGGAGGCGGGCGAGCCCTGGACCGCGGCGCATCAGCGCGCCGCCGAATCCCTTGCCGCGGCCGAGCCCGCCTTGGTGGAGAGCGAGGGGTGGCAGGACGCGCTCGCCGCCGCGGCTTCACGGGCGTTCGCCGAGGCGAAAGGCCAGGAAATGCCGCTGTTGTGGAGCTATGAGCGGGAGCAGGCGCTCGTCCTCGAACGCTCGATGCTTTGAGACGAGCGCGGCTCTGAACAGGCGGGTACCGCTCTGGCCGGCACCGCGCCGACGCGTTAAGCAGGACGGCCTCGCCGTCGGGCGAGCATAGGGCGAAGAGGGGCGGGACGGCCATGGCGATCGACGTCGGAATGGGGGCGGCCCTCGTCGGCGGCATCCTGTCGTTCGTGTCGCCCTGCGTGCTGCCGCTGGTGCCGCCTTATCTCTGCTTCATGGCGGGCGTTTCGCTCGACGAACTGCAAGGCCGAATCGAGGATACCGACCCGCAGCATCGGCAGCGTCAGGGCGTTCTCCAAGTCCGCGTGCTGTTCGCCGCCGTTGCCTTCGTGCTCGGCTTCGCGGCGGTGTTCGTGACGCTCGGCGCGACTGCCTCGACGCTCGGCCAGATGCTCGCGCGCTATCTGCCCGCGCTCGCAATTCTCGCCGGCGCGGCGATCCTCGTCATGGGCCTGCATTTTCTCGGCCTCTTCCGCATCCCACTGCTCTACCGCGAGGCGCGCGTCGCGGTGCGGCGCAAGCCCGCCGGTCCGATCGGCGCCTTCGTGATGGGGCTCGCCTTCGCCTTCGGCTGGTCGCCGTGCATCGGACCGGTCCTCGGCTCGATCCTGTTCGTCGCCGGCAGTCGCTCGACCGCCCTGGACGGCGCCGCTTTGCTCGCCGTCTATTCGCTCGGGCTCGGCATTCCCTTCGTGCTCGCGGCCTTCTTCTCGGCGCCGTTCCTGCGCCTGATGTCGCGCTTCCGCCGCCACATGGGGCTGGTCGAGAAGGCGATGGGCGCGCTCCTCGTCGTCACCGGCATCCTGTTCCTGACCGGCCAGATGAGCGCGATGTCGTTCTGGCTGATCGAGACGTTCCCCGGTCTCGCCACCATCGGCTGAGGCGTCTTCCCCCGCGCGATCGCCCCACCGCTTGCCCACGATCCGCCGACAGGCGAGGATCGTCGTGGCGGCGGACGGAGAAGAAGAGACGTGCCGGGACACACCGAAGGTGCAGAGGCGCCGATCACGGCGCGCCGCAAGATGGGCCCGCCCTCGGGGCGCGGCGATGCCGATCCCGTGGGACAGGGCGCGCCTCACCTCACCATCCGGGTCGATTTCGGCGCGGCCGGGTCGTTCGGTCCCGGCAAAGCGCGTCTTCTCGCCCTGATCGACGAGCACGGCTCCATCGCCGCCGCCGGGCGCATCATGCGCATGTCCTACCGCCGGGCCTGGCTCCTGGTCGAGGAGATGAACGCGATGTTCGCGAACCCGCTCGTCGCCTCGCAGCATGGCGGGCGGGCAGGGGGCGGCGCCACGCTGTCGCCGCTCGGACGCTCCGTCCTCGCCGCCTATCGCGAAATCGAGACCGCATCGGCGACCGCCTGCGCGGGCGCGACGGCGCAGTTGCGCGATGCGCTCGCCAAGACGCACGAAGACTGACTCCGCCCGCGCCGGTGAAACACAAGCAAGCGCTTGGCTGATTTCAGAAATTTCTTCTGGGTGGGATGGTGGGCGGTGCAGGGATTGAACCTGCGACCCCACGCGTGTGAAGCGTGTGCTCTCCCGCTGAGCTAACCGCCCGTCCGGCGCGCGTTATCCGCGTCCGTGGTGCCCCGACGGCGAGGCCGTCCGGTGAGGCCGCGATATAAGGGGGGCCTCTCCCGGCTGTCAAGCGGTCGGCCGCGATCCCTGCAGGACCGGCGAGGGACCCGTGGATAACCTCCCCTCCTTGTGCGCGGCCTCTAATCCTCGCGGCGTTTTGCCGGGCGAGGCTTTCGCCTGTCTCATTTTGGCAACAATGTTGTCATTGCGTAACAGTCCGATTCGGATCGGTCTCCAATCCGATCGCAGACGATCCCACCAAGCAGGCTTCATGACGGCAACCGAGTTCATCGACGGGACCGAGACGACCCAATCCCGGCGCGAGCGAACCCCGATCCTGCGGCTCGCGGGTCTCGTGCTGGTGCTGCTCGCGCTCGTCACGGTCACCGGAACCTTCATGGTCCTGACCGGGCTGACGCCGATCGCACCGACGGCCGAGGTGGTCTCGACGGTCCTCGCGGTCAACGGCGTCATCGTGCTCGGGCTCGTCGGCGTGATCGCCCTCGAAGTCCGCAAGGTGGTGATCGCCCGCTATTCGGGCCAGGCCGGCGCGCGGCTCCACGTGCGCACGGTCGCCCTGTTCAGCTTTATCGCCGCCATGCCGGCGATCCTGGTTGCGGTGCTCGCCTCGATCACCCTCGATCGCGGCCTCGACCGCTGGTTCGAGCAGCGCACCCGTACCATCGTCGACAACGCGGTCGCCGTCGCCAATGCCTATGTGCAGGAGCATGCCCGTGTGCTCCGCGGCGACGCTATCGCGATGGCGACCGACATCGACAGGGCCCGCCAGATCTACGATTACGATCCGGCCCGGTTCGACACCTTCATGGAGACCCAGGTCTCGCTTCGGCAGATCCCGGCCGCCTACCTGCTCCACCGCGACGGGACCGTCGTCACCCGCACCATCCTCGACCTCAACGAGAAGCTCGCGCTGCCGCCGATCGCCGCCTTCGCCAAGGCCGACGCGGGCGATCCGATCATCATCGCGCCGGGCGAGACCAACCAGGTCGGCGTGGTGATGAAGCTGCGCGCCTACGACGACATGTATCTCTACGTCACCCGCGCCATGGACCCGCGGGTGACCGATTATCTGCGCCTCGCCCGCGATGCGGCGCTCGAATACAAGGCGCTCGCCGACAGCCGCACCAGCGTCCAGGTCGCCTTCGCCCTCGTTTATGTCGGCGTCGCCCTCGTGCTCCTGCTCGCGGCGATCTGGCTCGGCTTCGGTTTCGCCAATCAGCTCGTCTCGCCGATCCGGCGCCTCATCACGGCCGCAGACCAGGTCTCGCGGGGCAATCTCAACGCCCAGGTTTCGGTGCTGCCGCGCGACGGCGACCTCGCCCATCTCGGGCAGACCTTCAACACGATGACGACGCAGTTGCGCTCCCAGCGCGACGAGTTGCTCGCCGCCAACGACCAGATCGACCGCCGCCGCCGCTTCACCGAGGCCGTGCTCGCCGGCGTCACCGCGGGCGTCCTCGGCATCGACGAGGCGGGCCGCATCTCGCTCGCCAACGCTTCGGCGCGCACCATCCTCGGTGTCGGCGACGCCGACCTCGCCAATGTGCCGATCGAGGACATTCTGCCCGAGCTCAGCCCACTCATCGAGGGCGCGCGCGGCGAGCGGGCGCGCCAGGAGCAGCAGGCGCAGATCGACATCATCCGCAACGGCCGCCAGCGCATCCTGAGCGTTCGCGTGACCTCCGATCGTCGGCGCGACGTGACGCGGCAGGGCCTCGTCGTCACCCTCGACGACATCACCGATTTGGTCGCGGCGCAGCGCACCTCCGCCTGGGCCGACGTCGCGCGCCGCATCGCCCACGAGATCAAGAACCCGCTGACGCCGATCCAGCTTTCGGCCGAGCGCATCCGCCGCCGCTACGGCAAGCGCGTCGAGGACGACCGCGCGGTGTTCGACCAGTGCGTCGATACCATCGTGCGGCAGGTCGGCGACATCGGCCGCATGGTGGACGAGTTCTCCTCGTTCGCCCGGATGCCGAAGCCGGTGTTCGAAGAGCGCGACCTCGCCGAGGCGATCCGCGAGGCGGTGTTCCTCCAGAGTGTCGGCCACCCGGATGTGACCTTCGCGACGCGATTCGACGAGGAGCGGCTCGTCGGCCGCTTCGATTCCCGCCTGATCGGCCAGGCGGTCGCGAACGTCGTGAAGAATGCGGTCGAGGCGATCATCGGCCAGCCTCCGGAGAAGCGCGCCGAGACCAACCGGATCGAGGTGTCGGCCCGTCGGGATGGCGAGAGCTTCGTCATCGACGTCGTCGACAACGGGCCGGGCCTGCCGATCGAGAACCGCGAGCGTCTGCTCGAACCCTACATGACGACCCGCGAAAAGGGGACCGGGCTCGGTCTCGCGATCGTGGGCAAGATCGTCGAAGAACACGGCGGACGGATCGAGCTTCTCGATGCGCCCGCTGTCGCGACGGGCGGGCGTGGGGCCTGCATCCGTCTGATCATCCGGGCGCACGAGCCGGCCGCGGGGGCGGCCGCCTCGACGCCTCCCCAATCCAGAGAACCGCGGGACGACCATGGCCTCTGACATTCTCATCGTCGACGACGAAGCCGACATCCGCGACCTCATCGCCGGCATTCTCGACGACGAGGGCTACGGAACCCGCACCGCCGGCGACGGCGATCAGGCCCTCGCCGCGATCGGCGACCGGCGGCCGTCGCTCGTCATCCTCGACATCTGGCTTCAGGGCAGTCGGCTCGACGGCCTCGGCGTGCTCGATGCGATCCACGCGATGCACCCGGACCTGCCGGTCGTCATCATCTCGGGCCACGGCAACATCGAGACCGCCGTCTCCGCCATCAAGCGCGGCGCCTACGACTACATCGAGAAGCCGTTCAAGGCCGACCGGCTCGTGCTCGCGGCCGAGCGCGCGCTCGAGGCCTCGAAGCTGCGCCGCGAGATCCGCGACCTCAAGGAACGGATGAGCGAAGCGAGCGAGTTCGTCGGCACCTCCACGGCGATGAACCAGCTCCGTCAGGCGATCGAACGCGTCGCCCACGCCAACAGCCGCGTGATGATCTCCGGGCCGTCCGGCGCCGGCAAGGAGATGGTCGCCCGCGCGATCCATACGCTGTCCGCCCGGGCCAACGGCCCGTTCGTCGTGCTCAATGCCGCGGCGATCACGCCGGAGCGCATGGAGGAGGAGTTGTTCGGCACCGAGGGCGGCAACGGCGCGCTCCGCAAGGTCGGTGCTCTCGAGGAGGCCCATGGCGGCACGTTCTATATCGACGAAGTCGCCGACATGCCGCGCGACACCCAGAGCAAAATCCTCCGCGTTCTCGTCGAGCAGACCTTCACCCGCGTCGGCGGCGCGACCCGCGTCAAGGTCGATGTCCGCATCCTGTCCTCGACGGCGCGCGACCTCGAATTCGAGATCGCCGAGGGCCGCTTCCGCGAGGACCTGTTCCACCGCCTCAGCGTGGTGCCGCTGCGCGTGCCGGCGCTCGCCGAGCGGCGCGAAGACATCCCGCTCCTCGTCCAGCATTTCATGGACCAGATCTCCCGGGCGACGGGCCTGCCGGTGCGGCGCATCGGCGACGATGCCATGGCCGTGCTCCAGGCCCACGACTGGCCGGGCAACATCCGCCAGCTCCGCAACAACGTGGAGCGGCTGATGATCCTGACCCGCGGCGATCCGGAAGCCGTGGTGAGCGCGGACCTGCTGCCGTCCGAGATCGGCACCATGGTGCCCTCGCTGCCGTCCGCGGGAGGCGGGGAGCACCTGATGGGGCTACCTTTGCGCGAAGCCCGCGAGGCCTTCGAGCGGGATTATCTGCGGGCGCAGATCAACCGCTTCGGCGGCAACATCTCGCGCACCGCCGAGTTCGTCGGCATGGAGCGCTCGGCGCTCCATCGCAAGCTGAAATCCCTCGGCGTCGGCTGAGGGCCGGCGTCGCCTTCCTCGTTCCCGATCGGGCCTCATGAGCAGATTAGCCTACGTCAATGGCCGCTATGTCCGCCACGCGGACGCGGCCGTGCATATCGAGGATCGCGGCTACCAGTTCGGCGACGGCGTCTACGAGGTCTGCGAGATCCGCGATCGCGCGATCATCGATCTCGACCTCCACCTTGACCGGCTGGACCGCTCGCTGTCCGAACTGCGCATCGTGATGCCGATGTCGCGCGCCGCTTTGACCGCCGTGCTGCGTGAGGTCGCCCGGGAGAACCGGGTGCGCGACGGCCTCGTCTACATTCAGGTGACGCGCGGCGTGGCGCGCCGCGACCATTATTTCCCCGTGCCGGCGCCGCGGCCGGCGCTCGTCGTCACCGCCCGCTCCCTCGATCGCCGCAAGGGCGAGGCGGCGGCGAACGAGGGAATCGCCGTCATCACCCGTCCCGACGAGCGCTGGGCCCGCGTCGATATCAAGACGACCGGGCTTCTGCCCAACGTGCTCGCCAAGCAGGCGGCTCGCGAAGCGGGTGCCCGGGAGGCCTGGCTCGTCGATCGCGACGGCTACGTCACCGAGGGCGGCTCGACCAACGCCTGGATCGTGACCGCGGACGGCGCGCTGGTGACGCGGCCGGCCGAGCGCGGCATCCTGCGCGGCATCACCCGCACCGTGCTCCTCAAGGCGGCCGAGGCGGCGGGGCTGCGCGTCGAGGAGCGGCCGTTCACGGTCGCGGAGGCGAAGGCCGCGCGTGAGGCTTTCGTGACCGCCGCGAGCACCATCGTGATGCCCGTGGTTCGGATCGACGATGCGCCGGTCGGCGCCGGTCGGCCCGGCCCGTTCGCGCTTTCGTTGCGCGGCGGCTTCCATGAACACGCGCAGCACACGCCGATCTGACCCGCACAAATGTTCTGGCACTTTTTTTCGCAGGTGCGATAAAGTCCGGAATCGTGGCGCCGAGCCAGCCGGGCGAACCCTCCCAAGCCGCCCTCCGGCCTCCGGCCCCCAGACCATTCGGTTCGGCGTCGCACGTTGAAAATAAAAGGAAAAATACGATGGCGGACCGCGCGCAAAACTTGCAAGACACGTTCCTCAACTATGTCCGGAAGCATAAGACCCCGCTGACGATCTTTCTCGTCAACGGCGTCAAGCTGCAGGGCGTGGTGACCTGGTTCGACAACTTCTGTGTGCTGCTTCGGCGTGATGGGCATTCCCAGCTCGTCTACAAGCATGCGATCTCGACCGTGATGCCGAACCAGCCGATCCAGCTGTTCGAGCCGGCCGAAGACGACAAGTAAGCACCCCGACACGAACGAAGACGGGTAAGGCGAACTTGAACGCCCGGCCTCCCTCCGGGCATTCCCAGCCGGCGCCGATCCTGTCAGGATGAAATCTTCGCGACGCGCGCCGCCCCGGTGGCCCGCGTCGCGTGATCGCAAGAACAGCGGCGGGGCACACCGGCCGGACGCCGGCGAGGAAACAAGGTCAGCCCATTTGAGTGGCAAGTCCCGCAGCGAGCGGCCCGCGAACGAAACCCGATCCGCGAGCGACCCCAAGAATTCCCGGTTCGAAGCCGACGATCTCGAAGCCGACGATCTCGACGACACCGATCACGACGACGACGCCTCCGAGGGCCACGACCGGCGCCGCGCGCGGACCAAAGCGATCGTGCTGGTGCCGATCCACACCGGTGCGCGCCCGTCCGAGACCGATGCCGGCGACATTGCCCGCACGCCCGAGGCGCAGCTTGCCGAAGCCGTCGGCCTGACCGAGGCGATCGATCTCGACGTCGTCGGCGCCTTCATCGTGCGCCTGTCGCAGCTCCGGCCGGCAACGCTGTTCGGCAAGGGCAAGGTCGAGGAGATCAAGCTCCGCGTCGCCACCGAGAAGGCGGACCTCGTCGTCGTCGACCACGCCTTGTCCCCGGTGCAGCAGCGCAATCTCGAAAAGGAATGGGGCGCCAAGGTGCTCGACCGCACCGCCCTCATCCTGGAGATCTTCGGCGCGCGGGCGCGCACCCGTGAGGGTGCGCTCCAGGTCGAGCTCGCCCACCTGAAATGGCAGAAGAGCCGTCTCGTCCGCACCTGGACCCATCTCGAGCGCCAGCGCGGCGGCTTCGGCTTCCTCGGCGGCCCGGGCGAAACCCAGATCGAGGCGGACCGCCGGCTCATCCAGGAGCGCATCGCCCGCATCGAGCGGGATCTCGAGGAGGTCAAGCGCACGCGTGGCCTGCACCGCGCCAACCGCAAGAAGGTGCCGCACCCGACGGTCGCGCTGGTCGGCTACACCAACGCCGGCAAGTCGACGCTGTTCAACCGGCTGACCGACGCCGACGTGCTCTCCCAGGATCTCCTGTTCGCGACGCTCGACCCGACGCTGCGGCGCATCAAGCTGCCCCATGGCGGCGAGGCAATCCTGTCCGACACGGTGGGCTTCATCTCGGACCTGCCGACCCATCTCGTCGCCGCCTTCCGCGCCACCCTCGAAGAGGTCGTGGCGGCCGATCTGATCCTCCATGTGCGCGACATCTCGCACCCGGACAGCGACGCCCAGGCTGCGGACGTGGCGACGACGCTCGATCTCCTCGACATCGACGCCCGCGACGGGCGCCGTGTCGTCGAGGTGTGGAACAAGATCGACGCGCTCGATCCCGAGCGCCGCGCGAGGCTGCAGACGAGCCTCGCCGAGGCCGGCGGTCCGGTCGCCGTGTCCGCCTTGACGGGCGAGGGGACCGACGCCCTGCTCGCCCGCATCGAGGCGGAGCTCTCGGTCGGCCGCGCCGTGCGCCGCCTCGTCGTGCCGGTGACGGAGGGCGAACTGATCGCCTGGCTGCACCGCTCCGTCGAGGTGATCGGGCGGCAGGACACCGACGACGGCGTCCGCCTCGAGGTGCGCATTCCGCCGCGGCAGGCCGATCTGTTCCGCGCCCGCGCCGGCCGCTACGTCGCCGACTGAGCGGCCTCTAGAGCCCCGCCGCCCGCTGATGATGGCGCCGCGCCTTGGCGCGGTTGCCGCACGCCGCCATCGAACACCAGCGGCGCCGGCCGCTCTTCGAGCGGTCGACGAACAGCCACGAACAGCTCTCGCATTCCCGGACGCGGGCGAGTTCCGGCCCGACGAGCAGGGCCTCGGCGGCGAGCGCCACCCGGTGGCGCACCGCATCGAGCGGCGCCGCCTCGACCTTCACCTCCCACCGGACCGATCGCCGCCCGACATCGACCGCGAGCCGGCCGGCGCGGCGCGCCTCCTGGGCCTCGGTCTCGAACGCGCCGCGATCGGCCAGTGTCGGCACGCCGCCGGCCGCGAGCCGGCCGAACAGGCGGTGCAGCGCCTCGCGCGCGGACCGGGCGCGGGTCAGCGCGATCACCGCCGGCCCCGGCGCCGCCGCCGCTTCCGCGCGCGCCAACGCCGCCTCGTTCGCATCCAGGATGCCGGCCGCCTCCGCCCAACCGGCGAAGGCGTCGAAGTCGGTCAGGGCCTCGTCGTCCCGCGCCTTGGTGATGCCGGCGACGGTGTTGGTGAAATCGAGCGCGGCATCCCCGCCGATGAAGGCGAGCCCCCGCCACGTCCGCCCGTCCGCCGACTGCCCGTGTTCCATCGCCGGCTCCACGCCCCATTCGCCCGATTAACCTGTGAACGTCACTTTACAGGTTGCGGTAACGAATGTCACATAACCGCCTATTGTAAGAATAGGGGTTATACGACGATGACCGCCATGCCGGCGCTGACGGAACGCTTCGCGTTCGAGGGACGATCGATCGCCTGGGGCGCAGCGGGTTCGGGGCCGCCGCTCGTGCTCGTCCACGGCACGCCGTTCTCGTCCGCGGTGTGGCGTCGCATCGCGCCGTGGTTCACGACGCATCGGCGGGTCCACGTCTTCGACCTCGCAGGTTACGGAGCGTCCGAGAAGGGCGAGGGGCAGGACGTCTCGATCGCCGCGCAGGGGCGCCTCGTCGCGGCGCTGGTCGCGCATTGGCAGCTCGAGGCGCCCGATGTGGTGGCCCACGATTTCGGCGGCGCCGCGAGCCTGCGGGCGCATCTCCTTCACGGCGTACAATTCCGGTCGCTCACGCTGATCGACGCCGTCGCCCTGTCTCCCTGGGGCTCGCCGTTCGTCGCCCATGTCCGCGATCACGCGGCGGCGTTCGCCGGACTGCCGGCGGCGATCCACGACGGGGTGCTCGGCGCCTATCTGGCCGGCGCGGCCCATCGGCCACTTTCGCCGGACGCGCTCGCGCTCTACACGGCGCCGTGGACGGGGCCGACGGGGCAGGCCGCCTTTTACCGTCAGATCGCGCAGATGGATGCGTCCCACACCGCCGCGTTCGAGCCGCTGCTCGATCGGATCCGCTGCCCGGCGACCGTCGTCTGGGGCGCCGAGGACGGTTGGCTCCCCGTCGCGCAGGGGCGGACGCTCGCCCGGCGTCTCGGGGCGCGGCACTTCGTGGCCGTGCCGGAGGCCGGGCACCTCGTGCAGGACGATGTCCCCGAGGCGCTCGTCGCCGTGCTCGGCGACGTCTTATTCGGCCGCGCGGGCTGAAGACCCGCCGAGCGGCGCCTCCGCCACCGCGTCGGCCTTCCGCTCCGTCTTGGCGCGCTGCCAGAGCGCTTCCATCTCGTCCAAGCCGGCGTCCTTCGGATGACGCCCTTGCGCGGCGAGCGCGGCCTCGATGAAGGCGAAGCGGTCGCGGAATTTCTGGTTCGTACCGCGCAGCGCCGCTTCGGGATCGGTCTTGAGGTGCCGGGCGAGGTTGGCGACGGCGAACAGGAGATCGCCGAGCTCCGCCGCGGCGGCGGCACGGTCGGCGCGGTCGAGTTCGGCTTCGAGCTCGTCGCATTCCTCGCGGATCTTGGCGAGGACGAGGCGCGGGTCGTTCCAGTCGAAGCCGACGGTCGCGGCCTTCTCCTGGAGCTTCACCGCCGACGACAGAGCGGGCAGGGAGGGCGGCACCCCGGCGAGCACGCCGCCGTTCGGCTCCGCCGGCAACCCGCGGGCCGCGCGGCGGGCGGCGCGCAGCGCCTTTTCCTCCGCCTTGATCGCCACCCACTGAACCTGGGCGAGCTCGGGGCTGCGGGCCTCCGACGAGCCGAACACGTGCGGGTGGCGGCGGATCATCTTCGCCGTGATCGCCTCGACCACGTCGCCGAATTCGAACAGACCGGCTTCCTCGGCCATGCGGGCGTGGAAGACGACCTGGAGCAGGAGATCGCCGAGCTCGTCCTTGAGGTCGTCCATGTCGCCGCGCGCGATCGCCTCGGCGACCTCGTGGGCCTCTTCGACGGTGTAGGGGGCGATCGAGGCGAAGTCCTGCTCGACATCCCAGGGGCACCCGGTCTGCGGATCGCGCAGCCGCGCCATGATCTCGATCAGCCGCCCGATTTGCCTGCCCGGAATCATCGCTCACTCCTCACCGAAGGCGGCGAGACTAGCGCGCAGGGAGGGGCGGGGAAAAGGATCGAGACGCGCATCCTTTCGCGGCGTCGCTCACGCTGCGCTGGACCACGATCTCTGAACGGCTATCCTTTCGCCAATCTCGATGACCGCCCGACGCTTGTTGCCGCTGGACCACGATCTCTGAACGGCTATCCTGATAGGGCGATCGCAGGCCGGCGACGAGCGGTTGCCGCTGGACCACGATCTCTGAACGGCTATCCTTGATCGATGCAGAACCGATAGAGCCACGCAGTTGCCGCTGGACCACGATCTCTGAACGGCTATCCTGCCTTGTCGCCATCGTTGAGCCCCAGCGCCGTTGCCGCTGGACCACGATCTCTGAACGGCTATCCTCTTCACGAGCACGTTGTAGGTCGGGACTACGTTGCCGCTGGACCACGATCTCTGAACGGCTATCCTCGATCGTGGCGTAACGCGTTGTGAAAGCAGCGCTTTGCGCCTGCGCTGGCCTGAAAAACGGATGATGTTTTCATATTGCCGGTCCGTGAAGCTCAGAACGTGAACCTCTCCTTGTTCGGGAAGGTTCGCCCCGACCCGCCTGATATATGTCTCGAACTGCTCCTTGCCGTTGCAGAAGCGAGCGTACACGGAGAACTGGCTCTTTTCGAAGCCTTGATCCAAGAGAAATTCGCGGAACTTCGTCGCGGCGCGCTGATGCGCCTGGGTGTCCACCGGAAGATCGAACATCACGAAGATCCACATCAGACGGTATCCGCTGAGTTGCGTCGGTATCGCGGTGTCGGCCGTGATCTCCCGCCGAGAGCCCGCCCTCTTCTCGGCCCTCATGCTCGGTCGCCTTTCATGTCGTCCGCTCCAAGGGGGGTGGATCGATCAACAAGGCGTCCAACCCGGCGAGTTCCAGGGGCGACGGGGTGGCCGGCAGCGCGAGATCGGCTGCCCGACCGCTCTCGAAACAGTCGGCAAGGGATTGGGCGAGCCTCTGGGCGGCGACGTAAACCGGGGTCGTGCCGCGCTCGGACGGCAGGTCGAGGGCGGTAAGGCCGGCGAAAGCGCGCTTCGCGTCGGGCGTGAGGGCGACGATTCCGCGCTCGGCCAACCGCAACGAAAGCGAATCGACCAGAGGCCGGAACGGCTCGACGAGATCGTCGGCGAGCGCGAATGCGTTTCCGCGATTGGCGTGGTGGATACCGATCGACGGGTGAAGACCCGCCGCCACGATCGCGCGCGAGACCATGGCTCGAAGGATCGTATAGCCGTAGTTCAGCAGGCCGTTGAGGCCTTCTGCCGCGCGATCGCGCCTGAACGCGCTCCCCATGAGGAGCGGCCAATAGCGCCGTGCTGCCTGGGCTTCGACATTCTCCGGGTCGCCTGATCCGACCCGGCGTACCAGCATGCCGAACGCCGCCGCATCCCGGCCGTGGGCTTCGAGCACGGCGGCCTGCCATTGAATCTTGGCGATGACGACGCGTCGCCAGAGCTGCTTCGAAAGCGGGCGTCCGGCCTCCCATTGCGCCCGGTAATGGGCGTTCTGAGCGTGGTGCCCCTCGATCGGCAGGCAGATCGCGACCGGGGCGTGGTTCGCCCCGCATACGACGAGGACGGATCCGCGCTCGGCGAGCGCCACGACGAGGTTCGTCGTCCAGGTGACGCCGTGGGCGTGGACGATGACGGCTGCGACATCGTCGAGCGCGACGCGGCCGACCTCCTGCCGCCCTTCCGAGACGACGAGGAACCCGCGATGGACCGACAGGTGCCGCCCGTCGGTGGCGATGTCGACGATCCGCTCCACAGCCGCCTCAACGTCTCGTTCGCCGCTTCGTCTTGCGTGCGGGGAAGCCGGGATCGAGCACGCGCCCGAGTTCGTCCACCCGCACCTGCCGCGCCTTGGACGCCTTCAGTGACGAGGCGGAGACGTAGAGGTAGCGGAACGGATCGTTCGGATCGCCGTCACGCGCCTTGAGCCGGCCGCCTTCGTTGGGCGGGGCGAGGGTGATCTGCTTGTCGGAGAACTTCACCACCCGGTAGAGCCGCCGCTCACCGTCGATCTCGAGAGCCACGATGTCGTCGCGGTGGAGCGAAAGCACCTTTCGGGCGGTCGGGCAGGCGGCGCGGACCGGCGAAACCCGGCCCGGCTGGTGCGCCTCGAACATCGAGACCGCTTCCGCCTGCCAGCGTCCGTCCGGTCCCTCCCACACGTCATAGCGATCGTTGCTGTCCCCCTTGTAGGCCTTGTAGGGCCGCCCCTCGCGGTCGCGGATCGGGATGACCTTCAGCGGCTCGACGATCCGGACCCGGCGGATGCCGTGGAACTGCAGCGGCCCCAACTCGCCGAAGCGGCGCAGCCTCTCGGGGAAGGCTTTAGGGTCGGTCTCCAGCGTGAAGGCGCGCAAGGCCTCGCGGAGGTCCGGATCGCAAACGCCCCGATCGGGATCGTCGCCGAGGTGCGACGGCTCGATGCTGGTGATCGGAATGCGATGGACGACGATCGGGACACCGTTGTCGCGGACGCGACCGGTGAGGCCGTAAGCGGTATCGTTGTGCAGCCGGCCCGCGGTCTGATCGCGCCCGTTCGGCAAGCCGGCCTTGGAGGTCGTGCCGTGGTCGGGGCGGTGGCTGGCGATCGTGCGCGCGAGGGCTGAGGAAAGGTCCTCGCGGAAGCCGGGCCACGGGTCCGATACGATGACCCGTTCGCGGCCCTCGGCGCCGTCGCGGCCGCTGTCCCGGGCGATCCGGTTCAGCATGGCGCGGTCGGTGATCCCGATCACGAAGGCGTCGATGGCGTGATGCCGGTGGTCCAGCCGGTTCTTTTCCTGCAAGGCGCCGCCGCCGATATTGTCGTCGGGAAGCAGGCCGTTGAGACCGAGCTTGCGGCGGATCAACTCCGTGAGACGCCCCGGCAGAACCCAGACATGGTTCGATCCTTCCCCTCTCTCGGGATAGAGGGTGCCGAGATATTCCGCCGCAAGGCGCGAGATATATTGGGTGTCGACGAGTTGGCGCGCCGCGAACCCGCCTTCCGCCTCGAACGTCTCCAGCGCGTCGGGCTCGAAGCGGCGGCGTTTGCCCGGCGGCAATTTCGCGGCGCGCGCGGCGATCGCGTCCCACGAGGCGTCCGGTCCGAAGTGGGCCTCGAGGTCGTGCCGGGCTTCATAGGGCGAGCGTTTGCGCTTGAGCCGGTTCGCCTCGCGCAGGACGAGCACCAGATTGTCCTTGGAATCGTCGAGCGTCGCCGAGAACGGCAGGATGTGATCGACCTCCACCGAGCCGTCGAACAGCATGCTTGCCGAGATCTGCCGGCCCGAATAGACGCAGCGCCGGTCGATCACGTCGCCGCCGCCGAGCTCTTCCCACAATTTCAGCATCGCCCGGTTGGCGCCGGTGTCCGGCTGGCCGAGCTCGCGGAGCTTTTCGGAGCGCCGTTCGGCGGCCCGGCGGTTGCGGTCGTTCTCGGCGTTGATCTCGCGCTTCCGCTCCTCGGTGAATTTGAGATCGCGGGCGAGTTCGACGGCGATGTCCTTCGGCAGGCCGAAGCTGCGGATCAGCCGGTTGATCACTCGCCGGATCTGGTTGAGGGCGATGTGGACGGTCGGGTTGGTGACGCGGCCGATGCGGACATCCTCCGCGTCCGCCGGGTCGCCGGTGCCGGGCATGATGTGACGCGCCAGGGGCACGCCGTAATAGGGCAGGGCGGGCGGCTCTCCATCACCGCGGACGGCGCCGTCGTCTGAGCGGAAATCGCTGTGGTGGTAGCCCGCCCTCGCTGCGGCCTCGCTGTAGACGACGACGTCGGCCTCGAGCTCCTCGATCAGAGCCGTCGTCGCCGTCGGGCCGAAGCGGCCGAAGCCGACGGGGAGCTCGATACGGGCCACGGCCTTGGCCTGATCCACGGTGAGCGCCCAGGCGTCGACGAGCCAGGCGATGAGGGTTTCCTCGTCCTCTTCGTCGCGCAGCCGCGCGATGATCGCCCATTGGGTGTCCGGCGAGAGGGTCGTCCACCGGGGGCCAAACCGCTTCTTGTCCGCAAACTGGGCCCGAATCACATCGCCGGCGATGTCGGTGCGACTTTGGCTCTCCTGGCGAAAGCGTGTGCCGGGCGCCAGCCACAGGCTCTTGCGCAGCGACTCGAACGAGACCTTCCGCTTGTCCTGAAGCTTCAGGACGGCGAGATCGCGCTCCGCGCGGTCGAGGGGGCGCACGAAGCCGTCCGGGGCGATGACCCGCAGCGCATTGACGTCCTCGAAAAGCCGACGGCGTTGGAACAGGGGGTGTGCCTTGGGGAGACGCTCCTCGCTCGGCTCGAGCGTGCATCGCCCGACCGGCGGCGCACGCAAGGGGCGCTGAAAGAATACGATCTCGTGCAGCTTTTCCCGCACCGCCTCGGTCATCAGCTCCGGGTGATAGGCCGCCTGGGCCTCGAAGAGGTGCTGAAATTCGTCCTCGATGAGATCGCGGCTCGGATAGAACTCGTATTCGGCGCCGCGCCCGCCGTCGGCGGTTGCGGGGCGGAGCCGGGTGCGCACGCTCGCGACGGGCGCGTGCTTCTCGGGCCGCGCCGGATCGGGCGCCGTCTGGCGGCGCCAATGCAGGAATTCGCCGAGGGTGCGCGCCGCTCTCGGCAATGGCGGCGCGCAGCCGGTCGACGCCGACGGCGATCTTGCCGGCCTCCTGGTCGTCCCGCCGGTCGGTCTTGCGGTTGGACCGGAAGCCGCGGCGCTGGTTGAGGTGGAAGAAGGCGCGACCGATCTCGTGCGGGGCGAGGGGGCCGTCCAAGGCTTTCGCCCGCAGGCCGTAAGGGTCGAGTTTTTCGAGCGCCTTTCGGTCGGCGGGATCAGACGGGAAAAGGCCCGCCTCGCTGAGCGCGCGGATCAGGGCCCCGCGGCGGCGCAGAAAGCGATCGCGCCGTCGCCTCATGGCGCGCGCGGCGCGCCGCGCGATGGCGAGGGACGCGTTCGACTTCGCCTCCCGCCCATCGGAAAAGACGCGCGTGCCGAGGCCGAGGATCTGGTCGGGCTCGCCGTTCCGGCCGAGCCGCAGCACGCACCAGCCGATCGAGTGGGTTCCGACATCGAGGGCGAAACGACAGGTTTCGCGGTAAAGTCGTAGCATCATGGAGCCTCCCCTTATGGGAGGTTAGGGCGACCCGTCTGTTTCGGGCAATGCCCTAGGCGTCACCGCGTATCGACGATCGCGCTCGGCTACGACGCTCTTGACGGCAGCGGCGCCTCGCTTATTTTTATTCGAACAGAGATCGTGGTCCGGCGGTTAACAAGCGCTCGATCGCACCAGATAAGGGCGGCGCTCCGGCGCCGCCTTTTTTGTTCCGGCTCTGCCGGATGGATTGAAGGGGCGCCTCGACGAGCATCGGTGGCGCCGTCTAAGGGATGTCGCCGCACCGCGATCCCCCACCGAGAGACTTTCAGCGGCCATGCCTTACCCCGCGCACCGATTTTCCGTCGCGCCGATGATGGAGTGGACGGACCGGCATTGCCGGGTGTTCCACCGGCTGCTGACGCGTCGGGCGCTGCTCTATACGGAGATGGTCACGGCCCAGGCGGTCATTCATGGGCCGCGGGAGAGGCTGCTCGGCTTTTCGCAGAGCGAGCATCCGGTCGCACTGCAGCTCGGCGGCAGCGAGCCGAAGGCGCTGGCCGAGGCCGCGCGGATCGCGGCGGATTGGGGCTACGACGAGATCAACCTCAATTGCGGCTGCCCCTCCGACCGGGTGCAGGACGGCCGCTTCGGCGCCTGCCTGATGGCCGAGCCCGCCCTCGTCGCCGACTGCGTCGCGGCGATGAAGGCGGCGGTCGAGGTGCCGGTGACCGTCAAGTGCCGGATCGGCATCGACGACCAGGACCCGGAAGCGGCGCTCGATGCGCTCGTCGAGGCGGTCGCGGCCGCCGGCACCGACGCGGTCTGGGTCCATGCTCGAAAAGCCTGGCTCAAGGGGCTGAGCCCCAAGGAGAACCGCACCATCCCGCCGCTCGATTATGACCGGGTGCGCCGGCTCAAGGCGCGGCGGCCCGATCTCTTCATCGGCATCAACGGCGGCATCGCCGATCTCGACACGGCGGAGGCGCTCGCCGCCGAACTCGACGGCGTGATGCTCGGTCGCGCGGCCTATCAGAATCCGGGGCTGCTCGCCGCCGTCGACCGCCGCTTCTACGGCGCCGAGGCGGACACCGACGTTTTCGCGGCGGTGGAGGACTTCCTCGCCTATGCCGAGGCGAGGCTCGGCGAGGGCGTGCCGCTCCAGGCGATGACGCGCCACATCCTCGGCCTCTTCGCCGGCCGGCCCGGCGCGCGGCGCTGGCGGCAGATCCTCACCGTCGAATCCCACAAGCCGGGGGCCGGCACGGAGGTGATCCGCGCCGCGCTCGCCGCCCTCTCAGCGCGGGGTGAGGGTGAGTTCGTCGCCGGAGACGGCGTAGCCGCCTAGCCGGTTGAGGAAGGTGAGGCCGAGCAGGCTCGTCTCGACCGCCCCGGCGCGGGCGACGAGCGCCGGCACCGCCTTCTCCGTGATGCCCCCGATCGAGACCGTGTCGAGGACGACCGCCGCCGCGCGGGCCTCGCCGTTCGCCGTCATTACCGGCTGGTCGTAGCGCAGGGCGTCGACGTCGAGCCCGGCCGCGGCGGCGTCGCGCGCGGTGAGGACGACGGCGCTCGCGCCGGTGTCGACGACGAAGGTGATCGGCGTGCCGTCGACGCTACCGTCGGCGACGAAATGACCGCCGGCGCCGCGGGCGATCGAGACTTTGCCCGAGATCGGATCGGTCACCGCCATGCCCGGCACCAGCACCGCGAGGGTGCGCTGGGCGACGAAACCGAGCTCGGAGCGGAAGCCGTAGAGAACCACCAGGAAGAGGCCGATCGCGACCCAAGTGAGGAGATCGCGCAGGCTGCGGCCGAGCCGGCGGCCCGGTCCCATCGCCGTGACGAGGAAGACGGCGAGGAGCGCGATCAGCGCGACTGCGCTCGGCCAGCGCCGGTCCATCGAGACGAACGGCAGCCCGCCGTCCGCGGCGGGCGGGCCGCCGCCGACGAAGAAAGCGACGACGGCGCCGAGGCAGATGAGGCCCAGGATGGCGGCGACGATCAAGCGGAACGGCGCGCGGCCCTTCATGCGGCGTGCTCCCGCGACGGGGGTGGTGGCGCGTCCGCGGCGCGGTCGGACGGCCCGGCAAGGCGGGCGGCAAGGCCCGCCATGATCGTCCGCCGCTCCCGCTCGCTCAAGCGTGCCCAAGCGGCGATCTCGGCGAGCGTGCGGCCGCAGCCGACGCAGACGCCACGGCCCTCGTCGAGCCGGCAGAGCCGGCGGCAGGGGCTCGAAGGGATCGCAAGGTCGTCGGCTAGATCCATGATTCGATGCGAAATTCCCAGGTTCACCGCGCTGCCACGAAGGTGACGAGGAGCGCGATCTCGGCCGCCTGCTGGGTGGCGCCGGCGACGTCGCCGGTCTGTCCGCCGATCTCCCGTTCGGCGAGGCCGGCGATACCGAGGGTGACGGCGACCGCGATGACGAGGCCGATCAGCGGCGCCAGCAGCCCGAAGGCGGGGCCGAGGATGAGGAGCGCCATCAGGGCGGCGACCAGGATGGCGTTGGCGAAATCGCCGCCGGAGGGACGGCCGGCGCTGGCGGAGAGGCCGCCCGGCCGGGCCGGCGGCAGCAACGCCATCACGCCGATCGCGGCGAGGCGGGAGAGCGATTGGCCGCCGAGCAGGCCCGCGATCGCCGTCCACGGCCCGGCGGCGTCGACCAAGGCGGCGAGCGAGATGGTGCGGATCAGGATCGAGAGCACGAGCCCGGCCGCGCCATAGGCGCCGATGCGGCTGTCGCGCATGATCTCGAGCTTGCGTTCCCGCGTGCGGCCGCCGCCGAAGCCGTCGAGGGTGTCGGAGAGGCCGTCCTCGTGGAGCGCGCCGGTGGTCGCGACGAGGGCGAGCACGGCAAGCGCCCCGGCGAGCAGGCCGGGGAGGGCGAGGGCGTGGCCGATCCACAGCACCACGGCGCCCGGCAGCGCGACGAGCGCGCCGGCGACCGGCACCGCCCAGGCCATGCGGGCCATCGACGGCGGCGCGGCGGGATCGTCCTCGGCGACGATATGGGGCACCGGCAGGCGCGAGAAGAAGCGCATCGCGCCCGCGAGTTCGGCGATGCGCCGCCGCGCCATCGCTGTCGGATGAGAATCGCTGTCGCTCAAGACCCCGTCCGCCTGATGATCGCCCGCCTTTATGAAGCGCCCCGCCTTTATCGCCCGGTCCGCCCTCCGCTGCCAAATGCTATCGGTGGGGCGGACACGCAAGTCCGGCCGGCGGCGGGCGCCGCGGGCATGGCCCGCCTGCGGATTTCGGGCTATGGATGCCGCCCCGCGGTGGGGCGCCGAGCGCCCCGCATCGCCCCTTTGTCTCCGAGGTTCTCCGATGTCCGACCCGATCCCGTCCGCCGATCCGCTCGACGACCTGCGCGCTTTGATCCGCGGGGCGCCGGGGCCGGACCGCGGCGCGGTCGCGGCGGCGCGGGCGCGCGACGCCGAGCTCACCAAGCCGGCGGGCTCCCTCGGCCGGCTCGAGGAGATCGTCGAATGGCTGGCGGCCTGGCAGGGCCGCACCCCGCCGGCGATCCACCATCCCCTCGTCGCCGTGTTCGCCGCCAATCACGGCGTCGCCGAACGGGGCGTCTCGGCCTATCCGGCCTCGGTGACGAAGCAGATGGTGGCGAACTTCGCGGCGGGCGGGGCGGCGATCAACCAGATCTGCATCGCCGAGGACATCAGCCTCAAGGTGTTCGAGCTCGCCCTCGACGTGCCGACGCCGGACATCACGGTGGCGGACGCCTTCGACCGCACCGGCTTCGTCGCCACCGTCGCCTTCGGCATGGAGGCGATCTCGGGGGGCATCGATCTCCTCTGCCTCGGTGAGATGGGCATCGCCAACACGACCGTCGCCGCCGCCGTCCATTATGCGCTCTATGGCGGCAGCGCCGAGGATTGGGTCGGCCGCGGCACCGGGGTCGACGACGAGGGCCTCGCCCGCAAGCGGGCCGCCGTCGAGGCGGCGGTCGCCCGGCTCGACGGCGAGCGCGACGGCCTCGAGGTGCTGCGCCACGTCGGCGGCCGCGAGATCGCGGCGATGGCGGGCGCCATCCTCGCCGCGCGCCATCAGCGCATTCCGGTGATCGTCGACGGCTACGTGACGACCGCGGCGGCGGCGGCGCTGCACGCCATCGATCCCCACGCCATCGACCATTGCCTGTTCAGCCATCTCTCCGTCGAGCCGGGCCACCGCCGCGTGCTGGAGCGGCTCGGGGTGAAGCCGCTGCTCGATCTCGGGCTGAGGCTCGGGGAGGGGACCGGCGCGGCCCTCGCCGCCGGCATCGTGAAGTCGGCCGTGCGCATCCATGCCGGCATGGCGACGTTCTCCTCCGCCGGCGTGTCCGAGCGCGGGGTGCATTGAGGCTGATCCCCGCGCTCATGCTGCGGACTTTCCGCGTCGCTGCGCTGGCAACCGGCGCGGCGACGCCTACATCGCTGGCATGACCACCGTCTTCGTCTCCCCCTCGAGGTCCCCGCGCCGGCCGGCGATCCCGACGGCGCGCTGGCGGACTTGGTGCGGGATATCACGGCCTGCCGCGTCTGCGCCGTCGCGCCGCGCGGAGCGCCGCTGCCGCATGAGCCGCGGCCGGTTCTGCGGCCTTCGACGACGGCGCGGATCTGCATCGTGGGTCAGGCGCCGGGCACCCGCGTCCATGCGAGCGGCACGCCGTTCACCGATCCGTCCGGCGACCGGCTCCGGGCATGGCTCGGCGTCGATTCGGAGACCTTCTACGACACCCGCCGCATCGCCATCGTGCCGATGGGGTTCTGCTTTCCCGGCCTCGACGCGGCGGGGTCCGATCTGCCGCCGCGGCCGGAATGCGCACCGCTCTGGCAGGCGCGCGTCTTCGCGGCCATGCCGCAGCTCGAATTGATCGTCGCCGTCGGCGGCTACGCCCAGCGCTTCCACATCGGCCGCAGCGCCACCAACGTCACGAGCACGGTCGCCGATTGGCGCGCGATCCTGGCGCGGCCGGGGCGACCGCAGGTCTTCCCGCTGCCGCATCCCTCCTGGCGCAACAGCGGCTGGCTGAAGCGGCACCCCTGGTTCGAAACCGAGCTCTTGCCCGATCTGCGCGCAACCGTTGCGCGTCTCCTCGCCGGATTTTAAGCCGGAGCGGGAGGAGCCTTATTCCCCTTGCATAGTCTATTATATCTATGTATTTCCTATTTTCACGTGATCTCGCTATGAAATTAGAAATTCATTCTCCGGGCGCCCCATGATCGATCGTACCGACCGCAAAATCCTCTCCATCCTCCAGGAGGACAGCACGGTTCCCGTGGCGGAGATCGCCCGCCGTGTCGGACTGTCGACCACGCCCTGCTGGCGCCGCATCCAAAAGCTCGAGGAAGATCGGGTCATCACCGGGCGCGTCGCGCTGCTCGACCCGGTGAAGGTCAACGCGCCTGTCACTGCCTTCGTCGCGATCGTCACCAGCCAGCACTCCCAGGACTGGCTCGCACGCTTCGCGCAAGTCATTCAGGAATTCCCGGAAGTCGTTGAATTCTATCGCATGGCCGGCTCGGTGGATTATCTCCTCCGGGTGGTGGTGCCGGACATCGCGGCCTATGACACGTTCTATAAGAAGCTGATCTCGAAGATCGAGATTTCCGACGTCAGCACCACCTTCGCGATGGAGCAGATCAAGTACACGACGGCCCTGCCGCTCGGTTACATCCCGCTCGAGAAATCCCGCTCAGTCGAATGATCTGACGAGGATTTCCCGAATCACCGGATCGCTGCGAGCCGCTCGGCCACGGCGAGATCGGCGGGTGTGTTCAGGTTGATGAACGGATCGATGTCCTCCCCCTCGATCACCAGTGGCGGGAAATCGACCTCCACGATCGGATGCGTGCCGAGCCAGGCATTGACGCGGCGGGTCTCATTCGCCGCGAGCCAGCGTTCCAAATCTGCCGCGAGCGCGGTCGGGATCAAGGCCGCGACCGGGTGCCGGCCCGTCACCGTACGGGCGACCGCGATTCGGTCCGCCGGCGCCGCGGCCGTGAGGCGGGCCACGAAGTCCTCCGGTACGAACGGCGAATCGACCGGCACGGTGGCGAGCTGCGCAGCGCCGGCTGTGCGTGCCCACGCGAGGCCCGCAGCGATGCCCGCGAGCGGGCCCTGGAAGCCGGCATGATGATCTTTGAGGACCGGCACGCCGAGTTCTCCGAATGCGCCCTCCGGGCCGTTGGCGTTGAGCGCGAGGAGATCGACCTGGGGACGCAGTCGGCGCAGCCCGCGCGCCGCAAGCGTTTCGCCGCCGAGCACGATCGACGCCTTGTCGCGGCCCATGCGGCGCGACAGCCCACCCGCGAGCACCAGCCCAGCGATCGTCACGGGCAGCGTCCTTCATCGGGTGAGGGGGCCGGGATCATCGCAGGGTTGCTCGATGGAGGTGGCGCGGGACGCCCGCGGGGAGGCGCATATGTCGCCCACTACGCGGTCGCTGTCGATCCCGCGAGCGCAATCCACACCGCCCGGATTGAAAGATGGCGCGGGCACACTAGGTTGACGCCGCTGAACCTGGAGAGTGACGTGGCTGACGTGAGCAAAGAGGCGGTCATCGCCCGCCTGAAGACGATCCCCGGCCCGGACGGGCACGGCGACCTCATTTCGCTCGGGCTCGTGTCGGACGTCTTCGTCTCCGATGGCCGGGTCGCCTTTTCCATCACCGTTCCGGCCGACCGCGCGCGCGATCTCGAGCCGCTGCGCCTCGCCGCCGAGCGGACGGTGCTGGCGATTCCCGGCGTCGAGCGGGCCATGGTGGCGCTGACCGCCGAACGCGGCCCGGGCGCCGCGCCGCGGCCCGCCGCCGCCCACTCTCATGGGCCGGGCCATTCCCATGCCCACGGCCCCGGCCACAGCCATGGTCCGCAGGGTGGCGCGCAGCAGCCCGCCGGTCCGGCGCCGAAGGCCGGCGTGCCGGGCGTCGGCGCGCTGATCGCCGTCGCCTCGGGCAAGGGCGGCGTCGGCAAGTCGACGACCGCGGTAAACCTCGCGCTGGCGCTTCAGGCCGAGGGCAAGCGGGTCGGCATCCTCGATGCGGACATCTACGGTCCCTCGGTGCCGAAGCTGCTCGGTCTCAGCGGCCGGCCGGAGGTCGTCAACGGCCGCACGCTGGTGCCGCTCGTCGCTCACGGGCTCAAAGCCATGTCGATCGGCTTCCTCATCGAGGAGGGCACGCCGATGATCTGGCGCGGGCCGATGGTGGTCTCGGCGCTGCGCCAGATGCTGATCGACGTGGCCTGGGGCACGCTGGACGTGCTGATCATCGACATGCCGCCCGGCACCGGCGACGTGCAGTTGAGCCTCGCCCAGCAGGTCCCGATCACCGGCGCGGTGATTGTCTCGACGCCGCAGGATCTGGCGCTGCTCGACGCCCGCAAGGGCCTCGCGATGTTCCAGAAGGTCGAGGTGCCGGTGCTCGGCATCGTCGAGAACATGAGCACCTTCATCTGCCCGCACTGCGGCGGCCGCTCCGATATCTTCGGCCACGGCGGCGCGCGGGACGAGGCGACGCGGCTGGGCGTGCCCTTCCTCGGCGAAATTCCGCTGGCGATGCCGATCCGCGAGCGCTCGGACGCCGGAACGCCGATCGTCGCCGCCGAGCCCGACGGTCCGCATGCTGCGGCGTTCCGCGCCGTCGCCCGCGCCGCCTGGGCCGAGGTCGAGCATGCCCGCGGCCACGGCCGCAAGGCGCCGGCGATCGTCATCGAGTGAGACGCGAACGCCGGCGCGTATGATGGTCGCCGTCAGACGGCGACCGCCTCGAGCGTCATCGTGTCGAAGGTGAAGGTGCCGTCGGCCTCGAAGGCGAAATAGGACTTCACCTCCTCGGGGACGGCGGCCTGGAGCGAACGGATCGCCTCGGCATGGAGCGCCGGGGTGCGGATGCGCGCGATCCACGGCGCGAACTCGATCCGGAGCCGCCGCGGCGTCACCTTGCCGGCGGCGAAGCCCGCCTTCGTCACCGCGCGGATCCACTCGTCGATGGAATAATTGCGGACGTGCGAGGGATCGCGCAGGAGCTCCATCGCCTGCAGGAAGGTGTCGAGCAACGGGACTCCCGGCGAACAGACATCGATGAAGACGCCGCGGCCACCGCGCTTGGTCACCCGGCGCGCCTCGGCGAGCGCCGCGTCGAGATCGCCCCAATGGTGGGCGCTCATGCGGGTCGCGACGACGCAGAAGCTGGCGTCCGCAAAGGGCAGGCTCTCGGCGCGCCCCGCCTCGGTGCGGATGTTGGTGAGACCCCGCCGCGCCGCCTCGGCCGCCACCGCCGCCAGCATCTCGCGGGAGAGATCGTAGGCGACCACCTCGTCGCGCACGTGGGGCGCGGCGGCAAAGCTCATGTGGCCGCCGCCGCAGCCGAGATCGAGCACCGTCTTCGCCGGCAGATCGCGGACGATCGCCGCGAACTGATCGAGATCCGTGCCGCGGGAATGGACGAGGCTCGTCACGTAGGCGGCGGCCTGGGGACCGAACTGGGAATCGACCAGCGCCGCGAGAGTGCGCGGGGCGCTCGCAGCGTTTGCGGGGTGGGGAACGGCGTCGGAGGTTTCGGCCTGCGCCGAGTGGTTTTCGGCCTGCGCCGAGGCCTGGGCTGTCATGGTCACGTACCTTCTGTGCGCCGGTCGCCCGGCATCGTTTCGGGGCCCGGTCGATCGGGCTTGGGTCTGCTCGCGGCTCCTTGTGGCGATCGAGCCCGCACAGAAAGGCGCCGATTTAAAACTGGTACAAGATGAACGTTTATCCTGGTATCCGAGATGCCATGACGAACGCCCCGCCCGCAACACCTCCAACCGCTGCGCCGCGCGCCGAGCTCGGCGCCTTCCTGCGGGCGCATCGGGCCCGCATCACGCCGGAAATGGCCGGCCTGCCCGCGGGAGCGCGGCGGCGCACGCCCGGCCTGCGTCGTGAGGAGGTCGCGCACCTCGCTGGCATCAGCGCCACCTGGTTCACCTGGATGGAGCAGGGCCGGGACGTTTCGATCTCGCCCCATGCGCTGGCACGGCTCGCGATCGTTCTGCGCCTGACCCGGGCCGAGCGCACCTATCTGTTCGATCTCGCCGGCAAGCGCGATCCGGACGGCGACGGCGCGGCGGGGCCTGACGGGCTCGCCGGCGAGGTGCGTGCCGCGGTCGAGACCATCGCCGCCCCGGCTTATGTGCTCGACGCGACCGCCACCGCGCTCGCCTGGAACACAGCCGCCGCGAACCTCTTCCGCGGTTGGCTCGATGCGTCAGCAAGCGAGCGTAACCTGCTGCGATTCCTGATTCTCGATCCGGCCGCTCGTCGCCTCATCCCGGACTTCGAAGATCGGGTCCGCCGGGTCGTAGCGGAGTTCCGCGCCGATTTCGGCCGCCACCCGGACGATCCGCGCTTCGCCGCCCTCGTGGCGAGCCTCAGGCGCGACAGCCCGCTTTTCGCACGGCTGTGGGACGAACAGGCGGTGCATGCGCGGGAAGGGGGCTTGCGCCGCTTTCTCCATCCCGAGCGCGGGCCGCTCGCTTTCCGACAGGTGACCTTCCACCTCGCCGCGCGGGACGACCTGAAGCTTTCGATCCTGGTGCCCGCAGACGCAGACGCGGCGGCTTGAGGGCTAGCCGCCGGTCGTCGACATATGGCGGGCGAGGGCGGGCGCCCGGGCACGGCCGATGACGAAATCGTGCCCCTTCGGCTTGCGCCCGATCGCCTCGGCGATGGCCGCCTGGAGCAGGTCGTCGCCTTCGCTCGCCCGGAGCGGCGCACGCAGGTCGGCGGCGTCCTCTTGGCCGAGGCACATGAACAGCGTGCCGGTGCAGGTCACCCGCACGCGATTGCAGGCCTCGCAGAAATTGTGCGTCATCGGCGTGATGAAGCCGATCCGGCCTCCGGTCTCGGCGACCGAGACGTAGCGGGCCGGGCCGCCGGTGCGCAGCGGCAGATCGGTGAGCGTATAGCGCTCGGCGAGGCGGGCGCGGACGAGATCGAGCGGCAGATAATGTTCGGTCCGGTCGGCCTCGACCTCGCCGAGCGGCATCGTCTCGATGAGGGTCAGGTCGTAGCCGTGGGCGTGGCACCATTCGAGCAGCGACGGGATCTCGTGCTCGTTCTGATCTTTGAGCGCCACCGCGTTGATCTTGATGTGAATTCCAGCCTTGTCCGCCGCCTCGATTCCGGCGAGGACGACGGCGAGGTCGCCCCGGCGGGTCAAGTGGCGGAAGCGGTCCGGATCGAGGGTGTCGAGCGAAACGTTGATGCGGCGGACGCCGACGTCGGCGAGCTCGGCCGCATATTTGCCGAGCTGCGAGCCGTTGGTGGTCAGCGTCAGTTCCTCGAGCGCACCGGAGGCGAGGTGGCGCGACAGCGCCCGAAACAGGCTCATCACGTTCCGCCGCACCAGCGGCTCGCCGCCGGTGATGCGCAGCTTGCGCACCCCGACGCCGACGAAGGCCGAGCACAGCCGATCGAGTTCTTCGAGGGTGAGCAGTTCCTGCTTCGGCAGGAACGTCATGTCTTCCGCCATGCAATAGAGGCAGCGGAAATCGCATCGATCGGTCACCGAGACCCGCAGATAGGAGATGCGCCGGCCGAACGGATCGACGAGGGCGGGAGAGGCGGGTCGGGTCGGCGGATGCAGCATCGAGCGGGCTCTTGTTCGGCGGGCTCTTGTTCAGCGAGGGTCTCGTCGGATATGCGCTTTCGCTCGCGCCGGGTCCGTCTCTCTGGCGAACCGCGTGCCGCAATGATATCGGCCTTTGACGGCGCTCTGACAAGGCGCGAGGCCCGCTCCGGGCCGCGCGGCCCGATCACGATCCTTTTGGCGGGATCACGGCGTGCGAGCGCGGGAGACGACACGGATGACAACGGAATCGGCATCGACGACGTCGGCTTGGCCGACCGAAATCCGTCTGAAGGCGGACAAGCGCACGCTGGTGGTCGGCTTCGACGACAATCGGGCTTTCGAGATCCCCGCCGAGCTTCTCAGGGTGCGCTCGCCGTCTGCCGAGGTGCAGGGCCACAGCCCGGCGGAACGCAAACTCGTGCCCGGCATGGCGGACATCACCATCACCCGCATCGAGCCGGTCGGCAGCTATGCCGTGCGGCTCGTGTTCGCGGACGGCCATTCGACCGGCATCTACACGTGGTCCTATCTGCGCGAGGCCGGAGAGAAGACCGCCGACCTCATGCAGGCCTACCTCGCCGAGCTGGAAACGGCCGGCCTTTCTCGCCACCACCGATAACCAAAGCCATCATGCCAATCCCTGAGACGTCGATCTCGTCCGACGACATCACTATCCGCCGACTCGGCCCCGATTTCCTCGAGCCGGTCTTCCAGATGCACAATTGCGTCTACGAAGAAATCCACTGCAACGACCTCTACCGGGCGCGGGACCACGACCACATCGCCGACGTCTTCGACGAGGACGGCATGTGCTTCGGCGCGTTCCTCGCTGGGCGTCTGGTCGGCTACAGCAGCGTGCGTTTTCCGTATGAGGACAGCGAAGGCCTCGCGGCGCAGCTCGGCTTCGCGCCGTCGCACTTGCGCTATATCGGCGAATGCGACGCCTCGTGCGTGCTGCCGGAAGCGCGGGGCAGGCGGCTCCAGGAGCGCCTCATTGAAGTGCGAGCTCGGGGCAGCCTCACGCGCGGCCGCGTGCTCGGCATGGCGATCGTCGGCCCGGCGAACGTCTACAGTCTGCGCAACTTCCTGCAATACGGCATGCGCGGCGTCGCCCTGTATCGGATCCCGAGCGGCGAAGACCGCATGGTCATGGCGCGCGACCATTCCGAACTGCTGACGCGGACCGAGACGAAGCGTGAACGCCGGCCGGTCGGGATCTCGCGGGACGAGATCGTGGCCATCCTCAAGTCCGGCGGCCAGCTCGACCGCGTGTTCCAGGACCGCGACGGCTGGTCCTACGAGTTCGTGTGGTTCGCCGACGTTACCGACGAGCGTTCCTGGGTGAAGGCCTTCAACGCGAAGGACTTCTTCGGCGTTTAGACGGCGGGTCCGATCGATCCAACGGAGCATCGGACCGGACGGAGCCCGCTCGCCACGGGCGACTTGGCGCAGGCAGAAATGCGCGGAGGATCAGGATGATACCGGCCTTTCTTCTACCGTTGATGTGGCTCGCGTGGGTGGTGTCGTGGACGTTCGCGGCACGCTGGTCGAGCGCCGCGCGGCGAACCGAAAGCCTGCGGACGTCGCTCTGGTACCGCGCGCTTCTCGTGGTCGGTGCGCTCCTCATCATCGTGCCGGGTGCCGCCGGCTGGGTGCCGCGGCTATGGCCGACGCCGCCGGCGGCGATGGCCGTGATCGATCTCGTCGCGTTCGCCGGCTTTGCCTTCTGCTGGTGGGCGCGACTGCATCTCGGCCGGCTATGGTCGGCCTCTGTGACCATCAAGGCGGATCACCGCGTCGTCGACAGCGGGCCTTACGGTCTGGTGCGCCATCCGATCTATACCGGCGTCATCCTGGCACTTCTGGCTTCGGTCGCGGCGAGCGCGACGTTGCCGGCGATCGTCGGTGGCGTGGTGATGATCGCGGGCTTCACGGTGAAGGCGCGGCTCGAGGAAGCTCTGCTGCGCGCAGAGCTCGGGGCCGCGGCCTACGACGCTTATGCGGCCCGCGTGCCGATGCTGGTGCCGTTCGCGCCACGCTGAGCGCACCGGGGGATTGGAACGCGGGGCGGCCAACGCGGGGGGCACTCGGTATGGGGATAAGTTCCATAATCCAGATTATGCGATATCGATCGATGGGCGGGCAGAGGGCCGGAATGGTCTGCGAGCCGCGAACGATGCCGACATGTTCCGCCGGTCCGAGCGTCAGCCGATGACGCATGGGCTCCCCCCAGATCCGCCTTTCACCGGAGCCGACGCCGAGCGCATCGTCGACACGCTCACGCTGGCCGAGCGTTTGAAAACTGAGATGCGCCACAGTTGGCTGTCGAACGGACGCCACGAGAGCGTGGCCGAGCACACCTGGCTGATGTCCGTCGCAGCCGTTCTGATGGCGCCGCATCTCGAGCATCCCGTCGACCTCGGTCACACGCTCGCGCTGATCGCGCTGCACGACATCGCCGAAGCCATCACCGGCGACATTCCCTCCTTCGAGGAAAGCCCACGCAAGGCCACGAAGCTCGCAGATGAGACCGCGGCGGTCGCCCGGATCCGGGCGATGCTTCCCGCCGCCTCCGGCGACCTCATGGTGCGGCTTTGGCGCGAATACGAGGACGGCGAAACGGCGGAAGCGAAGTTCGCCCGCGCCCTCGACAAGCTGGAGGTCCAGCACCAGCACAATCTGGCGGCCCTTGAGACCTGGACCGAACAGGAGTTCGGTCTGGTCTACACCAAGATGGATCGCGAATGCGCCCACGACGGGGCTTTGCGGACGCTGCTCGCGATCATCCGCTCCCGCGCGGAGCGGAAGCTGCGGGACGGCGGCTTCGACCCGGCAGAGATCAGGGCGCGCGCGTCCGGATGAGACGCGAACGAGTCGTGACCAGATCGTGCGTGCCGCCCGCGTGATGCGTCGGGACGAACCGGTTATGATGTAACGGTGGATCATGCCGCCGTGGAGTTCGCCTTGTTCGATACCAAGATCGCCATCCTGGTTTTGGAAGATCTGCCGGTCTGGCAGAAGCTGAACGTCACCGCCTTCCTGGCCTCTGGAATCGCCGGCATTGCGCCCGAGGCCATGGGAGAACCTTATGCCGACGCCGCCGATCGCCCCTATGCGGCGCTGCTCGGCCAGCCGATCCTCGTCTTTGCGGCCTCGTCGGAGGTTCTGCTGCGCGCCCGCGACCAGGCGCTCGAGCGCGATCTCGCACGTGCCGCCTATGTGAGAGCCATGTTCTCGACGGGGTACGACGCAGCGAACCGCGAGGCCTTCCGGGCCGAGCCCATCGACGCACCCGACCTGGTTGGCCTCGCGATCCGCGGTGCGAAGAAGGACGTCGACAAAGCCGTCAAGGGCGCGCGCTTACATCCCTGAAGCGCTTTTGCCCCGCCCCCGCTCGCCTCTCTGACACGCCGTCTCTTGGGCGCCGGCAATTCCTATCCTCGCAATAAGCTGAATTGATACCCAATTTGAGTACCAAGCCACCGTCTCCCTTCACATCGATGCAATAGTTGCGGCCCAACGTCCGCCGTTGCTTCGTGATGCTTTGGGGAGCGAGCGATGATTGGTAGACGAGTCGATGTTAGCCTTGGTCTTTCGGCGCACACGCTGGACGGTCTCGATATCTATGTCACCGCGATCGAAGGACACGAACGGATCTCCGAGCTGTTCCGCTACGAGGTCGATTTCCTCTGCAACGTCCTCATCCACCCCGCGGTTCTGCTCGGCCAGAAGGCCACGCTGACGATCGACGCGGACGGACACCGTCACACGGTCCACGGGATCGTCACCGAGTTCTCGACCGGCGACGCGACCTCCGGCGGCGATTTCGCCTATCAGGCGGTTCTGTCGCCGCGCCTCGGCCTGCTCGATCTCAACCGACAGAGCGTGATCTACGGCACCGCGAACCCGATCACGGTGAGCGACCTCGTCGAAGACGTGCTCAACCACGCGACCGGCACCTCCGGCATCCGCCATGAGCGGCGATTGCGCGGGCGATACGAAGCCCGCTCCCAGATCGTCCAATATGCCGAGAGCGATCTCGCCTTCGTTCAGCGGCAATGCGAGCACGAAGGCATCTTCTTCTTCTTCGAGCACGACGGCCAATCAGAGACGGTCGTGTTCGGCGACAGGAATGACGCTTGCAAGAAGATCGACATCGACGGCGCCGACGCCGTCGCCTTCAACAGCAAGCGCGGCGCCTCCCGGGCGAGCGACCACGCCGTGACGCGCTTTCGGGCGGTCTCCCGCCAGGTGTCTCGCCAAGTCAGCCTGCGGGACTACAACGACACGATGCCGACGCCGACGCTCGCAGCGACCAGCAAGCCCGTTACGATCCCGAGCTTCGGCAAGGTTATCGAATACGGCGACCACTTCGCGACCGAGGAAGAAGGCAAGAAGCTCGCGACCATCCGCGCGGAGGAATTCGCCTGTCGCGGCACAATCTATATCGGCGAGAGCAACGTGCCCTATCTGCGGGCCGGCACCGTTTTCACGCTGACGCACCACCCGTTCGATTCGAAGCCGGTCCAATATCTCGTCGTGTCTGCCCGGCACAGCGTCTCGGTTCCGCCGCCTTCGGCCTTCGCCCCCCTACCCTTCAGCCACGAGGCGCGGTCGGCGAAGCCGTACACCAACGTGATCGAGTGCATCGAGTTCAAGACGCCGTTCCGCCCCGAGCGCAAAACCCCGCGCCCGCGCATACCCGGTCTCGTCACCGCGACGATCGATGCCACGGAGGCCGACAAGGCACGCGGCTGGATAGATGACAAGGGTCGCTACAAGGTTCGCTTCGATTTCGACGACGGGCCGTACCGCGCCGGCGATTCGAGCGAGTACGTTCGCCGGTCACAGCCCTATCTAGGCCCCAACACCAGCGGCATGCACTTTCCCCTCGTGAAGGACACCGAGGTGGTGGTGAGCTACCTGAACGGCGATCCGGACCGGCCGATCGTGATCGGCGCGGTAGCGAACGCATCCCGTCCAGATCCCGTCACCAAGAAGAACCATACGGTGAACCGCATCGAGACCGCCGCCAACGTGCGGCTCGAGATCGATGATCGTATGGTGCAGCCGGCTGGCGCGCCCACCGAAACGCCCTTCTTTCGGGTGGACGTGCCGGCGCAGGTCGGAGGGCGTTCGTTCACCGGCACCTATCTCAGGCTCGGACAGGCGGTGCCTTCGGACGAGACGGCACTCGTGCCGATGGCCGATGGCACGTCGGCGAGCGGAGGAACGCCGGAAGACGGGGCGTTGCTCTACACGAACGAGGCGCTTGCCGTGAACGTCGCCGGGACCGCGACGCACACCTATGGCACCGGCTATTCGACCACGACGACGAGCGGGTCTTCGACGCACAGCGTCAAGAACGGCGATTACAGCCTCGATGTCGGTGGCAAGATCGATGAAACCGCACGTGGAGATATCAATCTGACGTGTTATGGAAATATTGCCATAAAGACGAACAAGGACGGCGCAGATGGTTCCGGCGGCGATCTCACTGAGAATATTGACGGTCATTATACACTAACGGTAGCTGGAGATCTTAAAAAAATTTCAAGCGCAAGCCATTCGTCTACTACATACGGGGATTACGATACACTAACTTATGGAAACTATCATAGCACAACGTTAGGAATAAATTTCAGCACAAGACTGACTCTCGATTTTGCTGTAAATATTGGGATACAGTCAAAATTATGCATTGGAGGAGAGGTGAAGGCCTCATTTATACAAGATACAAAGTTCGTTGCAGGTTTAAATACAACGATAGTATGCGGATTTGATGTGAAGTTAGTTGCTGGAAACAACAATCAATGGATGTCTAATAGCTTTAAGTCAGTAGTCGATGCGGATATAAAATTTGCGAATTACGATATAAAGAGAGTTAACGTAGATTACAAAATCTCACAGGCAAATTATAATAAAACAATTGTCGAGTTTGTGGAATCAATCTCAATGAATGATCGGCGATCATTCAATGTTGCGAAGAGGATGATATCCACAAATACAGATGATATTGCTGCTTTCATGAGTAAAGTTCTGATATCTGCCGGTTGAGAATACTCTGTTTGGTGATTGCACATCGGCCGCAGTGCTTCGCCGGCGCAGTGCCTCACCCCGTCAGCGCAATCAGCGCGGCGCGCAGCACGACCGGGTCGGCGTCGGGCGGCAGGGCGACTTCGACGGTCGCGTGGGTGGCGCGCCAGATCGGGACCGCGGCGGCGAGGCGCTCGGCCCCCGCCTCGGTGAGCGCGAGGCGCCGGCTGCGGCGATCGTTGGGGTCGGTCTCGATGCGCACGAGCCCGTCCCGCTCGAGCGGCTTCAGGGCCGCGGTCAGCGTTGTGCGGTCCATCGCGAGGAGTTGCGCCACCGGCCCGAGCGGCGGCGGCTCCGGGCGGTTCAGGGCCATCAGCAGCGAGAATTGCCCGTTGGTCAGCCCGACCGGGCGCAGCGCGTCGTCGAACGTGCGTGCGAGCGCCCTCGCCGCCCGTTGCAGATAGAGGCAAAGGCAGGTGTCGCGAACCTCGATCGTGATCTCGAACGGCACCGGCCTCGCGGCTTTCGGCCTAGCAGCCGCGCGCGGTGCCCCGGCGTCTGCCCGGACCGCTCGGTCCTGCTCGGAAGCCCTGTCCGGCTTAGAATCCCTGTCCCACTTGGAAGCCCCTTCCGACTTGGACGCGTGAGGCGGCTTGGAAGCGCGAGGCGGCTCGGCAACCTGGTTCGATCTGGCCGCGCGAGGGGACGCCGCCTGGCCTGACTTGGGCGCCCCGTTCGGCTTCGACGCTGAGATTGGTTTGGACGGTCGGTTTGACATGGGACTTTTACGTTGATATCAACTCATACACCGGCCACCGCACTTTGGCGAGGCCGAGCGGTAGCGTCGCATAGACGGCGCGCCAGGGAAACGCCGACGCGACCACCCGCCGGCCCACGACGCGCGCCCGCCCGAAGGCGGCGCGCTGCTAGCCGCCTTGTCCCGAGCACCCGAACAGGAGGATGGCATGCCCTACGTGGACGGATTCGTCATTGCCGTGCCCGCAGACAAGCAGGAGGAGTTCCGCCGCGTTGCCGCCGCGGCGGCGCCGATCTTCAAGGAGTATGGCGCCTTGCGCGTCGTCGAATGCTGGGGCGACGACGTACCCGACGGCAAGTTGACCGATTTCCGCCGTGCCGTCGATGCCAAGGAGGACGAGGTCGTCGTCTTCAGTTGGATCGAATATGCTTCGAAGGAGGTGCGTGACGCCGCGCACGCCGGCTCGATGGCGGATCCGCGCATGGCCGCCATCGGCGACATGCCGTTCGATGGCAAGCGCATGATCTTCGGCGGCTTCCTGCCGATCCTCGACGTCTGAGCCTGGGGGACGCGGTCCGATGGCCCCGGCGCCGACGCGCCTCGTCCGATGAACCGTATCGCCCCCGATTGACACCACGCGCCGTCTCGCCGATGGCTCGGGCGCCGTTTAGCCGTGCCCGAGAGTGCCCGATGACCTCCTCCCCCCTTCCCCGCCGCGATGCGCCGTTCCGCAAGGGCGAGACGGGCCTTCTCCTCGTCGACATGCAGCGCATCTGGATCGAGCCGGGGCTCGATCCCTTTCATCCCGAGCGGGGGCCGGATCATTATTTCTATCGCGAGGTCCGCGAGCGGGTCGTGCCGAACCAGCGCCGCCTCCTCGCCGCCGCCCGCGCGGCGGGGATCGAGGTCCTGCACACCATCATCCAGAGCCTGACCGAGGACGGCCGCGACCGCTCCCTCGATCACAAACTCACCCCGATGCATGTGCCCCCGAGCCTGGCCGAAGGCCTGCCGCCGCCCGAACTCGCGCCCGTCGGCGACGAGATCCTGCTGCCGAAGACGTCGTCCGGCGTCTTCAACTCGACGAACCTCGATTATCTCCTCAAGAATCTCGGCGTCCGCCAACTCGTGATCGCCGGTGTGCTCACCGACCAGTGCGTCGACATGGCGGTGCGCGACGGTGCCGATCGCGGCTATCTCGTCACCTGCGTCGGTGATGCCTGCGCGGCCCCGACGCCGGAGCGGCACGAAGGCGCGCTCGCCGCGTTCGGCGGCTATTGCTGGATCACGGACACCGAGACCGTCGCGGCGCGGTTCGACGCTCTGCGCTGAAATCCCGGCTCGCCATAACCCTGAGCTTATACGGCGGCCCGAAAATCTCATTTTACATGAGCATTGCACGCGCTTAACGCTTGGATCGTGGAATTCCTCGAACCTCGAGCGTGTCCGTCGTGCCCTTTGCCCGCGTCAACGATCTCGTTCTCCATTGGCAGGTCCTCGGGCCCGCCGAGGCCCCGGCCGTCGTCCTCATCAACTCGCTCGGCACCGACTTCCGGATCTGGGCCGACGTCGCCGCCCGGCTCGCCGGTACGTACCGCGTCGTCCTGTACGACAAGCGTGGCCACGGGCTGAGCGAAGGCCGCGGCGACGCCTCGTCGATGGCCGACCACGCCGCCGACCTCCTCGCCCTCCTCGATCATCTCGGCATCGCCCGCTTCGCCCTCGTGGGGCTGTCGATCGGCGGGCTGATCGCCCAGACCGTCGCCGCCCACGTGCCGGAGCGGGTGACGAGCCTCGTCCTCTCCAACACCGCGGCGCGCATCGGCACGGCGGAGAGTTGGGCCGCCCGCATCGCGGCGATCCGCGCCGGCGGTCTCGAGAGCATCGCCGACGCGGTGATGGAGCGCTGGTTCACGCCCGCCTTCCGCGCGAGCCGTCCGGTCGAGACGTTCGGATGGCGCACGATGCTCGTGCGCAGCCCGGCCGACGGCTACATCGCCGCCTGCGCGGCGATCCGCGATGCAGACCTCACCGGCTCGACCGCTGCGATCCGCCTGCCCACCCTCTGCCTCGTCGGCGATCAGGACGGCTCGACGCCGCCCGATCTGGTGCGGGCGACGGCCGACCGGATCCCGGGCGCCCGCTTCGAGATCATCCCCTCTTGCGGCCACCTGCCCTGCCTGGAGCAGCCGGAGATCGCGGCCTCGCTCATCGCGGCCCATTTCGCGGAGACGCTTCATGTCTGACGCCGAACCGACGACCGTCGAGCCGACCGAACGCTTCCGCACCGGCATGGCGACCCGCCGCCGGGTGCTCGGCGGGGACTATGTCGACGCCGCCACCGCGGCGATGACGCCGTTCGATGCGGACTTCCAGACGCTCATCACCGAAACCGCCTGGGGTTCGGTGTGGTCGCGGCCGGGCGCGAGCCTCCGCGAGCGCTCGATGATGACGATCGCCCTCCTCGCCGCCCTCGGCCACGATGCCGAGGTCGCGATGCATGTCCGCGCGACCCGCAACACCGGCGCGACGCCGGAGGACATCAAGGAAGCGCTGCTGCACGTCGCGATCTATGCGGGCGTGCCGGCGGCCAACCACGCCTTCAAGATCGTCAAGAAGACCTACGCGGAGATGGCGGCGGAAGATTCCGCCAAAACAGACCCGGCCAAAACGGACGCGGCCGAAGGCGCCTGACGCGCCGCCGGCGACAACGGGAACAGGGAGGACCGACGATGTCGGACCAGGGATCGTCCCACCAACGGGATGGCTCGTTCTATCAGCGGGATCGCGACTGGCATCCGCCGGCCTTCTTCCCGGCCTACAAGACCTCCGTGCTGCGCTCGCCGCGCCAGGCGCTCTTGTCGCTCGGCAACACGCTGTCGGAGATGACCGGGCCGGTGTTCGGCCACGACATGCTCGGTCCGCTCGACAACGATCTCATCCGCAACTACGCGAAGACCGGCGATCCGATCGGCCAGCGCATCATCGTGTCCGGCCGTGTCCTCGACGAGGACGCCCGGCCGCTGCCCGGGGTGCTCGTCGAATTCTGGCAGGCGAATGCCGGCGGGCGCTATCGCCACAAGAAAGAAAGCTACCTCGCGGCGATCGATCCGAACTTCGGCGGCTGCGGCCGCACGATCACCGACGCCGAGGGCCGCTACACGTTCCGCACCATCAAGCCGGGCGCCTACCCGTGGCCGAATGGCGTCAACGATTGGCGCCCGGCCCACATCCACTTCTCGCTGTTCGGCCACGCCTTCGCCCAGCGGCTCATCACCCAGATGTATTTCGAGGGCGATCCGATGATCTGGCAGTGCCCGATCGTCCGCTCCATTCCCGACGACAAGGCGATCGAACGCCTCGTCGCCGCCCTCGACCGCGAGAGCTGCCTGCCGATGGACGCCCTCGCCTACAAGTTCGACATCGTGCTGCGCGGGCGCCGCTCGACCCTGTTCGAGAACCGGAAGGAGGGCAACTGATGGTCCAGAGCCTCGACCGCCTGAAGGAATCGCCGTCGCAGACGGCCGGTCCCTATGTCCACATCGGCTGCACCCCGAACTGGGTCGGCATCACCGGTGTCTGGGACGAGGATCTCGGTTCGGTTCTCGTCACGCCCGAAACGAAGGGCGAGCGTATCGTCGTGACCGGCCGCGTGATCGACGGCAGCGGCAACCCGCTCAAGGACGCGCTTCTGGAGATCTGGCAGGCCGATGCGGCCGGGTTCCACAACAGCCCGGCGGAGCGGCGCGGTAAGGCCGATCCCGCCTTCAAGGGATGGGGCCGCCAGCCGACCGACGGAACGACGGGCGTCTACCGCTTCGAGACCATCAAGCCGGGTCCGGTGCCTTTTCCGGACGGCCGTCCGATGGCGCCGCACATCACCTTTTGGATCGTCGCCCGCGGCATCAATGTCGGGCTCCACACCCGGCTCTATTTCGGCGACGAGGAGGCGGCGAACGCGGCCGACCCGCTGCTCGCCAGAATCGAGAATCGCGCCCGTGTGGCGACGCTGATCGCGCCGCGCACGCTCGTCGAGGGCGTCCCGACCTACACCTTCGACATCCACCTCCAGGGCGACCGCGAGACCGTCTTCCTCGATATTTGATCGGTCGGACTTGACCTTGCGACCGGCGCGGGCAGCGGCTTTGCCCGCGCCGCGGGCGCCCGCCTTGTGCGTGTTAACCTCTGCGCGCTTGACCCGGCGCCGGGGCTCGCGGACAACGCGGCCATCATGATCGCTTCCCCCCGCACATTCGCCTTCATCGCCGTCGCCGCCGCGCTTCTCCTCGGCTCCTGTGCCGAGACCACGGGACCGTCGCGGCCGACCTTCTATGATTATCTCGACACGCCGGGCGCCACCGTGGACGCCCAGGCCGCGGCGACGATGATCTCGCAATATCGCGCAAACCACGGCCTCGGCCCGGTGACGGTCGATCCCGCCTTGACGGCGATCGCCGAAAAGCAGGTCCAGGTACTCGCCGCCCGCGATTCCGTCCAGGCTTCGCTCGAGGGCGACCGTTCGCCCATGGTCCGGCTGCAGAAGGCCGGCTATGCGCCGCGCGCCGCCGCCGAGAACGTCTCTGCCGGCTACCTGACGCTCGCCCAGGCCTTCTCCGGCTGGCGCGACTCGCCCCCGCACAACGCCAACATGCTCAATCCGGCCGTGACTCGGATCGGCATCGCGACCGCCTATGTGCCGAGCAGCAAATATCACGTCTTCTGGGACCTGATCCTGGCGCAGCCGGGATCGTGATCCCCGGGAAAGCGCACGCGTTGCGCTTCTCTGCTGGACGGGCGGCCGCGAGCCCGCCACTCTGAGGCGAAAGGACCGCCCGGCTCTTGATTCGAGCCGGACGCCCTCCCTGACCCTCGGACCCCTTGGAAAATGCCCGCCGAACCTCTGCTTCTCCTCCCGCTGCCCCGCCACCCGACGCGGGGGCGCTCATGAGCGGCGAGATCGATCCGGAGGCCGCCGCCCGCCACAAGGCGAAGATGGCTGTGCGCAAGCGGGTTCAGGACGCCGAGGTCGCCGAGAAGACGATCGAGAAGGGTCTCCTCATCGTCCACACCGGCCCCGGCAAGGGCAAATCGACCGCGGCGTTCGGGCTCGCCTTGCGCATGCTCGGCCGCGGCCGCGACGTTGCCGTGGTGCAGTTCATCAAGGGCGCCTGGGATACCGGCGAGCAGCACGCGCTCACGCAGGCGTTCGGCGACCGCGTCGCCTGGCACGCCATGGGCGAAGGCTTCACCTGGGAGACCCAGGATCTCGTCCGCGACAAAGCCGCCGCAAACCGGGCGTGGGAGACGGCGAAGGCGCTGATGGCGGAGCCCCGCTTCGGCCTCGTCATTCTCGACGAGATCAACATCGCCCTGCGCTATGATTATCTCGATCTCGCCGAGGTCGTCGCGGCGCTTGCGGCGCGCCGGGGGGATCTCCACGTCGTCGCGACCGGTCGCAACGCCAAGCCGGACCTCGTCGCCGCCGCGGATCTCGTGACGGAAATGACGGCCGTGAAGCACCATTTCGCGGCGGGCGTGAAGGCCCAGCCGGGCATCGAGTTCTGAGGCGGGGATGAGGATGCGTCCCTCCGATTTCGACGGCACCGGTCCGCACCTCGCCCACGGCGGCGATCTCGGTGCCGCGCGCCGCGCCTTTCCGGGCGCGACCGAGCCGCTAATCGACCTCTCGACCGGCATCAACCCGCATTCCTATCCGCTGCCGCGGCTCACCGTGTCGACCTTCCGCCGCCTGCCCGAGCCCGACGCCCTCGAAACCCTCGCCGAGGCCGCCGCCAGGGCCTACGGCGCGCCCTCTGCGCGCCATGTCGTCTGCGCGCCCGGCACGCAGATCCTCCTCCCCCTCGTCGCCCGGTTGGTCCCCCCCGGACGCTGCGCGGTGCTGTCGCCGACCTATGCCGAGCACGCCCGTGCGGCGAAGCTCGCCGGCCATCAGGTCCGCGAAGTCACGTCGCCGATCGAGCTCGCGGCGTCCGACCTCGCGGTCGTCGTCAATCCAAACAATCCGGACGGACGGCTGACCCCGCGCACCCGGCTCATCGCCCTCGCCGAAGGCCTCGGCCGCCGCGGCGGCCTGCTCGTCGTCGACGAGGCGTTCATGGAGGTGGCGCCGCTCTCCGAGAGCATCGCCGGCGACATCGAGCACGGTCGTGCCGTCGTGCTGCGCTCGTTCGGCAAGTTCCACGGCCTCGCCGGCGTGCGCCTCGGCTTCGCCATCGCGGCGCCGCCGATCGCCCAGCGGCTGCGCCAGGAGCTCGGGCCGTGGGCGGTGTCGGGCCCGGCGATCGCCATCGGCGCGGCGGCGCTGTCCGATACCGAATGGGCCCGGCTGATGCGCGCGCGCCTCACCCACGACAGCGTGCGCCTCGACGCCATCCTGGAGGTCGCCGGCTTCCAGATCGTCGGCGGCACGCCGCTGTTCCGCCTCGCCCGTTCCGACGATGCGCCGCAGATCTACGAGAAGCTCGGCCGTGCTGGCATCCTGGTGCGCCGCTTTCCGGATCGGCCGACGCTGTTGCGCTTCGGCCTGCCGGCCAACGAGCCGGCCTTCCACCGCCTCTCGGCCGCGCTGTCGTAAGGCCCTTCCGGCGCCCGCGACGCCGCTTTCTTTGCCTGCGGACTGGAAAGCGGCGGCGAAAGGTTCTATCGCCGTGACGCTGATCGCGCCCGGCAAACGAGCCGGTGCGCCCGAGACCGGAACGACACGCGATGAAGTTCACTCTCTCCTGGCTCAAGGACCACCTCGAGACCGACGCCAGCCTCGACGCCATCGTCGACCGGCTGACCACGGTCGGGCTCGAGGTCGAAGGCGTCGAGAACCCCGGAGCCGCGCTGGAGCCCTTCGTCATCGCCTCGGTCGTCTCGGCCGAGAAGCACCCGAACGCCGACAAGCTGCGCGTCTGCATGGTCGAGACCGGGGCGGGCGAGCCGATCCAGGTGGTGTGCGGCGCCCCCAACGCGCGCGCCGGGATGAAGGCCGTATTCGCTGCGCCCGGCACCCACGTGCCCGGCACTGGCGTCGATCTGAAGGTCGGCACCATCCGCGGCGTCGAGAGCCGCGGCATGCTCGTCTCCGAGCGGGAGCTCGGCCTGTCCGACGAACACAACGGCATCATCGAACTGCCGGCCGACGCGCCGGTCGGCACCGCCTATGCCGATTGGGCCGGGCTCGGCGATCCGGTGATCGAGATCGCGGTGACGCCGAACCGCGCCGATTGCCTCGGCATCCAGGGCATCGCCCGCGATCTCGCCGCCTCGGGCCTCGGCCGCGTGATCACCCCGGCGATCGCCCCCGTCGCGGACGCCTTCCCCTGCCCGACGGGCGTACGCCTCGAATTCGGCGACACCGCGCCGCTGTCGCCCCTGTTCGCGCTCCGCCTCGTCCGCGGCGTGCGCAACGGCCCGTCGCCGGACTGGATGCAGCGCCGGCTGAAGGCGATCGGTCTGCGCCCGATCAGCGCCCTCGTCGACATCACCAATTACATGACGTTCGACCGCGGCCGCCCGCTCCACGTCTTCGACGCGGCCAAGGTGAAGGGCGATCTCGTGGTGCGCCGCGGCCGGCCCGGCGAGACGCTGCTCGCCCTCGATGGCCGCACCTACGAGGTGGACGACGCGATCTGCGTGATCGCCGACGACCAGGGCCTCGAGTCGCTCGCCGGCATCATGGGCGGCGAGACGAGCGGCGTGACCGAGGCGACCACCGACGTGCTGATCGAATCGGCGCTGTGGGACGCCCTCAACATCGCCCAGACCGGCCGCCGGCTCGGCCTCAATTCGGACGCCCGCTTCCGCTTCGAGCGCGGCGTCGATCCGGCCATGACGGTGCCGGGCCTCGAACTCGCGACGAAGCTCGTCGTCGATCTCTGCGGCGGCACGCCGAGCGCGATCGTCGTCGCCGGCTCGACTGAGATCGCGACCCGCACCATCGAGTTCCCGCTCTCCGAAGTCGCCCGCCTGTCCGGCCTCGATGTCGATGCCGCCACGATCGTCGGCCACCTCGAAAGCCTCGGCTTCACGGTCGCCGGCGACGGTGCGGTGCGCCGGGTGACGCCGCCGAGCTGGCGCGGCGACATCGAGGGCAAGGCCGATCTCGTGGAAGAGGTGGTGCGCATGGTCGGGCTCGACCGCGTGCCGCTGAAGCCGATGGCGCGCACCGCGCCGATCGGCACCCGCGTTCTGACCCTCGGGCAACTGCGCGCCCGCAACGCCCGCCGCACCTTGGCCTCCCGCGGCCTCGTTGAGGCGGTGACGTGGTCGTTCCTCTCAAAGGCCCAGGCGACGGCCTTCGGCGGCGGCGCGCCGGAGCTCGCACTGTCGAACCCGATCGCCTCCGACCTCTCCGACATGCGCCCGAGCCTCATTCCCGGGCTCGCGAGCGCCGCCCAGCGCAACGCCGACCGCGGCTTCGGCGACACCGCTCTGTTCGAAGTCGGCCAGATCTTCCTCGGCGACAAGCCGGAAGACCAGAAGCGCGCCGCCGCGGGCCTGCGCCGCGGCACCGCCGGGCTCGCCGGCAGCGGCCGCCACTGGCAGGGCGCGGCGAAGCCCGTCGATGCCTTCGACGCCAAGGCCGACGCGCTCGCCGTGCTCGACGCCATCGGCGCGCCGGCCGACCGCGTCCAGATCACCCGCGACGCCCCGGCCTGGTTCCATCCCGGCCGCTCGGGCACGCTGCGGCTCGGCCCGATCGTGCTCGGCCATTTCGGCGAGCTGCACCCGGCCGCGCTGGAAGCGCTCGACGTGACCGGCCCGATCGCCGCCTTCGAGATCCTGATCGAGGCCGCGCCGGCGCAGAAGGCGCGTCCGACCCGGGCGAAGCCGCCGATCGCCGTCTCCGACCTGATGCCGGTGCGCCGCGACTTCGCCTTCGTGGTGCCGCGCGCGACGGCGAGCGCCGACATCGTCAAGGCCGCGACCCAGGCCGAGAAGACGCTGATCGAGCGCGTCTCGGTGTTCGACCTCTACGAGGGGCCGGGTGTCGCCGAGGGCGCCAAGTCGATCGCGATCGAAGTGGTGCTCGCCCCGAAGGAGCGCACCCTGACGGACGCCGAGATCGAGGCCGTCGCCGGCCGCATCGTCGCCGGCGTCGAGAAGGCGACCGGCGGCGTCCTCCGCCGCTGAGTCGGGTCCAGGGGCGGGGCTCGGCTGCGAACCCCGATCGGTATTCCAGGCACCGGTCCGACCACCCTCTGGGGTCGGAAGGCCTGTCGGCGTCGCCTTGTGCCACCCCCTGCCCTGCTCTGCGTGGGGTGATCGAAGAGGCGCTACCTCTCCCGCTCTTCCTTCTCCCCGCAATTGGGGAGAAGGTGGCCCGAGAGGGCCGGATGAAGGGCCAATCAACCCTCGCCCCTTCTGCTATATCCTTTGTAAGACCATGAAAAAATCCCCTCGTTCGCCCGTTCGGGGCACCTTCTCCCCGAGCGGGGAGAAGGATACGGCGGCGCCGTTCAGGGCTAACACTCCAGCACTTCGGCGGTCCATCGCGCCGCCGACCGACCTCCGATCACCACAGCCGCCCCGCCACTGTCCGCGCGAAGAACCTTGCCCCGGTCTGTCGGCCGTCCCCGGCCCGGCTTGCGGCCGGCCGCGGCGCGCTTTACATGAGCCGAGACCTCGCAAGGGCCGGATCGCCGGCCGCAGCAGCGGATTGAAGCCTCGACATGCGCGCCATTCTCGACGTCCTCATGCTCGTCCTGAACCTCTATCAGTGGGTGATCATCATCGGGGCGTTGTTTTCCTGGCTCTACGCCTTCAACGTGGTGAACCCGCGCAACCGGGTCGTCGCCATGATCGGCGATGCGCTCTACCGGCTGACCGAGCCGGTGCTGCGCCCGATCCGCCAGATCATGCCCAATCTCGGCGGTCTCGATCTGTCGCCGGTCGTCGTGCTCTTGCTGATCTTCCTCATCCAGAACGTCATCCTGCGCTACGTCTATCCGTACGTGTTCTGAGCCGACCCGCGGCGGCGCCGTGTCGTCCGGATCGAGCCAGAAGGCGGCCCCGCCCCCCGCCCGGCCGTGGAGCACCCTCTCGGCCGGCGTGTCGCTGCGCGTGCGCCTGACGCCACGCGGCGGCCGCGATGCGGTCGAGGGCATCGCCGCCCTCTCCGACGGCTCGACCGTGCTCGCCGCCCGGGTGCGCGCCGTGCCGGAAAAGGGCGCCGCCAACGCCGCGCTGGAAGCGCTTCTCGCCAAGACCCTCGCCTTGCCCCGCTCGACCGTCGCGGTGACCGCCGGCGGCACCGCACGCCTCAAGACCGTGACGCTCTCGGGCGAGCCCGCCGCCCTCGCGGCGGCGCTGGAGCGGGCCTTCGCCGGCTGAGGTCTGTCCCCTCCCGGCGCGACGGCGCCGCGGCGCGGCCTCGCCCCCTGGTGCCACCTTGTTCGATCGTGCATCGTGGCCCGCACGAGCCTCCGGGGAGACCCGCCATGACGATCCGCTTCGGACTCCTGATTTTCCCGAACGTGCAGCAGCTCGATCTGACCGGGCCCTACGAGGTGTTCGCCTCGGCGCGGGACAGCGAGGTCCATCTGATGTGGAAGGACCTCGCGCCGCTCAGGACCGCGACCGGCCTCGTGCTGACGCCGACGACGACCTTCGCCGACTGCCCGCCGCTCGACGTCGTCTGCGTGCCGGGCGGCTCGGGAATCAACGCCCTCCTCGAGGACGCGGAAACCCTCGACTTCGTGCGCGCCCGCGCGGGCGAAGCGCGGTACATCACCTCGGTGTGCACCGGCGCCCTGGTGCTCGGTGCCGCCGGGCTCCTCGAAGGGCGGCGCGCCACGACGCACTGGTACGCCCACGATTTCCTCGCCCGCTTCGGCGCGATCCCGACCGAGGGCCGCATCGTGCGCGACGGCAACGTCATCAGCGCCGGCGGCGTCACCAGCGGCATCGATTTCGGCCTCGCGGTGCTCGCCGAGCTCTACGGCCAGTCGGAGGCCGAAATCGTCCAGCTCGGCCTCGAATATGCCCCCGCCCCGCCGTTCGCCTCCGGCACGCCGGCCGAGGCGACGCCGGAGATCCTCGCCGCCGCCAAGGACCGCCTCGGCGGCTCCCGCCGCGCCCGCGAAGCGATCCTCGACCGCATGGGCCTCGGGGCCGGCGCGCCGACGTCGGCTTGAGGCGTGCGCGGGCGCGAACCGGCTTCGTCGATCGAAGGGGGCAAACGCGCGTCCCGCGGCCCGACCGGAGGAGAACGCCGGTCACGCGGCCGGGCCGGGCGAGAACCTCGGTCACGCGGCCCGGTCGAACGGGATCAGGCTTGGAGAACCGGGCTTGGAGAACCTGGCGAAGGGGCTTGACCTCGGCGAGCGTCCGTCTAGACCTTGAGCGCCGCGCCGGCCATTAGAGCCGTGCGCTTGGAAGGGTGGCCGAGTGGTTTAAGGCAGCGGTCTTGAAAACCGCCGTGGGTGCAAGCCCACCGTGGGTTCGAATCCCACCCCTTCCGCCAGTAAGCGCCTGATCAGCTCACCCGCATTTTTTGCGTCATCACGCCCCTCAGAAATAGACATCGAGTCGTTCGATTTATTTGAAAGATGCCGCTTTTGCCTGTTCAGTAATGTCTCCGGCCAAAAGACCGACGTTCGCCGCTAATCTGTATTCTTGCTCGATATCCGTCGAAAAGAACGCAGGGTCATCTGTTCCGAGCACCACAACGCACCCTGCAGCGGCTAGTTGGCTAACAGGATGTTCGTCGATCGAAGGATATAGGTTTAGGGCGAGGTTGCTCGTCAGACATACCTCGAGCGGCACTTTCGCGGATGCCAGTTGGCGCGTGACCGACTCCGATTCAACCGCCCGGATCCCGTGCCCCACGCGTTCCAGACCAAGTACTTCGATCGCATCGATGATGGTATCCGGCCCAAGGTGCTCTCCAGCGTGAGCTGTCGCCCGCAGGTCCTCAGATCGGGCGATGCGGAACGCCTCCTTGAACTCGCTAGCTACGAACATCCGCTCGTCCCCGGTGAGGCCGAAACCGACGAGTATGTCGTCTCGACGACTCGCAGCTATCGTCGCGGCCTGTATGGCGGATGCCGGACCTAAGTGCCGAACCGCGGTAGCGATCATTCGGCAATCTATACCGTACTCCTCCAGCGCTCGATCACGCGCAGAGGACAGAGCGGCGAGTTGGTCGTCGAAGGCTACGCCCACACGCATCAAGTCGGGCGGAGAAAGCATGAACTCGACGTAGGTCGCGCCGAGTTGCGCGGACCGAGCAAGATAGTCGTAAGCGACCTCCTCAAGATCCCGCGTGGTAACGATGAGAGACGCGATATGGTCATATGCACTAAGGAAAGAGGTGAAGTCGTGCCACCCATATCCTTTCTCCGCCCATGAGGCCACGTCGAGGTGAACCGAATTTCTCTCGGCAAGTTTGCGAGCCATCGTCGGAGTGATGGTGCCACGTAGGTGCACATGCAGATCTATCATAGACACTCGGCTTTCGAACTTGTAACTATGGTAGACGCTTGTCGGCGCGATCACGCTCGGAGTTGGACATGCGCGTCAGATTTCTATCCAGGAACGAATATAAGATTGCGGAGGCGTCCACTATATTAAAATCGGTGGGCGTAGAACTCGTCCCCGTGCACCTTCCGATCGACGAACTTCAATCGGATAATGTGCGGGCTATCGTGCGCAACAAGACACTCCGGGCCTTCCATCTTTTAGGATACCCTGTGTTCGTAGAGCAGACTTGCCTGTTCCTCACGGAACTGAACGGTTTTCCCGGAGGCCTTACACAGGTGTTCTGGGACACGCTGAGAAAAGAGCGCGTCGCACGCCTGTTCGGGGGCGGATCGGTGACCGCCAAAACCGAGATTGGGTATTGTAATGGACGGCAGATATCGTACTTCCAGGGTTCAATCAATGGCATCATCGCTCCGGAACCTAGAGGTGACGACAGCTTCCAATGGGACTGTGTCTTCATTCCCGAGGGGTATGAACAGACATTTGCAGAGATGGGCGAGAAAAAGAACGAGATTTCGATGCGGAAGCTAGCATTAGACGCATTTGCTGCTCATCTTGAGAGTAGCCGGCATGATTGAATCGCTCGCGGATTTAGTCTCTCGAAAGAAAGTTGTGTTGTTCGCTGGAGCGGGGCTGTCGGTTCCGTTGAATCTTCCGGACTGGTCAGGTCTGATCGTCCACATGGCCGGCGAACTCGGCTACGATCCAGACGTTCTGGCGCCGGACGGCGCTGACTACCTTCAAATCGCCGAGTTTTATAAACTGGAGCGCAATAGCATCGGCGAACTCCGTAGCTGGATGGATCGAAGCTGGTACGTTCCCGATGATCGACTTCTAAAGTCGCGCGTACACAATCAGATTGTCCAACTCGAATTTCCATTAATATACACAACAAACTACGATCGAAACATTGAGAGAATACACGAGCTTAGAGGTAAGCGCTTCACCAAGATTAAGTCTATGGTTGATATCGCTAACGCGCATCCCGACGCGACGCAGATCGTAAAATTCCATGGAGATTTCGATGATGACGAGTCCCTAGTAGTCACCGAATCCGACTATTTCGAGCGATTGCAATTCGAGGCGCCGCTCGATATCAAGTTTCGATCCGACGTTCTAAGCCGCAGTATACTGTTCATTGGCTATAGTCTGAACGATCTCAACATGCGCCTACTTCTCTACCGGCTCCATAAAATGTGGGAGAAAGCGGGCTTCGCCGCGCAGCGGCCTCCTTGCTTTATATTCCTGTTGCGGCCAGACCCGGTTCGCGAGCGTGTACTGGCAAGCCGCGGCATCCATCCGATCGTTTCGAGCTCTCCGAACCCCAGCACAGCGCTTGAAGAGATGTTCGACGAACTTCTCTCTTGCAGTAAAATAGCTTGAGGCCATAGCGCCAATGGCAGTTACGCGTGGTCAGCCAAGAGAACCCAGCGCGTCGTGATAAATCTGTCGTCCGCGGGTTTTCGGAGGCGGCAATTAAGCCTCCAACCATTGTGTGATTTGTCTTTCCCTCGACATGGATTATTTTTAGTTCAAGCCTTATCCGGCTTCGTTTTGCGAACCGCGCTTTCAAGCCTTTGAGGCTGCGCCCAGTTCTGTGCCGCTCCGCCTCCTCTCACATCGCCCGCAACAATCGGAGTGTCCGCATCGGGCCATCTCCCTACGGTCCGGTGGCGGCCCGGGCGTGGCCGCCGGTCGTCGGGGTTCGCGCGGGGCATGCGCGGGGCCGTCCGGCGGTCGTTCGAGGGACACATGCGGGACAATTCGATGCAGCATTTGATCGACAAGGTCGCCATCATCACCGGCGCGAGCTCGGGGATCGGTTACGAGGCGGCGAAGCTGTTTGCGGCGGAAGGGGCGCGGCTGGTGGTCTCCGGGCGCCGGCAGGCAGCGCTCGACGCGCTCGTGGCCGAGATCGCGGCGGCGGGTGGCGAGGCGGTGGCGGTCGCGGGGGACGTTCGCGACGAGGCTCTGGCGCGGCGGCTGGTCGAGATGGCGGTGGAGCGCTTCGGCGGGCTCGACGTCGCCTTCAACAATGCCGGGACGACCGGGCCGGCGGCCGCCCTGCCCGACCTTGCGCTCGACGATTGGCGGGAGGTCGTCGAGACCAATCTGACGGCCGGTTTCCTCGGGGCGAAATATCAGGTGCCGGCGATGCTCGCGCGCGGCGGCGGCGCGCTCGTCTTCACCGCGACCTTCGTCGGCCACACGATCGGCTTTCCCGGCATGGCGGCCTATGGCGCGGCCAAGGCCGGGCTGATCGGCCTCGCCCAGGTCATCGCGGCCGAGTACGGGCCGCGCAACATCCGCGCCAACGCGCTGCTGCCGGGTGGCACCGATACGCCGATGGGCCGCGCGGTCGCGAACACCGAAGAGAGCCGCGCTTTTGTCGAGGGCCTGCACGCCTTGAAGCGGCTCGCGCACCCCCGCGAGATCGCCCGCGCCGCCCTCTTCCTCGCCTCCGACGCCGCGAGCTTCGTCACCGGCACCGCGATGCGCGCCGACGGCGGCGTCTCCATCACCCGGACCTGAGGCGGGGGCGGCGCGGCGGAGGCACAGCAAAGGCGGCTCGGTGGTTCCGCGCCTCTGGCATCCGTCGATCCGGGCGGACTTCCCGCCATCGTCATCCCCGCCCTCGTGGCCACGCCGATCGCATATGGCGCGATCCGGGCGGTCGTGCCGTTCTCCCCGCACACGGGGAGAGGATGATCGGCAAAGTCGATCAAATGCGATGCCCCTGCCGTCGTGGCGGAGATCCAGGGGCGGCGCGCCCGGCGTTCTCGGCCCCTGGGTCCGGGAGCAGTCCGCGGAAGACGGCGGGCCGGGCGTTCTCGCCGGACGTTCAACCGCCGGCCCGCACCGCGGCAGGCTTGCTCCGGCGGCTCCGGGGTCGCCCACCGCGTCGGCCGGCGACGTCTACCAGCCGGCGGAAGGTCGGGCATTCGAGGTGCGACGGGGCGGGACATTCGGCGACGTGACGGAGCGTGTCGCGCAGGGCCGTGAGCTCGCGGATCTGCCGGTCGATTGCGTCGGCCCGGGCGTGAAGCGCCGCGCGCGGCACGTCGGGCACGCCGTCGCGGCCGAACATGCCGGCGATCTCGGCGAGCGAAAAGCCGGCCTGCTTGCCCATCGCGATCAGCTTGAGCTGGAGCAGCACCTCGGGCGGAAATTGCCGCCTGAGGCCATGGCGGGAGACCGCGGAGATCAATCCCGCGGCCTCGTAATGGCGCAGCGCCGAGGCCGTCAGGCCGCTCGCCGCGGCGACCTCTCCGATATCGAGAAATTTCATCCTTGACCTCAAGTCGGCTTGAAGTGGCAAGCCTGCCTTCGATGCGGTTTTCAAGCAAGAGGGCGACGATGAAACAGTCGGATGCGACGGACGTGGAGGCGCCCGGTTCGGCGCCGATTTCGGGCGCGGCGACGCCGGCGGTGCACGGCTCCGGGCCGCACGGTCGGGCAGCGGGTCGAGGGCCCGGTGGGGCGCCGGCGGCGCGGTGGACGGGGATCGCGCTCGCACTCGCGATGCTGCTCGCCTCGCTCGGCACCAGCATCGCCAACATCGCGCTGCCGGCGCTCGCGGCTGCCTTCGCCGCCCCGTTCGCCGCGGTGCAGCCGGTCGTCGTCGCCTATCTGGGGGCGCTGACGATCGCCGTCCTCGTCGCCGGCCGGCTCGGCGATGCGCGCGGACTGAAACCGATGCTCGTCGCCGGACTCGCGGTGTTCGGGCTCGCGTCGCTCGCCTGCGCGCTCGCGCCGAGCCTCTCGCTCCTCGTCGCCGCGCGGGCCCTCCAGGGCATCGGCGCGGCCTTCATGATGACGCTCGCGATGGCCCTGATGCGCCAGATGGCGGACCCGGCGCAGGTCGGACGCGCGATGGGGCTCCTCGGCACCGTCTCCGCGCTCGGCACGGCGCTGGGGCCGGCCCTCGGCGGGCTCCTGATCCCCCTCGCGGGATGGCGCGGCGTGTTCGCGGTGCTGGTTCCCCTCGCCGCCCTCGCCTTCGGGCTCGCCGTGACGACACTGCCCGCCGGATCGTCTGCGGCCAAAGCCGGGGCGGCGCGCCCGCGGGGGACGCTCGACCGGGCTCTCGCGGCCAATCTCGCCGTCAATCTCATGGTCGCCGCCGTGATGATGACGACGCTGGTGGTGGGGCCGTTCTACCTCGCCCTCGGTCTCGCCTTGACGGCGACGCAGGTCGGTCTGGTGATGACGGCGGGCCCGATCGTCTCGATCGTCACCGGCGTTCCCGCGGGACGGCTCGTCGATCGGTGGGGCAGCGTTTCCGTCCTGCGTCTCGGCCTCGCTCTGCTCGGCGTCGGCGCCGGTCTCCTCGCGGTCCTTCCGGAAGCCTTGGGCGTCACCGGCTATCTCGCCGCGATCCTGGTTCTCACGCCGGGCTATCAACTGTTCCAGGCCGCCAACAACACGGCGGCGCTCGGGACCGTCGCCGCGGAGCGGCGCGGCACCGTCTCCGGCCTCCTCACCCTGTCGCGCAATCTCGGTTTGATCGCGGGCGCGTCCGCGATGGGCGCGGTCTTCGCGGTCGGGGTCGGGACGGCGGATTTCGCCCGTGCGAGCCCGGCGGCGATCGCCCACGGCCTGCGGCTCACCTTCCTCGTCTCCGTCGGCCTGATGGTGATATCGGGCGGGCTCGTCGCCGGCTCGCGGGCGGCGCGCCCTACCCGCCTTTGAGCGCGTCGCGCAGCACGGTTAAGACGCGCTCGTCCGCCATCTGCGCGACGTTGAAGCGCAGGAAGGCGCCCGCCGATTGGGAGACGCTGAAGACGTTGCCGGGCGCGAGGATCACGCCGTCCTTCACCGCCCGCTGCGCGAGGGCGGCTGACTCCCGGCCGTTCGGCAGGCGGCACCAGAGATAGAAGCCGCCCTTGGGCATCAGCCAGGGCTTGATGCCGAGGCTCGCGAGGCGATCCGCCGCCGTCTCGCGGGCATGGGCGAGCCGGCGGCGCAGGTCCGCGAGGTGGCTGCGGTAGAAGCCGCCCGCCAGGATGCCGGCGACGAGTTCGGCGGCGACGGGGCTCGGTCCGGTGAACTGGGTGGCGATCTGGAGGTCGATCAGCCGCTCGATCCAATCGGCGCGGGCGGCGATATAGCCGCAGCGGATCGAGGCCGACAGCGTCTTCGAGAAGCTGCCGATGCGGATGACCCGATCGAGCCCGTCGAGGATGGCGAGCCGCGGCGACAGGCTCGGTTCGAAATCGGCGAAGATGTCGTCCTCGACGATCGTGGTGCCGTGGGCCGCCGCGGCGGCCACCACCCGGTGCGCCGTCTGCGGTGTCAGGGTGGCGCCGGTCGGATTGTGAAGCGCGGAATTGGTGACGTAGAGGCGCGGGCTCTCGGTGGCGAGCAGCCGCTCGAAGGCGGCGAGGTCCGGCCCCGCCGGCGTGAACGGCACCCCGACGATGCGCACCTGATGGGCGCGCAGGAGCGCGCGGAAATTGAAGTAGCAGGGGTCGTCGACGACGACGCAGTCGCCCGGCCGCAGCATGAGCCGGCAGATCAGGTCGATCGCCTGCGTGCCGGAGCCGGTGAGCAGGATCTGGTCCGCGGTGACCGCGATGCCTTCGTCGGCGAACCGGGCGAGCAAGAGCCGGCGCAAAGCGGGGGATCCCCGCGTGCCGCCATAATCGGAGAGGATCGCATCGTCGGCGCGGCCGAGCGCCCTGAGGCCCTTGCGGATCGCCTCGTTGGGCATCCATTCGGCGGGCAGCCAGCCACATCCGGGCTTGAGGGCCGACGGATCGGCATCGAGCGATTGACGCGAGACCCAGAACGGATCGACGTCGCGCTCGCGCGCGCCACCGGCCTCCGCGAGCGCCAAGGGCGGCGGTTCGCTTCCGGTGACGTAGAAGCCCGAGCCCCGCCGCGCGCGGATCACCCCCTCCGCCTCGAGCCGGCCGTAGGCCTCCACGATCGTCGACGGCGAGACGCTCAAGGTGGCGGCGAAGCGGCGCACCGACGGAAGGCGGTCTCCGGGCGCGAGCGCTCGGCTCGCGATGCGCGCCAGGATCGCCTCGACGGCCGCGTCGGTGCGCCGCGCCGGCCGCCCGTTCCCGTCCGTCATGCCGGCGCTCCCCAACTGTATCGCTTAACGAAGCCATACACTTTCTTGGAATTGTATCGAAGCGTTTCTTCGCTCGCCGGACCGCACCCCTTAACCCGAGACCAGCGAAAGGGAGCGGCCATGACACGGAGCACAGCGGGATGGGGCAGCGGCCTCGTCGGCGTCGTCATCTTCAGCGGATCGCTGCCGGCGACGCGGGTCGCGGTCGCGGATTTCTCGCCGGTCTTTCTCACCTCGGCGCGCGCCGTGATCGCGGCGCTGCTGGCGGCGGGCTTCCTCGCCGCGCTGCATCAACGGCGGCCGGCGAAGACGGACCTCGCCTCGCTCGCGGTCGTCGCCCTCGGCGTGGTGGTCGGCTTTCCGCTGCTCACGGCGCTCGCGCTTCGCCACGTCACCGCGGCGCATTCGATCGTCTTCATCGGGCTGCTGCCGCTCGCGACCGCGATCTTCGGCGTCGTGCGGGGCGGAGAGCGCCCCCGGCCGGCGTTCTGGGTGTTCTCCGTCCTCGGCGCCGCGACGGTGCTCGCGTTCGCGTTGTCGCGCGGTGGCGCGGGCGGTTCGCTCACGGGCGATCTTCTGATGGTCGGGGCGATCGTGGTGTGCGGGCTCGGCTATGCCGAGGGGGCGCGGCTGTCGCGGCGGCTCGGCGGCTGGCAGGTCGTTTCCTGGGCCCTCATCCTCGCCCTGCCCGTGATGGCGGCGATCGCTGCGCTCGCGCGGCCGGAAAGCTGGAGTGCGATCGGCGCCCCGGCATGGCTCGGCCTCGCCTATGTCTCGATCTTCAGCATGCTCGTCGGCTTCGTGTTCTGGTATCGCGGCCTGGCGCTCGGCGGCATCGCCGCCGTCGGCCAATTGCAGCTTCTCCAGCCGTTCATCGGCTTGCTGCTTGCCGCCATCGTCCTGCACGAGGCGATCACCTGGACGATGTTCGCCGCGAGCGCCGTCGTGGTTCTGCTCGTCGCGGGAGCCAAGCGCTTCGCCTGAAAGCGTCCGTCAACCGTCGATCTGCAGCGCGCCGAGGGTGACGCTCGCATTGGCGAAGCGCACCAGCGACCGCACATTGTGCTCGAAGATCGCGACGATCTCCGGCCGTTGCAGGACGCCTGCCGCCAGCCGGTAGCCGCCGCGCGGATCTTCCTGGAGCAGCTTGTCCGCGACCATCTCCTTGATTTTGCGCCGCGTCGTCTCGCGCGGCAGTCCCGTCGCCTCGGCCACGGACAGGGCGCTGCACGGCACCTGCATCTCCGCCGGCAACGCAAGACGCAACGACGCGAATTCCCCGAGCGCGTCCGGGTTGTTCGCCACGATCGGTGCCGTCGCCAACGAGATGGTGTGGAAGATGATCACCTTCTGGAGGTCGTTCCCGACCACGCCGACATAGGTTTGCCAGAAGCGCAGAACGAAATCGGAGAAGTGATAGGCGAAAATCCGGGAGATTTTATCGTACCGCTCGCTGTTCAAAGCGATCGTGGGAGACTGATCCTGACGCATGACGAAGACCCTCGCCGAAGACGCAACTGAGTAGAATGAAGCGAGATACGGTAGGCTAAAGACGCGCGGGATGCGGTGCGGAGGCGGGCCGCATGCGACCGGACGCATCGGAGGCAGGCGGCGCAGATTTTGCGCGAGGTGCCCATGAGTTGTAAAGGGCCCGTCCGAGCCGCCCGCCGTGTCGTCGGGACGCCGAAGCGCCACTCGTGCCTATGCCTCGCTCACACGGAACCCATCGAGTCCACGCGCGAGCCAGCCTCTGGCGAGCCCATCGCGGCGCGGCATCGAGATCCACGGCGCCCCCTCTCGTTCGCCGTCATGGGCCCTTTTCCGGGCGCGCCGACCGGGCCTTGGAACATCGCCTCATCCTGCAACCGAGGCGTTTGCAGTGCGGCATGACAGGCCGGCGGGATCGCTTTATGAGGGGCCCAAGGGTCGATCGCGGGCGGGCGTACCCATGGATATCGAGGGCCGGCCGACGGACCGGCAAGGGAGACGGCGATGACACGTCAGGTTGTGGGATCCTTCGAAGGAAACCCGATCGAGGAGATCACCCTCACCGCTCCCGGCGGGGCGCAGGCGAAGGTGCTGACCTACGGTGCGATCCTGCGCGATCTGAAGGTTCCGCTCGCCGACGGCTCGCTGCGGCGCGTGGTCGTCGGCTTCGCCGATGTCGGCGCCTATCTGCACAATCCCGGTTTCGTCGGCACGACGGTCGGGCGCTATGCGAACCGCATCGGCAAGGGCCGCTTCCACATCGACGGCCATGAATACACCGTGAGTCGCAACGAGGGCGAAAACCATCTGCACGGCGGTGTGCAGGGGTTCTCGCACAAGCTCTGGCGGCTCGTGTCGGCGGAGCCGGACAGCGTCACGCTCGCCTTGACGTCACCGGACGGCGACCAAGGCTTCCCCGGCACTCTCGAGGCGACATGCGTCTACCGTCTGCTCGATCCCGGCACGCTCCGGGTCGAACTGACCGCAACCACGGACGCGCCGACGCTCTGCAATCTCTGCAATCACGCCTATTTCACGCTGGAGCCGGGACGCGCGATCCGCGACCTCACGCTCCAGGTCGCCGCGCAGCATTATACGCCGGTCGATGCGGGCCTGATCCCGACCGGCGAGATCGCCCCCGTCGCCGGCACGCCGTACGATTTTCGCCTCGCGCGCCCGATCGGCGACGAGGCACGCTACGACCTCAATTTCGTCATCGACCGTTCGGAGCGGGGCCTGAAGCACGCCGCGACGCTGAGGTCGCCGCGGGACGGTCTCGTGCTCGAGGTGTGGACCACCGAACCCGGTCTCCAGCTTTATGACGGCGGTGGCCTAGGCGCTGAACCGGCGGGCCTCGACGGTGCGATCTATTTCCCGCACGCCGGCGTCTGCCTGGAGACGCAGCTCTTCCCCGACAGCCCGAACCAGCCGGGCTTCCCTTCCCCGCTGCTCCAGCCGGGGGATGTCTACGAGCACATCACCGACTACCGCTTCGTCGCGGGCTGACGCAGACGGAGCGTGGGCCGAACGGTTGTCTCGGACGGTCTTACGAGGACGGCGCCGCCCGCTGGGCGGCGCCTCCGTGGTTGCGCGCCCTCAGGGCAGTTCGTAGGCGGTCTTGACCGTCGTGTAGAACTCGCGGGCATAGGTGCCCTGCTCGCGCGGCCCGTAGGACGAACCCTTGCGGCCGCCGAACGGGACATGGAAGTCGACGCCCGCGGTCGCCAGATTGACCATCACCATGCCCGCCTCGGCATTGCGCTTGAAGTGCGCGGCGTGCTTGAGGCTCGTCGTGGCGATACCGGCGGAGAGGCCGAACTCGGTGTCGTTCGCGACCGCCAGCGCCTCGTCGTAATCGCGCACCCGCACGACGGCGGCGACGGGGCCGAAAATCTCCTCACGCGCGATGCGCATGGTCGGCGCGACGTCCGTGAAGAGCGCGGGGGCGAGATAGAAGCCCTCGGTCTCGCGGTTCAGCCGCTCGCCGCCGAAGGCGAGTGTCGCGCCCTCGTCCCGCCCGATGCGGATATAATCGAGATCCTGATCGAGCTGCTTCTGGTCGACCACCGGGCCGATGTGGGTGCCGGGCTTCAGGGCATCGTCGATCACGAGGGCGGCGAGCCGCTCCTTCAGCGCCGCGACGAAGCGGTCGTGAATGCCCTCGGTGACGATCAGCCGGCTCGAGGCCGTGCAGCGCTGCCCGGTCGAGAAGAAGGCGCCGTTGAGCGAGCATTCGACGGCGGTGGCGAGATCGGCGTCGTCGAGCACGACGAACGGGTTCTTGCCGCCCATCTCGAGCTGGAGCCGGGCGAAATGTCCGATCGCCGTCTTCGCGACGTGGCGGCCGGTCGCCACCGATCCGGTGAACGAGATCGCATTGACGTCCGGGTGCTCAAGCAGCGCCTGACCGACCGTCGAGCCGCGTCCCATGACGAGATTGAAAGCGCCGGCCGGGAGGCCCGCCCGGGCGAGGATGTCGGCGAGCGCCCAGGCACTGCCCGGCACCAGATCGGCCGGCTTCATCACCACGGTGTTGCCGTAGGCGAGCGCCGGCGCGATCTTCCAGGCCGGAATGGCGATCGGGAAGTTCCACGGCGTGATGAGGCCGACCACGCCGACCGGCTCGCGGGTGATTTCGACCCGCACGCCCGGACGGACCGAGGGGACCAGCTCGCCCGCCTGACGCAGGCATTCGCCGGCGAAGAAGGCGAAGATCTGGCCTGCCCGCGTCACCTCGCCGATGCCCTCCGGCAGCGTCTTACCCTCTTCGCGCGACAGCAGGCGGCCGAGCTCTTCCTTGCGGGCGAAGATCTCGTCGGAGACCTTCTTCAGGATCTCGTAGCGCGTATAGACGTTGCTGCGCGACCACGCCGGAAAGGCCGTTTTGGCGGCGGCGACTGCGGTCTCGACGGCCGCCGCATCACCCTGGGCGTAGTCGCCGATGATGTCGGCGACGTTCGAGGGGTTGACGTTCGCGGATGCGGCCGAAGCCTCGATCCACTCGCCGGCGATGAAATTGCGATAAGGGGCCGTCATCGTTCGTCTCCTTGAGCGCCGGTGGACCGATCCCCGGCCGCGCCGCCCGTGGCGGCGCTTATCCTCTCCCGGCCATCCTGCCCGGGCGCTTCAGAGAACGCGCACCGACACGGACGGCGCGGGCACGATGGCGAGCGGATTGGCGAGGGGCAAGCCGAAAGGTTCCGCCTCGATCTCGAACACGTCGCCGGGCTCGGTCCGCACCCCGTCCGAGAAGCTCAGCGTCGCCGTTCCGAAATAGTGGACGTGGAGATCGCCGGGGCGGCGGAACAGGCCGTATTTGAAGTGGTGCGCCTCGAGGTTCGCGAGGGCGTGGCTCATATTGGCCTCGCCCGACAGGAACGGCTTCTCCCAGAGCGTCGTTCCACCGCGGCGGATGCGCGAGGTGCCGCGGATGTCGTCGGGCAGCGCGCCGACCAGGATTTCCGGGCCGAAGCTGCACACCCGGAGCTTCGAATGGGCGAGATAGAGATAGTTCTCGCGCTCCGTCACATGGTCGGAGAATTCGTTGCCGAGGGAGAAGCCGATGCGCCACGGGGCGCCGTCGGGGCCGATGATGTAGAGGCCGACGATCTCCGGCTCCTCACCGCCGTCGAGGGCGAAGGACGGCGATTCGAGCGGCGCGCCGGGGGCGGCGATGATCGAGCCGTCGCCCTTGTAGAACCATTCCGGCTGCACCCCGACCTCCCCCGCCGGCGGCTTGCCGCCTTCGAGGCCCTTGCGAAACATCTTCATCGAATCGGTGAGATCGTCCGCCGCCTTGAGCTTGCGGTGCATCTGGTCCCGCCCCTCGGCGCTGCCGAGGTGCGTGAGCCCGGTGCCGGTCACGTAGAGGTGGGCGGGATCGGGATGATCGAGCGGGGCGAGAACGCCGCCCGCCGCGGCGAGCGCCTTCAGATCGACGTGTTCGAGCTCGGCCGCCCCGGCGCGCAGATGCACCTCCTCGGTGAGCGTGCGGCCGGCGCCGATGGCGGAGACCGCGAGATCCTGCACGGAGATCACGCCGGGCACGATGAAGGAGACGCCGTCGCCGCCGGTCGCGACCACCCGCCGCCACCCTCCCTGGGTGCGGATCTGCGCAAGGCGAAGCGGCGCGCTGACGCTGACGGTGCTCATCCTGGTCCTCTCCCGATCTTTTTGGTTCGAGACCATAGGCGGCCCGCGTCATAACCGTCCAATTCGGAATGCGGCTTTCGTGATATACAAAACGATATCAAAGATCGGGAGAGACAGCATGGCGCTCGCAAGCGGGGAGGATGACGGACGGGGGCCGCGCCGCCACGGCAGCCGCCCGCTGGGCACCGACTGGTTTCTCCGCGCCCGGCTGAAGCTCCGGCATCTCCAGCTCCTCATGGCGCTCGACGAGCACCGCAACCTGCACCGCGCGGCGGAAGCGCTCAACATGTCTCAGCCCGCCGCCTCGAAGCTCCTCGGCGAGCTCGAGCGGATGACCGACGTCTCGCTGTTCGAGCGTCTGCCGCGCGGCGTCGAGCCGAACTGGTACGGCGAGGTTCTGGTGCGCCATGCCCGCACCGTGCTCTCGGAACTGAACCGCGCCGGGGACGAATTGACGGCCCTCATCGCCGGCGAAGGCGGCTCGGTCGCAATCGGTGCGGTCACCTCCCCGGCGATCGATATCCTCGGCGCGGCGATCGAGGAGATGCAGGGCCGCCATCCGCGGCTCCACGTCCGCGTCGACGTCGAGACGAGCGACGTGCTGGTGCGCCGGCTGATCGAGGCCCGGCTCGATTTCGCCATCGCCCGCATTCCGGAGGACGTCGATTCGAGCCTCTTCCTCTATGAGGAGGGCCATGGGGAGGAATTGTGCTTTCTCGTCGGCCGCGATCATCCGCTCCTCGGCCGCGGCAGGATCACACCGGATCTGCTCGCCGGCCAATCGTGGGTGCTCAATGCGCGCGGCACCCTGCTCCGCCGCCGGATCGAGGGCTATTTCCGCGAGGCCGGCATCGCGCCGCCGGAACGCATCGTCGATACCGGTTCGGTGCTGCTCGGGCTTTCGATGATCGCGCGCAACGGCGCGATCATGGCGGTATCGCGCTCGGTCGCGGCCTTGCTGGTCGCAGGCGGCAGCGTCGCCATCCTACCGGTGGAAGGGCGGATCAGGGTCGAGCCATTCGGTCTCGTTCGCGTCGCGCGGCGGACGCTGCCGCCCGCCGCCGAAGCCATGTTCCAGATCGTCCGGCGGCGCCTACGCGCGCCGGACGATCTCTGAACGCCGCGTCAGTGTGAATCGCGCGGCACCGGCGCACCGGAGGAGCCGACCAGGAAGTCGAGGTCGGCGCCCTCGTGGGCCTGCATGACGTGCTCGACATACATCTTCACGTAGCCACGGGCCGGCACCGGCGGGGCCACCCATTCGGCACGGCGGCGCGCCAGTTCCTCGTCCGAGACCTCGAGGTGGATCGAGCGGGCCGGAACGTCGAGGACGATGAAATCGCCCGTCTTCACGAGAGCGAGCGGTCCACCCACCGCCGCTTCCGGCGACGTGTGCAGGACGACGGTGCCGTAGGCGGTGCCGCTCATGCGCGCGTCGGAAATGCGCACCATGTCGGTGATGCCCTTGCGCAGCACCTTCGGCGGCAGCGGCATGTTGCCAACCTCGGCCATGCCCGGATAGCCCTTCGGGCCGCAATTCTTGAGCACCATCACGCAGGTCTCGTCGATGTCGAGATCCTCGCGGTCGATCGTGGCGTGGAACTCCTCGATGCTCTCGAAGACGACCGCGCGGCCGCGGTGCTGGAGGAGGTGCGGGCTCGCCGCCGACGGCTTGATGACCGCGCCGTTCGGGGCGAGGTTGCCCTTGAGCACGGCGATGCCGGCCTTGTCCTTGAACGGGTCCGAGAAGGCGTGGATCACCTCACGGTTCCAGCAGGGCGCCGCCTTCACGTTCTCCCACATCGACTTGCCGTTCGCGGTCAAGGCATCGTTGTTGAGGAGGCCTGCCTCGCCGAGCTCGCGGAGAACCGCCGGCAAGCCGCCGGCATAATAGAAGTCCTCCATCAGGTGCTGGCCCGACGGCTGGAGATCGACCAGGCACGGCACGTGTGAGCCGAGCGCGTCCCAATCGTCGAGGTCGAGTTCGACGCCGACGCGGCCGGCGATCGCCATCAGATGGATGACGGCGTTGGTCGAACCGCCGATCGCCGCGTTGGCACGCACCGCGTTCTCGAAATTCTCCCGCTTCAGGATCTGCGAGATGCGGAAGTCCTGCTTCACCATCTCCACGATGCGGCGGCCGGTGAGCTGGGCGAGCGTGGCGCGGCGGGCGTCGACGGCCGGGATCGCGGCGTTGCCCGGCAGGCTCATGCCGAGCGCTTCGACCATGCTCGCCATCGTCGAGGCCGTGCCCATCGTCATGCAATGCCCCTTGGAGCGGTGCATGCTGGCTTCGGCGTCGGTGAATTCCTCCATGCTCATGGTGCCGGCGCGCACCGCTTCCGACATCTGCCAGACGCCGGTGCCGGAGCCGATCTCGCGGCCCTTGTAGATGCCGCGCAGCATCGGGCCGCCGGAGAGGCCGATCGTCGGCAGATCGCACGAGGCGGCGCCCATCAAGAGCGACGGGGTGGTCTTGTCGCACCCCATCATCAGAACGACGCCGTCGATCGGGTTGCCGCGGATCGATTCCTCGACGTCCATCGAGGCGAGGTTGCGGAACAACATCGCGGTCGGGCGAAGCTGCGTCTCGCCGAGCGACATCACCGGGAATTCGAGGGGGAAGCCGCCGGCCTCCCAGACGCCGCGCTTCACAAACTCGGCGAGCTCGCGGAAATGGGCGTTGCAGGGGGTCAGCTCGGACCAGGTGTTGCAGATGCCGATGATCGGGCGGCCGTCGAAGAGATCGTGCGGCCAGCCCTGATTCTTCATCCAGCTCCGGTGCACGAAGCCATCGCGATCCTGTCGGCCGAACCATCCCCGCTGGCTGCGGAATTTTGCGTTCTTATTATCGGTGTCGCTCATCGGAAAAGGCCGGGCTCCTCGTCGTTGGTGCGAAAGTCTAGCCGGTCGGAGCCATAACCGTCCAATGCGCTTTGGATGGATCGTGATATCGGAATCGATATCACGACCGTGATCGGCTCAGGTGGCGGAGCGAACCGTCTTCCACGCCTCGATGAACGCCCGGGCCTTGGCGCCGACCGCCTTGGCGTCGTCGCCAGGCTTGTACAGCGCCGAGCCGAGGCCGAAGCCGGCGGCCCCGGCCGCGACATAGGGCGCGAGATTGTCCGGCGTGACGCCGCCGACCGGGAACACCGGCATGTCGGGCGGCAGCACCGCCTTCAGCGCCTTCAGAACGGCGAGCCCGCTCGCCTCGGCCGGGAACAGCTTGAGCCCGTCGGCACCGGCATCGATCATCGAGAAGGCTTCGGTCGCGGTGTAGAAGCCCGGCAGGGCATAGAGCCCCCTCGCCTTCGCGGCGCGCACGACGGTCTCGTCCGAATGCGGCGTGACGATGAGCCGGCCGCCCGCCTCGGCCACGGCATCGACATGCGCGGCGCTGCGGACGGTGCCGGCGCCGACGATCGCGGCATCGCCGAGCCGGCGGACCATGCGGGCGATGCTCTCGAACGGCTCTGGCGAGTTGAGCGGCACCTCGATCAGAACGAATCCGGCCTCGTGCAGGGCCTCGCCCACGGGGGCCGCCTCGTCCGGCTTCAGGCCGCGCAGGATCGCGACGAGCGGGCAGGCTTTGGCCCAGCCGGAGAACGGCCCGGGCGTGGCGGAGAACACGGACATGGGGATGCTCCTCTGCGCGGCGCCGCAGGCAGCGCGGGCCGGCAGCCCCGGCTATAGAACATCGGGCGCGGCGGCGGGAGCCCCCGCGAGCGCATCCCGGCCGTTCATCGCACCGACGGTTGCCCTCGAAACGAAATCGCCCGGCGGTGCCGGGCGATGACGAAACCGGGGATGCGCGCCGCGGGGTCGCTCAGGCGGCGCGGTCGTGCGGCAGGACCTGAAGATCGCGCGGCGCGAAGCTGACCGTCGCCGCGGCGCCGCGCTCCGGCGGGGCGACCGCCGAGGAATTGAAGCTGTCGAGCGAGATCACGTTGTCGCGCAGGCGGACGCGGATGCGCACCACCGAGCCGAGGAAGGCGACCTCCTCGATCGTCCCAGACAGCGTGTTGCCCTCGCTATGGGCCCCGTTCAGGGTCACCGCCTCGGGCCGCAGCACGACGGTGCGGGTGTCGCCGGCGACGGCGCCGTCGAGCCCCTGCGTCGTGAACACTTCCTGGCCGTCGACGACGAGCTTGCCGTTCTGCGGATCGACGACCTCACCCTTCATCATGTTGAGGGTTCCGACGAACGATGCCACGAAGTGGGTGCGCGGGAAGTTGTAGATCTCGAACGGCGTGCCGATCTGCTCGATGCGGCCCTCGTTCATGATCACGATGCGGTCCGACATCGACAGGGCTTCTTCCTGGTCGTGTGTGACGTAGATCGTCGTGATGCCGAGGCTGCGCTGGAGCGAGCGGATCTCCTCGCGCAGGGACACGCGGATCTTGGCGTCGAGCGCCGAAAGCGGCTCGTCGAGGAGCAGGATTTGCGGCTTCATGGCGAGCGCGCGGGCGAGCGCCACGCGCTGCTGCTGGCCGCCGGAGAGCTGGTAGGGATAGCGGTCGGCGAGGTGCGGCAGCTTGACGATCTTCAGCATCTCGTCGACGCGCTGGGCGATCTCCGCCGCCGGACGCTTGGCGACCTTGAGGCCGAACGCCACGTTCTGCGCGACCGTCATGTTCGGGAACAGCGCGTAGGACTGGAACACCATGCCGACATTGCGCTGGTTCGGCCGCAGGTGCGTCACGTCCCGCCCGTCGATGCGGATCGAGCCCGAGGTCGGCGTCTCGAAACCGGCAACCATACGAAGCGTCGTCGTCTTGCCGCAGCCGGAGGGGCCGAGGAAGGAGACGAACTCGCCGCGCGTCGCGGCAAGGTCGAAATGCTGGACGCCGGAATTCGCGTTGAACGCCTTGCGGAGGTTGGAAATCTCGAGAAAGGACATCGGACCCTCGCGACGCAATCAGCGGGTGGCAGGCGAGGAACCGCGGCGGCCCTGCCCGAAGATCTGCAACAGGCCCATGCAGGCCCAGGTGACGAAGAAGGCGATGATGGCGAGCGCCGAGGGCTCATAGGCGCGGTTGGCGCCGACGAGCTGGAGGTAGGGTCCGAAGGCCGGCCGGTTGAGAAGGCTCGCCATGGTGAATTCGCCGATCACGATGGCGAAGGTCAGGAAGGCGCCGCTCAGCACGGCCGAGCGCACGTTCGGCAGGATCACGTTGAAGAGGATGGTTCCCCAGCTCGCCCCCAGGCTTTCCGCCGCCTCGGTCAGCGTGCGGACGTCGACCGCGCCGAGGCCGGTATCGACCGCCCGGTAGAAATAAGGCAGCGCCAGCGTGACGTAACCGAAGGTGAGCAGGACGTCGGTTGCCCGCGCCGAGCTCGTGAACGGCAGGAAGGACGACGAATTGTACATCCGGAGATAGCCGAACACGATGACGATCGCCGGGATGACGAGCGGCAGCAGCGTGACGAATTCCACGAACGGCCGCAGCTTCGGCAGCTTGAGGCGGATCCAATAGGCCGTCGGCACCACGAGCAGCGTCGAGACCACGATGGTCGCGAGCGCGAGCGCCGCCGAATAGCTGAAGCTCGCCTGGAAGTTCGGGTCGGTCAGCACGACCCGGTAGGCCTCGAAGCTGTACTCGCCGCGCTTCATGCGCAGGGAGAACTCGAAGGTCGCTATCAGCGGGACGAGGAAATAGATCGTCCCGACCGCGAAGGCGATCCACGCACCGATCTTGCTCTGTTTCATCGCAGCCACCGTTCGCTGCGGGAGCGCAGCACGATATAGGCGGCGTTCGAGAGCCCCGTGATGAGGATCATGCCGAGCGCCAGCGCATAGCCGAGGTTCTGGTTGTGAAGCACGTCACCCCGGATCTGCGCATAAAGCAGGATCGTGATGATGTTGAGCGAGGAGCCGGTCAGGGCGTAGGCGGTGGCGATGGCGCCGAAGGAATTCGCGAACAGAAGCAGCGTGGTCCCGAGCAGGCTCGGCCACAGCACCGGCAGCGCCACATAGCGCCAATAGGCGAATCCGCTCGCCCCGAGGATCGCCGACGCCTCGCGCCATTCCCGCTTCAGGCCGTCGAGGGCCGGGGTGATGATGAGCACCATCAGCGGGATCTGGAAATAGAGATAGGTCAGCGCCAGGCCCCAGAAGCTCAGCAGGTTGAAGCCGGTCGAATAGATGTTGAAGCCGACGAACTGGCGCAGCAGCACGGTGACGAGGCCGAGCCGGCCGAGGGTCGCGAGGAAGGCGAAGGCGAGCGGCACGCCGGCGAAGTTCGAGGCGACGCCCGAGAAGGTCATCAGCGTCGGCCGCAGCCAGTGCGGCAAGCCGCCGAGCACGACGGCATAGGCGAGGAAGAAGCCGATCAAGGCGCCAAGCAGCGCCGAGGCGGTGCTCACCTGGATGCTGATCCAGTAGGCGCTGAGAATGGTCGGATCGGCGAGCCCGGCGATGTTCTGCAGCGTGAAATGCCCCTCGGCATCCTGGAACGCGCCGACCATCAGGAGCAGCGTCGGCAGGATGAGGAACAGCAGCGAGAACAGCACGAATGGCGTGACGCCGAGCCACGCGAAGGATTTCGACGCCGACCACGAGCGCGGTGCGACGGCGATGGGTTGAACGTCGGTTTCCGTCGCCATTGGGGGCACCGATCTAGAGGCCGAGCCGGCGCGGAGCCGGCGGCAACCGGGGAGCGGACAGGAGCGAGCCGTGCCGCGCCGCCGAAGCGGCGCGGCACGAAATCGACTTACTTCACGTTGGCGCCGACGACGCTATCCCACTTCTTGGTGATCTCGGCCTTCGCGGAGTTCTGCTCCTCGAGGGTCGGGAACACGGCCTTGGCGTAGGCCTCGGCCGGCGGCATCTTGGCGAGCAGATCCTGCGGGATCTTGCCGGCCTTGGCGAGCGCGTTGAAGCGGATCGGGTGGCAGTAGCCCTTCAGCCAGCCGAGCTGACCTTCGTCGGAATAGAGATATTCCATCCACAGCTTCGCGGCGTTCGGGTGCGGCGCGAAGGCCGAGATCGCCTGAACGTAGACGCCGGCGACGACGCCCGTCTTCGGGATCACGACGTCGACGTTCGGGTTGCCCTTCAGGGTGTCGCGATCGGCGAGCGCGTTGTAGTCCCAGCGGATGATGATCGGGGTGGCGCCCTGGGCGAGCGAGGCGGCCTTGCCGATGACGGGGACGAAGTTGCCGGCCTTCGACAGCTCGGCGAAGTACTTCAGGCCCTCTTCGGCGGCCTTGGCGGCGTCGCCGCCGGCCTTCGACAGACCCGCGGCGTAGACGCCCTGGATCGCCTGGTTGGACGCGCGCGGATCACCGGCGAGGGCAACCGAGTTCGCGTAGTCGGACTTCAGCAGGTCGCTCCAATCCTCGGGCGATTTGGTGACGATGTCCTTGTTCACCTCGAACGACAGCACGCCGTAATAATCGCCGTACCAGTAGCCTTCCGGGTCCTTCGCCGAATCCGGGATCTCGCTCCAGGTCGAGACCTTGTAGGGCTGGATCAGGCCGTCCGCCTTGGCCGACGGGCCGAACGACAGGCCGACGTCGATCACGTCCGGGGCCTGCGGGCCGGTGTTGCCCTTGTTCGCCTTGATCGCCTCGATCTCGTCGCCCGAGCCGGCGTCCGGATTGAGCTCGTTCACGGTGAGACCGTACTTCTGCTTGAAGCCGTCAATCACCGTGCCGTAGCCGCACCAATCGTGCGGCAGCGCGATCACGGTGAGCTGGCCTTCCTTCTTCGCGGCGGCGACGAGATCGTCGGACTGGGCGAACGCCAGCCCCGCCGACGCCACCAAAGCCAACGCCGAAACCGAACCAATCCCTGCCCAAGCGGCTTTCATTTCAATGTCCTCGTTGTCCCGCGACAAACCTGATGGAAGGCTCGCGGCGCCTCAACAGCGCAAAGTGCGCGAGCCGCGATTAGCACGACTACATTACAAGTCTATGTCAAGCACTCGCCCGACTAAGCGCTTTTCTATATCCGCCATTGTCGGAAATGGAGAACTGCCATGACTTGCGTCATACAGAGCTTTTTGATCGAAAAGAGCGATATAACGTAAAATTCATCGACACACCGCGACGCGACTTCGAGCGAGATAGATAGTCAAGTGAAGTCGTTACTCGGCGAGGTGACAATTATGACAAATATGACGCCATCACTCTGTTCCGCTACACGGACACCGGTCCCCGGCATCGACAGCCGACGCGCCGCATGGCGCACGGAATGCACACCCGTGCACTTGCGAAAAGACGCGATCTCCATGACGTTGCGATGACGGCGCAACGTTGGGCTGTTGATGAAATGCGGAAATCAGCCTCGGCCGATCCGGCGCCCGATGCAGAAAAGGCCGCGGGCCGAGACCTCCGAAGGATGGAGGCGGCTTTCACGGCCAAACGCCGCGAGCGCGCTCCGGTAGCGCTCGGCAAGGGCGGCTTCGGCGATGAGATGAATCACCCCAGCCCCAGCCGCCGCGATTGCCTCGCGGATTTCGTGGCCGATCAGAAGGCCCGAAAGATAGGATGAGAGTGCCTCGGGCTTCAGGTCCCCGAACAGGCCGCGGGAGCGCACACCGAACAGATGGTGCAGGAGCCCGCCGGCTTCGCCGCACCGGCGCACGCCTTCGAGGAAGGCCGGCTCGTCGTGCGGCCCGTCCTCGGCGGGCATCAAGCGGCCGAGGATCGAATGGCGACGGTAGAGCGCGTAGCTCTCGCCGGTCATGAAGGTGCGAAAGCCGGTGATCCGCCCACGCTCCACGCGGACCCATTTCGAATGGGTGCCGGGCAGGCAGACCGTCGCCCCCTCCCCGTCGAGCGCCTCGGCCATGCCGAGGATCTGAACCTCCTCGCCGCGCATCACGTCAGGCACGCCGTTGGCGTCGCGGGCGACCACGCCCGGCGCAATGAAGACCCGCCGGTCGCCCCAGGCGACCGAGGCGGCAGAAGCCGTGATGGAGTCGAGATCGGCGGGGCACTCCACATAGGGCGCCTCGAGCCAGCCCTGCCGGCTGCCGATCATGCCGCCGAGCACGACGTCGCCGGGCTCGTCGCCGAGCCAGCCGCCGATTTCGGCATCGAGCGCCGTCGGAAAGCCGCCGGCTTCAATCGTCAGGATCCCGCGCGGCGCGCTGCGCCGGTCGAGAATGCGGCCGTCGTCGGCGAGCCGGTAGGCGCGGAAGCTGCTCGTGCCCCAATCGACGACGATCATCGGCGGTTCCTTCTCGATCTGCCGCGACGGGGCGGCTGGCGCGCTGGACGAGCGTTCTATAGGCGCGCAACGCCCGGACCGACAAGAACCCTCGGAAGGTCCGCGCCGGAGCGCAGGCAAACGGGGCCACGTTCTCCCGTCGCGTCCTTCTTTCGCGTTCTTGCCGCGCCTCGCGCGAGCGTGTATCGACACCGTTGTATCGTTGACCGGAGGCCTGCTGTCGCCGGGAGACGGTGCCGGAACGGGGTATAGCTCAGCCTGGTAGAGCGCCGGCTTTGGGAGCCGGAAGTCGCAAGTTCGAATCTTGCTGCCCCGACCAAAGACGACAGCCATTCCGGGCCCGCGGGGCTCGAGACACGGAGGAGTTCGGACCATGGTCGCCCGCATCTACAAGCCCGCGCGCACGGCCATGCAATCGGGCCAAGCGAAGACCCATCGCTGGGTGCTCGATTTCGAGCCGTCCGAGCCGCGCACCGTCGAGCCCTTGATGGGCTGGACGTCGACGGCGGACATGAATGGCCAGATCCGCCTCTATTTCCCCTCGCTTGACGAGGCGGTCGCCTATGCCGAGCGCCACGGCATCGCCTACGAGGTGTTCGAGCCCCATGCGGCGACGCCGAAGCGGGTCTCCTACTCGGACAATTTCCGCTCCGACCGGGTCGTTCCCTGGACCCATTGAGGTCCGCCGCCCGGGTGGCGACCTGGCCGGCAACCGGCCCCGTAGCTCAGCTGGATAGAGCAGCCGCCTTCTAAGCGGCAGGTCGCAGGTTCGAGCCCTGCCGGGGTCGCCAACGAACGCGCATGGATCGGCCGGACGAGGCTCCGACGTCGTCAGATCGTCGGAAACACGACCTCGTCGAACTCGGCGCGGTCGATTTCGGGATAGGCGAACAGGAAGCCCTGCACCTTCGAGACGCCGAGATCGCGGAGCACCTTGAGCTCCTCCGGGCGCTCGACCCCTTCGCCGATCGGTTCGATCCCCAAAGTCCGGCACATCGCGAGAAGGCCGGAGACGATGGCCCGCCGCGCCCGGTCGCTGTCGATGTCCGCGACGAGATAGCGGCCGATCTTGACGTAATCCGGCTGGAAATCCGCGAGCAGATTGAGATCGCCGTGGCCGGCGCCGAGATCGTCGAGCGCGGTCCTGATGCCGTGAGGACGGCAGGCCACGGCCAGAGCGGCGAGCGACGAACGCTCCAGCGGCCGCTCGCCCTCCGTCAATTCCAGCGTCAGACGGCTCGGCTCGAAGCCGAGGCCCGACGCCGCCTCGATGATCGTATCGACGCTCACCACGGCATGCTCGATCGCGGATGGACGGATGTTCACGTGCAGCCGTCCGCCGAGGTCCTCGGCCATCGCGCGCTGCATCGCCCGCGCAATCGAACCTTCGTCGAAGGCGCGGCCGTTCTCATCGTTGACGTGGGCGAGCACCCAATGGGCCGATTCGCCCTGCCCCCCGCGCGCCAGCGCCTCGTAGGCCCAGATGGTCCGGTCAAGGACATCGACGATCGGCTGGAATGCGATCTCGAACGGAAAACCGACATCTCGGCCGGCCCTTGCCTTCTCACCCACGCGTCGTCCCTCCCCGGCCGGCTGTGCGCCGGTCGGTCCTGCCCCAGCCCGATCTTTGTCGGACCGCGACGATAAGCGGCGGGCGATCCGGGGTCCACGAGATTCGGTCCTCGCAGGGACGATCCGCGGGTGGGCCGCGCCGACCGATTCACTGCCGATTGCCGGCCGAGGCCGGAGACAATTTCCGCGCGCGGCGCAGTGCGGAAGATGGGGACTATGTTGGCGACCGCGTCCGCTCGCTGACGAATAGGACCGTCGCAATCTGCTAATAGGAGTCCGGTGGTATCAGCGCGCCTTCGACGCGCGTCCAAGGGGGCCTTTCGAAATGACGACTGAACACATGCGCCTGCGCGGCCTCGCACATGGCTTGATGCTCGCCACCTTCGCGCTCGCGGGCTGCCAGAGCTCGATGACGGGGCCGAACGACGTCAAGAGCCCGAAGCACGAGACCCTGCGCGACCAATATTCCTGCACCGAGACCGACAAGACGTGGACGGGTCGCTACGTGGCCAAGGGCGGTCGCGATGCCGCAGCGAAGTCCGAGAATGCCTGCTTCAAGAAACAGTCTGATTGCCAGACCTGGCTCGCGGCGGCCGCGGACGGCGGAGACGAGATCATCGAAGCGAGCTGCACGCCCATCAAACGCTGACGCCGGCTTCTCGAAAGAACCAGCCCGACGCGCACGCCAAGGTGTTGCGCCGGCCCGTCTACGCTTCGCGATTGGCAACGGGAAATAGCGCGCTAAGGTGTCGATCGGGGCTGGTCATGGGGGCCGCCGCGGGGATGGCCGACCCGTTTCGGCCGGGATATCAAGACAATGATCGTTCGTTCGCACCGCAAACTCGCCGTCGCCGCCGCGTCGCTGGCGTTCGCCCTGGGCCTCGCGGGCTGCATGCAGAGCCCGCAGGAAGCCGCACTCAACGCCACCAAGAGCCCGTACGTGGAGACCGTCCGCGACGAGGAATCCTGCGGCAAGACGGAGAACATCTGGGAAGCGCGCTACTCGGTGAAGGGCGATTCCGATTCGCCCGGCAAGAGCATCGCGGCCTGCTTCAAGACCCGCCACGCCTGCCACGTCTGGCTTGATGCCGCGAACGGCAGCACCAACGGCAGCGGCGGCGAGATCATCCAGGATCAGTGCACCAAGCAGAGCTGATCGCGGGGTCGGCCGACCGCCGACTTTGGGGGGCAAAAGAAAACGGCGCGGCGATTGGATCGCCGCGCCGTTCGCATTTCCAGGCCCGCCGGATCAGCTCGGCAGGTTGAGACGGATGTGAAGCTCGCGGAGTTGCTTCGTCGTGACGTCCGAGGGCGCGCCCATGAGCAGGTCTTCGGCGCGCTGGTTCATCGGGAACAGCACGACCTCGCGCAGGTTCTCCTCGCCGCACAGCAGCATCACGATGCGATCGACGCCCGGCGCGATGCCACCGTGGGGCGGCGCGCCATATTCGAGGGCGCGCAGCATGCCGCCGAACCGCCGCTCCAGCTCCTCCTCCGGATAGCCGGCGATCGCGAACGCCCGGCGCATGATCTCGGGCTTGTGGTTGCGGATCGCCCCCGAGGAGAGCTCGATGCCGTTGCAGACGATGTCGTACTGATAGGCGAGGATCTCGAGCGGGTCCTTGCTCTCGAGCGCCTCGAGACCGCCCTGGGGCATCGAGAACGGGTTGTGGGAGAAGTCGACCTTCTTCTCCTCCTCGTTCCACTCGAACATCGGGAAATCGACGATCCAGCAGAACGCGAACTGGTCCTCGTCGACGAGGCCGAGCTCGCGGCCGGCGCGGTTGCGCGCCTGACCGGCGAAGGCGGTGAACTTGTCCGGCCGGCCGCAGACGAAGAACACGGCGTCGCCCGTCTCGAGCCCGAGTTGGGCGCGGATCGCCTCGGTGCGCTCGGCGCCGATGTTCTTGGCGATCGGGCCGGCACCGCCCTCCTCGCCCTCGCGCCAGAAGATGTAGCCGAGGCCCGGCTGGCCCTCGCCCTGGGCCCACGCGTTCATGCGGTCGCAGAAGGCGCGGCTGCCGCCGGTCTTGGCCGGGATCGCCCACACCTCGACCTTCGGATCGGACGCGATCTGGTTGGCGAACACCTTGAAGCCGGAGCCGGCGAAATGCTCGGTGACCGCCTGCATCTCGATCGGGTTGCGCAGATCCGGCTTGTCGGAGCCGTATTTACGCATCGACACCGAATAGGGAATGCGCGGGAAGGTCTGGGTGACGCGGCGGCCACCGCCGAACTCCTCGAAAATCCCCTTGAGCACCGGCTCGACGGTCTGGAACACGTCCTCCTGCTCGACGAAGCTCATCTCGATATCGAGCTGATAAAACTCGCCGGGCGAGCGGTCGGCGCGGGCGTCCTCGTCGCGGAAGCACGGCGCGATCTGGAAATAGCGATCGAAGCCCGCGATCATGAGGAGCTGCTTGAACTGCTGCGGCGCCTGGGGCAGCGCGTAGAACTTGCCCGGATGCAGCCGCGCCGGCACCAGGAAGTCGCGCGCGCCCTCGGGGCTCGACGCGGTCAGGATCGGCGTCTGGAACTCGGTGAAGCCGTTCTCGACCATGCGGCGGCGCAGGCTCGAGATGATCTGCGACCGCTTGACGATGTTGCGGTGCAGACGGTCGCGGCGCAGGTCGAGGAAGCGGTACTTGAGGCGCACGTCCTCGGGATATTCGGGCTCGCCGAACACCGGCAGCGGCAGTTCGCGGGCGGTCGAGAGCACCTCCGCCTCACGGACGAACACCTCGATGCGGCCGGTCGGCAGCTTCTCGTTGACGGTCTCGGGGGTGCGCGCCTTCACCAGCCCGTCGACCCGGATCACCCATTCCGCCCGCACGGTCTCAATGAGCTTGAAGGCCGGGGAATCGGGGTCGCAGACGCACTGGGTGATGCCGTAATGGTCGCGAAGGTCGATGAACAGCAGGCCGCCGTGATCGCGCACGCGATGCACCCAGCCCGACAGACGCACGGACTGGCCGACGTCGCCCTCTACGAGCTCTCCGCAGGTATGGGAACGATAGGGATGCATGGGCGAAAACCTTGGGTCAGATGTGCGGCGCGACGGCGCGCGCGGGGCGTTTGAGCAATGGGGCGGCCCGTTTGTCAAGCATGGGGCTTCCGGCGGCGCCTCGCCATCTTATCTAAGGACGGCTGGCGGCTCCGCGGCCTTTTTCCGCCGGCCTCGAAGCGGCCCACCGACCTGTATGCCGCATGGCGTGCGGCAAGGGTGGAAAGCGCCGCGTCGATCGTGTAAGAAGCCGCCGAAATCAAAGTCCGAACATTGCGACCGAATGACCGGGGCGCGTTCACGGACGATCCCGACATCGGCAGCACGGCCCTTATGGTTACGGTTCTTCTCGTCATTCATCTCATGATCGTGCTGGCGCTCGTCGCCGTGGTGCTGCTGCAGCGCTCCGAGGGCGGTGCGCTCGGCATCGGCGGTGGCGGTGGCGGCGGCTTCTTCACGAGCCGCGGCAGCGCGAACCTCCTGACCCGCACCACCGCGGTGCTCGCCACGCTTTTCTTCATCACCTCGATGGTGCTGACGCTCCTCGCCCACCACGGCAATCCGACGGGCTCGCTGCTCGACCGGCTCGGCGGTGGCACCGGCACGGCGATCCCGAACGACACCCGCGGCAGCGGTACGGGCCTGCTCGATGCGCTCAAGAAGGCGCAGGGCGAGCCCGCGGCTCCGACGTCCGGTGGCGCGCAGGCTCCGGCCGGGACCTCGGCACCCGCGACCACCGGCGGCGCCGCGAACACGCCGGCGGCACCCTCGGGACCGCAGGTTCCGAACTCCCAGTAAGCGGAGCTTCGCTCCGTTCGAGCCACGCCGTCCGGCGCACCGCTCGAAATCGTCCGTTGTTCCAGAGGCCGCCGATCCGGCGGCCTCTTCCTTGATTGCATGTGTGTGTCCGGCCGCGATGCGGGCGGGCGAATCGAATCATGATCTGATAAGGTGGGGGCCCATGGCGCGGTACATCTTCATCACCGGCGGCGTGGTTTCTTCGCTCGGCAAGGGTTTGGCTTCGGCCGCCCTCGGAGCGCTTCTCCAGGCTCGCGGCTTCAAGGTCCGGCTCCGGAAGCTGGACCCCTACCTCAACGTCGATCCGGGCACGATGTCGCCCTATCAGCACGGCGAGGTGTTCGTGACCGACGACGGGGCGGAGACCGACCTCGATCTCGGCCACTATGAGCGCTTCACCGGGCGCCCCGCGAACCGGATGGACAACATCACCACCGGCCGCATCTACCAGGACATCATCGCCAAGGAGCGCCGCGGCGATTATCTCGGCGGCACCGTCCAGGTGATCCCGCACGTCACCGACGCCATCAAGGAGTTCGTCCTCTCCGACAACGAGGACTTCGACTTCGTGCTCGTCGAGATCGGCGGCACCGTCGGCGACATCGAGGGCCTGCCGTTCTTCGAGGCGATCCGCCAGCTCGGCAACGAGCTGCCGCGCGGGCATGCGGTCTACATCCACCTGACCCTGATGCCCTATATCCCGAGCGCGGGCGAGCTGAAGACGAAGCCGACCCAGCACTCCGTCAAGGAGCTGCGCTCGATCGGCATCCAGCCCGACATCCTCCTGGTACGCTGCGACCGCCCGATCCCGGACGGCGACCGCCGCAAGCTCTCGCTGTTCTGCAACGTGCGGGAAAGCGCGGTCATCCAGGCGCTCGACGTCGGCTCGATCTACGACGTGCCGATCGCCTATCACCGCGAGGGCTTCGACGCCGAGGTGCTGGCCGCTTTCGGCATCGATGCGCCGGAGCCGAACCTGACGCGCTGGGAGACGATTTCCGACCGCATCCACAATCCCGAGGGCGAAGTCACGATCGCCGTCGTCGGCAAATATACCGGCCTCAAGGACGCCTATAAGTCGCTGTTCGAGGCGATCGTCCACGGTGGCATCGCGAACCACGTCCGCGTCAACGTCGAGTGGATCGAGTCCGAGGTCTTCGAGAAGGAAGACCCCGCCCCCTGGCTCGAGCGCGTCCACGGCATCCTGGTGCCCGGCGGCTTCGGCGAGCGCGGCTCGGAGGGCAAGATCGCCGCGGCCGGCTTCGCGCGCCGCCACAAGGTGCCCTATTTCGGCATCTGCTTCGGCATGCAGATGGCCGTGATCGAAGCGACCCGCAGCCTGTGCGGCATCGAGGCGGCGAGCTCGACGGAGTTCGGCACCACGAGCGAGCCCGTCGTCGGCCTGATGACCGAATGGCTGAACGGCAACGAGCTCGAGCAGCGCGCCGCGGGCGGCGACCTCGGCGGCACGATGCGCCTCGGCTCCTATCGGGCGGCCCTCGCCAAGGACAGCAAGATCGCCGAGGTCTACGGCTCGACCGAGATCGCCGAGCGTCACCGCCACCGCTACGAGGTCAACATCGGCTATCGCAAGCGGCTCGAGGACCAGGGCGTGCGCTTCGCCGGCATGTCGCCCGACGGCCTGCTGCCGGAGACGATCGAGCTCGTCGATCACCCCTGGTTCATCGGCGTGCAATATCACCCCGAGCTGAAGTCGCGGCCGTTCGAGCCGCATCCGCTGTTCTCGTCGTTCGTGCGCGCCGCGATCGTCCAGAGCCGGCTCGTCTGAGCCGCGCCGCGTCCGATCGTCGTGGCGGGGCGTCCGGGCCCCGTCAGGGCGTGACGAGCCGCGCGCCCGAGCCTGCGATCGCCTCGGCGAGGTCGGGCGGTGGCGGTGCGTCGCTGATGAGAAGATCGATGTCGGAAAGGCCACCCACCCGGACCGGCGCGACGCGGCCGAACTTGGTGTGGTCGGCGATCACCCAGCGCTCCTGCGCCTGGGCCATCGCGACCCGGGTGAATTCGGCCTCGAACAGGTGGAAATCCATGAGGTCGCCCGCCGCGGTGATGCCGGCGACCGAGATCAGCGCATAGCGCACCCGAAACTGGCGGATGAAGTCGAGCGCCGCCGGACCGAACACCGCGGCATCGTCCGCGTGGAGCTCGCCGCCGGCGAGGAAGACCCGGTTGCCGTTGCGCCGCACCAGCCGCGTGGCGATCTCGGCCGAGTTGGTGACGATCGTGAGATTGGCGTGATCGGCGAGCGCGTCGGCGATGAACGTCGTCGTCGTGCCGTTGTCGAGCAGGATCGAATCGCCATCGGCGATCCGCCGTGCCGCGAGCTCGGCGACCTTGCGCTTGAGATCGCCGTTGACCGCGATGCGGCGTTGAAAGGGCGGCTCCTCCACCTCCTCCGGCAGCATCACACCACCGTGGAATTTGGTGACGAGGCCGCGCTCCACGAGCGGCTTCAGGTTGCGCCGCACGGTCTCGGTGGTGACGCCCAAGGCCTCCGCGATCTCGGCAATCGAGCACGAGCCGTTCGCCTTCACCGCCTGCAGAATATCGCTTTGTCGCTTGCTCGACAGCATGAACCACCGGTGACGCGCCGCGCGAACCGTTCGATCGTCGACTTAGACCACCGAACGGCGCCCTTTGTCACGAAACACGCGTCAGAATAGCGCGATATGACCGAATAATGCTGCATGGCGGCGGCGTAGAGGCAAAATTTCAGCCTCTCGACTTAACAGATGCTCCCGGCCTTCCCATATCCGCTCCCGCCTCGTTCGACGAACCAGAAAAGGCCCCCGATGCAGGACCTTGCTATCCTCTTCTCCGACCCCGCCGCCTGGGCTGCGCTCGCGACGCTGATCGCCATGGAGGTGGTGCTCGGCATCGACAATCTGATCTTCATTTCCATCCTGACGAACAAGCTTCCCCCCGAGCGCCGCGCCTTCGGCCGCCGCCTCGGCATCGGCCTCGCGCTGATCCTGCGCCTCGGCCTGCTCTCCATGGTCGCCTTCATCGTCCAGCTCACCGAGCCGGTCATCACGGTGTTCGGTGCGGGCCTCTCCTGGCGCGACATCATCCTGATCGCCGGCGGCCTGTTCCTCGTCTGGAAGGCGACGCGCGAGATCCACGAGACGGTCGACCACAAGGCCCAGGAAGAGGCCGCGGCGGACGGCAAGGTCACCATCGGCTTCGGCGCGGCGATCGTGCAGATCCTGCTCCTCGACCTCGTCTTCTCGGTCGATTCGATCATCACCGCCGTCGGCATGACCGAGCATCTGCCGATCATGGTGATCGCCGTCATCGTCGCCGTGCTGGCGATGCTGCTGGCCGCCAACCCGCTCGCGAACTTCATCCACCACAATCCGACGGTGGTGATGCTCGCGCTCGGCTTCCTGCTGATGATCGGCATGACGCTGATCGCGGAAGGCTTCGGCGTGCACGTCCCGAAGGGCTACATCTACGCCGCCATGGCCTTCTCGGCCCTGGTCGAAGGCCTCAACATGCTGGCCCGCCGCGCCAAGGCGAAGTCGGGCGGCACGCGGCACTGACGATCGTCGCGATTGATCGGGGCGCCGGTCACCGGCGCCCCGCGTTCCTTCGCCCGCCGGTGCCGAAGGGCAATTCCATTGACTCCCACCACGCCTCGGAACCCTTCTCCCCGCACGCGGGGCGAAGGGAAGGTGGTGCCCCAATACGAACAGTGACTCCGCTCAAGCCCTCCGCGTCTTCCCCATCGGCGGCGGCGCCGCCGTCCGGCTCGGCGTCCGCACGAAGATGACGACGTTGCCGATCAGGATCAGCGCCAGCCCGACGAGGGCGTGGAGCGTCCAGGCATAGCTCTCGAGGAAGGTCGAGACGACGAGGGCGATCAGCGGGAACAGCACCGTCGAATAGGCGGCGCGGTCGGCTCCGACCCGGGCGACCAGCGAGAGATAGGCGAGAAAGCCGATCACCGAGGCGACGACCGCGAGATAGACGAGGCTGCCGAGATAAGTCGGCGTCAACGCGATCGGGAAGCCGTGGCCGCGCGCGAGGCCGTAGATGCCGAGGAACAGCGTGCCCCAGGTCATGCCGCGGGCGACCGCGTTCGGCAGATCGGCACCGGCCTTCACCGCCCCGACCGAGGCCAGATTGCCGAGCGAGAAGACGTAGGTGCCCGCCGCCGCCAGCGCGATACCGAGCGCCGCGCCGTGATCGCGCCCGAGCCCGGCGATCTGATCGGCGAACAGCAGCGCGATGCCGACGATGCCGAACGCCGCGCCGGCGAGGGTGCGGGGCTTCGGGGCGATCTTCAGAAGCGCCCACTGGTTGAAGGCGTTGAAGATGGTCGCCATGGTGAAGACGACCGAGACGATGCCGCTCGCGATGTGCTGGGTCGCCGAATAGATCAGCACGAAATTGAGCCCGAACAGGCTCGCCCCCATCAGCGCGAACCAACCGTGCTGCCGCAGGTCCAGGCGGCGCAGGCGGCCTGTGACGGCGAGCAGGAGCCACATCAGCACGGCGGAGAGCGCGAAACGCCAGAAGATCGAGATCTCCGGCGGCACGGTGCCGATCTGGAGATGGATCGCAAACCAGGAAAAGCCCCAGGCGATCACGATCACGGCGAACAGGACGGCGGTCATGGGGGAAGCACTCCAGACAATCGGCTCGGCCCGAGCCGGGGCTCGGACCCGGGCTTATCGCGCCCCGGAGCCGCCCGGCGCTTCCATCGGCTTGCGCTCGCTTGTCACGATCTTGCGCAATTGGTGCGACCGGCCGGCCCCTTAAAGCCGGCACGCTTGTTCCCGCCCGCGCCCGCGCGGTAGAATATTTCGGTCGGGGCCGTCTCGCCCCATGATCACAGCAGCGCCATGCTCTCGCCCGGCCAGTTCACCGTCTTCGATCACCTGAACGGGGCTGGTGTGCCGTTGCGCGCGTCCTCCCGGTTCGGCGACGACATGGCGGCGGCCCTGTGGGATCGCGACGAACGGGCGGCGACGACCTATTCCGCGCCGAGCCACCACACCATCAGCCTCTATGTCGACGGCGGCGAGGGCATTTCCCGCCGCCGCGGCGACGGAACGGTCCAGGCGAGCTACGGCGCGGGCAGCGTGTGCCTGATGCCGGCGGGGGTGACGACCGAGTGGGAGGTCGCGGGCGCCGTCCGCCTGTTCCACTTCTACGTGCCGCGCACCGCCTTCGACCGGCTGCTCGTCGAGAGCTTCGACCGCGATCCGGCGCTGACGCAGCTCGTCGACGTTCCCTTCGTGCGCGACGCGACGATCGAGAACGTCATCCGCCACGCCGTGCTGCCGCTCGATTGGCACGATGCCGCCGACCGCGTCGCGGTCACCCAGGCCGGCCAGCTTCTCCTCGCCTATGTCGCCTCGCGCTTCACCGAGCGGCCGGCCAGCCTCGCGCTACGCGGCGGGCTCGCGCCGTCGTCGCTCAGGCGGGTCGCCGATTTCGTCGAGGCCTCGCTCGATCAGCCGCTCGCGATCGGCGATCTCGCCGCCGCTGCCGGCCTCAGCGCCTTCCACTTCACCCGGATGTTCCGCCGCAGCGCCGGCGTGAGCCCGCACGCCTTCGTCAATGCCCGCCGCATCGCCCGGGCCAAAACGCTCCTCGAAGACGGCGGGATGCCGCTCGCCGAGATCGCCCTCGCCTGCGGCTTCTCGAGCCAGAGCCATTTCACGGCGCGGTTCCGCGAGGCCGTCGGCGTCACGCCCGGCCAATATGCCCGGCATGTGCGCGGCGCGACGCTCTCCTGAGACTTAAGCCGCACCGCGGATGGCGTCGGCAAGATGGCGGGAAAGGTCGCCTCGCTCGGCGACCGTGACCTCGCCGAGGCCGAGCCAGCCGGCCATGGCGACGAGCTCCTGCCCGACTTCGGCGAGTGCCTCGGGATCGTGGTCGATCGCCTCGCCGTGCGCCGCGTTGACCCGCAGCACGCCGGCCGCGCGGTCGGCCTTGAGATCGACACGGCCGATCAGCCGGTCGCCGTGCAGGACCGGCAGCACATAATAGCCGTGCACACGCTTCTCCGCCGGGGTGTAGATCTCCAGCCGATAGCGGAAGCCGAACAGGCGCTCGGCCCGGTCGCGCTCCCAGATCAGCGAATCGAACGGCGACAGCAGCGCCCCCGCTTTGACCCGCCGCGGGTGGCGCGCCTGCGGATCGAGGTACGCCGGCTGCTTCCAGCCCTCGACGCTGACGGGCAGGAGCGCGCCCTCCTCCACCAATTCGGCGAGCCGAAGCTTGGTGTCCTCCACGTCGAGGCGGAAATAGTCGCGGAGATCGCGCTCGGTCGCGACGCCGAGTGCGCGCGCCGCGATCCGCAAGAGCTGCCGCTGGGCGACGTCCTCGGGGGCGTCGGCGTCTCGACCACGTCGCGCGGCAACGCCCGCTCGGTGATGTCGTAGATGCGCTCGAAGTTCCGCCGCGTGGCGGTGGTGATGCGGCCCGCCCAGAACAGGAATTCGAGCGCCTTCTTGCCCTCGCTCCAGCCCCACCAACCGCCCTCACCAGGGCCGCCGATCTCGAGATCGCCGGCGCCCATCCCGCCGCGAACCTCGACCTCCTTGAGAACGGCCTCGACGAAGTCCTTCCGCTCCCGTGCGAATCGGGCGAGGCCGGAATAGATCCCCTCGCCCCGCGCCGCCCGCTCCATGCGCCAGCGCATCAGGGGCTGGAGCGCCATCGGCATCAGCGAGGCCTCGTGGCCCCAATATTCGAACAGGGTGCGCTTACTGCCCCACGCCTCGTCTTCGAGGAGAGCGAGCGGATAGGCGCCGAGCCGGGCGAACAGCGGCAGATAATGGGAGCGGACGAGGACGTTGACGGAATCGATCTGGAGGAGGCCCAGCCGATCGATGGTGCGGCGCACGTGCCGGCGCGTCACAGGCCCGTCCGGGCGTGGCTCGGCGAAGCCTTGCGCGGCGAGCGCAATGCGCCGTGCCGCCGCCGCGCCGAGCTTTTCGATCGGCCGCCTCTCCGCCATCCGCCACCGCCCGCGATTCGATCTTCTTCGGGCGGAGCTTAGCCGACGTTCGAAGATCGCGGCGATGGCCGCCGGCAGCCTGATGCCGGCTCCTGCCGTCCGCTCGCGCAGGCGTGTTCCGGTGCGAGGTGTCGCCCCCGCGTCAGGCTCAGGCCGCTTGGCGGATCTGATAATCCTTGATCTCGGTGAACTCGATGCCGGGCGCCCGCTCCTGCTCGTATTTGAGCGAGAAGGCGGAGGTCGCCAGGAACACCGGCGCGCCGTCGAGATCGTAGGCGATCGCCGAGCGCTGCTTCTCGACGAACTCGGCGAGCTTCGCCTTGTCGTCGCTCGACACCCAGCGGCAGACGCTGAAGCGCGACATCTCGAACGAGATCGGCAGGCCATATTCCGCCTGCATGCGCTCGACGAGCACGTCGAGCTGCAGCGCGCCGACGACGCCGACGATCGCCGCCGAGCCGTCCGCCGGCACGAAGGTCTGCACGACGCCCTCTTCGGCCATCTGCTGGAGCGCTTCGCGCAGCTTCTTCGCCTTCATCGGGTCCTGCAGACGGATACGCCGCAGAAGCTCCGGCGCGAAGCTCGGCACGCCGCGGAACAGGATATCCTCGCCCTCGGTCAGCGTGTCGCCGATGCGCAGCGTTCCGTGGTTCGGGATGCCGACGACGTCGCCCGCCCACGCCTCGTCGGCGAGCGAGCGGTTGCGGGCGAAGAAGAATTGCGGCGCGCTGAGGCTGATCGCCTTGCCGGTGCGCACCAGCTTCGCCTTCATGCCGCGGGAGAGCTTGCCCGAGCAGACGCGGATGAAGGCGATACGGTCCCGGTGGTTCGGGTCCATGTTCGCCTGGATCTTGAAGACGAAGCCCGTCATGCGCGGCTCTTCGGCCGTGACGAGGCGCGTGTCGGCCTGCTGGCTGCGCGGCGGCGGCGCATAGGCGGCGAGCGCGTCGATGAGGTCGCGGACACCGAAATTGCGCAGCGCCGAGCCGAAATAAACCGGCGTCAGATGGCCTTCCAGGAAGGACTCGAGCACGAACGGGTTGCAGCCCTCGCGCGCCAGCGACACCTCCTCCAGGAACGCGTCGCGCTCGTCCTGCGGCAGGAGATCGAGCACCGCCGGATCGTCCGGCCCCGAGACCTTGATCGGCGCCTCGTCGGCGTCGAGCCGGCGGACTTCATTGCGGGCCAAGTCGAAGGTTCCGGCGAAGGAGCGGCCGCGGCTCAAGGGCCACGTCATCGGCGCGGTGTCGAGGGCGAGCGTCTTCTCGATCTCGTCGAGGAGATCGAACGGGTCCCGGCTCTCGCGGTCCATCTTGTTGATGAACGTGACGATCGGGATGTCGCGCAGGCGGCAGACTTCGAACAGCTTGCGGGTGCGTGCCTCGATGCCCTTCGCCGCGTCGATCACCATCACGGCCGAATCGACCGCGGTGAGCGTGCGGTAGGTGTCTTCCGAGAAGTCCTCGTGGCCCGGGGTGTCGAGCAGGTTGAAGACGCGGTCGTCATATTCGAACGTCATCACCGAGGTGACGACGGAAATGCCGCGTTCGCGCTCGATGCCCATCCAGTCCGAGCGGGTCTGCGCCGCATCGCGCTTTGCGCGGACCTGACCGGCGAGCTGAATCGCGCCGCCGAACAGGAGCAGCTTCTCCGTCAGCGTGGTCTTGCCCGCGTCGGGATGCGAGATGATCGCGAAGGTGCGCCGCCGGGCGGCGGGCGCGTCGGAAGACTGGGTCATGCGTTCAAACGGCCTGGATCGTCGGTCTCGCCGCTGCGCCGCGATCCTCTCGGCGCGCCCCGCAGTCCGTCCTGCGCGAGCGTGCGGATCGGATAAGGCCCGGGCGCGAGGCCGGGCCGCTGTCGAGGCCCGAAACGGCGCAGCGCATGGGGCGGCCTATGCTCTAAGGGCAATCCGGGCCGGGATCAAGGCGGCCGACAGCCGCCGGATTTCCGGCTGCTGCCCGGCGACTGCAGGAGCGATCCGCCGGATTCATCCACAGGCCGTTCACAAGGAACGGCTCTTCGAGCACGAGGCCGTTGCAAGCCCGCCCGGCCCGGGCTATAAGCCGCCCCGCATCGGGCGACATCGCCCGCCGCCCCTTCGGTCCCGCTCTTGAGCGCCGGGCCGAAGCGAAGCCGGCAAACGGCTTCTTGGGGGATAGTTCAACGGTAGAACAGCGGACTCTGACTCCGTTAATCTTGGTTCGAATCCAGGTCCCCCAGCCACCTATAATCATTGCACAAAGCAACGTACCGATGCGGCACTATACAGGCCGCTTATCCCGTTATATGGGATTTTCGTTCAGGCTTTGAGTTTCGCGTCGTGCACAGCATCGATCTACGGCGCCAGCCGCTGAAGGGCTAAGTATTCGACCTGGACTTTGGTCAACAAAGTCAATCTTGCCAGCCACGTCGGCCAGGGCCTGGACTGTATTGCGTGCAAATTTGCCGAAGCGCAGGGACGCCGAGGCTTACTCACATCCTTGACAGTGAAATGCGACGTTGAACCCCAGCTACTGGCGCCGCATCTTGCGAATGAGCACCGTCCCGGCATAGTCAGGGATGGGTATGATGGATTCCGGCTTGTCCCGGAAGAATTCATCAACTGCCCGGATCGGGCCATCCCACGATAAACTCATGTAATCGTGCATGATCAGGAAGCCTCCATCAACCACCCGGTCATAGAAATAGGTGAGCGCGCTCAGCACCGGCATGTAGAGATCGCAGTCGATATGCACCAGGCAGTATTGTCCGTCCGACGGAAGCTGATCTGCAGTATCTGGGAAATAGCCCTTCACATAATGGCAGTTCTTCGTGCCAACCAAGGCTTGCACGCCTTCCCGCGACGTGTCGGAAAAGGCCCCCTTCAGGTGTTCTTCGCCTACAATATCGGCGTCTGCGAATCCTTCAAACGTATCGAGCAGATAAACTTGCTTATCGACCGTACGGGCGAACTCGGCGAACAGCCGGGCACTGTAACCTTTGTAAACGCCCAATTCTGCGATGTCGCCGTTGGATTTGTCACGGCGAATGAGGTCGAACACCATACCAAAGAAATAGAACCGGGTCAGGTCGCCATCCAGGCAGCGCTCGCGCGCCGGGTCGAAGGCCGCGTCTTCCTGTATGCGGTACTTGTCTAGATTTTGCCCGTACCGCTCGGGCGTCGACGTTATATACTGATGCGGACCAAGTTTAAAAAGAGCGCTCGCCAACCGTCTCGTTAATGAATCGCTCATCTTTCTATCCCGATCGGAGAAATCTGTGTAGGTCGTAGAAAAGATACAATTTTTCCGCGATAATGATAATCAATGAACCGTTACGATTGCCCCATCCTAAGCTACACGAGCGCTCGGTCCCGTCAGTTCGTAGAGAATGGAGGCTGCACGCCTTTGCCGGCCGCCCTGCGCCACGCGCAGCGGTGCGCTGCGCATTTCAATCAATAAAGCTATCCATTGTACCGCTCGACGAAACGCTTGTTTCGCGTTCGCGCCATCGGGATGTCGTCAGGTGGAGCATCCCGTGTCCGAAATCATCGGCTACATCACCGAGCTGGTGCCGCATGTGACCAATCTGACAGCCAGCCGCGCCCCGGAAGCCGAGCGGCTGATCGCGCGCCACGCCGGCGACCTTGCTGCGTTCGACGCCAAGATCGAAAGCCGACTCGCGGCGGCCGTTGAAGCCCTACCCACCGCCGTCGCCCAGGAACGCGCGGCGCCCGAGGCGGAACTCGCCAAGCAGCACGAGGACCGGCTCGATCATCGAGGCCAATCCTAGGCTCGGGCAGTCGAGCAAATGCTGGCCAAGCTCCTTCCAGTCCTGGATGCATTGCTGACTGAGCGACGAGGCCAACCCAGTACCGCGCGGGCGCCGATGATGCTGGGCCGTGGCCGCGCGCAGCTGGACGATCACCCTGGGTTCGCTCACCAACGGCGCCCCCACGCCGGCGCGTGCCCCGTTCGTTGCCTCCGTTGTCGGACGCGCCCGGCCTGACGTCTCCCCCAGCCCCCCCTGCATCGGCCTGGACGGCTCTCTCCGATTGGTGGAAGGTCGGTGACGGCGCCGTCGGCGCCCGACGTCAAAACCAAGAAGGTGCCAGATGGGCCTCAGGACGAAACTGATCGTCGAGCCGGGCAAGAGCGTGCGCCTCGGCGATATCGACCCGGGCTTTCACGACGCCCACGAATCCGAAGAGGCGGCAAAGGCGGATTTCGCCAAGACCACGGCCGAACTCACCGAGCTCCAAGCGAAACTCTATGCCGAGAAGAAGCATGCCCTGCTGGTCGTGCTCCAGGGCATCGACGCGGCCGGCAAGGACGGCGTGTGCTGGCACGTGATCCAGGCCCTCAACCCGCAGGGCACCTCCGTCACCGGCTTCAAGCAGCCGACGCCCGAGGAGCGCGTCCACGACTTCCTCTGGCGCGTCCATCCCCACACGCCCGGCCTCGGCCAGGTCGCGATCTTCAACCGCTCGCATTACGAGGACGTCCTCGTCGCCCGCGTCCACGATCTCGTGCCGAAATCGGTGTGGTCGCGCCGCTACGACCACATCAACGCCTTCGAGAGCCTGCTCACCGACAGCGGCGTGACGATCCTGAAATTCTTCCTGTACATCTCGAAGGAGGAACAGCTCGCCCGCTTCGCCAAACGCCTCGACGATCCCGCGCGGCAATGGAAGATCAGCGAGAGCGATTATACCGAGCGGGCGCTGTGGGACCGCTACATCGAAGCCTACGACGCGATGCTGAACCATTGCTCGACGCCGGCCGCGCCGTGGTACGTGATCCCCTCGAATCACAAATGGTTCCGCAATTTCGCGGTGTCGCAGATCATCGCCGAGACCTTGCGCGACATGAAGCTCGAGATGCCGAAGCCGAGCGTCGATCTCGAGGCGATCCGCCACGCCTACCACGCGGCGGCCGCGGGCAAATCCGCCTGAAGGCGGTCCCAGATCGGGCGCACGGGAAAGACCGGCGCAAGAAAAGCCGGCTTATGATCCTATAGGATAGAATCGCAGAGATCGGCCGGCGGCGCGCCCGGCCGGCGGTTCCGCATTTCCCTCGCGTCCGGTCGCCCGATGGACACCACGCTCCTCATCTTTCTCCTCGTCTACGTGGCGCTCGCGATCGGCCACCTGCCGGGATTCCTGGTCGACCGCACCGGCGCCGCGGTGATCGGCGCCTTCGCCATGATCGCCACGGCGCGGATCACCGACGGCCAGGCCTGGGCGGCGATCGACTACCGCACGATCGCGCTCCTGTTCGGACTGATGGTGGTGTCCGGCGGCTTCGTCGTGTCCGGCTTCTATGGCTGGCTCGCCGCGCGCGTGGCGCTGCTCAAGGTCGGTCCGGCGGCGCTGCTCGCCCTCCTCGTCCTCACCGGCGGCGTCCTCTCGGCGCTTCTCACGAACGACGTGGTCGTGGTGGCGATGACGCCGCTCCTCGTCTCGATCACCCTGTCGCGCGGTCTGAACCCGGTGCCGTTCCTGCTCGGCTTCTGCTTCGCCAGCAACACCGGCTCGGCTGCGACGATCATCGGCAGTCCGCAGAACATGATCGTCGCGCAGACGCTCGGGCTCTCCTTCAACGGCTTCCTCGCCGCGGCCTTCGTGCCGGCGGCGCTCTCGCTGCCGCTGGTGTGGGGTGTCATCGCCTTCCTCTATCGCGGGCGGTGGATGCGCGCGCCGTCGGCGGAGGCGCCGGCCCGAGCGAGCGTGCCGCGGCTCGACAAGGCCGAGACGATCAAGACGCTCGTCGTCACGCTCGCGGTCATCGTGATCTTCGTCACGACCGATTGGCCGCGCGATCTGGTGGCGCTCGCCGCGGCGGCGGTCATGCTGCTCAACCGCACCATCGCCTCCAAGGACGTGCTGAAGACCGTCGACGGCAGCCTGCTCCTGCTCTTGATGGGGCTCTTCGTCGTCAATGCCGCGTTCACGGAAACCGAGTTGCCGCAGAAGGCGATCGCGGCGCTCGCCGCCTCCGGCTTCGACCTCGCCCAGCCGATGGTCCTGCTCGGCGTCGTCTCGGTGATCTCCAACATCGTCGGCAACAATCCCGCCGTGATGCTGGTGACGCCGTTCCTGTCCCACGCCGCGAACCCGCTCGCGATCGGCGCGGCGCTTTCGCTCGGAACGGGCTTCTCGAGCAATCTCGTGATCTTCGGATCGCTCGCGGGCATCATCGTGGTGGAGCAGGCGGCGGCGCGCCGTGTGCGCATCGGCGCGGCGGAATTCTGCCGCGCCGGCCTGCCGGTGACGCTCGCCTCGCTGGCGCTGGCGGCGGCGTGGGTCGCCTTGATGTAGGTGCGGTAACCGCGACGCGGAGCAGCCACGCGAGGCGGCCGCTCCTGCGGGCAACTGCGATCAGTTCGCCTTCACCTGGGCCGGTGTCTCCTTCAGGGTGACGGAAATCACATCACCTCCGAAGCCGAGCATCAGACCCTTGCGGTGCGCCTTGAGCTTGAGAACGACGCCCGCCTTGTTGCGCAGCGTGAGATCCCCGCCGCCGAATGTTCCGATCGCGAAGCCGGTGCGCACCTGGACATAGTTGCCGGGAAACTGCGCGAGGTTGGTCAGACCGTAGACGTAGCCCTCCGCCTCGGTCTCCGCCGCACCGACGCCGCCGACGCCGAGCCCGCCGATCGAGAACGGCACCTTGTGCCCATCAAACACGAGGACACCCTCGCCGCCGCCGGCGCTGGCGAGATAGCCGGCCTGGAACTGCTTGAGCGAGATCGTTCCGACGGGCTTCTTGCCCTCGAAGGTGTCGTCGGCACGCGCGGGCAGCGTCGCCCCCCCGGCCACCGCCACCGCCACCATCACGGCCGCCAGTCCGGACGCCACGCGCCGGCGCGAAGGCATCGTCTCATCCAACCGAGTTCTCATTCCGTCTCGCCCTTTCGCGTCCGCGATCTCGCGGACGGTCCACCCTCACGATCCCGTGAAGGGCCGCCGCCGCCGGCACCGATCGCATCCTGCGCTCGCACGCTGGACCGACGCTGCATCCCGCGGCGCTCAATGTCGGGACGATGCGGGCGAATCCCGCGTCGGCACAATGAGGAAAATTGGGTCGATCTGCGCTTCACGCCAACCGCGAACGGGCGGATGATAGGGGACGCGCCCTCGATGGAGACAACAGCCCGTAGGGCCGTTCGCCGCCGCGCGCTTCAGAAAGCCATCTGCCAAGGCCGCGATTTTTGTTAAATGGCGCGCATCCGCGGGTCGCGGTCTTTTCGGAAGACGCCATCGTCCATTGAAAGGGAGCGTCTCGCCCATGAGCGCCTTGGCCCAGTCTCCCCTCTACACGGGCCTCTTCGTCCTCGTCTGCCTCGCTGGAGCGGCGTTGTTCGGCGGCCTGATCCGCACGCAGATCGCCGAACGCCACCGATCGCGGGAGACGATCGAGCTGATCCAGGTTTCGGTCACGATGCTCGTGACCTTCGCCTCGATCGTTCTCGGTCTCCTCGTCTCGTCGTCGAAGACCGCCTTCGACACGGCCGATGGCGAGATGCACAATTATGCAATCAAATTGATCGAGCTCGATCGTGCCCTCCGCGATGCCGGCCCGGTCGCCGACGACATTCGGGCTCAGCTCCGCGCTTACACCGCGGCCGCCATCGCCTCCACGTGGTCCGAGGAGCCTTCTCCGAAGGGCGATTATTATCCGCGCCTGGCGCCGGACAACCCGAACGATATCGATATTGCGAATTCCAAACTCGGCCAGATGATCAACAAAATCGGCGTCGCCGTCGTCAATCTGCCCCAAGACGGGCTCGTGGAGCGCGAGGCGCGCAATGCCGCCGATCGCCAATTCCGCGATCTCGATCAGAACCGATGGTATCTGCTCTCGGTCGAGAACCCGACCGTCGACTTGCCGTTCCTGCTCACGCTGGTCCTCTGGATGGTGATCGTGTTCGCCTGCTTCGGCCTCACGGCCCCGACCAATCCCATCGCCACGATCATCATCATCTTGGGCGCGGCGGCCATCGCCTCGGCAATGTACGTCATCGTCGACCTCAACACCCTATTCGATGACGGCATCTTCAGCATCCCGAGCACCTACATGCATCAGGCGCTGCGGGGGATGGAAGCGCCCTGACTCGAGACCTGCAGCGCCCATGCAGAGACAGCGAGGGCGCCATTGCGGCGCCCTCAACTCTCTCCACAATGTCAGCAGACCCTAATCACGGCGCGCCCCGTTGGCGGCCGTCCCGCCCCTGGCTCAGGCCTCAGCAGGCGACCTTCACGGCCTGGCCGTTGGAGTCGTAGGCCGTGCAGGTCTTCGGCTTCGGCGTCGTCGCGGCACCGATCGCGGCACCGCCGACCGCACCAACCGCGGCGCCGACCAGTGCACCCGTCGGAGTGTGGGAGATGAGGCCACCCGTCAAGGCGCCGAGACCACCGCCCACCAGTCCGCCAACCGCCGCCCGGTTGGTCTCCTGCTGGGTGCAACCGGCCGCGGCGAGCGCCATGACAGCCGCCGCCGCGACGATGATCTTCTTCTTGCTCCGTTCCATACTGATCCCCGCGATTCGAATGATGTGATGTTAGCGTAGCCCAACGCTGGAATTAACGCTTATCACCTTTCGCGAGGCCGTCGGCGAGCCGTCCTGATTTTACGAGAGGAAGAGGGTCGCGACATGGTCGAGACGCCGGCGGGCGTCGTCGTTCAAGGGACCCGCCGCCGTCAGGACACGCTCCGTCAGGGCCAGAATGTTGCGCCGCACCGCCTCGTCCGCCGGCAGCAATTTCGGCAGCGCCGCGAGGGCAGCCACCTCGTCGAACTCGAGCATCAGATATTGCTCGCGCAGCCGCCGCTTGAAGTCCTCCTGGGTTTCGTCGTCCGCAGTCTCGGCCCGCACGGCGCGCACCACCTCGAACATGCGTTCATCGACGGCGAGCCCGCCGCGGCCGACATAGAGCGCCGCGCGCATTGCCGCCTCGCGAATGCCCCCTTCCCCGACACGCTTCATGAGGTCGTCTCGGTGCTGACGGCGGGCCGCGACGCCTTCCGGGATCAAGCCGGGATGGCGGCGCGGCGCCGCGTCGGACGCCTTCAGCCCCGCCAACGCCTGAACGAGAGGCGCCCCGTAAATGGCGTAGAACAGCGCCTCAGCCGCCGCATTGCGGCGGTCCCGGTAGAGGTCGAGCCCAGTCACCATCGCCTTCGAGACGAGGTCCTGGACGCCGAGAAGCGGATTGTCCGGCGCCGCCGCGCGGCGATGGGCCCGCACGTGAGCTGCCGCGCGCTTGACCATCGGCGCCAACGGATGGGTGTCCGAAAAGAGCTCGAACGGCAATCGCGAGGGTTGCAGCGCATGGCGCCACTGCGTGCCGGGCTCGGTGATCGCGGCCCGCACGATCGGCTGGAGCACCGTCCGATAGAGGCCGAGATTCGCCTCGGAGACCTGCCGGACCGCTGCAAAGGCTCGCTCATCCTCCTCGTTCGCCCCGACGAGCGTGCGGACATCGGCGAGCGTGCGCCCCTCGAAGCGGGCGATCCACGGTTCGCCGCGCTCAGCCTCCTCGCTTCCCGGCTCGGCCGGCATGAGAACCATTTCGTAGAGGCCGGGCGGCAGGCAATCGATCAGCTCGATGTTGTTGGCGAACTCCCGGTGCTCACGGCGCACCACGCTGCCCGAGACGAAGATGCCGAGATGGCCGGTGCTGTCGTGGACGGTGTAGACGATCGTCTGACCCGAGCCGATCAGATCGTCGTCACTCTCGTAGAGGTCGGTAATCCAACCGAGCGCCTGGGGCGGCGGCGTGATGTCGTCGCCCCGGGAGCAGAACACGACGATCGGCGAGCGGATCGAGCGCAGATCCACGCGCACGCCGTCGCGGGTGATGAGTTCGGCGGTGGCGAGGCGATTGCCCATGAACAATTCATCGACGATGAACTGCATCTCCTCGGCGTTGAGGTCGATGTGGCCGCCCCACCAGCGCTCGAAGCCGAGATAACGCGGCGCCTCCTCGTCGACCTTGGCCCACAGGTTGAACTGCTTGGTCCACAAGGTGTTGGCCGGATTGAGCGCCTCGAAGTTGGTGACGAGCCAGGCGCCGTCGAACAGCCCCCGACCGAGATCGCCGGTGAGCGCCGTCATCCAGCTTCCGCCGATCAGGCCGCCCATATAGCGCATCGGCGAGCCGCCCTTGTGACCCGCCCAGAACGACAACGGTGAGCCGGCGAGGATGATCGGCCCGAACAAGTCCGGCCGCACCGCGGCCAGCATCGTCACCGCCCAGCCGGCCTGGCAATTTCCGACCACGACCGGCAATCCCTCCACGCCGGGATGCCGGGCGATGACGGTCTCGAGGAAGACGGCCTCGGCGGCCATCACGTCTTCGATCGTCTGGCCCGGCACCGGTTCCGGCAGAAAGCCGATGAAGTAGCAGGGATGGCCGGCCGCGAGCGCGACGCCGATCTCGCTGTCGGCCTTGAAGCCGCCGATGCCGGGACCGTGCCCGGCCCGCGGATCGACCACCACATAGGGCCGCTTCCCGGGATCGATCACCGTCCCCTCGGGCGGCAGGATGCGCGTCAGCCCGTAATTGCAGGGATGCTCGAGAGTCCGTCCATCGACGAGGACTTCGGCGTCGAACATCAGGACGCCCGGCGTCCGCTTCGCCATGTGCTCGCGATATTGGTTGCCGCGCTCGCGCATCACGTCGAGATAGAGGATCGAGCGCTGCCAGGCGTCCCAGGCATAATCGACCGCGTCGAGCCAGGGTGCGAGGGGGCCGCGGCGGACGGACCGAGCGAGCGCATGGGGATCGGCCGGAACGCCGCCGTGGGCGACCGGCCCGCGGGAGACGGCGCGCTCGTGCTCGGGATGGAGCACAGCGCCTTCGTGGATCGCGTCGGCGTCACGGGGCGACGCCCGCCGGCGCTCCGGCCGGTCCGCAACCGCCGTCTTCGTGGTGTCCCGGGTGGGGATCGTCGGCGTATTCATGAGCGCACCTCCCCCGTCCGCTCGCCGCCTCGGGCGAGGCTCTGGGCATAGAGCGCGGCGATGGCGCAGGACGCCCGGCGCGCGATGAGATTGTCGGCACGGGAGGTCAGCACGATCGGCACCCGGGCCCCGAGCACGACCCCGGCGGCATCGGCCCCGGCGAGGAAAGTGAGGTTCTTGGCGAGCATGTTGCCCGCTTCGAGGTCGGGGACCACGAGGATCTGGGCCCGGCCGGCGACCTCCGAGCGGATACCCTTGATCTCGGCCGCCTTGGGATCGATCGCATTGTCGAGGGCGAGCGGGCCGTCGAGCAGGCCGCCTTCGATCTGGCCGCGGTCGGCCATCTTGCAGAGCGCGGCGGCCTCGATCGTGCTCGGGATCTTCGGCGTCACCGTCTCGACCGCCGAGAGGATCGCGACGCGGGGCGTTCCGAGCCCGAGCGCGAGGTGGAGATCGATGGCGTTCTGGACGATGTCGCGCTTGGTCGTGAGATCGGGGAAGATGTTGACCGCCGCGTCGGTGATAAACAGCGGCTCGGAATAAAGCGGCACGTCCATGATGAAGACATGGCTGATGCGCCGCTCGGTGCGCAGCCCGGTCGCGTGGTCGACCACGGCGGCGAGAATCTCGTCCGAATGCAGGCTGCCCTTCATCAGCATGAACGCCTTGCCCTCGCGCACCAGTTCGACGGCGGCAGCGGCGGAGGCGTGGCTGTGCGGGGTGTCGACGATCTCGATCCCGTCGAGGCTCGCGCCGATCTCGTCGGCGACGGCCCGGATCCTGTGCTCGGGTCCGACGAGGATCGGCACGATGATCTTGTCGGCGGCGGCCTGAAGGGCGCCTTCGAGCGAGGTTGCTTCGCAGGGATGGGCGACCGCCGTCCTGACCGGCGGGATGTCCCGTGTGCTGCCGATCAGCCGCTCGAACTTTTCGTGCGAGGTCGATCGAGGCGGGATGGTCGTCAGACTGACCGCCTCGTCGTCGGTGCGCTTGGCCGCCATGGCTACTCTCCTGAACGCCGTCCCGGGAGCGCGTCACGCCGGGACTGATGCGGGAGAGACTACGGGCGGGGCGCGGCCGAGCTATGATGCAGCGCAAAATCCGCGCTGCCGCGCAGCATCACGAAGCCGTGCGTCGTCGCCGGGCTGCGCCCTCGTCAGCGCTTGGGCGGCCGCCGGTCGCTCCCGGCACCGCCGCCCTTCGCCTCGGCTGCGCGCCGCAAGGCGTCGGCGAAGGCGTTGTTGCCGGGCGCCTCCGGCTTGCGGCCGCCGCCACCGCTCGGCGCCGGACTCCGGGTCGCCTGGCGCGGACCCGCCCCACGCGGTGCCGCGGGCTCCAGCGGATCGTCGAGCCGTAAGGTCAAGGAGATGCGCTTGCGCTCGACGTCGACCTCGAGAACCTTCACCTTCACCACGTCGCCCGGCTTCACCACCTCGCGCGGATCCTTCACGAAGGTCTTGGACATCGCGGAGACGTGGACGAGACCGTCCTGGTGAACGCCGACATCGACGAAGGCGCCGAACGCCGCGACGTTGGTCACTGTGCCTTCGAGCAGCATGCCCGGCTTCAGGTCCGAGACCTTCTCGACGCCTTCGAGGAACGTCGCCGTCTTGAAGGCGGGGCGCGGATCGCGTCCGGGCTTCTCCAACTCGCGCAGGATGTCCGTGACCGTGGGCAGGCCGAACGTCTCGTCGACGAAGGCCGCAGGTTTCAGCGCGCGGAGCACGGCAGTGTTGCCGATCAGGCCGCGCACATCCGACTTCGCCGCAGTGGCCACCTTGCGCACCACCGAATAGGCCTCCGGATGGACGGACGAGGCATCGAGTGGATCGTCGCCGTTCGGGATGCGCAGGAAGCCGGCCGAGAGCTCGAACGCCTTCGGCCCGAGCCGCGGCACCGCCTTCAGCGCGGCCCGGGTGCGGAACGGCCCGTTGGCGTCGCGATAGGCGACGATGTTGCCGGCAAGCGAGTCGCCGAGACCCGAGACGCGGGCGAGCAGCGGCGCCGACGCCGTGTTCACGTCGACACCGACGCCGTTCACGCAATCCTCCACGACCGCGTCGAGAGAGCGGGACAGCTTGTGCTCGGCGAGATCGTGCTGGTACTGGCCGACGCCGATCGACTTCGGATCGATCTTCACGAGCTCGGCGAGCGGGTCCTGGAGCCGCCGGGCGATCGACACCGCGCCGCGCAGCGAAACGTCGAGATCGGGAAGCTCGGACGAGGCATAGGCCGAGGCCGAATAGACCGAGGCGCCCGCCTCCGACACGACGACCTTGGTGAGCTTCAGGTCCGGCTCGCGGGCGACGAGCTCCATCGCGAGCTTGTCGGTCTCGCGCGAGGCGGTGCCGTTGCCGATCGCGATCAATTCGACCTTGTGGAGACGGGCGAGCTTCGAGAGGGTGGCGAGCGACTCGTCCCAGCGCCGGTGCGGCTCGTGGGGATAGATCGTGCCGGTCGCGACCACCTTACCAGTGCCATCGATGACGGCGACCTTCACGCCCGTCCGGTAGCCGGGATCGAGCCCCATCGTCGCCCGCATGCCGGCCGGCGCCGCGAGCAACAGGTCGCGCAGGTTGCCCGCGAACACCTTGACCGCGTCGTCCTCGGCCGCCTGCCAGAGCCGGCCGCGCACGTCGATGCCGATGTGGACGAGGATCTTGGTGCGCCACGCCCAGCGCACCGTCTCCGTGAGCCAGCGGTCGCCGGGACGGCCGCGATCTTCGACCGCGAAGCGGCGGGCGATCGCGAGCTCGTGCGGCCCGAGCGCCGTTCCTCTTTGTGAATCCGTCGCTTCGGGCTCGATCTTGAGATCGAGGGTCTCTTCCTTCTCGCCGCGGAACAGCGCCAGGATGCGGTGCGAGGGCAGCTTCTTCAGCGGCTCGGAGAAGGCGAAATAGTCGGCGAACTTGGCGCCGTCCTTCTCCTTGCCCTCCCGGACCTTCGAGACGAGGCGGCCTTCGTTCCAGACGAGATCGCGCAGATGGCCGATCAGGTCGGCATGCTCGGCGAAGCGCTCGACCAGGATCGCACGGGCGCCTTCGAGGGCGGCGTCCTCGTCGGCGACGCCCTTCTCCGCATTGACGAACGCGGCGGCGACGGCCTTCGGCTCGCGGGAGGCATCGGCGAGCAGCGCGTCGGCGAGCGGCCCGAGGCCGGCTTCCCGCGCGATCTGTGCCTTGGTGCGCCGCTTCGGCTTGAACGGCAGATAGATGTCTTCGAGGCGCGCCTTGGTCTCGGCCGTCTCGATGGCATGGCGGAGGGCGTCGTCGAGCTTGCCCTGCTCCCGCACGGAGTCGAGGATCGCGGTGCGGCGCTCCTCGAGCTCGCGTAGATAGCGCAGCCGCTCGTCGAGGGTGCGCAATTGCGCGTCGTCGAGCATGCCCGTCGCTTCCTTGCGGTAGCGCGCGATGAACGGCACCGTCGAACCGCCGTCGAGAAGCTCGACCGCCGCCGCGACCTGGCGCTCCTGAACGCCGAGCTCTTCGGCGATGCGGGCATTGATCGATTTCATCAGACGTTCCTCGCGACAGACCGGGACCCCGGATCGGAACCACTCCCGACCGGCGCCCCCTCGCCCCGTTTCAGTGAGATATCCGCTCGCGGCGAAAAAAGGCGCCAGCACGGCATCGCGCTGGCGCGGCCGCACTTCGTGCGTCGCCACCCGGACGGAAAGGCAGGCCGCGCACCCGCGCGGCCCGCAGACTAACGCCTCAGGCGCCGATCACGACGGACGAACCGAGCCCGACGAGCTTGGAGAGCTGCTCCAGGCGCTTGCGGATCACCTCGCCATCGAGGGCGGCGAGATCCTCGGGGATGTGCAGCACCACCTTGTCGTCGCTCGCATCGACCTTGATGCGGCTGACGACACCCGGCGCCGACGCCGACAGCACCGAGGCGACGCGCAGCGCCGCGCCGAGGCAGCGGGCGCGCTCCTTGAGCCGGGTCGAGACCATCTCGCGCAGACGCGGGCTCAAGGCGTCGTCCACGAGCCCGAAATGGCGATAATAGACGGCCATCGCAAGATAGGCGCGGCCGTGGTGATCGACGCCGGTGAACGCGGCGTTCGAAATGATCGCCATGCTCTGCTCGCCGCGATAATCCGGGTGGGCGCGCCATCCGATATCTGCGAGGAGGCATGCGGCAATGCGGAGCCGGCGCTCGTCGGCGGTCTCGTCGATGCCGAGCGCCTGAAAGACGTGCTCCGTCCATTCACCGAGCTCGGCCGCATGGCGCGGCGAGCGGGAGCGCAGCAGCGACATCTCCTCGCACGCCGCAATGAGCGGGTCCTTCGCCTTCTCGGCTGGATCGAGCCGCTCGTAGAGCAGGCCTTCGCGGATGCCGAGCGCCGAGAGCACGACCTGCTTCGGCTTGCCGGCCTGGATGATCTGCGACATCACGACGGCGCCGAACGGCAGGAGCGACCGGCGCTGGCGCGACACCACCTCGACGGAATCGAGGGAATCGATCGAGCCGCGGGCGACCGTCTTGCAGAAGTCGAGCGCCTCTTCGGCCGGGATGGCATATTCGTGCATGATGTGCAGCGGATAGCCGGTCTGGAACATGTGCAGGCGGGCGAGCGAGCGCCAGGTGCCGCCGATCGCGTAGAAATCGCGGCCCTGCATGATGGTGAGGAGATCGCTCGTGGAGAGCGCTTCCGCCGCAATCTTCTCCGCCTTGCGCACCGAGCCGTCCGCCGTCTCCTGCAAGCGCAGGCCGCCGAGCGGATAGGTGCGGCCGAGGCCGATATGCTCGCCCTTCACGTCGACGAGTTCGAGGCTGCCGCCGCCGAGGTCGCCGGCGACGCCGTCGGGACGCCACACACCGGCGACGACGCCGAGCGCGGAGCGGCGGGCCTCCTCGGCTCCGGACAGGATCTCCACCCTGCAGCGGCAGATCCGCTCAATCTCGGCGATGAATTCGGGGCCGTTCGAGGCGTCGCGCGCCGCGGCGGTCGCGATCACGTCGAGCGTGCGCGTGCCCATCTGGTCGCAGATCTGGCGGAACCGGCCGACGGCCTTGAGCGCCATCGCCACCCCATCGGCCTGTAGCCGCCCGGACTTGGCGATGCCGCGGCCGAGGCCCGCCAGCACCTTCTCGTTGAAGAGAACGGTCGGCGACCGGCACAGCCGCTCGTAGATCACGAGGCGGACGGAGTTCGATCCGATGTCGATGACCGAGATCGGACCGAACCCCGGCAATCGCCCGGGCGCCGGCTCCGGCAAAGGCAGGGATGTCGCGGCGGAAGGCCGCGACGGCTCAGTGCCCAAGGCGCTTGGAGAAGGGCTTGGGGGAGTCTGTTTGGAGTGACTTGCCACGTCCCGACAACGAAGGGTTGGTCATGAAGTACTGATGGGCGTTGAACGGCTCTTCGCCCTCTGCCGGGTGGATACGACGGTGACCGCCGTCGGGCAAGAGCTCCCAGCTCTGTTGGTTGTCGGTAAGGTTCGCGACCATGATCTGATCGAGCACCTGGGCGTGCACCGTGGTGTTCTCGATCGGCGCCAGGGCCTCGACGCGGCGGTCGAGGTTGCGCGACATCATATCGGCGGAGCCGATATAGACGGTTGCCTGGGGCGACGGCAGGCCGTGGCCGTTGCCGAAGCAGAAGATGCGGCTGTGCTCGAGGAAACGGCCGACGATCGACTTCGCCCGGATCGTCTCGGAAAGCCCCGGCACGCCCGGCCGCAGGCAGCAGATGCCGCGCACCACGAGATCGATCTCCACCCCGGCGCGGCTCGCGTCGTAGAGCGCGTCGATGATCTGGGCATCGACGAGAGAGTTCATCTTCATCCAGATCTGCGCCGGGCGGCCCGCCTTGACGTGCTCGATCTCGGCCTCGATCGAATCGAGGATGCGCTTGCGCACCGTGAGCGGCGAGATGGCGAGCTTGCTGAGTTCACCCGGGCGCGCATAGCCCGTGATGAAGTTGAAGATGCGCGCGACGTCCTGGCCTATCGCCGGTTCGGCGGTGAAGAAGGACAGGTCGGTATAGATGCGCGCCGTGATCGGGTGATAGTTGCCCGTGCCGATGTGGCAATAGGACCGCAGGTTCGAGCCCTCGCGGCGCACCACCATCGACAGCTTGGCGTGGGTCTTGAGCTCCAGGAAGCCGAACACCACCTGCGCGCCGGCGCGCTCGAGATCGCGGGCCCAGCGGATGTTGGCCTCCTCGTCGAAGCGGGCCTTGAGCTCGACGAGCGCCGTCACCGACTTGCCGGCCTCCGCCGCTTCGACCAGAGCGCGGACGATCGGCGAGTCCTTCGAGGTGCGGTAGAGGGTCTGCTTGATCGCCACCACGTCAGGGTCGCGCGCGGCCTGGGACAGGAACTGCACGACGACGTCGAACGATTCGTACGGGTGATGGACGACGATGTCCTTCTGGCCGATCGCGGCGAAGCAATCCCCACCGTGCTCCCGCACCCGCTCCGGGAAGCGGGGCGTGTAGGGCACGAACTTCAGCTCCGGCCGGTCGAGCCCGACGAGGAAGGACAGGTCCTTCAGGGCGAGCGCGCCATGGACGAGGAAAATCTCGTCGTCGATGACCCCGAGGGCGCCGGCGACGAAGCGCTGCAGCGGCTCCGGCGTCGAGTGCTCGATCTCGAGGCGGATCACCGAGCCGCGGCGACGGCGCTTCAGCGCGCTCTCGAACAGGCGGACGAGATCCTCAGCCTCTTCCTCGATCTCGATGTCCGAATCGCGGATGACGCGGAAGGCGCCCTCGCCCCGCATCTCGTAGCCGGGGAAGAGGCGGCCGATGAACAAGCCGATGGCGTTCTCGAGGGCGATGAAGCGGACGCGCGTCTCGCCTTCCCCCGCCGGCAGGCGGATGTAGCGGTCGACCTGAGCGGGGACGCGGATCAGCGCGATCATGCGCTCGCCGGTCGGTGCCGCGAGCTCGAGCACCAGCGAGAAGCCGAGATTGGGGATGAAGGGGAACGGATGCGCCGGATCGATCGCGAGCGGCGTCAGCACCGGGAACACGTGGGCGAGAAAGAAGTCCTCGAGCCATTCCCGGTCGCGGGCGTTGAGGTCCGGCTGCTCGACGAGGACGATGCCGTAATCGACGAGTTCCGAGCGCAGCGAGCGCCACTGCTCCTGCTGGGCCGATTGCAGCCGGCCGACGGCCTCGCTGACGAGGGCGAGCTGCTCGGTCGGGGTGCGGCCGTCGTCGCTCAGGAGATCGACCTTGGCGCGCTGCTGACCGCGCAGGCCGGCGACGCGGACCATGAAGAACTCGTCGAGATTGTTCGCCGAGATCGACAGGAAGCGCAGGCGTTCGAGGATCGGGTGGCGCTTGTTGGCCGATTCCTCGAGGACGCGGAGATTGAACTGGAGCCAGGAAAGCTCGCGGTTCACAAACCGGGAGGGATCTTGGCGGATGTCCGCGTGGCCCTCGCCCGCCGCGTGGGCCGCCGTCTCGGGAAGCTGCTCGGCGCCGGCTTCGGCCACAGTTTCAATGTCCATGATCGCCCTCTCTCCCACGTCGCCGGACACGTTAGACGCGCGGAAAAATGCCGCCCGACGAAGAAACCGCTCCAGCCTCTAATCCGGTTACCCCCAAAGTATGACGGATTTTTCGCGGTCGTGACGTCTTTGTCACCGATGTGTCACGCGACACCCTCGATTGGGCGCGCGAGAACCTCCGCGACGAGCCCGCGCGTCACCGGGCGCCGCTGGGCGAGGGCCTCCCGATCGATTTCCGCCACGAGGCGGTTTGCCGCCGCGAGCGAGCGTTCCATGCGGGCGAGCAGATAATCGATGACGCCCGGATCGACGGCAAACTGCCGGTCGGCGAACAGCTTGACGACGACCCGGCGCAGCAGGTCGTCGTCGGCCTCCTGCATGGTCACGCGGGTCGCCGCCCGCAGGCGCGAGCCGAGGTCTGGCAAGCGGACGGACCATTCCTCCGGCGGCGTGCGCGCCGTGAGCAGGAGACCGGGCCCGGTCGCCGCCGCGTTGAGGAGGTGGAAAAGGGCGACTTCCGCGATCGGGCCGGAATCGACGTCCTCGACCGCCAGCGGGCCGGCCGCGGCGGCGATCGGGTCGATCCCGCCCAGGTCAGCCGCCGCCACGATCTCCGCCCCGGCATGTTGCCGCCACACCGCGACCAGATGGCTTTTTCCCGAACCAGCGGGGCCGACCAGAACAACGAGCCGGCTCGGCCAGCCGGGCCAGCGATCGATCAGTTCGGCGGCCGCCGCATTTGTCGGTCCGACGAGGAAATCGTCACGCCCGAGGGCCGGCGCGGCGGGCAGCGCGAGAGGCAACTGCACCCGCCGATCGTCGCCCGTCACGGCACGTGATCTCCGCCCGCCACGCCCCGATAGAATGGGCTCGCCTTGTAGCGGGCGATGCCGAAGCGGGCGAGGACGCCGACGGCGGCCGAGGCGGGAACGGCGACGAGCAGGCCGACGAAGCCGAACAGGTAGCCGAAGGCGAACAAGGCGAACATCAGCCACACCGGATGCAGGCCGATATTCTCGCCAACGAGCTTCGGCTGGAGGACGTATCCCTCCAGGAACTGACCGAAGGCGAAGATCGCGACGACATAGCCGACCGACGTGTATTCCGGCCAGAACTGGCCGACCGCAACGCCGACCGACATCAAAAATCCGAGGAACGACCCGACATAGGGGATGAAGCTGATCATCCCGATTCCGATGCCGATCAAAAGGCCGAAATTGAGCCCGACGACGCTCAGCGTCGCGGCGTAATAGATCGCGAGCGAGATCGAGACGAGCACCTGACCGCGGATGTAGCCCGAGACGCCGTGGTCCATCTCCTGGAACAGTTCACGGATCGTCGCCGCGTGGTCCCGCGGCAGCCAACTGTCCACCTGCTCGACGAGCCGTTCCCAATCGAGCAGCATGTAGAAGGCGACCACGGGGGTGACGACCAGGAGCGAAACGACGGAGATCAGCGCCTGTCCGCCCGTCCAGATCGACGTGAACAGGCTCGCCAGCCATTGGGTGCTCTGGGTGACGACCTGGCCGAGCGAGGATTGCAGGTCCTGCATGGACATGCCGAGGATCTGAGAGATCTTCCCGTCGCCCTGGAGCTGGCGCGTCACGAAGGACTGCAGCGCCGTCGCATAGCGCGGCATGTTGCCGATGAAGCCGCCGATCTGGTGCCCCAGCACCGGGACCAGGATGACGAGAACGAGCGCGAAGATCACCACGAACGCGGCGAGGATGATCAACGTCGCGACGAGCCGGCTACAGCCGAACTGCTGAAGCCGATCGGCGATCGGGTTGAGCAGGTACGCCAGAATCATGCCGGCCACGAACGGCAGCAAAATCGGCGCGAAGACGAATAGAAAGAGGACGCACGCCACGAGGGCGCCCACCCAGAAGGCGATCTGACGTCCGAGACTCACGCCCTGCGATCCTTCCGAGACGCCCGAACAAGGCGGATTGCCGCCTGGCATTGTGCACTGCGGCGCAGAAAACGAGATAGGGTGTGCCGGCGCCCAGCGTCAAGCTGCAACGAAGCCCTGTTTCGAGGCGGCGCGGCGCTTGCCTTCACTTCGTTCACGCTTCATACCTCCGGCTCCGGGCACCGGCCGGCCGCCGGGTCCTCTCAGATCACGACGAAATCCGCGACCGCCGCGCGCCCGAGGCGCGTTTCGACACAGGATCAGCCTCCGATGCCCTCCAGCGAGCCCCACGCCTCGTCCCCTTCCTTCACCTATTCGGACGCCGGCGTCGATATCGATCGCGGCGATGCGCTGGTGAAGGCGATCTCCGGCCTGGTGCGGCGCACCGCGCGCAGCGGCGCCGACGCGGCGATCGGCGGATTCGGCGGCATCTTCGACCTCAAGGCCGCCGGCTTCTCCGATCCGCTTCTCGTCGCGGCGACCGACGGCGTCGGCACCAAGCTCCGCGTTGCGATCGAGGCGGGCGTTCACGAGACGGTCGGCATCGACCTCGTCGCCATGTGCGTCAACGATCTCGTCGTGCAGGGCGCCGAGCCGCTCTTCTTCCTCGATTATTTCGCCTCCGGCACGCTCGACGTGGCGGTCGCGACTGCCGTCGTCTCCGGCATCGTCGAGGGCTGCCTCCAGGCCGGCGCCGCGCTGGTCGGCGGCGAGACCGCCGAGATGCCGGGGCACTATACCGAGGGCGATTACGATCTCGCGGGCTTCGCCGTCGGCGCCGTCGAGCGCGACCGCCTGCTGCCGCGCGGCGACGTGCTGCCGGGCGACGTCCTGCTCGGCCTCGCCTCCTCCGGCGTGCATTCCAACGGCTATTCGCTGGTCCGCCACATCGTCGCCGCGGAAGGCCTCGGCTGGGATGCCGCCTCACCGTTTGGCGGCGGCGACAGCCTCGGCCGCGCCCTGCTCGCCCCGACGCGCATCTATGTGAAGCCGCTGCTCGCGGCGTTCGCCGCCGGGCGCGGCATCAAGGCCCTCGCCCACATCACCGGCGGCGGGCTGACCGAGAACATTCCCCGCGTGCTGCCGGGCGACGTTGCGGCCCTGATCGAGCTCGACCGCATCGCCGTGCCGCCGGTGTTCTCGTGGCTCGCCCGCGGCGGGCGCATCGAGGCCAAGGAGATGCTGCGCACCTTCAATTGCGGCATCGGCATGGTGGTGGTGGTGTCGCCCGAGGAGGCCGACGCCGTCACCGCGACGCTCCGTGCCCACGGCGAGACCGTGTCGGTGATCGGCGAAATCATGCCGCGCGGCGGTTCGCCGGTGGCCTATCGCGGCGATCTGGGGCTCGGCGCGTGACCGCCGGACCGCGCCGCCGCGTCGGCGTCCTCGTCTCCGGGCGCGGCAGCAACATGGCCGCGCTGATCGAGGCCGCCGCCGACTCGTCCTTTCCGGCCGAGATCGCGCTGGTCCTGTCGAACCGCCCCGGAGCCGGCGCACTCGACCGTGCCGCGGCAGCGGGCCTGCCGACGGCGGTGGTCGATCACAAGGCCTATCCCGACCGCGAGAGCTTCGACCGCGCCGTCCACGCCGCGCTCGTCGCCGCCAACGTCAAGCTCGTCTGCCTCGCCGGCTTCATGCGTCTGCTGACGCCCTGGTTCGTCGAAACGTGGCGCGACCGGCTCATCAACATCCACCCTGCTCTGCTGCCCGCCTACAAGGGCCTCCACACCCACGAGCGCGCGCTCGCCGACGGGGTGAAGCTGCACGGCTGCACGGTGCATGTGGTGCGGGCGGAGATGGACGTCGGCCCGATCATCGCCCAGGCGGCGGTGCCGGTCGTCGAGGGCGACGATCCGGACAGCCTCGCGGCCCGCGTTCTCAAGGCCGAGCACGCGCTCTATCCGGCCGCCCTCGCGTTGTTCGCGAGCGGGCGGGCCGTGGTCGACGGCGAACGGGTCCGCATCAGCGGCGAGCCCGCCGCTCCGCCGGCGCTGGTCTGGCCGGCTGCGTGAGCCGACCGGCCGAGCGCGGCGCTGGGTCCCGGTCGAAACCTCACTGACTCGAGCGTGTGACGCCGCGGCTGACGTGCTTCTCGGCCCAGCGGGCGAGCCGCACGAACGGCAGGCCGATGATCAGATAGATCGCGGCGACCAGGATGCCCGTGCCGAAATAGTCGTAATAGGTCGTGGAGATCTGCTCATAGGTCTTGGTCAGCTCGACGAGCGAGATGACCGACACCAGCGACGAATCCTTGATGAGCGAGATGAAGTCGTTGGTGGTCGGCGGCAGCACGATGCGCGCCGCCTGCGGGATGATGACGTGGCGCAGCGATTGGCGCTCCGTCATGTTGAGCGCCACAGCCGCCTCCATCTGCTGGCGCGGGATGGCAAGCAGGCCGGCGCGATAATTTTCAGCCTCATAGGCCGCATAGTTGAGACCAAGGGCGAGCACGCCGGCGACGTACGGGTCGAGTTGCACGCCGATCTTCGGCAGGCCGTAGTAGATGAACAGCACCTGGATCAGGAGCGGCGTGCCGCGCACCACCTCGATGTAGATCTGGGCGACATGGTCGAGAATTTTGCCGCCATAGACGCGGCAGAGCGCGAGCGCCGCGCCGAGCCCGACCGCGAGCACCATCGCGAGAATCGAAATCTGCAGCGTCATCACCGCCGCCCAGCCGAGCTGGGGCAGGAAGCGGGCATAGCGCTCCAGTTGCGCCTTCCAGCCATGGGGCTGCGTCGCGTCGACGAAGTGTTCGTAGGCCGAAGGCTGCGCCTGCATCGGGCGGGCGTCGCCGGTCACCTGCGCCATCATCGGCGTCCACAGGCCCCAGCGGTCCAGCACCTCGCGCAGCGAGCCGTCCTGGATCATCTGCGACAGCGCCGTGTTGAGGGCGGCGACGAGATCGGGATGAGCGCCCTTCTTCACCGCGATGCCGTATTGGATCTGGCCGACCGGCTCGCCGGTGAATTGCAACTCGCGGTCCGGCTGCGCGTAATAGACCGCGATCGGGAAATCCATCACCGTCGCGTCGATACGCTTCAGCTTGAGATCGGAATAGGCGTCGATCTCCTCGTCGTAGGTGCGCACGTCGATGTTGCCAGCGGCGCGCAGGATATATTCCATCTGGCTCGACTTGAGGGTGCCGACGCTCTTGCCCTTGAGGTCGGCGACCGTCTGCAACGGCGCATCGCCCCGCCGGATCACGATCTGCCCGAAGGTCGTGTAATAGGGGATCGTGAAATCCGCCGCCGCCTGATGGGCCGGCGTGATCTCGAGCCCGTCGATGACGAGATCGTAGAGCCCGGCATTGAGCCCGGGGATCAGGTTGCCCCAATCGTTCTGGACGAGGACCGGCTTGCGGCCGAGCTTCTTGCCGATCTCCGTCATGATATCGACCTCGAAGCCGGTCGTGACGGTCGGGTCGGCGGGGTCCTTGAAGACGTAGGGCGCGCCGCTCGTCGCGTCGGCGCCGTAGCGCAGCGGCGGGCCGGACGGCGCCGCCGTCTGCGCGAACGCCCCGGTCAGACCGGTGAGGATCAAGAGAAGAGCGAGGGCGAGGCGCATGGCGATCCCCAGAAAGGTCGGTTCGGGCTCGGACGTCGCGCGGGCTTGCACGGCGTGGGCGGCGGCCGGCATCAGATGAAGCGGCGCAGGAATTGCCGGGTGCGCGGGTCCTTGGGGTTCTCGAAGATCTCGTCCTCGTCGGAGATCTCGACGATCTCCCCCTTTTCCATGAAGACGATGTAGTCGGAGGCGTCGCGGGCGAAGCGCATCTCGTGGGTCACGATGATCTGCGTCATCCCCTCCGCGTCGAGCTCCTTCATGACGTCGAGCACTTCGTCAACGAGGCCCGGATCGAGGGCGGAGGTCGGCTCGTCGTAGAGCATCACCCTCGGAGACATCGCGAGCGCGCGGGCGATCGCGCCGCGCTGCTGCTGTCCGCCGGAAAGATGGATCGGGTAGAGATCGACGTGCTCGCTGAGCCCCACCTTCTCGAGCAGCCGCTCGGCGATTGCGGCCGCCTCGTCGCGGCTCACCCCCTTCACCACCATCGGCGCCAGCATGACGTTCTGCATCAGCGTCTTGTGGGGGAAGAGGTTGAAGCTCTGGAACACCATGCCGACGTTCTTGCGCAGCCGATGGGCGATCTCGTCGAGGCCCTGCGTCTGGCCGGGCTTGCGCTCCATCACGACGCCGCAGGCCTCGATGAGGCCCGAATCCATGCTTTCGAGCCCGTTGAGGCAGCGCAGCAAGGTGGATTTGCCGCAGCCCGACGGGCCGATCATCGAGACGAGGTCGCCCTCCTCGATCTGCAGGCTGACCCCTTTGAGGATCGGCTTGTTCCCGAAAGATTTACGGAGGTCCTGAACGCGAAGTATCGGCTGCATGGCACCCCCAGCCTTCACGAAAATTATCGTTATCCGGCATCGCGTAACCCGGCTCGACGACAGTAGCGTGACACTTCCGTGCCGAGCGCGCCGCCACGGACGGCCGGGCCGCGGCAGCTTCGCGCAAGCTTCACTGCACACCTCTTGAGCGGGGGCGGATCATCGCCGCGCACGGGGGCTGTGCGCAGGCCGAAGTGAGGCGAGCCATGTCCACAAGCGTGTCCTCCGTTTCCGCCGCGAAACTCGACGCCCTGACGCGCGAGCGTGACGCCGCCCTCAAGGCGCTCGAAGAGGCACAAAAAGCCCGCGATGCCGCCGCGGCCAAGACCCAGCAGGCAATCGTCGACCGCGACACGCAGCAGATCGCGGACCTCCAAGCCCAGCAGGCGGTGAGCGAAATCTCCGCCAGCGACGACACCGCGAGCGCCACCCGCAAACCGGCGGCCCTGATCGACGTCTCGACCCTCAAGGCGAGCGTGGACGCCGCGGACGCCCGCCCCCCGTCGCCGACCTCCGCGGCGCCCGACTCCCGCGATGGTTCGCTCAACGACGTCCGGGACGACGTGAACACCCTCGCCGACGCCCTCTCTCGGGGTGATTCCGATGCCGCGCTGAGCGCGAGCGGGTCGCTGTCCCAGAGCGTGCGCCACGCCCTGACCGTCGCGCTGTCGAGCCCGGCCGGCGACGTCAGCGACGCCAAAGGCCCCATCGATAAGGAGCCGATCGGCAAGTCCGTCACACCGGGCGGCGCGGAAGCCGCGGACCGCCAGCGCGATGCGCGCTCCGCGCGGGCGGAAAAAGCCTATCAAGACCAAATGACAGCGCCGGATGCCAACCCGCTCGGGATCGCCGGCTGACGGGCGCACCCCGACGGCGGCGGGCCGGTGCGCCCTCCCCCATTCGGGCGCACGGCGCGCGGCTCCGCGCTTGACTTTCGGACGCCGTTCCGTCAGTTTCCGCGCTCATTCGGACATTTGGCGCCGGACCCGGGATGCCGATCTTCGGTCGGTGTCGCTCGATAGCGTCGTTCAGATGTCACCGCCGAAGGATGCGTTCCGGTTGGAGCCGCCTGCCGCGCGGAGCAGCTTCGAACCTGGAGCTCTTTCCAGGCCGTTCAACGGAACGGCGCGGAAAGGGCTCCGACCATCCGGGCGCAGCCCGACAATTTAGGGATTTGGCGCTATGGCCAAGGCTACTACGATCAAGATCAAGCTCGTCTCGTCCGCGGACACCGGCTTCTTCTATGTCACGAAGAAGAACTCCCGCACGATGACCGAGAAGATGACGCAGCGGAAGTACGACCCCGTTGCGAAGAAGCACGTCGAGTTCCGCGAAGCCAAGATCAAGTGATCGGCGCGGCGCGATCGACGCGCCGCCTCACCATCGAAAGCGCGCCGAGCCCCGCTCCGCGCGCTTTTTCTTTGCCTGCGATCAGGACCGGCTCCGAGCGATTCGTCCCGGGGCGGCGCCTTGGATCACTCGCCGAGGAAGCCCCGCACCGTCTCCATGAACTTGGCGACGGAGATCGGCTTCGACATGTAGGCCTCGCAGCCGCCTTCGCGGATGCGTTCCTCGTCGCCCTTCATGGCGAAGGCGGTAACAGCGACGACCGGGATCCGCTTCAAGTTCGGGTCGGCCTTGATCTGCTTCGTCACCTCGAGGCCGGAGACCTCCGGCAACTGGATATCCATGATGACGAGGTCCGGGCGATGCTCGCGCACCATCTCGATCGCCTCGCGCCCGTGGTTGCTCTGGAGCGTCCGATAGCCGTGGGCCTCCAAAAGATCGTGAAAGAGCTTCATGTTGAGCTCGTTGTCTTCCACGATCAGAACGGTCTTCGCCATCGGGCCCTCACTGCGCGCACCGGTCGCGCATCGCCCCGCGCCCGGCAGGGATCATAGGTGGCACTGGAACAGAGCGAAACAAGGTCCCGCAAACATGGCAAGAACGCACGCTCCCTATGGTAAACCGACGATGGCCGCCGATGCCGAGGCCGTGGCGATCGCGGGGCTCCGATTTCTCGCCGGAGAGCCGGAGCGGCTCGAGCGGTTCCTTTCCCTCGCCGGGCTGAGCCCCGAGACGCTGCGGGAAGCGGCCGGCACGCCAGGTTTCCTGTCGGCGGTGCTCGAACACATCGCGGCCGACGAATCCCTCCTCTTCGCCTTCGCCGAGACGGAAGGGCTGACGCCGGCCAGGGTCGAGTCCGCCCGGATCGCCCTCGGCCGCGTTGTCGGATACGATTTCGGGGCTTAGGCTTCGCCGGACGGCACAGGGCCGTCGCAGAGGACATCGACACGGCGCCGATGGCACCCGCCGGTCCGCACGCATCCCTCGCCGATGCCGCCTTGTGCCGGGATTGCCTGACGCGCAGCCCGGTGCTTGATCGGCGCTGCCCGCATTGCGGAAGTCCACGCCGCCTGCGCCATCCAGAACTCGACCGCCTTTCCATCGCCCACGTCGATTGCGACGCGTTCTATGCGACGATCGAGAAGCGCGACGATCCGAGCCTACGCGACAAGCCTGTGATCATAGGCGGCGGGCGGCGCGGCGTCGTCTCCACCGCCTGCTACATCGCCCGGATATCGGGTGTGCGTTCGGCGATGCCGATGTTCAAGGCGCGCGAGCTTTGCCCCGACGCGGTCGTGATCCGGCCGAACATGGAGAAATATTCCGCCGTCGGCCGGCAGGTTCGCGAGATGATGCTGGCGCTGACACCGCTCGTGGAGCCGATCTCGATCGACGAGGCCTTCCTCGACCTTTCCGGCACGGAGCAACTCCACCGCGCGACGCCCGCCGAGACGCTCGCCCGCTTCGCCAAGGCGGTGGAGAACGAGATCGGCATCACCGTCTCGGTCGGGCTTTCGTACGCGAAATTTCTCGCGAAGATCGCCTCGGATCTCGACAAGCCGCGTGGCTTTTCCGTCATCGGGCGGGCCGAGGCAGTCGATTTCCTCGCCGGCCAGCCGCCAACCATGCTGCCGGGTGTCGGTAAGGCCGCTGCGGCGCGGCTCGCCCAGGCCGGCCTCTCCTCGCTCGGCGCCATCGCCGCCGCGGATCCGGCCAACCTGGTGCGCCTCGTCGGCGCCTACGGCCTGAAGCTCCACGCGCTTGCCCGCGGCATCGACGAGCGCAAGGTGACCCCGGAGGGCCAGCGCAAGAGCGTCGGCGCGGAAACGACCTTCGACACCGACGTCGCCGACCGCGCCCACCTGTCGGCGACGCTCAGGGTGCTGTCGGAAACCGTGTCGCGGCGCCTGAAGGCGGCGGACCTCGCCGGGCACACAGTGACGCTCAAGATGAAGACGCCGGATTTCCGCCTGCTGACGCGGGCTCGCCAAATCGGCGACCCGACCCAGCTCGCCGACCGAATCCACCGCGCCGCGATCGACCTGCTCGCCCGCGAGCCGGACCGCGCCTACCGGCTGATCGGCGTCACCGTGTCGGATCTCTCGGCCGGCGCGACGGCGGACCCGGGCGATCTCGTCGATGTCGGCCAGACCAAGCGCGCCAAGGCGGAGCGGGCGATGGACGCGATCCGCGACAAGTTCGGCCGATCCGCCGTCGAGATCGGCCTGACCTTCGGCCAGAGCGGACGCGGCCGGCGGGACTGACGCACGGATACGCAGGCCCCGTTTGCAGCCAGCGCCATCGCATATGGTTCGATCCACGCTGCGTTTGCAGCGGGCCGCCTTCGCGCCGTCCACTTACTTCGTGCAATCCTTGGCGGTCGGCAGCAGGTCGAGCTGGGTCAGCTTGCTGTCCACGACGAAGTCGCCGTAATCGAGCTTCAGCCGCCGGGTGACGCCGTTCGCATAGAGCAGGAACGACATCTGGTAGCTCGGCGTCTGTTCGCCGGAATGCCCCTCGACGGGGTCGAAATAGCTGAGCCGGATCGGCCAGTGGCGGATGCCCTTGAGGTTCGCGACGGCTTTCGCATCGTCGCCGTCGTCCGGGTCCGGGCCGGTCACTTCCTTGCCGATGAAGGCCGTCGTCGCATAGACCTGCTCGCCGTCGTCGGAGCCGTCGTAGAGGTCGGCTTGAACGACCGTCTCGCCCTTCTCCGCCGCCTCGATCAGGCGGGCGAGATGCTGGGTCGGGAAGACGACGCCCTTGGCGAGCTCCTCGCGCTTCTTCGCCGGCTGGACGAGATCGACGAGCACCTCGCCGTGCTCGCGCTTGGCGACGCCCTTGGTCTCGTCGCTCTTCTGCTGATCGACGAAGCTCTGAGTCAGAAACTGATATTCGTTCGCCTCGCCGCCCTCGAAGCTCGAGGTTCTGAGGTCGGTGGTGCGCGTGGTGCCGTCGTCGTCCTCGACGCGGGTCACCATACGGAAATTGACCGTGAAGCCGTCGCAGGCCGAGCCGGTGAACTCGAACACCATGCGGCCCGACACGTCGTTGACGGAGCCGTCGTCGCTCGTGTCGCCGAGGGAGAGGTCGTAGACGGCCCGATGCGGCGCAAAGGCGGAGACCGCCGGGTCCGCGCCCGCCCACGCCGGCAGCGCCGTCGCCGCCATCAACAGCAGAAGACCGGCCGTTCCCAAAACGCGCACGGCGACCCGCCGTATGGCCGAACCGACCCGCCAGACTTGAACCGACGCCATCACGAATTCCCTGCCAAGCCCTGATCCAGCCCCGTCCGGTCGATCCGTTCGGCCTTCTGCCGTTCGCATCCGAGGGAGGCGGAACGATGACGGCGCGTGATCACCGCGCCTAGGATGCGACAGTTGCAGCGATTTGCAAATTCCGCCATGACGGGCAGACCCCAAATTGAGGAGCCCGCTTATGTCGGAGACTGCGGAAGCCCGTCTCGCCGCCCTTGGCATCGTCCTGCCGACGCCCGCCACCCCGGTCGCAAACTACGTGCCCGCGGTCCGGACTGGCAACCATCTCTACATCTCCGGCCAGCTTCCTCTCGATTCGGAAGGCTTGCGGTATCGCGGCACCTGCGGCGCCGACGTCGATGTGGATGAGGCGCGCGCCGCGGCCCACCTCTGTGCCGTCAACGTGCTCGCCCAGGCGAAGGCCGCGCTCGGCGATCTCGAGAAGATCGTGCGCGTCGTGAAGATCGTTGGCTTCGTCGCCTCGACGCCCGATTTCGGCGACCAGCCGAAGGTCGTCAACGGCGCCTCCGACCTCCTCGTCTCGGCGCTCGGCGATCGCGGCCGCCATGCCCGCTCCGCGGTCGGCGTCGCCGCCCTGCCCTTCGGCGCGCCCGTCGAAGTCGAGGCTATCCTGGAAGTCGCCTGATCGATCCGTGCGGACGGCCGCGAAGGAGAACGACATGCCTGAGTTCGCCTGGTTGACCGCCCGTCCGATCGCCCATCGCGGTCTCCACGACGTCGCCGCCGGCCGGCTCGAAAACACGCTGCCGGCCGCCGCCGCGGCGATCGAACACCGCTTTTCGATCGAATGCGACGTGGGCCTCTCGTCGGACGGCGAGGCGATGGTGTTCCACGACGACACCTTGGAGCGCCTGACCAACGCGAGCGGCCCGGTCACGGCGCTTAGCGCGGCCGATCTCGCCGGGCTGACCCTCAAGGGCACCGACGCCCGCATCCCGACCCTCGGCGAGCTCCTCGCCCTCATCGCCGGCCGGGTGCCGCTCGTCATCGAGCTCAAGAGCACCTGGGCCAAGGGTGGGCGCGGCCGCGCCGTCAACCGCGCCCTCATCGAGCGCGTCGCGGCGGTGATCGAGACCTATGCCGGCCCCGTCGCGCTGATGTCGTTCGATCCCGACATCGTCGAGGAACTGCCGCGCGCCGCGCCGACCCGGCCGCACGGCATCGTGGCCGACCGCGCCACCGACGCGCGGGATTATCCCGGCCTCAGCCTGATCGAGCGGTTCGGCCTGCGCCATCTCCTCCACGCCCCGCGCACGCGCCCGGCCTTCGTCGCCTACGACGTCCACGCGCTGCCGATGATCACGCCGCTGCTGCTGCGCAAGTTTTTCCGCGTTCCGCTGCTCACCTGGACGGTGCGCACGCCGGGCGAGCGCGCGGTGGCGCAGGCGAACGCCGACCAGATGATCTTCGAAGGTTTCGTCCCCACGCCTTGAGATGGCCGTCCGGCGACCTAAACTGAGGGAGCCGGCTGCCTTTCCTCCCGCACCGGCCGGAGTTCGGACGGATGCGCGACCGAAGCGACGACATGACCGCGACCCACGAGGTGAAGCTCGCGATCGCCCCCTCCCTGGCGGCCGTGCCGGCCACGGACTGGGACGCGCTCGCCAATCCCGGCTGGCGGCTCGGCGCCCACGGGCGGCTCGAGGCGACCGGAAGTGAATCGCTAGAAAACCCGTTCAATCCGTTTGTCTGCCATGCTTTTCTTGAAGCGCTCGAGGCGGCGGGGACGGTCGGGCGCCGGGCCGGCTGGGTGCCGCAGCACCTGCTGCTCCAGAGCCCGGACGGCGGCCTCGCGGCGGCGGTGCCGGCTTATCTGAAATCCCATTCCCAGGGCGAATATGTCTTCGATTGGGGCTGGGCGGACGCCTTCGAGCGCGCCGGCGGGCATTATTATCCGAAGGTGCAGGTCTCGGTGCCGTTCACGCCGGCGACCGGCCCGCGCCTCCTGGTGGGCTGTGGGCCCGAGGCGGATTGCAAGCGGCGCGTCCTCGCCCAAGGCCTCCAAGCCCTCGCCGCCCAGCGCGACGCTTCGTCGGTCCACGTCACCTTTCCGGAAGAGGACGAATGGGCGACCTTGGTCGAGGCCGGCTGGCTGCCTCGGCTCGACCGGCAATTCCACTGGTACAACGAGGGCTTCGGCAGCTTCGACGACTTTCTGGCGACGTTCGCCTCGCGCAAGCGCAAGCAGGTCAAGCGCGAGCGGCGCGACGCGCTCGCCGACGGCATCGAAATCCGCTGGCACACCGGTGCCGACCTGACCGAGGCCCATTGGGACGCCTTCTTCGCGTTCTACATGGATACGGGCAGCCGCAAATGGGGCACGCCTTATCTCAACCGCCGCTTCTTCTCCCTCCTCGGCGAGCGCATGGCGGAGCGGGTGCTCCTGATCTTCGCCTATCGCGACGGGCGGCCGATCGCCGGCGCCTTGAACCTCATCGGCTCGGATGCCCTCTATGGCCGCTATTGGGGCGCGCTCGAGGAGCATCCCTTCCTGCATTTTGAGGTCTGCTACCATCAGGCGGTGGATTACGCGATCGCCCACGGGCTGAGCCGCGTCGAGGCAGGCGCCCAGGGTGAACACAAGGCCGCGCGCGGCTACCGCGCCACCCTCACCCGCTCGGCCCATTGGATCGCCCATCCGGGCTTGCGCGACGCGGTCGCCTCCTTCCTCGTCCGCGAGCGGGCGATGGTCGAAGAGGAAACCGAATTCCTCGCCGAGCACGGGCCCTTCCGTAAGGAAAATTAAAGCATAAGGGCGCTCCATAAGGGGGACCGGCGGCGGGGCGGACGCGCCCTCACCGCGACGGTTTTCCGGCAGCCCGGCCGGCCGGCGCCTTCCCCGCCCGTCCGTTCGGCCTGCGCCCACCCCTGCCGATTCGCCCGATGAGCCAGCATCCGATCTTTTCGATCCACATCCCGAAGACCGGCGGCACGACCTTCGCCGAGGTGCTCGCGCGCACCTACGGCAAGCGCGTCGCGTTCGCCTACGGCCGCGAGCATCCGCGCACCCATCCCCGGCTGAAGGAGTGCACCCACGTGCTCGACCCGGTCGCCGTGCGGTCGCTGGTGGACGACGGCATTCAGGTCGTTCACGGCCATTTCGGCGCGGCCGATCTCGCCGAGGTCGAGCCCGATCCCCGGCATTGGTGGATCTGGCTGCGCGACCCAATCGAGCGGACCATCTCGCACTTCCATTTCCTGCACGACCAGACCGGTGCGCGGTCGAAGCTCGGGCGGACGGTCGCAAGCGGCGCCATGTCGGTCGGCGGCTTCGCCGGCCACGCCGCGATCCGCAACCTGCAATCCCGTCAGGTCGGCGGGGTGCCGATCGCCGCGTTCGGCTTCGTCGGCATCACCGAGCACTTCGCCGCGGGCCTCGACATGCTCGGCCTGAAGATGCCAGGCGGCCGGCGCGCCTTCGCCAACCTCAACGCGACCAAGGGCACCGTCGACCGCGCCACCCGCGCGGCGATCGCCGCGGAAAATATCCCCGACCTCGCGCTCTATTCCGAGGCCGTCCAGGTCTTCCTCGGGCGCCAGCGCGACGGCCTCTCGACCGCCGCGCCGGCCTTCGCCACGAGCGGCTTCAAGCGCCTCTTCACGGCCCGCGCCAAGCCGCGGCACGCGCTCCGCGAGCGTCCGATTGCCGCTTGACCCGACGCGGTCGGCACGGCGAGATGCGCCTCCGAGATCGCCCGGCCGCGCCAATGCGCGCGGCGGGCGGCAGGCCGAGGAGCCCACCATGACGACGCCCGTCTACGACGATCAGAACGTCTTCGCGAAGATTCTCCGGGGCGAGATCCCGTCCGAGAAGGTCTATGAGGACGACCGCGTCGTCGTGATCATGGACGTGATGCCCCAGGCGCCGGGCCATTCCCTGGTGATCCCCAAGGCGCCCTCGCGCAACATCCTCGACATCGCGCCGGACGACCTCGCCTACGCGATCGGCATCGCCGCCAAGGTCGCCCGCGCCGCCAAGCGCGCCTTCGCCGCGGACGGCATCAACATCATGCAGTTCAACGAGCCGGCGAGCGGACAGACGGTGTTCCACACCCACATCCACGTCATCCCCCGCCACGACGGCGTGGCCCTGAAGCCCCACACCGGCCAGATGGCGCCCCGCGACGAGATCGCCGCCACGGGCGCGAAGCTGCGCGACGCGATCGCCCAAGAGGGGTGATCGGGCGGAGGCCAAGTCGGTGAGCGGGCGGAGGCCGGGTCGTTAGGTCTCCTAGAGTTGTTATGACTCCTGGTTGTGCCGAACTGGCATCGCGCCTGTTCCGCGGAGACCTCCCCGCTCTCCGTCGTCATCCCCTACGGCGCGATCCTGGCATCGATTAGAACCGCTTCGGCAAACCCGCGGCCTTCAGAACAGCATTCGCGGTGTGTCGCTTGGTCGTGTCTCGGGGCACGGTCAGCTTCATCTGACTGACGGGGCTGTACCAGATTTCATGGGAGCCCTTACCTTGGCGGACGACGTAGCATCCTGCGGCTCTCAAGAGCGCGCTCAGTTCAGGATAGAGATTGCCCCCCATCCGGCACCTTAGGCGGCCTGTCGCCGCGCCTTTGCGTGGTACTGGAAGTTCAGCGGAATCGACGCATCTGACGGGCCGCGATAATCGAGCAGATTAGCCTCGACGAGGTCAGCGGCAGCATCGGTGACGATCTCGATGAGAGCGTCGTAGGTCGGCGCTTCGACGATAAGACCGGGGATGTCCGACGAGAGGACGAACCAGATCCCCTCCCCCTCGTCATGGGAGACGATCACCTTGAGATCGGGGCGTTCGCTCATGTTCCGGGCTCCCGTAAGGCCGCGAAACTAGAATACGCCATATCCCGCCACGCGCCACCGGCGAAAAAAGCTCGCAACGTTCCGGCGGTCGCAAAGCACGGCGGGTGCTTGTCCCCCGACGAGCCGGCGCCTAAACTCGCCCTCGTCGCGAAAAACGATCGCCGGCTCCGAGCGCGCATCGCTCCCCGGCCATCGCGTACACGTCAGCCGTGCCCCAAGGCACAGCTCGGCCAGCGTCTCCTGAAACAAGCGCCCGAGACCGATCGGTCGCGGGTAGCCGTCCGCATCGTCGATGCCGGCGGCTCAGTGGAGCGTTGGAATGAGCGACCTCATCACAATTGTTGGTGCCGGGCTCGGCGGCCTCGTGTTGGCGCGTGTCCTCCACGTGAACGGCATCCGCGCCTCTATCTATGAGGTCGAACCGACCGCCACCGCGCGGTCGCAAGGCGGCCTGCTGGACATCCACGAACACACGGGCCAGCGCGCTTTGCGCGACGCCGGCCTGATCGACACCTTCCGCGCGATCGTCCGCCGGGGAGAGGACGCCAAACGCGTCGTCGACCAGAACGGCAGCGTTCTTTTCGACCAGCCGGGGAATGTCGCTTCGCGCCGTCCGGAAGTCGACAGGGCCGCCCTACGGCAGATGCTGATCGACTCGCTGCCCGACGGCACGATCCGCTGGGGCCGCAAGGTAACGTCGATCGGGACGGACCAAGGCCGGCCGGTCGTCGGCTTCGCCGACGGTGCGACGATGGTCGCCGATCTGGTCGTCGGCGCCGACGGCGCGTGGTCGAAGGTCCGGAGCCGTCTTTCGGACACCCAGCCCACCTATTCCGGCACCTGCTTCATCGAAATTGCCCTGCTCACCGACACCGAACGCCACGCCTCATCGCTCGACGCGATCGGGAGCGGGACGCTCATGGCGGTCGCTCCCGGCAAAGGCATCATGGTTCACCGTTACGCGGACGGCACCGCCCGGGGCTACGCGGCCTTGCACAAGCCTGCGGCCTGGATTCAGGCGCTCAACGGCCGCGATGCGAGGATCGATCTGGCGCGCGTGGCGAACGAGTTCGAAGGCTGGGCGCCCCACCTGACCGCCTTCATCCGCGGCAGCGAGGCCGATCCCGTGCTCCGTCCTATCTACACGCTCCCGGTCGGGCATCGGTGGGACCGGCGTCCGGGCCTCACTCTGGTCGGCGACGCGGCCCATCTCATGTCGCCGTTCGCCGGTGCGGGCGCCAATCTCGCCATGGTCGATGGCGCCGACCTCGCCACGGCCATCGTTCGGCATCCCGGCGACATCGAGGCCGCGCTCATGGACTATGAAAGCCGGCTTTTTCCCCGCAGCGCGGACGTCGCCGCGCTCTCCGCGCGAAACCATGCACGCTTCTTCGGCGACGGCGCGCCGTGGAGCGTCGTCGACCTCTTCGAATCGGTCTCGCGTGCCGCACCCTGACATGAAAAAGGCCCGCGTCGTTTCCGGCGCGGGCCTTTTGCTTGGTATGCCGAAAGGATCAGGACGTCACGACGACATCGGTTCCTTCGGCGCGAGGCCGCGGATCGCTTCGCGGGCGGCGCGCGGGCGGCGCTTGTCGGGGTCGGGCTTCGGCTGGCCGAGACCCGAATCGGCGACCGAGTCGAGCTTGAGGCCCGGCTTGCCGTCCTCCTTGGTCTCGACGCTGATGCGCACCGTGCCGCCCTTGACGAGCTTGCCGAACAGCACCTCTTCGGCGAGCGGCTTCTTGATGTACTCCTGGATGATCCGGCCGAGCGGACGGGCGCCCATCTGGGCGTCGTAGCCGCGCTCGGCGAGCCAGGATATCGCCGCCTCGTCGAGTTCGAAGGTCACGCCGCGATCGGCGAGCTGCGCCTCGAGCTGAAGCACGAACTTGCTGACCACCTGATGGACGACCGCCGGCGGCAGCGCGCCGAACGGGATGATCGCATCGAGACGGTTGCGGAACTCCGGCGTGAACAGCCGGTTGATCGCCTCCGTATCGTCGCCCTGACGGCGGACGCTCGAGAAACCGACCGGCTCGCGGGCGAGATCGGCGGCTCCCGCATTCGTCGTCATGATCAGGATGACGTTGCGGAAATCGACCTGCTTGCCGTTGTGGTCGGTCAGCTTGCCGTGATCCATGACCTGCAACAGGATGTTGAACAGGTCGGGATGGGCCTTCTCGATTTCGTCGAGCAGCAGGACGCAATGCGGATTCTGATCGACGCCGTCGGTCAGGAGGCCGCCTTGGTCGAAGCCGACATAGCCGGGAGGCGCGCCGATGAGCCGGCTCACCGTGTGGCGCTCCATATATTCCGACATGTCGAAGCGCAGCATCTGCACCCCGAGAATGTCGGCGAGTTGCTTCGCCACCTCGGTCTTGCCGACACCCGTGGGGCCCGAGAACAGGTAGCAGCCGATCGGCTTCTCCGGCTCGCGCAGGCCCGCCCGGGCGAGCTTGATCGCCGACGACAGCGCGTCGATCGCCTTCTCCTGGCCATAGACGACCCGCTTCAGGTTCTCCTCGAGATTGCGCAGCACCTCGGCGTCGTCCTTGGAGACGGACTTCGGCGGAATGCGCGCCATCGTGGCGATGGTCGCCTCGATCTCCTTCACGCCGATGGTCCGCCGGCGGCGCGATTCGGGCAGCAGCATCTGCGAGGCGCCGGTCTCGTCGATCACGTCGATCGCCTTGTCCGGCAGCTTGCGGTCGTTGATGTGCCGCGCCGACAGCTCCACCGCCGTCTTGATGGCGTCGGTGGTGTAGCGGACGTTGTGATATTCCTCGTAATAGGGCTTGAGGCCCTTGAGGATCTCGATGGCGTCGGGGATCGACGGCTCGTTCACGTCGATCTTCTGGAAGCGTCGGACGAGCGCCCGATCCTTCTCGAAGAACTGACGATATTCCTTGTAGGTGGTCGAGCCGACGCAGCGAATCTGACCGGAGGCGAGCGCGGGCTTCAGCAGATTCGAGGCATCCATGGCGCCGCCGGAGGTGGCGCCGGCGCCGATCACCGTGTGGATCTCATCGATGAAGATGATCGCGCCCGGAAAATCCTCGATCTCCTTGACGACCTGCTTCAGCCGCTCCTCGAAGTCGCCGCGGTAACGGGTGCCGGCCAGCAGCGCGCCCATATCGAGGGCGAAGATGGTGGCGTCCGCAAGCACTTCCGGCACTTCGCCGTTGATGATGCGGCGTGCCAGACCTTCGGCGATAGCCGTCTTGCCGACGCCCGGGTCGCCCACGAACAGCGGGTTGTTCTTCTGCCGACGGCAGAGAACCTGAATGGTGCGCTTGATCTCTTCGTCGCGGCCGATCAGAGGGTCGATCTTCCCCTTCTTGGCCTTCTCGTTGAGATTGATGCAATAAGCCTCGAGCGCGTCGGTCTTGCGCTTCTTGGTGCGATCGTTCCCCTCGGGCGTGGCGGCCTCCTCCTCACCAGCACGCGCGGCGCGGCCCTCGGCCATGCCGGCCCGCTTGGCGATGCCGTGGCTGATATAATTGACCGCGTCGTAGCGCGTCATGTCCTGCTCCTGCAGGAAATAGGCGGCGTGGCTCTCGCGCTCGGCGAAGATCGCCACGAGCACGTTCGCCCCGGTCACCTCTTCCCGGCCGGACGACTGGACATGAATCACCGCGCGCTGGATGACACGCTGGAAGCCGGCGGTCGGCTTGGAATCCTCGGCACCTTCGCTGACGAGATTGTCGAGCTCGGTATCGACATATTCCACGAGATCGCGGCGCAGCTTCTCGAGATCGACGTTGCACGCCCGCATCACCGCGGCCGCGTCCTGATCGTCGACGAGCGCCAGGAGCAGATGCTCCAACGTCGCGTATTCCTGATGGCGCTCGTTGGCGAAAGCGAGGGCCTGGTGAAGTGCCTTCTCGAGGCTACGAGAGAATGACGGCACGGGAACTCCTCACTTCTTTTCCATCACACACTGAAGCGGGTGCTGATGCTTGCGCGCAAAATCCATCACCTGTGTCACCTTGGTCTCGGCAACCTCGTAGGTGAAGACGCCGCATTCGCCCACACCGTGGTGATGCACATGGAGCATGATGCGGGTCGCTTCCTCGCGACTCTTCTGGAAGAACCGTTCGACGACGTGCACGACGAACTCCATCGGCGTGTAGTCGTCGTTCAGCAACAGGACACGGTACAGGCTGGGGCGTTTCGTCTTCGGCCGCGTGCGCGTGGCCACGGAAGTGCCGTGGTCCCCGTCGTCGCGCCGGTCCCCGTTTGGACCCATTCTCGGTTCGAGCCGCATTGACGTAAGCACGTTCCCCATCACACCTTCGGAACACCGCCGTCGCAGGCGGGTCCGTCTGTTATGAAGCGGTGGCCAGGGGAAACACCCCTTCTCCAAGCCGCTCCTCATGGCCCGGACGTCACACTATGTAGGGCGCCATCGGGTCATTGTAAGGCCATCCTGACAGCGCGCAATGGAGCGAAGCTGTCTTGACACAATCGCCCACCATTTCCGCGGCCCGGCCGCCCGCGCACGGGCCTGAAACGCAAAAACCCGGCCGCCAGGGCGACCGGGTTTAGGCAATTCGCGTCGATGGCGGGAGGCGCTTGGCCTCCGCCTTAAAGACTCACTTCGCGGAGGCCTTGGCGACGACGGCCTCGAACGGCTTGTAGGCGTCCTTGGCGAGATCGACATAAAGCTCGCCGATCTTGGTGAGCTGGGCCACGAGACCCTCGTAGCTCTGCCGGATGTACTCGCTCTGCACCTCGACCGCCTTGTCGAGCGTGCGAGCGGCGAACAGCTTTTCCGCGGCGGCGGTCGTCTCTTCGAAGTTCTTCTTCGAATAGTCGGCCACCTCGACGGCAATCGCCTGCACGCCCTTGGAATAAGCGCCGAAGCTCTTCACCGCAGTTTCGATGTTGTCCTTCTGGAGGCGCTGAAAGTCTTCGAAGCCATAGGTCATGATCGTCATCCTTCGAGGATATTCATATTGGCACCGGCGCGCCTTCATGGCCGCCTCGCGTGTCTGGAGGCCAATATATGCACCGCACAAAAGAAGTCAAATATCATTTTGCATCGCAGCATAGCGCCTTAACAAGGCCTGAAGATTGCCGCGCTTTTACCAAGCGCTAACCGCTCCGACGTTAGCCTCCTCGACAAGCGACGGGCGAGCGGTCAGGGGCTCGCTGATCCGAGCAGCCCTCCGCAGACCAGCGACATTCATAAGGACCCGGTGATGACCCTTTGGCGTAGCTTGCGAGGTCGCCGTCTGGCCGATGCCTGCCGTGGCTTCGTGACGCGTGCCGTGATCGGCGTCGGCGCCTTGGCCATGGTGGGGAGTGCCGCATCGGCCGGGGATCGTTCCGCCGCCTACGTGCTCGACGTTTCGACCGGCCGCGTGCTCTACGCAAAGAACGCCGACGCGCCGCGCTACCCTGCGTCGCTCACCAAGATGATGACGCTCTATATCCTGTTCGAGGAGCTGCGGGCCCGCCGGCTCACCCTCGACACCCAGATGCGTGTCTCCGCCCTCGCCGCCGCCCAGGAGCCGACCAAACTCAGCGTCAAGGCCGGCAGCACCGTCGCCGTGCGCGATTGCATGTATGCGTTGGTGACACTCTCGGCGAACGATTGCGCCGTCGTGATTTCCGAGCGCGTATCCGGGTCGATGCCGGTGTTCGCCCAGCGCATGACAGCGACGGCGCACCGGATCGGCATGCGCTCGACGACGTTCCGCAACGCGAACGGCCTGCCGATCGCCGGCCAGGCGTCGACGGCCCACGACCTCGCCATGCTCGGGCTCGCGCTCCAGCGCGACTTCCCGCAGGAATACAAGATCTTCTCGACCCGGGTTTATTCCTACAAGGGCCGCTCCTTCCGCAACCACAACCACCTGCTCGGCAAGGTCGAGGGCGTGGACGGCATCAAGACCGGCTTCATCCGTGCCTCGGGCTTCAACATCGTCACCTCCGCCAAGCGCGGCAACCGCCGCATCATCGCCGTGGTGATGGGTGGCGCGACGTCGGCCGGCCGCGACGCCCAGGTCGCGCGGCTGATCGAGACCTATCTGCCGCAGGCCCAGCCGATGCGCGGCGGCGACATGATGGTCGCCTCGAACGCCGCCACCGGCTTCGGCGGCGACAGCCCGAATGCTCTGCCGACGACGGCGGCCCCGGTTCCGAGTGCCGCCCCGCGCGCGGCACTCGCCGCAGCCCCGGCGCACACCCAGGAGCAGCAGGTCGCCCAGGCCCCGCAGGAGGCGAACGGAGAACCCTTGATGCTCGCGTCCTATGCGGAACAGGACGGGGTCGGCCAGGGCGACGCCTCGATGCCCAGCGACACCGTCGAGACCAACGCGCCGACCCGCACCAGCCGCTATGACGCCATCGGCGCCCAGGTCCAGGCCGCGGAAGCCGCGAATGCCACGATGAGCCGCACGCAGTTCGCCAACACTCCGTTCGCGACCGGTGAATATCCGGCCGGCGAGGCGCCGGCGACGAAACCGGTCCAGGTGGCGCGCGCGCCCTCCGCGACCGACATCGAGACCGATGCGTCCACCACCGACTCGTCCACCACCGACCCGTCCGACAGCGCGTCGAGCGCCGCCGCAGCCCCGTCCGGCTGGCAGATCCAGATCGGCGCGATGCCCGACCACAGCCGCGCCCTCGCCTTCCTCAAGAATGCCAAGAGCAAGGGCGGCCGCGTGCTCGCCTCGGCCGAGCCGTACACCGAGAAGGTCCGTCGCGGCGGAACCACCCTCTACCGCGCCCGCTTCGTCGGTTTCGACAGCGAACGCGCCGCCAAGGCCGCCTGCTCCCAGCTCAAGAAGCACTCCTATGAGTGCATGACCCTGCGCCAGTAACGGACCATCGCGATGACGAGTGTCGCCGAGCCGTTTTCGAACAATCCCCCCGGCGCCGACTCGTCGTCAGCCGCGACCGAGAAGACGTTCCTTCGCCAGATTGAGCCGCGTCGCAAGGCCCGCCGAACCGCCGAGGTCGGGGTGGACCCGCTTCATCAGGCTCCGGTGCGCGGCGCGGATCTCCTCCTCGGTCGCGCCGGGGCGAAGACCAAGGGTCTGATAGGCTTCCTCTTCGCTCATGCCTCCCGTGCCCGGCGCGCCACGATGCCGCCGTGCCGGGTCGTCGTCGACGTTCTCACGCCAGCGGGGCGCCCGGCCGTCGAGATAAGCTTCGAGTAGGGCGACGCTCTCCGCATCGCCCGAAAGGCGGTCCCGAGCAGTTTTGAGATCGCCGAGCGAGAGGCGATCGAGGTCGGTGCCAGCCCAAGGTCCGGCGAGGAACCTTCCCCGGATGCGGCCGCTCGCGGGGTCGACGGCAACCTCGATCCACGATGTCGCTCTGCGCGCCATCCCCGGTCGCTGCCCGAAATGGCGGGCGGCGAAGGTCTCCCAGGCGCTGCCGTAGCCGAGCAGGCCGAGGCCGATTGCCCCGAGCGGAAGGCCGGCCTCCCAGCGTCCGGTGAGCGTCAGCCAGGCCGCTACCACGAGGAGGGCGGCACCGCCCGCGGACTTGCCGAGTTTCGCAAGTTTCTTCGGATTGGCCCCGGCGAACGTTTTCCCGAACACCAGGAAGAGGACGAGGATCGCGACGCCGAGGAGAAGTCCCATGTTCGCCGCCGCCTCAGAGAAGGCACAGTTCGGCGAGGGCTTCGCGCAGATGCTCGGGCAGTTCGTCGCTCCCAGCGCCGCCTCCGACATCCCGCGGCGCGTCCTTCGCCGTCAGATAGCGCCAGCCCTGGAACGGCCGGCGCGGCTGACGCTGGGTCGGCACAAGCGCGGGATCCAGCACCAGATCGCAGCGGCCGATGCCGTCGGTATCCTTGAAGGGGCGGATATCGAGGATGCGCTGGCGCACCTGCACGACGCCCTTGATGACCCAATAGAGCGAGCCGCCGTCGAGAATCTCCTCGCGGCGTGTCGGCACCATGCGGGTGGTATGGGTTTGCTCGATGGGTTCGCCGCGGGCGCGCCGCTCGGCGATCCGCTCTTCGATCCACGTCCGCAGGTCCTCGACCGAGTCCGCTCCGACGCACAATTTGACGAGATGGATGGTCATGGCCGCTGAAGGTGGTCGCGCGCCGGCGCGCCGTCAACGGGCTGCGGCGTCGCCGTCCACCGGATTGGGCTCAGAACCCGATCGCCCGCTGATAGCCGTCGCGCTCGAGCTGCACCCTGAGGTTTGCGCAGGGCAGAATCTGCACGCCCGGCAGGTAGGGCACCCGGCGCTTGTTGGCCTTCTGCAAAGCGTCGACGACCTCCTTGCAGACGACGACGGTGAGGCCCGGCCGCTTGCGCTTGATCGCGACATATTCCTTCTGGACGTTGGTCGTCCCCGGAATGGCGAGGAGGACGCCGCGCCCATTCAGGATGATGCGGAAGGCGGTGCCCTGATCGCCCAAAAAATCGTCCGCCGCGCGGAGCGCGGTCGAGAAGCGCAACGGATCGTGGTCGGAAATCACCACGAACTGTTTGCCGGCGAAGATCTGCGCCGACGCCGGTGCGACCGCGGCCACCATGAGGGCGAGCACCGCGACAAGACGAACCGTCAGCGTACGCACGTCGAGCATTGATCCCATCCCACGGCGGTGTCCCGGCGCCGGGTGCACACTGGACGGCGCAGCCGGGGGATGCAAGAGGCGCAGACCCCGGGGATGGATGGGGCGGAAGCCGAGGCGGATCGGTGCGGCCGGCCTCGGTCGCCGGCCGCTTCGCGCGCTCATTTCACATAATCGGCGCAGTTCGGCGGCGTCTCGCCCGCGCCCCACGGCATCACCGGCACCGCCGTCGTCGAGTTCTTCGGGCTGCCGTCGATCAGCTTGTCGGAATAGACGATATAGACGAGAACGTTTCGTTTCACGTCGCAGCCGCGCACGATCTGCATCTTCTTGAAGAAGAAGGAGCGGCGCTCGCGGAACACCTCGTCGCCCTGAGAGAACTTGTCCTTGAACTTGATCGGGCCGATCTGCCGGCAGGCGAGCGAGATGTCCGACACCTCCTCGGCGATTCCGAGCGCCCCCTTCACGCCGCCCTTTTCGGGCACGGTGTAGAAGCAGGACACGCCCTCGACCACCGGATCGTCGATCGCGTAGGTCGCGAGCTTGTCGTCCGGGGTGAGCATCTTCCAGGTCGTGGACTTCTTGAAGATGAGGTCGGGATCCTGGCCGCCCGCCGCCGCGGGCACGACGAGGGTGGCGAGCGTGGCGAGGGCCAACATGAAGCGGCGCATGACCAAGCGGGTCTCCTGTAAAGCGGGGCGGCGCGAACGGCCGGCGGGCCTCATATGGGACATCCCGGGTCGTTCGCGAAGGGGATATTGCGCGTTCGCCGCACGCGGGCTAGACGACCCGGACGAAGATCGGGTTCGGCGCGTTCGAAGTGGCGTCATCCCGGTGGTTTCCACCGACTCGCCGTCGCCGACCCGATGCCCCTCCCCGGCCGGTCGCACTCCGACGGTCTCCATCCCCTAGCGGAGCCGATCGTCCATGATCCCGATCCTGCTCGCGGCTCTCGTGGTGGTGGCGAGCATCATCGTGCACCTCGGCGCGATGTTCCTGCTCGTCGAGCTCGACCACAAGATCCCGCCGATCACCCTTCGCAATCACCGCTGGCGGCTGCTCCTGTCGATGCCGCTGGTGACGCTTCTGATGATCTTCGCCCACCTCATCGAGGTTGCGTTGTGGGCCGGGATCTATGTCTGGGAGGGGACGATCGTGAAGCCGCACGACGCCTTCTATTTCGCGTTCGTGAACTACACGACGCTCGGCTACGGCGACATCCTGCCGGCGACGCACTCGCGGCTTATGGCGCCGATCACGGCGGCCGACGGTATCTTGATGTTCGGGTGGACGACCGCGATCCTGATTCAGACCGTCAGCCTGCACCTGCGCTACGAGGAGCACCGTCACCGGCAGTGAAAGCCGGTGACCGACGATTACTCGGCGGCGACGCGCACCGGGAGACGGGCCGATTCCTCGCCCATCGCCTCGATCAGGTTGTCGAGGAACTGTCGGGCGCTCGCCTCCCAACTGAAGCGGAGCGCATATTCGCGGCACCGGTCGCGGGGGATCGAGAGGGCGGCCTTCGCCGCCGCGGCCAGATCGTTGTCGAGGACGCCGGTGCCCGAATTGCTGATCACGTCGACCGGCCCCATCACCGGGAACGCGGCCACCGGCACGCCGGCCGACAAGGCCTCGATGAGCACGTTGCCGAAGGTGTCGGTGAGGCTCGGGAACACGAAGACGTCGAGCGAGCAGTAGTGCGCCGCCAGCGCCTCGCCGACCTTCGGGCCGGTGAAGTGCACGTCGGGGAAGCGGCGGCGCATGTCCTCGAGCGCCGGCCCGCCCCCCACCACGACCTTGGAGCCGGGCAGGTCGAGCGCCAGGAACGCCTCGATGTTCTTCTCGACCGCGACGCGGCCGACATAGCCGAAGATCGGCCGCGGCAGATCGAGCACGCGGGGATAATCGGGATTGAACAGCTTGTGGTCGACGCCGCGCGACCAGCGCATCAGGTGGCGGAAGCCGCGGCTCGCGAGGTCTGCCTCGAGCGAGTCGGTCGCCACCATGCAGCCGCTGGCGGCATTGTGGAACCGCCGCATCCACGCATAGGACATGCGCAGCGGAACGGGCGCACGGGCCGCGAGATATTCGGGGAAGCGGGTGTGGTAACTCGTGGTGAAGCGACGGTGCGTGCGCATGCAATGGCGCCGCGCCAGCATGCCGAGCGGACCTTCGGTGGCGATGTGGACCGCGTCCGGCTTGATGCGCTCGATGATGCGGCGGATCTTCACCGGCGTCGTGAGCGACAGCCGGATCTCCGGATAGGTCGGGCACGGCAGGGTGCGGAAATCTGCGGGGCTCAGGACGGTGGTCTGAACCCCCATCTTGTCCAGCTCTTCGATGGTCCGCTCGAGGGTGCGGACGACACCGTTGATCTGCGGTTGCCAAGCGTCGGTGACGACGAGCAGACGCATCATGCCGCCGCGCGCTCGCGGGAGGCCGGCACCACCGCCCCCAGCCCGCTCGGCTTCGCCCAGCGGATCAATTCGAACTGGCCGTCGTGCGTCTCGGCGATGGCGGTGCAGCTTTCCACCCAATCGCCCGTATTGATGTAGCGGATGCCGAAACGATCGTGCATCGCCGCGTGATGGATGTGCCCGCAGACCACTCCGTCCACCCCGCGCCGGCGCGCCTCATTCGACAGCGCCTCTTCGAACTTGCCGATGAAGTTCACGGCGTTCTTGACCTTGAGCTTTGCCCACGCCGAAAGCGACCAGTAGGTAAGGCCGGCTTTGCGGCGGAAGATGTTCAGCCACGTGTTGATTCCCAACGCGGCAGTGTAAGCCCAATCGCCGAGGAACGCGAGCCACTTCGCATGACGCACCACGACGTCGAACTGATCGCCGTGGATAACGAGGTAGCGGCGGCCGTCGGCGCCCTCGTGGATGACCGAGTCGACCACCTCCACGCCACCGAAATGGGTGCCGAGATAATCGCGCAGAAACTCGTCGTGGTTGCCGGGGGTGTAGATCACCCGCGCACCCTTCCGCGCCTTGCGCAAGAGCTTCTGGATGACGTCGTTGTGGGACTGCGGCCAGTACCATTGCCGGCGTAGGCGCCAGCCGTCGACGATGTCCCCCACGAGATAGATCGTCTCGGCATCGTACACCCGGAGGAAGTCCAGCAGCATGTCCGCCTGACAGCCGCGCGTGCCGAGATGCACGTCGGACAAGAACAGCGCGCGATAGTGCCGAGGCTCGGGGGAGTCGCTCATGGAGACCGCTTCCTTCAGATCGCCTTGCGCCCTGCCTCGATTGACCACCTGCCGGCCGCGACGTCTCTTGGATAGCCGCTCAGGAACGCGATTCCGATATCAATATTATGACGAACGCCAAGTAAAGCGGGCCGAAACGGGGCGGTCACGCCCGCCATTGGGCGTAGAAGTGATGCACCGGACCGTGGCCCGCGCCGATCGAGAGATCGTCCGCGGCTATGATCGCCTCCGTCAGATAGTCCTTTGCCACCGCCACCGCCGCCTCCAGCGCCGCCCCCTTGGCGAGCCCCGCCGCGATCGCCGACGACAGCGTGCAGCCGGTGCCGTGGGTGTTCCGCGTCGCGTGCCGCGGCGCCCGATACCAGCGCGGCGCTGCCGTCTGCGTCACCAGAACGTCGGCACTCTCCCGTCCCGACGCATGCCCCCCTTGATGAGTGCCGCGCGCGCGCCGAGCGTCAGGAGCGCCTCGCCCTGGGCCACCATCTCGGCCTCCGTCTCGGCGATCGGACGATCCGTCAGACGCGCGGCTTCGGGGAGATTGGGGGTCACGATGAGCGCGCGCGATACCAGGAGGCTCTTCACCGCCGAGACGGCGTCGGGGGCGAGCAGCGCGTGGCCGGAGGTCGCGATCATCACCGGGTCGAGCACGATGGTGCGCTGATCGTAGGCGTCGAGGCCGGCGGCGATCGCCTCGATCGTCGCGACCTGCGAGACCATGCCGATCTTTACGGCGTCGACCGCGAGATCCGAGAACACGGCGTCGATCTGGGCCCGCACGAAGGCCGGCGGCACGTCGTGGATGCCGGACACGCCGAGGGTGTTCTGCGCGGTGAGCGCCACGATGACGCTCGCACCGTAGACCCCGAGCGCCGAGAAGGTCTTGAGGTCGGCCTGGATTCCGGCCCCGCCGCCGGAATCGGAGCCGGCGACGGTGACGGCGATCGGCGTCTTGGTCTTCATGGTCTCCACGTCCCTCCCCGCGCTCATCGGCCGGTCTCCGCCAGCGCCCGATCGACCGCCCGCCGCAGCTCCGCGGCGGCGGCGCGGCGGTCCGGCGCGCCGAGGATCGCCGAGATGACGGCGATGCCGTCGGTGCCCGCGCCGATCACATCCGCCGCGTTGGCGAGCCCGAGGCCGCCGATCGCCACGATCGGCAGGCCCGGCGCAGCCGCGCGGATGAGCCGGGCGACCGCTTCGGTCCCGCCGAGGCCGAGGGCGTCGGCCGCATCCGCCTTGCTGCCGGTCGCGAACACCGGGCCGAGCCCGACATAATCGACGGCCGGATCGCCGGCGCCGTCCGCCTCGGCCGCGTCGGTTATGGAAAGTCCGATGATCGCCTCCGGCCCGAGCAGGCGGCGGGCGTCCGCGGCGGGCAGGTCGTCCTGCCCCACATGGATGCCGTCCGCCCCGGCCGCGAGCGCGACGTCGAGCCGGTCGTTGACGAGGACGGGCACGCCGGTGCCCCGCACCGCGGCGAGAATCGCGCGCACCGCGCTCACCATCGCGCGGGTCGATCCGCTCTTGTCGCGATATTGCAGGAGCGTCGCACCGCCGCGGACGGCCTCGAGCGCCGCCTCGGCCGGCGGCGTGGCGCCGAGCGCCGCGGGATCGACGATCGCATTGAGGCGCACGTCCACAGGGACGCGTGCGCGGGGCGACGATTCGGGCTGGAGCATCGTCTCAATTCCCTCCGCCGGCATGACCCGGTTCAGGTTCAAGGGGTTGGTCGGGACGACCTCTCAGCCTGTTTAGGCACCCCCATGAGATGACGCTCATGTAGCGCTCCCCGCGCGCGCTTGCAAATGAGAGCCGTTGAATCATTTTTAAAGGCAGATGGGTTTGGAAAAGCGCCATGTACGCAGTCACGTTGCCGACCGGTGTGCGCAAGTTGGCCGACCGCGTAAGGCGTCCCATACTGCTGTTGATCGCCACGAGTGTCTTTGCGGCGGCGGCTGGCGGATTGCATAGAGCGCATAGCGAACCGCTGGATCCCGACAATGCAGGCGCATCTGAGAGTCTCGTAACAGCCTTTCGCAATTGCATGACATCAAATGCTATTTTGGCGTGGAGCGAGCTCCAGCAGCGCACCAATATGGGCTATGATAATATTTATCCCCTGCTTATATCTTGCAACATGCTTGCCGTCTTTGAATATCACTGCATGAAAGCCGGCCATGACCGCGCCTCTTGTGACGACGCAGCCTCTGAATTGGCAAAGCAAGCCATAACTATAGCTGGAATGCAGTGCGGTAGGACGATTGTTTGCAACTAGCAACGACCCTGTTCGTTACCGGCTGTGATGTGATGTCTAACCCTTGCGGCGGGCCGCGCGATCCGGTTGATTGAGCCCCGCGGGCAGGCCGGCCCGCGCTGCGGAGAGCCCGATGAAGCCCTTCTTTGTCCTCATCAAATGCGAGCTCGGACGGGCCTACGAAGTCGCCGCGGCGATCGCCGACCGGGAGATCGCCTCCGAGATCTATTCCACGGCGGGCGATTACGACCTGCTGGTGAAGTTCTATGCCGAGCACGATTCCGACATCGGCCATTTCGTGAACGAGAACGTCCACAGCGTGTCGGGCATCCGCGACACCAAGACGATCCCGACCTTCAAGGCGTTCTGAGGCTTCGCACCTCGCCCCGACCGTCCGGAGCCCGTTTCAGGCGCCGCCCCCGCGGCTGCGCCCGCGTCAACACGCGCTTCGACAACAGCCCCCGAAAGGCTACATTGCGAAAAATTCCAGTCTGATTGGCCGGCCAACGCACCCTGCCGACGGATCGCCGTTTCGACATCCGCCCGAATGCGCTGCGCAGACTTGGCGAAACTGTTCCAGATCAAAGCTGGCCGCCCCCGGCCGGCTTAAGGGAGCAGGAACGTCACCCGAAGGAACGCGACGGATGGACTACCAGGCTTTCTTTGATCGTGCCCTCGACGCGCTGAAAGCGGAGCGTCGCTACCGCGTCTTCGCCGATTTGGAGCGAATCGCGGGCCGGTTCCCCCACGCGATCTGGCGGCGCGACGATGAGACCCGCGAAATCGTCGTGTGGTGCTCCAACGATTATCTCGGCATGGGCCAGCATCCGGACGTGGTCGGCGCGCTCACCGAAGCCGCGACCCGCATGGGCGCCGGCGCCGGCGGTACGCGCAACATCTCGGGCACCAACCACCCGCTGGTCGAGCTCGAGGCCGAACTCGCCGACCTGCACGGCAAGGAAGCCGCCCTCACCTTCACGTCGGGCTACATCTCCAACGAGGCCGCGATCTCGACCATCGCCCGGCTTCTACCGGATTGCCTGATCCTGTCCGACCAGCTCAATCACGCCTCGATGATCGCGGGCATCCGCAATTCGGGGTGCGCCAAGCAGGTCTGGCGGCACAACGACGTCGCCCATCTCGAAGAACTGCTCAAGGCGGCGGGTCCCGACCGCCCCAAGCTGATCGCCTTCGAATCGGTCTACTCCATGGACGGCGACATCGCGCCGATCGCCCAGATCGCCGACCTCGCCGAAAAGTACGGCGCGCTCACCTATCTTGACGAGGTTCACGCGGTCGGCATGTACGGCCCGCGCGGCGCCGGCATCGCAGAGCGTGACGGCGCGATGGGCCGCATCGACGTCATCGAAGGGACGCTTGCCAAGGCATTCGGCGTTCTCGGCGGCTATATCACCGGCTCGCGGGTGCTCGTGGACGCGGTGCGCTCCTATGCCCCGGGCTTCATCTTCACGACCGCCCTGCCCCCGGCGCTCGCCGCCGCCGCGACCGCCTCGATCCGCCATCTGAAGGCGTCGAGCACCGAGCGCCGCGCCCAGCAGCGCCAGGCCCACCGCACGAAGGAAGTCCTGACCGCCGCCGGCCTGCCGGTGATGCCGTCCGAGACCCACATCGTGCCGATCCTCGTCGGCGATCCCGAGCTCTGCAAGGCGGCAAGCGATCGGCTGCTTGAGGTGCACGGTATCTACATCCAGCCGATCAATTATCCGACCGTGCCGCGCGGCACCGAGCGGCTGCGCATCACGCCGACGCCGTTCCACGCCGACGAGCTGATCGAGCACCTGACCGGCGCGCTGATCGAGGTGTGGCAGTCGCTCGGCTTGAACCGCGACCGCCCGACGGGCCGCTTCGGCCACCACCTGTCCCACCCAACCTACGAAATCTTCCAGGCCGCCGGCGGCTGAGGCACGGCGCCGAACCCTCCCGCCAGGGACAAGGCGCCCCACCCTCCCCTGTCAGGGGGAGGGTCGACGCGCAGCGTCGGGGTGGGGTGAAGCGGCGAACGAGACGCCTCGAAGCCTCGCAAAGGACGTCTCGGACCCAGGCCCCTCATCCGGCCCTATCGGGCCGCCTTCTCCCCGCCAAGCGGGGCGAAGGAAGAGGTGGCAGGTGATGGGGCAATCGCGTGCGTCTCAGTCGCAGGCGAACACAGCGGCCAAATCCTACACTCCGCGCGCCTCGCGCCCCCCGCCTTACGCCTTCCGCAGCCAATCCTGAAGCCGGTCGGCGGCGGTCGCGATGTGCGATTCGCTGCGGGCGAGGCAGAGGCGCAGGAAGCGCTCGCCGCCGGGACCGAACGCGGTGCCCGGCGCGACGCCGACGCCGGCCTCGTCGATCAGGCGCAGCGCCAGCCGCCGCGTGTCGTCGAACCCGTCGATCGCCAGGAACAGGTAGAACGCGCCGTCAGGCTTGGCGAAGCTCACCCGGTTGGTGGCGGCGAGCGCGCTCGTCATCACGTCGAGCGCGCGGCCGACCCGCGCCTTCTGGAAGGCGATGAAATCCTCGCCCCGTTCGATCGCCGCAAGCGCACCGCGCTGCAGGAAGCCCGGCACGCCCGAGGTCGTATATTGGACGAGGTTCTCGATCGCCGGACCGAACGCCGGCGGCGCCTCGAGCCAGCCGATGCGCCAGCCGGTCATCGCCCAGTTCTTCGAAAAGGTGTTCACGTAGAGGATGCGGTCGTTCGCCTCGTCGGCGACGTCGTGGAACGAGGCCGCGCGCTCGCCGGTGAACGAGAAGCGGCCATAGACCTCGTCGGCGATGATCCAGAGCCCGTGCTTGCGGGCCACGGCGAGCACCGCCTTGAGGGTCGCCTCGTCGGCGGCCCAGCCGGTCGGATTGGCCGGCGAATTGAGGAGGATCGCCCGCGTCGCGGGGCCGATCAGGGCCTCCAGCCGGTCGATGTCGAGGGTCCAGCCGGTCGCGGCATAATCCATGTGCAGGATGCGGGCGCGCCCGCCGGCGAGTTCGACCGCCGCTGGCACGTTCGGCCAGGTCGGCGACGGCACGATCACCTCCTGCCCCGGCTCGACCACGAGGCCGACCGCGATGTGGACCGCGTGCATCCCGCCGATGGTGACGAAGAAGCGCTCGGCCGAGAACGGCCGGGCGAACAGCCGGCCGTGATAATCCGCGATCGCCTGCCGAAGCTCCGGGATGCCGCGCTGCCAGGTGTAGAAGGTCTCGCCGGCGGCGAGGCCTCGCGTCGCCGCCTCGCTGATGAAGGCCGGCGTCGGCAGGTCCCCTTCGCCGACCCACAGCGGGATGAGCCCCTCCTTGAGTCGCCCATAATTGACCACTTCGACGATCCCGCTCTCGGGGGCGCCACGCGCGGCACGGGAGAGTTCGAGGAGGAAATCGGGCGACGCGGACATGGCAATACCTCGGAGGCGGTCGGGCCTCCCCTGTGCGCGCTCCCGTGGTGGAGCGTCAACCCCTCCGATCGACGGGCGAGACCGGACGGCAGCCGCTCCTCAGAAGAGCTGCGCGGCGCCGGCGAAGATCGCCCACGTCATGCCGACGGTGACGGCGAGGCCGAGCACCGTCGCGACATAGCCGCCGAGGGCGAACAGGCCGTCGCGCTCGATCAACGCGAGGCCGAAGATGCAGATCGCGATACCCGGCGGCATGTTGCCAAGGAAGGGAATCGGCAGGACCAGAATGCCCGCGAGCACCACGATGATCGCGCCGATGGCCCGCCGCGCACTGGATGTCACGAGCACGTCGAGGCGCGGGCGGCTCAGCCGCTCGAACTTGCGGATGATCGGCACCGCCCGCTCGACGATCGAGACGAGCACGCTGCGGGGAAAGGTCTTGTCGGCGACCCGGGCCGGCAGCCAGGGAAAGTCCCGGCCGAGGGCGAGTTGGGCGGCGACGAAGCCGAGCACGATACCGCAGATGACGGGCACGCCCGGCGGCATCGGGATGCAGTTCGGAATGCCGAACACGAGGAAGGTCAGCCCGAACACGCGGTTGCGCAGCCCCGCCACGAGGTCGCCGACGCGGATGCGCTCCTCCGGGTGGGCGGCGAGCAGGCCGGTCAGCATGTCCGATGTTCGGGGGTGATCGGCCTGCAACGATGATCCTCTCGAAGGTGCGAGCGACACATAAGGCACCCGACCCTCGAATCCAGGGGACGGATTCGTTTCACCCTTTCATGGGCGGGTGACGGGCGCGCGACGGGCTCTCAGCCCCGAGGCGCGCGATAGAGGTGATAGCGGTTCGCCGGCACCTCCGGGGGCACCGTCAGCTTCTCGTAGCCCGCCAGCTCCATGGTGAAGCTGGTGATGACGATGCCGCCCGGCGCCATCCGCGGCGGCACGAGGGGCGCGAGCCACGCCCGCGTCGCCGCGTTGTGGATCTCGTCGCCGGACCCGATGTCGTTGTGCATCAGGGCCGCTCGGGCCCCGACGCGCGGCCCGCAGAAGGCGAGCGTCTCGCGGATCTCCCCCATGATGAGGTGATGAGCATCGGGCAGGAGATCGATCGGGGCGACGATCACGTTGTCGAAGGCGAAGATCTCCCGGTCCGGCAACAGCGCGCGCAGGTGATCGTAGGTGCGCGCCACGCCGAGGCCGAGTTCGAGGATCGGCCCCGGCACGTCGCCGATCAGCGACGCGGCGTGCTCGATCAGGACCTTCTGCGCCTTGAGGCGGCGGATGAAGCTGTCGAGGCGGCTCATCGGTCCGCTTTCACCGCTTGCGGTAGAGCCAATAGCGGCTCTTTTCGAGCCCTTCGGGCATCGGCAGCATGTCGAAATTCGCGAGATCGAGGCGCACGCCGGTGGCGAGATAGCCGCCCGAGGCGGTGCGCGCGTCGATGAGCGGCGCCAGCCAATCGGCCCGGGCGAGGTCGGCGGTCGGATCGCCGGTGCCGAGATCGCAATGGATGAAGGCCGCCGGAGCGCCCACGCGCGGCCCGCAATAAGCGAGCGTCTCGCGAATGTCGCCGACGATCATGTGGTCGCCGTCGGGAATCGAGGCCGGGTGCGCGGAGACGGCGCGGTCGAACACGAAGATCTCGCGGCCCGGCAGGATCTCACGCAGGTGATCGAACGTCCGCCCGTTGCCGAGGCCGAGCTCGAGCACGGGACCCGGCACGTCGGCGATCTTCGCAGCGACGAGCTCGAGGAGCGCCTTCTGGGCGGTCAGGCGGGCGAGGAAGACATCGAGGCGGCTCATGAGCGGCGCGTTCGTCCCTGGATGGCGCGCCGGCGGCACGCGGAAGGCGAAGGACCGACCGGGGTGCGGTCCCCCGGATCGGCATGGCGGACCGGTCGGCGACCGGCGGAAGGATCATAGACGGGAGGACCATAGAAAGGAGCGGCCGGCAGGTCAAAGCGCGACGCTCTCGGACCGTTCCCCCAAAAATGCGAGCGGCGCCCGAAGGCGCCGCCGCGAGAGGGTCGATCCGCCCGGCTCAGTTCGGAACCGGGGTCTCCGGATTCGGCGGGAAGTTCTTGTTCGCCTGGAGGCCACGGAGCAGTTCGAGCGCTGTGTTGAGCTGCTTGTCCTGCTTCGGATCCTCCGGAACGTAGGCCTGCGAGGGGGCGAGCTGCTCCTTGCCGTCCTCGGCCTTGAGGTGGCCGGCGCGGGTCGCCTCGCCCTTCACCTCGACCTTGTCCTTGAGGTTGTCCGGAACGTCCTGCACGACCTCGATGTCCGGCTCGATGCCCTTGGCCTGGATCGAACGACCGGACGGCGTGTAGTAGCGCGCGGTGGTCAGGCGGATCGCGCCGTTCGAGCCGAGCGGGATGATCGTCTGGACCGAACCCTTTCCGAACGAGCGGGTACCGAGGATGGTCGCCCGGCGGTGATCCTGCAGCGCACCGGCCACGATCTCCGACGCCGAGGCCGAGCCGCCGTTGACGAGCACGATGATCGGCTTGCCGCCGGTCAGGTCGCCGGAGCGGGCGTTGAAGCGCTGGATCTTGTCCGGGTCGCGGCCGCGGGTGGACACGATCTCGCCGCGGTCGAGGAAATCGTCCGCTACCATGATCGACTGATCGAACAAGCCACCGGGATTGTTGCGCAGATCGATGATGTAGCCCTTGAGCTTGTCCTTCGGAATGTCCTTGGAAAGCTCGTCGATCGCGTTCTTCAGGCCGTCGTTCGTGTTCTCGGTGAACTCGTTGACCTTGATGTAGCCGACGTCGCCCTCAGCCCGCCAATGCACCGACGGGATGACGATGCGATCACGGACGATTTTGAACTCGAGCGGCTTCTCGGCGTTCGCGCGCTTGATGGTGAGCGTCACCGGGGTGTTGATCGGGCCGCGCAGGCGGTCGACCGCCTCGTCGAGCGTCACGCCCTCGAGCGACTTGCCATCGACCGCGGTGATGACATCGCCGGAGAGCACACCAGCCTTCTGAGCCGGAGTGCCCTCGATCGGCGACACCACCTTCACGGCGCCGTTCTCCATCAGCACCTGGATGCCGAGGCCACCGAACTCGCCGCGCGTCTTGACGTTCATGTCGCGCTGCTTGTCGGGCGGCAGATATTCCGAGTGCGGGTCGAGCGAGGTCAGCATCGACTTGATCGCCGCCTCGACGAGCTTGGCGTCATCCGGCTGATCGACATAATCGGAGCGAATCCGTTCGAACACGTCGCCGAACAGATTGAGCTGACGGTAGACGTCGGTCGACGCACTGGCGGCGTTCGCAATGCTCGCCGGCGAAAACCGCGGCTGCGTCGCCACCAGCATCAACGCCGCTCCGAGCACGACGCCAGCGCCCACGAGCGTAAACCTGCGAATCATCCGCGTACCTCTTCGTCAGCCGAAGCCGCCCACCACGGGGTCGGGTCGATGGGAGTGCCGTTTTTGCGGAACTCAATATAGAGCGTCGATTGCGGCTGGTCCGCGTCGGTTCCGCCTGCTTTTGCGAGCATCGTACCACCGATCGTTCCGACCGGCTCTCCCGCTAGGACGAACTGACCCAGATCGACATCGATCCGGCCCAGCCCCGCCAAAAGAACATGATATCCGTCGCCCATGTTCAGGATCAAGATCTGCCCGTAGGAACGGAACGGCCCCGCATACACGACCCACCCGTCGGCGGGCGCCGTCACCTGGGCACCGGCCGCCGCCGCGAGCGTGTCGCCTTGTACCTTATTCCCGAATTCGTCGTCCGCACCGAACTTGACCGTGATCGCACCGCGGGTCGGCAGGCGCAGGTGCCCCTTGGTCGAGGCGAACGGGGTCGCGGGCGACAGGCGCGAGGGATCGCCGGCACTCGGCCGAGCGCTCTTGCCATCCGAGGCACGGGCCTCGGCGGCGGCGTTTCTCGCGCTCTTCAGATCGCGTTCGAGCCGCCCGATCAGGTCTTCGAGGCCGGAGGCCTGGGCGGCGAGCGCGGCGGCGTGGTCCTTCTCGGCGGCGAGTTCGCCGGCCGATTGCTCCTGCGCCTTGCGCTTCTCTTCGATCAGGAGGGCGAGGCGGGTCCGCTCCTCGCCGAGCCGCGCGGCATCGGCTTCGAGGCGCTGGCGTTCGTCGGCGGCGTCTTTTTCGAGGCGGGCCAGTGCCGCGAGGTCGGCAGCGAGCGCATCGGCCTCGACGCGGATCTGCGGCAGCACCGCGCCGAGCAGGATGGCGCTGCGCACGGCCTGGCGTGCGTCCGACGGCGCGACCACGAGCGCCGGTGGCGGATGCCGCCCGATCCGCTCGAGGGCGGCCAGCACCTCGGACAATTCTCCGCGCCGCTCGTTGAGCGAACCGCGAATGCGTTCCTCGTCGGCCTGGATCTTGGCGAGCTTGCCCGCGCTCTCCTCCACCGCTTTTTCGAGCGAGGCGAGCCGGTCCCCGGTTTTGATCAGCTCCGCGTTCAGGCTGGCGCGGTCCTTGTCGAGCGCGTCGATCTCGCGGGCGAGCTGCGCCTGACGTTCCGCGCTCACCTGCATGGTGCGGTTCAGCGTGGCGAGCTCGGCCTCACGCTGCTGCTTTTCCGTCTTCGGGTCGGTCGGCTTCGCCGCGGCAGCGGGATCGGCGGGCGCCGCGCTCGCCGCATGGCCCTGGGGAGCTGTGCCGGCTGCATTCTGGGCCGACGCCGGCGGGACGCCGATCAGGCACGTGGCCGCAACGACGGACGCCGCCCCGATGAAGGGGAGCCTCCGCCCGCTCGACTGTCGCGCTGCCGTCGCCGTCCGCAAACTCGATCGTCCTGCCGCACCCGGCGCCGCGAATGGCTTCGCCGGTCGGTGCTCCGCCGTGCATGTCGCGCCATCTGAGCGCGGTCAAGTTAAGCCTTCGTCACGTTCGCCGCAGCGAAGCATCGAACGCCCCGGCATCGCCCTCCGCCCGGTCAGGCCCGGTGATAGGGATGGCCCGACAACAGCGTGACGGTGCGGTAGAGCTGCTCGGCCGCCATGATGCGCACGAGCTGGTGCGGCCAGGTCATCGCCCCGAACGCGACGAGGAGGTCGGCCTGCCGGCGGATCGCCTCGCCGTGCCCGTCCGGGCCGCCGATGGCAAAGCCGAGTGCCGGCCGGCCGCCGTCGCGCCATTGTCCGACCCGCTCGGACAACGCCTCGCTCGACACGGTGCGGCCACGCTCGTCGAGCGCGATCAGAGCCGCCCCGGCCGGCAATGCGGCGATCAGGGCGGCGGCTTCTTCGTCCTTGCGCGCCTCTGCGCGCGCGGCCCGGCTTTCGGCGATCTCGATCACCTCGAAGCCGGCGAGGCCGATCGCCGGCCCCGCCTTCGCAGCACGCTCCAGATAGCGGGCCGCAAGCTCGCGCTCGGGCCCCGCCTTGAGGCGGCCGATAGTGAGAAGGACAATGCGCACGATCGAACCGAGACGCCCACCCGGCTCAGAGCTTGACGCGCGCCGGCGTCGGCGGGGTCGCCGCGTCCACCGACCACATTTTCTCGATATTGTAGAAGGTACGGACTTCGGGCCGGAAGACGTGGACGATGACGTCGCCGGCGTCGATCAGGACCCAGTCGCATTGCGGCAGGCCTTCGACCCGCGCATTGCCGAACCCGGCGTCCTTGAGATCTTTCAGGAGGTGATCGGCGATAGCGCCGACGTGTCGGTTCGATCGCCCGGATGCAACCACCATGTGGTCGCAGAGCGACGTCTTGCCGGTCACGTCGATGTCCGAGATTTCTTCCGCCTTGGAAGAATCGAGGCTCGCCAGAACGACTTCGATCGGGGTCTCGGCGGCAACGCGCGCCGGGGTCACCGATTCATGAGCGGCACGGACGGCCGTGCTCTCCATTTCCACTGCTATGCTCAGGGAACTTGTCCTCTCTCGCCCTGCTGAAACGCTCCTTCGCGCCTTACGACACGCGGGTCGGACCTCGGGTCCGATGAGCCCCCTCAAACGGCGATCCTCCCGCTGGCGCGCGCGAGAGAATCTCACCTCAAAGATAGGGTTGCCGGGGTGACCGTTTCAAGACGCGCGCAGCGATCATTTCATCCGTCCCCGGAATGACCCGCGCTGCCAAACGCCGCGTTGCGGTGCGCCTTGCCGTTGCGAGGTCTTTCAGATTAGGGTCGTCGCGCCGCACGACCAGTACCCTATCTGGCCAACCGGTTCGGTTTGGAACCGAACGCCGATAACAAGGATAGCGGCCGCTTGGCAGGCCCAAATGCCACCACGCGGCGCGCGCGGCTTGTGTTCCATACGGATTCCCTCAAGGGAGGACCACTCACATGGCGAAGATCACTAAAGTGCTCATCGGCGAGTCTCTCGTCGGCGACGGTAACGAAGTGGCCCACATCGACCTCGTCATCGGACCCCGCGGTTCCGCGGCCGAGACGGCGTTCGTGAACGCCCTGACGAACAACAAGGACGGCTTCACGACCCTCCTCGCGGTTCTCGCGCCGAACCTGCCCTGCAAGCCGAACACGATCCTGTTCAACAAGGTCACCATCAAGGACGCCCGCCAGGCCGTCCAGATGTTCGGCCCGGCCCAGTACGGCGTGGCCAAGGCGATCCAGGACTCGGTCGCCGAAGGCATCATCCCGGTCGAGGAAGCCGACGACCTGTTCGTCTCGGTCGGCGTCTTCATTCACTGGGAAGCTTCGGACGACGCGAAGATCCAGGAATACAACTACAAGGCGACCAAGGAAGCGCTCGAGCGCGCCGTCAACGGCAAGCCGACCGCCGCCGAAGTCACCGCCCAGCGCAACAGCGCCCATCACCCGTTCGCCGCGAACTGATCGTTCCGGCATACGGGCCATTGCGGCCTGACGATCGACGCGCCGAGCTTCCCGCTCCGGCGCGTCTTTCATTTCAGGGAGTGCCTACCGGCGTTCAGCCGAAGGCGGCGAGGTCGGCGGACGTGAGCGCGCCGTCGTGCAGCGCCGAGGCGACGAGCACTCCGTCGATCCCGGCATTTGCAAGGGCAGCGAGATCATCCGGTCCGCGCACGCCGCCCGCTGCGAAGACGCGGCGGTCGCCGGCCCGGCGGCGGATCGCCTCGAGCTTGGCGAGGTCCGGCCCGCGGCCCATGCCGACGCGGGCGAGCGTCATGACGACGACGACGTCTGGCCATAGCGCGGCATCGTCTAAAAGCGCGGCCGGCCCGACGAAATCGTCGCCGCGAAAATCGAGCGACAGGGCGACCGGGTGCCCCTCTTGGGTGAGATCGAGCGCGAGACGGGGCGGCGGCGCGCTTTCGCTGCCGATCAGAACGCGTCCCGCGCCGGCTTCCGCGAGACGCCGCGCCGCCGCCGCGTCGGCGATGCCTGCGTCGACCCACATTTCGGCCTCGGGTACCGTGACGGCGAGCGGCGCGACGAGGTCGAGGTTCGGACGGCCTTGCTCGATGCCGTCGAGATCGGCGACGTAATAAGCCCGGAACGGGTGAAGACGGGCGAGGCCGGCGAGAATATCCACCGGCTCCGAACCCGGGGCGAGCGGCGTTTCGATCGGGGCATAATGGGCCCGGTCGCCGGCGCGGGCGCGCACGACGCGGCGATGACGGATATCGAGGACGGGGACGATCGTGAACACGGGTGACGCTGCCTCTCTCACGCCGGCAAGCGCTAGCGGCGTGCCGCACGGCTGGCAAGGACGGACGATCGTCGGGCTCGATGTCGGCGGCGCCCACACCAAAGGCGCCCTCGCCCGCGACGGACGCATCGAGGACGTCGTTCAGATCGCGACGCCGCTCTGGCAGGGCCTGCATCATCTCGACGACGCGCTCGCGAGCGTAAGGCAGCGTTTCGCCGCGACGGGATCGCCGGCATTCGCCGTCACGGTGACGGCCGAACTCACCGACGCGTTCGCCTCGCGCCGCGACGGCATCTCGCAACTCGCCGATCGGCTTGCCGCAGCGTTGGGGCCAGAGACAATCATCTATGCCGGGCCGAAGGGCTTCCTGCCGATCGCCGACGCCGCAGACCATGTCGCCGCGGTCGCCTCCGCCAACTGGCACGCGACCGCGGCCCTCGTCGGGCGGACGTGCCCGAATGCCCTCCTCGTCGATATCGGCTCGACGACGGCGGACCTCATTCCGATCGTGGACGCCCGGCCGGCGGCCCAGGGCTACGGCGACGCGGAGCGGCTCGCGAGCGGCGAGCTCCTCTATACCGGCGCAACGCGCACCTTCGTGATGGCGATCGCTGACCGCGTGCCGTTCGCGGGGCGGTGGCAGCCCCTCATGAACGAATATTTCGCCTCGATGGCCGACGTCCGGCGCATCACCGGCGAGCTCCCCGAGGGCGTCGATCAGCACGCGACGGCGGACGGACGGGGCAAGAGCCTCGCCGAAAGCCGCGCCCGCCTCGCCCGCATGGTCGGCTACGACGCGGCGGACGCGCGCGAGGCGGACTGGCTGCGTCTCGCCCACTATCTCGGCGAACGCCAGCTCGGGAGCCTGTTCGACGCGGCGTCCCTGGTGCTCTCGCACGGCACCGTTGCCGATGACGCGCCGATCGTCGGTGCGGGCATCGGCGACTTCCTGAGCCGCGCCCTGGCCCACCGGCTCGGACGCCGGTGGATCTCCCTCGCCGAGACGATCCCGGTCGCGCCCGCGGCAGCGCCTTGGGCTGCGCGGGCCGCACCGGCGGTGGCGGTCGCGCTGCTCGCCGGCGGCTGAAGGTCACGCCCGCAGCGAGGCCGGGGGATCGAACCGCCGCCGGATCAGGTGATCGAGCGAGAAGAGGCCGGGGCCGTGGACGATGACCGTGAGGAACGAGATCGCCCAGACGCCGTGGGTCGGCCACGCGTCGGGGTAGACGAAGATCTCGATCACCAGCGTCATGCCGAGCAGGGCGAGCGCCGCGAACCGAGAGGCGAGCCCGAGCACGAGCAGGATGGGGAAGAAATGCTCGGCGAAGGCCGCGAGATGGGCAGCAAGCCACGGGTCGATCAGCGGCAGCTTGTATTCTTCCTGGAACAGAAAGACCGCGCTATCCGAGACGTGCCACCCCTCGAGCTTGGTCTCGCCGGATTGCCAGAACACGGCGGCCGGAAAGATCCGCGCGCCAAGCGAGATCAGCGACAGCGGCACCGCCTCGCAGCCGCGCCGGAACAGGCGGAAGGCCGCGACGGCCGGTGAGATTTTGGGGGCGGAGACGGCTGAGCCGTCGAGCATTTCAGCGATCGGCATGATCGTCTTCCGATGATGATGGGGAAAGGTCGGTTGCGCGGGCGAACGCTCCGGCGCCGATGAGCAGGCCGAGCGTCGCAGCAAGATCGAACGCGGGCGCGCCGTCCGGCGACGCGGCGGCCGCCGTCAGCGGGACTCCGGCCAGCAGCGCCAAGGCAAACGCGGCCGCACCCGCCTCCAGCGCGTGAACCTCGACCTCGAGCCCGGGCCGCACGACGAGGGCGGCTTCCGGCATCCAATCGTCGAGGGGCCCGCAGGCGAGATCGCCAACGTTCATCGCCCACAGGCGCACGATCGGATGGGGCGAAGCCACGATCGCGGCTGCGGGGTGGGCGGCGAAGCGGAGCGTTTCGGCCGCCTCCGGCGCGACGGCCGCCAGAGCCTCCGGTAGGAGCGGCGCGGCATCGGCGGCGTGGTAGGCCCGCGTCCGCGCCGCCTCCAGGCGCATCACGTCGGCCAGGTAAGGCACGCCCGCCGCCGGCGGGAAGTCCTCGACGAAATCGGGGAAATCGTCGCCGTAGGTATGCAGCAGCCGCGAACGCGGCGGTCGCACGCGCACGAACGCCGCAGCCATGGCGCGGAAGAAATCCTCGCCGACGATCCGCCGCCCGGCGGGAAAGCGCGCTTCGAGCGCCCCGATCCATCCGACTGCAACGTTGTTGCGGTAGATCGCGAAGCGGCGCGCGGCATCGCCGGCGAAGCCCGCCGGCACCGGCGCTTCGGGATCGCGGACGGCCGCATAGACGGCGGATTGCGAGAGCACCGACATCGTGGGCCTCACGCCGCTTCGCGCGCGGCGACCCGCGTCGCGGCCGCCGCCATCCGCCGATCGGCCTCGACCGCCTCGGCGCGCAACGTCGCCCAATCGGGCACGTCGTTGTCCCATTCGATCAGGGTCGGGACCGGGCCTATCCGTTCGACGAGGCGGTCGTAGAGGTCCCAGACCTCGGCGCAGACGGCGCGGTCGTGAGCGTCGATCAGCAGCCGCTCCCCCTCCCCATCAGCCACCGCGTGGCCGGCGAGATGGATTTCGCCCACGGCCGCGAGCGGAAAGGCGGCGAGATAGTCCGCCGACGAGAAACCGTGGTTCGTCGCGGAGACGTGGACATTGTTGAGATCGAGAAGGAGGCCGCAGCCGGTCCGCGCGGCGATCTCGGCGAGGAAGTCCGTCTCGGCGATGGTGCTCTCGCTGAAGACGACGTAGGTCGCCGGGTTTTCGAGCAGCATCGGCCGCTTCAGCGCCGTCTGCACGCGATCGACGTGCTCGACGACGCGGGCGAGCGTCGCCGGCGTATAGGGGAGCGGCAGCAGATCGTTGAGGAAGACGTCGCCGTGGCTCGACCAGGCGAGATGTTCGGAAAAGCTCGCCGGCTCGTAGCGCGCGCAGAGCTCGGCGAGCCGCGAGAGATGGTCATCGTCGAGAGGGTCCTCGCCGCCGATCGAGAGGCCGACGCCGTGGACCGAGAGGGCATAGTCGGCCCGGAGCCGCGCCAGCCGGGCATGGGGTGGACCGCCAGCGCCCATATAGTTCTCGGCATGGATCTCGAAGAAGCCGATCGGCTGCGCCGCACCGGCGATGTCGGCGAAATGGTCCGGCTTGAAACCCACGCCGGCGCGGCGGGGAAGCCCGGGACCCGGGAAGACGGGAACGTTCATGTGCGGATCCTCGGGACGAGGAGGAGAGCGGCGGCGGGAGCGCACCCCCGCCGCCTGCGGGATCAGGTCGGGCGCTTGATCGGCGTCAGCGAGCCGGGGCCATAGGGCGTCTTCATCGTGGTGCAGGTGCCGGCGGGCACGAGCTTCCAGTGCTTGCCGTCATAGTTCACTTTGGAGGTGCCGGCGCAGGTGGTGCCGGCGCCGGCGGCGCAATCGTTCTGGCCCTTGAGCGCCACGCCCCAGCACTTCTCCTTGCCGGCGGTGTCGGCGGCCGAGGCCGGCAGGCTCGCGGCGAGGGTGAGCGCGCTCGCGAGCGAGCCGGCGAGTGCGAGATTGACGGAACGACGGTTCATGATGTGTCTCCTGCAAAGCGAGCTTTCGATCCGCTCGCTACCGGGCTCTACGCACCGCACCGAAGCCGCATTACACGGCCCCCCACGATTTTTTCTTCGATCCGGAGGAGGAGAGAATTTTTTACGCGCGCTGTAACACCGTGGTCTTCGGCGGCGTAGTACACTCGATCTGATGAGTGCGCGGGCGGTCGAGCAGCAGTGGACGGATTGGATGCGGGCGGCGCTTGCGGGCGACGACGCTGCGTACCGCATGCTGTTGTCCTCGCTCGCCCCAGCGCTCCGGGTCGCCATGCGCGGCGATGTGCGCCGCGTCGGCCTCGCCCCCGCCGAGGTCGAGGATCTCGTTCAGGAGACGCTGCTTGCGATCCACCTGAAGCGCCACACCTGGGACCCGGCGAAGCCGGTGGCGCCATGGGTGACGGTGATCGCCCGGCACAAGGTGTTCGACGCCCTGCGGCGGCGCGGACGGCGGGCCGAGGCCCCGATCGAGGACTTCATCGAGGTGCTGCCGGCCGATCCCGAGCCCGATCCGTTCGAGGGCGAGGACGTCGAGCGGATGCTCGATCATCTGGGCGCCAGGCAGCGGGACATCGTCCGCTCGCTCTCCGTCGAGGGGGCGAGCGTGCGCGACACCGCGGTGCGGCTCGGCATGAGCGAGGGCGCGGTGCGCGTCGCGCTCCACCGCGGGCTCAAGGCGCTCGCGGCGATCTATCGGAAGGCGATCGAATGAAGACGAACGATCTCATCGCGGCTCTGGTCGCCGACGGCCCGAAGCGGGCCGTGCCCCAGGCGCGTTACGCCGCTCTGGTGCTCGCCGTCGCCCTGCCGCTCGCGGCCGCGATCTTTCTCATCACGCTGCACGTGAGGCCGGACATCGCCCTCGCGCTCGGCACCGTGCGCTTTCCCTTCAAGTTCGTGGTGACGCTGAGCCTCGCCGTGCCGGCGGCCGCGCTCGCGCTGCGGCTCGGGCGACCGGACGCGACGCCGCGACGCCCGGCGATCGTGCTCGCCCTCCCCCTCACCCTCCTCGCCGCCGGGCTCGGATTCGAGGCCGCGACCATTCCGTCGGACGCCTGGGCGGCGCGCTGGATCGGCTCCAACGCCCTGTTCTGCCTGTTCGCCATCCCGTTTCTGTCGCTGGTGCCGCTCGCCGCGATCATGCTGGTGCTGCGGCACGGCGCGCCCGCGGATCCCAGACTGGCCGGGCTCGTCGGCGGGCTTGCAGCCGGGGCGATCGGGGCGACGCTCTATGCCGCCCACTGCCCCGACGACAGCCCGTTCTTCGTCGCGACCTGGTACGCGATCGCGATTGGCGGCGTCACCCTCGTCGGCCGCTGGCTCGGGCCGCGCCTGTTACGCTGGTAAGGTGCGCTTCGCGAAGCTCGCATTGCCGAGGCCGGTGCCGATGGTGAGCACCGCCCATCGATCCTCCTCGGCCATGCGCGGCACTACGGAGAGGCCCTGCACCACCGCGTCGTTGTGCACCAGCACCAGCGTTTCATGAGCCCCGATCGTCGGCAGACGCTCACGGATCGCCGCCGGCAGGTTGAAGCGGGGGCCGTCCCAGCGGCCCGGCAGGTTCTGCGCGCCCCGCTCTATGGTGCCGTCGGAATCGATGACGCCCGGACAGCCGACCCCGACGAACGGCGCGAGGCGCAGGCCGTCCTTCTCCGCCTCGGCGACGAGGCGGCCGAGCATGTCGCCGAGCCGATCGATGGCGTGCTCCCGCGTCGGCTTGTCGTCCCGGTGGCGCCAGAGATCGAACCCACCGACCCGCGCCTTGGAGAGATCCGGCGCCTTCTTGCGCCGCAGTTCGACGATCCCACAGCGGATGTTCGACCCGCCGACATCGACGGCGAGAATGGCGTCGAAGCCTTCAAAGATCCAGGGCGGCGCCAGATGGGCGCAGCCGATCAGCCCGGCCTCGTCGGGATGCAGACCGAGGGGCACCAGCTCGGCGTCGACATGGTCGCTCTTGAGAAGAACCGAGGCGCGGCCGATCGCCAGTTCGCCGATACGCGCCCCGGCGAACCCGCCGCCGACGACGATCCGGCGAATGCCGCGCCACGCCTTCTGCTTGAGGAAGCGCCGGGTCACGCCGGCGAGCTCGCCGGCGAAGGTCTCGATCGCCCCCTGCACAACGCCCGCGGCCTCCGGCTCGCCCTTTTCGAGCACCTCGTCGAGCGTGCGCTTCCGCAAGTCCCCGCTCGGCGCCTCTCCGAGCGGATCCTCTCCGACCTCGGCGACGCGCGCCCGCACGTCGTCGAGAATCGCACGGAAGGCGCGGCCGCTGGCGCGATCGCCGACAAACCCGTCCTCGTCCTTGATCTCCAGATTGTAGCTTGTGACCGAAATGTCCGGCAGATCGAGGCGACCGTGCACGATCGTCCCTGTCTCTCTCGTCGACTTGTTCATCAGGGCTCCCCGGGAGCCGCGCCCATCGCGGACGACGATCGTCCTGAGTCAGCGCAGCCTGGACGAGGAAACGCGCTCGGGCCGTGAGATTTCCATCTGGTGTGGAACGTCATGAGACGGCGTAGGATCACGCGGCTCCGGTGCGCGGGGTTGACGCCTCCCCGCCCCTCCCTTACCTCTCGCGCTTCGAAGCTGGCCGAGCCGGCGGCAGCCTCCTGCCCCGGCTCTTTTCGTGTGCCGGCCATCCGCTGCTTCGAGATCCAGTGCTTCGAAATCCAGGTGCCCCCATGACCGACCCGATTGACGCCGACGGCTGGAGCGAACCCGCGCCCACGGCCCTCCTCGTGCTCGCCGACGGAACGGTGATCGAGGGAACGGGCATCGGCGCCACCGGCATCGCCGTCGCCGAGGTCTGCTTCAACACGGCGATGACCGGCTACCAGGAGATCCTCACCGATCCCTCCTATGCCGGGCAGATCGTCACCTTCACCTTCCCGCACATCGGCAATGTCGGCACCAACGACGAAGACATCGAGACGGTGAACGCGGCGAGCGCCTCCGGCGTGCGCGGCATCGTTCTCAAGACCGACATCACCGCCCCGTCGAACTACCGCGCGAGCCGCGCCTTCGACCGCTGGCTCGCCGCGCGCGGCATCATCGGCATCAGCGGCGTCGACACCCGCGCGCTGACCGCCCTGATCCGCGAGAAGGGCATGCCGAACGCGGTGATCGCCCATTCGCCCGACGGCACCTTCGATCTTCCCGCCCTCAAGGCCCAGGCCGCGGCGTGGTCGGGCCTCGAAGGCCTCGATCTCGCCAAGGACGTCACCGGCGGCCAAACCTATGGCTGGGACGAGACGACCTGGGTGTGGGACAAGGGCTACGGTCGCCAGGAGGCCCCGCGCCACCACGTCGTCGCGGTCGATTACGGCATCAAGCGCAACATCCTGCGCCTGCTCGCCGAGAACGGCTGCAAGGTGACCGTCGTCCCGGCGACCGCCACGGCCGAGGACATCCTCGCCCACAAGCCGGACGGTGTGTTCCTCTCGAACGGCCCGGGCGATCCGGCGGCGACCGGCGACTATGCCGTCCCGGCGATCCGCGGTGTCGTCGACGCGGGCCTGCCGGTGTTCGGCATCTGCCTCGGCCACCAGATGCTCGGCCTCGCGCTCGGCGGCAAGACCGTCAAGATGCACCAGGGCCACCATGGCGCGAACCACCCGGTCAAGGACCACACCACCGGCAAGGTCGAGATCACCTCGATGAACCACGGCTTCGCGCTCGATCGCGACAGCCTACCGCCGGAGGTAGAGGAGACCCACGTCTCGCTGTTCGACGGGTCGAATTGCGGCGTGCGGCTCAAGGACAAGCCGGTCTTCTCGGTCCAGTACCATCCCGAGGCCTCGCCCGGCCCGCGCGACAGCCATTATCTGTTCCGCCGCTTCGTCGATCTCATCGACGAGCACAAGGCGAAGGGCTGAACGGCCCGAATCGCGAGTTCAAGCGAGGTTGGGCCGGACAGCGATCCGGCCCTTCTCTTTTTTGGCTCAGGCGATCTCCGCGAGCCGGGGTAGAAGCAGCTCGGACACGCGCCTCGCTTCGTCGATCAGCGGCCATCCGGAGAGGATCAGCGCGGTCAGGCCCGCGTCGTCGTGATAGCGCGCGACGTCGGCCGCGATGGTGTCCGGGTCCCCGACGAAATAGACCGCCGACGAGCCCGCATCGAAGATGTCGAGCGGCGACCACGCCGTGATGCCAGCGAACAGGCTGCCCTCGAGCCGCAAGTCCTCGAGAGCCGGCAGCCGGCCGGCGAGAAGCGCGCGCACCCATCCCTGGCGCTGCTCGTTCGGCGCAACGAACGTGGCGAGATTCTGCCGGCCGCCGGTGCGCCGCACCACGGCGGCGTCGAGCTTGGCGACGATGGTCTCGACCCCGGTCCTGCGGAAGATGTCGTAGAAATGCGCCTCCGCCTCGGCGCGGGAGGGCCGCACCACCGCGCTCGCGAGTGCCCCCATGTCGGCGAAGGTCCGGCCTCGCCTTTGCGCGGCGGCGCGCACCGCATCGAACTTCGCGCGGATGGGTCCGAGCCGGCGCAGCATGGTCAGGTAGACGTCGATGACCGCGCCGGCATGGGCGACGCCCGCGTCCGAGTCGCCCGCCCCCCAGAGCGCGGGGCCACCGGCTTGGGTGGGGGGCAGAACGAGCGGCGTGTTCGGGAAGTTCGTCGGATTGCCCTCGGCGTAGAAGCGGCGGAAATCGCGCCAATAGGCCTCGCCGAGGGCATAGCGATCGTCGTGGCTGGTGGAGACGCCGTAGGTCTCCATGATGTTGTCGCGCCCGTTGATGAGATTGAGGAGCAGCCGGCCTCCGGTGAAGGCATCGAAGGTCAACGCCTGTTGTGCGAGCAGCTTCGCCGGCGTCATCCGGGCGTAGACGGCGACGAGGAAGCGCATCCGCGTCGTGTAGCTCGCCGCGAACGAAGCGGAGACGAAGGGATCGTTCGGCCAGGTGGCGACGAGCGCCCCGTAGAAGCCGCCCGCGTCGATCGTCTGGGCGAGACGCCGATAGCGGTCGAAATCGAGCGGGTAGAGCCCGCCCGGGATCCACGGATAGTCGCCGTCGGCGAGATTGAGGTACCAGAGGGTCTTGAGGGCCATCGAGAGCTCCGCTGCGGCCGGCGGTTCAGGGTTTCGTCGTCACCATGGGAAGCGACGGATCGGCGGACCATTCCGACAGCGACCCGTCATAGATCGCGATGTCGCGCGCGCCGAGGAGCGTGAGGGCGAGCGCCGTGCCCGCCGCGGTGATGCCGCCACCGCAATAGAGGATCAGCCGCTCCGGCTCCGCCGAGAGATCGCCGAGGGCGGCACGCAGGGCCGCGAGCGACCGCAGGGCATTCGTCTCCGGCTCGATCAGATCGCGATAGGGTCGGCTGAGGCTGCCCGGAATGTGGCCCGAACGGGCATAGACCCGCTCGCGGCCGTCGAACACCGGCGGACGGAGAACGCAGACGAGCCGGCCGGCCGCACGGCCTTCGACAATCGCCCTGACATCGTCGAGATCGACGAAGAACCCCGCCCGCGGGTGCGCCTCGAACACGGTATCGCCGGGAAGCGCCGAGGCCGGGCCGAATGCAAGCGGCCGGCCCTCGGCCCGCCATTTGGTCAGACCGCCGTCGAGCACCTGGACGGCGTCGTGCCCAAAGGCCCGGAACAGCCACCAGAGCCGCGCCGCCCAGATGCCGTCGGCGGAATCATAGACGACGATCCGGCTCGCGGATCCGATGCCGAGCGCGCGCGCCGCCGTCTCGAACGCCTCGGCCGGCGGACGCGTGAACTCGAACGGTGCCGACGGATCGGAGAAATCGTGGAGGAGGTCGGCATAGAGGGCGCCGGGAATGTGGCCCGAGTCCTCGAACTGGGCGCGCGTCTCGTGCCGAACGGCCGCCCCGTCCTCGCCGATCCTCTTGCCGATCGTGGCATCGAGCACCACAAGATCGGTACGGCGGTCCGTGCGGGCGAGTTCCCTTGCCAGAACTTCGGTGGAGACGATCGGGGGCAACGGAGGAATGGTCAT